>NZ_FMZD01000045.1 GCF_900101525.1 Marinilactibacillus psychrotolerans | reverse complement strand
TTATCGCGGGGTAGAGCAGCTGGCAGCTCGTCGGGCTCATAACCCGGAGGTCGCAGGTTCGAATCCTGTCCCCGCAATTGATATAGATGTTATTGCTTACCTAATTATAAGGCAGGGATTTCAAATTTGACAACTCCTGTCGGTGTTGTTTCCTAAACACAATGCGGGTGTAGTTTAGTGGTAAAACTACAGCCTTCCAAGCTGTTGTCGCGAGTTCGATTCTCGTCACCCGCTTTTATGACAAGGGCCTATAGCTCAGCTGGTTAGAGCGCACGCCTGATAAGCGTGAGGTCGGTGGTTCGAGTCCACTTAGGCCCATTAGTTTTTATTTATTATACTGGCCCCTTGGTCAAGCGGTTAAGACACCGCCCTTTCACGGCGGTAACACGGGTTCGAATCCCGTAGGGGTCATTAGTGTTCAATCACTATACATTTTTTGGAGGATTACCCAAGTCCGGCTTAAGGGAACGGTCTTGAAAACCGTCAGGTGTGTAAAAACGCGCGTGGGTTCGAATCCCACATCCTCCTTTACCTTGATTTTGCTGCAAATCTTTAGTACAGTGGCATTAATGAGGTTTGAATTTAGAATAAATAGCCAATGTGTTTTCTAGAATGTTTCCAACATTCATTATCGCGGGGTAGAGCAGCTGGCAGCTCGTCGGGCTCATAACCCGGAGGTCGCAGGTTCGAATCCTGTCCCCGCAATTTTCATGATTATTATTCGAGTAATTTATGAATAGGAATATTTTGATGAAATTATATTTTAAGAATACATAAAATAATGGTCCCGTAGTGTAGCGGTTATCACGCCTGCCTGTCACGCAGGAGATCGCGGGTTCGAATCCCGTCGGGACCGTTAGAATTTTTCCAAGGCGCAGTAGCTCAGTTGGTAGAGCAACGGATTGAAGCTCCGTGTGTCGGCAGTTCGACTCTGTCCTGCGCCATTGGAGGGATAGCGAAGTGGCTAAACGCGGCGGACTGTAAATCCGCTCCTTCGGGTTCGTAGGTTCGAATCCTACTCCCTCCATTTTTAGGGATATAGTTTAACGGTAAAACTACGGTCTCCAAAACCGTCAATGTGGGTTCGATTCCTACTATCCCTGTGAAACATTATAATTTTGGCGATTGTGGCGAAGTGGTTAACGCACCGGGTTGTGGTCTCGGCATTCGTGGGTTCGATCCCCATCAGTCGCCCTTGTAACACAATGGGCTATAGCCAAGCGGTAAGGCAGCGGGTTTTGATCCCGTCATTCCCCAGGTTCGAATCCTGGTAGCCCAGTACCATTGTGATTTCGCTTAGTAGTTTAAAGTGAATAAATGTATGGCGGTATAGCCAAGTGGTAAGGCAGAGGTCTGCAAAACCTTCATCACCGGTTCAAATCCGGTTACCGCCTTGTCTTTTAACATTAATATTAACAGGCCGGCGTGGCGGAATTGGCAGACGCGCTGGACTCAAAATCCAGTGCCCGTTAAGGGCGTGCCGGTTCGACCCCGGCCGCCGGTATTGAAAATATATTCAATATATTTTCAAAAAGTGTTTGACAGATGATTATACAAATGGTATTATAAATAGGTTGCTGATAACGACGTAAACAATACTTATTGAATTGAAAATGAAATATTTTCAAAAAAGTGTTGACACTGAATTGACAACATGGTATGATATAAAAGTTGCTGACAAACGCAGCGACATCTTATAGAATAGTAGATCTTTGAAAACTGAACAAAGTAAAATTAACCAAA
>NZ_FMZD01000042.1 GCF_900101525.1 Marinilactibacillus psychrotolerans | reverse complement strand
GTGGTCACTCTCCTAATTTTCGTGGTTGTAAATCTGGAATGAGTGTACCACATATGGTCTTTTTAATCGTCTAGCTTAATTTTACAATTCAAGTTGATTAAATAGTCACGAGCACGTAATTCTCTCGTCATTCTTAGACAGCCATAATCTTTGTGTACTTTACGGATCTCGTGCATTTCATCAATGACCTTTTGGTCAGGGTTTTCTCGGTTAAAGCGAACTTGCCAATACATATAGGTTGCTTTATGAAGCCCGATTACTTCAAGAATATCGACTAATTTTCTTTCTTTTTTTCGGAGGTCGTGGGCAATTCTCGCTTTGTCTTTGCGAGAAATTCGGGATCGCTCAAGCCCAACCTCCGCAATTCTTTTAAATAAGCATTCTCGATTTCTAAAAGGCGGTCTTGTTTTTCAAGTTCTTCAAGTCGGTCCTTTTCTTTGTTTATTGATTGTTTTACTAGATCTAATTTCTTTTTCTTCGGCATAATTGTTGGACGTCCTTTCCCTTTTGAGAGTCCATCCACACCTTCTTCAAGGAATTTCTTACACCAGCTCGCAATCATACTTTGTCGATTGATGCCTAACTGATTGGCCACTTCACGATAGGACGACTCTATTCTTAGGTATAACTCTACCGCATTGACTTTAAATTGAACAGAGTAAATCTTATGGTTTCTCTTACGCTCTAATCCTTCCCATCCAGAATTCTGATAAGTATTTATCCAATCTTTAACTTGAGTTGCACTCTTGATGTCATATTTATTTGCAAGGTAACTGTAACCACCAAATCCTTTTAGATATTCAGTGACGACCATCGACTTGAACTTTAGATTATATTTAGTCATAAAAAACCGACCCCTATACATTAGATTTTTGGTCTAATATATGGGGGTCGGATCAAAATTATACTCTTTTTTTATTTGTGTTAATCAAAATTTAATTATTAAAGCGAGTGACGAGAATCGAACTCGCGACAACAGCTTGGAAGGCTGTAGTTTTACCACTAAACTACACTCGCAAAAAGAAAATGGCGCAGGACAGAGTCGAACTGCCGACACACGGAGCTTCAATCCGTTGCTCTACCAACTGAGCTACTGCGCCAAAAAAACGGTCCCGACGGGATTCGAACCCGCGATCTCCTGCGTGACAGGCAGGCGTGATAACCGCTACACTACGGGACCTTTACTTCTAATTATTTAAAAAGGAGGATGTGGGATTCGAACCCACGCGCGTTTTTACACGCCTGACGGTTTTCAAGACCGTTCCCTTAAGCCGGACTTGGGTAATCCTCCAATAAACAATATATAGTGATTAAACACTAATGACCCCTACGGGATTCGAACCCGTGTTACCGCCGTGAAAGGGCGGTGTCTTAACCGCTTGACCAAGGGGCCTTGCAATAAAAATAAAAAACGGAGAAGGAGGGATTTGAACCCTCGCGCCGCGCAAACGACCTACACCCTTAGCAGGGGCGCCTCTTCAGCCACTTGAGTACTTCCCCATATCAATAAATGATACGAATGGGCCTAAGTGGACTCGAACCACCGACCTCACGCTTATCAGGCGTGCGCTCTAACCAGCTGAGCTATAGGCCCCAAACAAAAAGCGGGTGACGAGAATCGAACTCGCGACGACAGCTTGGAAGGCTGTGGTTTTACCACTAAACTACACCCGCATTATGTTAAACGGTCCCGACGGGATTCGAACCCGCGATCTCCTGCGTGACAGGCAGGCGTGATAACCGCTACACTACGGGACCTTACTTTAAAATACCCTGTTTCATACTTTAGACAACATTGTTAAAGTTCATCTTGAATATTTATACTACAATAAATCATACTCATGATAATTGCGGGGACAGGATTCGAACCTGCGACCTCCGGGTTATGAGCCCGACGAGCTGCCAGCTGCTCTACCCCGCGATAA
>NZ_FMZD01000041.1 GCF_900101525.1 Marinilactibacillus psychrotolerans | reverse complement strand
AGTATGCCGTCGTCGACCCGAAACCAAGTGACCTACCCATGTCCAGGGTGAAGGTGCAGTGAAATGCACTGGAGGCCCGAACCCACGTACGTTGAAAAGTGCGGGGATGAGGTGTGGGTAGCGGAGAAATTCCAATCGAACTTGGAGATAGCTGGTTCTCTCCGAAATAGCTTTAGGGCTAGCCTCGGATAGTGCATCGTGGAGGTAGAGCGACTGTTTGGACTAGGGGCCCTTATCGGGTTACCGAATCCTGATAAACTCCGAATGCCACTGATGTAGATCCGGGAGTCACACTGCGAGTGATAAGATCCGTAGTGGAAAGGGAAACAGCCCAGACCGTCGGTTAAGGTCCCAAAATCCTTGTTAAGTGGAAAAGGATGTGGGGCTGCTCAGACAACTAGGATGTTGGCTCAGAAGCAGCCATCATTTAAAGAGTGCGTAATAGCTCACTAGTCGAGTGGCCCTGCGCCGAAAATTTACCGGGGCTAAACAAGGTACCGAAACCACGGATAGAACCAATGGTTCTATGGTAGGAGAGCGTTCTAAGGGCATTGAAGCAAGATCGTGAGGACTTGTGGAGCGCTTAGAAGTGAGAATGCCGGTATGAGTAGCGAAACACGGGTGAGAATCCCGTGCACCGAATGACTAAGGTTTCCTGGGGAAGGCTCGTCCTCCCAGGGTTAGTCGGGACCTAAGCTGAGGCCGATAGGCGTAGGCGATGGACAACAGGTAGAGATTCCTGTACCAGTCTGCTTTGTTTGAACAATGGAGGGACGCAGGAGGCTAAGATAAGCACGCTGTTGGATATGCGTGCCCAAGCAACAAGTCTGAGTAGGAGTCAAATGCTTCTACTCACACGGACAAGTTGTGATGGGGAGGGAACTTATAGTACCGAAGTATCTGATGTCACACTGTCAAGAAAAGCTTCTAGTTAGAAGTAGGCTGCCCGTACCGCAAACCGACACAGGTAGTCGAGGAGAGAATCCTAAGGTGATCGAGAGAACTCTCGTTAAGGAACTCGGCAAAATGACCCCGTAACTTCGGGAGAAGGGGTGCTGACCAACTGGTCAGCCGCAGTGAATAGGCCCAAGCGACTGTTTACCAAAAACACAGGTCTCTGCTAATTCGAAAGAAGATGTATAGGGGCTGACACCTGCCCGGTGCTGGAAGGTTAAGAGGAAAGGTTAGCTTCGGCGAAGCTTTGAATTGAAGCCCCAGTAAACGGCGGCCGTAACTATAACGGTCCTAAGGTAGCGAAATTCCTTGTCGGGTAAGTTCCGACCCGCACGAAAGGTGTAACGATTTGGGCACTGTCTCAACGAGAGACTCGGTGAAATTATAGTACCTGTGAAGATGCAGGTTACCCGCGACAGGACGGAAAGACCCCATGGAGCTTTACTGTAGTTTGATATTGAGTGTCTGTACAGCTTGTACAGGATAGGTAGGAGCCAATGAAACCAGGACGCCAGTCTTGGTGGAGGCAATGGTGGGATACTACCCTCGCTGTATGGCCACTCTAACCCGCAACCGTCAACCGGTTGGGAGACAGTGTCAGATGGGCAGTTTGACTGGGGCGGTCGCCTCCTAAAGAGTAACGGAGGCGCCCAAAGGTTCCCTCAGAATGGTTGGAAATCATTCGAAGAGTGTAAAGGCAGAAGGGAGCTTGACTGCGAGACTTACAAGTCGAGCAGGGACGAAAGTCGGGCTTAGTGATCCGGTGGTTCCGTATGGAAGGGCCATCGCTCAACGGATAAAAGCTACCCTGGGGATAACAGGCTTATCTCCCCCAAGAGTTCACATCGACGGGGAGGTTTGGCACCTCGATGTCGGCTCGTCGCATCCTGGGGCTGTAGTCGGTCCCAAGGGTTGGGCTGTTCGCCCATTAAAGCGGCACGCGAGCTGGGTTCAGAACGTCGTGAGACAGTTCGGTCCCTATCCGTCGCGGGCGTTGGAGATTTGAGAAGAGCTATCCTTAGTACGAGAGGACCGGGATGGACATACCGCTGGTGTACCAGTTGTCTTGCCAAAGGCATCGCTGGGTAGCTATGTGTGGACGGGATAAACGCTGAAAGCATCTAAGCGTGAAGCCCCCTTCAAGATGAGATCTCCCATTCCTTTAAGGAAGTAAGATCCCTGAGAGATGATCAGGTAGATAGGCTGGAAGTGGAAGTACAGTGATGTATGGAGCGGACCAGTACTAATCGATCGAGGACTTAACCACTAAAAAGTGGCGAAAGTGTATGATGGTGTTGTAGACAAACA
>NZ_FMZD01000032.1 GCF_900101525.1 Marinilactibacillus psychrotolerans | reverse complement strand
ACCTACTTATTTTAGACGAACTAGGCTACTTACCTTTTGATAAAGAAGGTGCAGAATTACTATTTCACTTAATATCAGATTTTTACGAAGAGAAAAGTTTGATTATCACAACGAACCTGGAATTTAGCTCTTGGAGTAAAGTGTTTCAAGATTCAAGATTGACCAGTGCACTAGTGGATCGGTTGATTCATCACGCTCATATCTTCACTTTTGCGGGCACAAGTTACCGGTATACCAATGCTTTGTCTCAATTAAGAAATTAACTAAATGGGAACTGCAAAGTTATGGATAAATTTCCTGCACTCTTATGGATTTTATTCTTGCAAAATACATTTATTCTTCTTTATTAAAACCCTTATATTATATACTACCTTTAGCTAATCAAATTAAAATCAATTACACGAAGTATTCTGCTCAATTGTATACATTTTTAGAACAAATATCTTTAGTAAGTTTTACTGGTTAGAACCATTCATATCAATGGAGGAACCACCACAAACGATCAATCCTTATATTCTTTTTACTTTTTTACCCGTGCTAAATAAAAAAAGTATCTTCGCTAGTTTATTACTAACGAGGACACTATTTTATTTAGAGTTTTTATTATCAATAAATAAAAATGCATGGGAAGAAGATTCCTGCCCATACGTTTTATTATAGTTTATGCATGTACTAATCGAACTTTTGCCATCCAATTAGAGATTTTGATTCTTGTTTTTTGACGTAATGGTTTTGATACTTCACTGATTGCGCAGTATTTATCTACACATGTCACAATCATACTTTCTTTATAACGAGGCAAACCCACTGTAGAGCACAAAAACATATGCTTTAATATTATATCCCGCTCCAAATCAGTTAGGGGAGTAATTTTAGCTGCATTTTCGACAGCAATTTTAGGATGGACACAATTATGTGATCCTTGATCCATAGCTGCAATTTCTTCTCTTCCTTCATGAAAAAAGTCATGCAGCAGCCCAGCTCGAGCGACAGCTCTAACGTTTAATTTAAACTTTTTAGCAAGTTTGTAACTCACGTAAGATACAAACAAAGAATGCGTTAATCGAGTTGTGTAATGGTGATGTGTAATCGTATCTAATTTTAGAAGTTCTTCATTATTAATTAAATCGCCGATTAAAGCCATATATTCCTGGTCATGTTCCCAGATGGATTGAACAAATTCCATGAAACTTCTCCTTTGCGTCCTACAACTTCAGACTTGTCTTTTAATATATTCAAAGTAAATTCAGCATTCATGAGGTTTTCATGAATATCTGTTTTCTATCTTACTCCTAAAGAAGAAAAAGTTAAAGTTTAAAAAACTAATTATGACTGCTTAATAAGCAATTTACACTAAATTGTCAAATTTCTGTTTAAATTCAAAGACTATCAGGAATACTTATTTATTGATATAACGAAAACATCAATATACTAGCAGCTATAGCTACATTTAAAGACTCAGCTTGACCTTTAATAGGAATATATAAATTTTTATCCGTTTCTTTAAGTAGTTCACTGCTGACACCAGATCCTTCATTACCAACAATCAAGGCAAAACTCTTTTGTGGTTTTTCTCCAATGTAGGAAACTGCTCTTTCGTCCAAAGCTGTTCCATAAACTAGTTTACTGTCAGCTTGAAACCGTTTAATCCAAGAAGTTAAATTTTCCTGATAAACCTTCAGATGAAAATGGCTACCTTGAGCTGATCTTAATGTTTTAGGATTAAATAGATCTGCTGACCCCTCTCCTAAAACTACTCCACCAAACCCAGCAGCATCGGCAGATCTAATAAGCGTGCCTACATTACCAGGATCTTGAACAGCATCCAAAAATAAATAGGGCTTATTAACTATTTGTGGTTTAGAGTGCTCAGAGATCGGCAGAACAGCAAAAATACCCTGAGTAGCTTGGGTACCTGACAGTTCCTCAGCTACTTCGCTGGATAGTTCAATTCTTTCCACTTTTAAATCAGTTAACCACTCTATAGATATTAGGTCTTCTTTAATTAATATGTAATCAATTAATACCTTTGCTTTCACTGCTTCTTCTACTAAATGAAAGCCTTCAATTATATACTGGTTTGCTTTATTTCTCCCTTTTCTAGTTGATAATTTTTTCCAATCTTTAATTCTCTGGTTCTTTACAGATGTAATTTTTTCCACAGGAAAATTTCCTCTCATCCTTATTTATTGCTAACAGTTTAACACATTTCCAACTCATTCTATACAAAAAAGAGATGCTTAGAAGCACCTCTTTTTAACAAAGTTATCCGCCTATATAAGGAAGTGGGTCAACCGTGCTTCCACCTTTTAATATTTCAAAATGTAAGTGAACTCCAGTAGATGTGCCGGTAGTCCCCATGATTCCAAGTTGTTGTCCTTGTGAAACCGTCTGACCAGGCGCTACACTTAAGCCAGCTTTCATATGAGCATATCTACTTGAATAACCATCTCCGTGATCAATTAAGACCGTATAACCAAATCCTCCTGAATAAGTAGCCTGAACTACTTTTCCAGCTCGAGCAGCAACAATTGGACCTCCTCCAGCAATGTCGATACCACTGTGAAGTTTTGATTTACCGGTAAGAGGATGCTTTCTCATCCCATAAGTTGAGGTTCTTCTTCCTCGAGCTGGACGTGTCCAACTTGAATTAGATTGTGCTGGTCTTGATGCTGACGCGTTATTAGAAGGTTTAGTGTTAGTCGAAGAACTATTGCTTTTAGAACTTGAAGTTTCCACTTTTGCAGCTGCTTCTGCTCTTGCCGCAGCTTCCGCTTCTTCGCGCTGACGTTTTTCTTCAGCTAATCTTTGTTCTTCTTGTATTCTTTTTTGCTCTTCCATTATACGTTGTTGTTCTTTCTGCATTTCTTCAGATAAAGTACTTGTACGTTGGGCAATCACTGCTTGCTCATTTACAAAACTTGCTTTATCCTTCTCAGACATATTAAATTTCTCAGCAACTTGTACAATCTTGTCATCTAATTCCATTCGTTGGGCAACTAAATTATTACGATCCACTTCAAGCTGTGCTTTAGCTGATGTTACAGATTCACGTTCATTTTGGATTGACTTTTCTGCTACTTCCAATGCATTCTGATCATCTATTTGAGCTTGCATGATATCCTGATTTGCTGAAACAATCTTGCTGACAACGCCTATACGACCAACTAGATCAGATAAGTTTTCAGCTGAAAGAATCATCTCAATCATATCGGTTGTGTTTCCTTCTGTCTGTACGGATCTTGCTTGACTTTCCAATTGTTCATTTCTTTCTTCGATAATTTTTTCAAGCCTAGTAATCTCTTCTTGTAACTTCTTGATTTCTTTTTCAATTCTTTCAATTTCTTTTTCTTGTTCTTGAATATTCAAAATCAATTCGTCTATATTCTTCTGAAGACCAGAAACTTCCTTTTCCAAATTCGTGCGTTCTTCTTTTAAACTATTCATTTGTGCTTCTTTTTCATTAATTTGTTCATCTAATTGACTATTTTGATTATTTAATTCATCTTGTTCTTTTTTTAATTCTTCAATACGATTAGATTGAGCTGATACATTTTGTGGTATAAATGCTGGTAAAGTGAAACTTGCTGCGGCAGCAACTACTAATAATCTTTTTTTAATCATTTTATATTCTCCTGATTCTATTATAAATTTTAATATGGTGGCATGACCACTGTGCTCTGTTCGATCACTAATCACATAGTATCATGAGATATCCTAAGATAAGATTTTATTTCCATGACAATTTCTGTTTCATTTTGTTATATAACTGTATTGTTTGAACACTTTTTGAACACCAGTAAATTTAAAAAGATTGATTTAACAGGAAATAAAATAAGAACAATGCTTATTTAAATAGAATTTAGAAGGATTTGGCGTGAACAAAAATTGACAAATTCCAAAAATCTATTAACTTTTTTATAAAAATTGATATTAAAGAGACACTTTTTTATTTTAGCTCTTTTTAGTAAACCTAGGGATATAGGCTCTTTTCCTTTTATACTATTTTTTATGGCTTTTCCTAATTCCTTTATAAAGGGTGCAGAAGTAATATGTATTTACTTCAAAGGAGACTAATATAGTTCCTTTAAAATTGTTAAAAAGAAAAGGCAGGGATTATTATCCCGGCCTTTTCTTAGGTTATTAAGATTTTGTTGCACCTTCTGTTACACCTTCTACGATATATTTCTGCAAAAAGATATATAGAAGTATGATCGGTATTATAGCGAGCACTAGGCCAGCCAGTGCTAGTTCCCATTGTACGGTATATTCTCCAAAGAAATAGTACATTCTAAGAGGAATCGTCCGCATGCCTTCTTGATTAATTACCAAAGAAGGTAATAAGAAGTCATTCCACAAACGTATTGCGTTCAAGATAATGACCGTAACCGTAGTGGGTTTTAAAATCGGAAATATTACTCTCCAGAAAATCTGCAATGGATTTCCTCCATCCAAATATGCTGCTTCATCCAAAGATACTGAAATAGATCGCATTGCTCCGTAGTACAAGAAAATCGACATACTCGTTGCAAATCCCCAATTCATAATAATCAAGCCGAAACGATTTAATAAGTTAACTTGACCAAACATACTTACCAAAGGAATCATGACGGATTGAAAGGGAATCAACATAGTCAAAGCACACAAGAAATAAATACCGGTACTAATTTTACTTTTCTTCCTCGCTAATGCATAAGCAGCCATTGACGAAAAGATTACAATCACAATTAAACTAATGGTTGTAATGAACAGAGAATTCAAAAAGCTGCTTGTAAATTCTAAATTACTATACGCTTTAGGGTAATTATCCGTTACGACTTCCTGAGGTACCCATAACGTATTTGTAAAAATTTCTGATCTGTTTTTAAAGGACCCAAAGAATATTATGACAAATGGATATATCCACGTCAGGGAAACAATAATCCCTAGTAAAGCAACAAGTGCTTTATGTCTTTTTACACTACTCATTATAAATCAACCTCTTTTCTCCGTGTTAGAAAAATCTGAGTTAAGGAGATCGCTGCTATAAGTAGTAAGAATACGATAGCTTTTGCTTGAGCATACCCCTGTTCATACTGGTAAAAAGCTGTGTTATAAATGTTCATGGCAACCATTTCAGTTGATCCATAAGGTGCGCCATTCGTTAAAGCTAAGTTTACATCGTAAACCTTAAATGCATTAGCCAAGGTTAAAAATAAACTGATGGTAAATGCTGGTGCTAACATCGGGAATTTTATTTTCCAAAATGCCTGCCAGTTATTCGCTCCATCCATCTGCCCTGCTTCTAAAAGCTCTCCGGGTATATTGGCTAAAAACGAAATATAAACAATCATAATGTACCCACTCATCTGCCATAAAAAAACAATGACCAAAGCCCAGAATCCTGTCGTAGAATCGGACAGCCAAGAACTGAAAAATGAGATTCCTGTAGCAGATGCAATCCCCTCAAAAGCTCTCACAAATATAAATTGCCAGATAAATCCGAGAATAATTCCACCTATTAGATTAGGCATAAAGAAAATTGTTCTAAATATTGTACTGACTTTCCCTAATTTTTGTGTAACTAAAAGTGCTAGCCCTAATCCAATTGCATTGATCAATATCACTGCAACAAACGAAAATCTTAAAGTGAACCACATACTGGAAATGAATTGTTCATCCTTAAAAAGTCGTTGATAATTTTCCAATCCCGTAAATACTGCTTGGTATCCGTCCGAATTGGTTAGTGACGTACCGATTCCTAACAATAATGGAATCAGTATAATAATTGATATGGCTATTACTGAAGGCAAAATAAATGCCCAGTAATAAGCAGTATTATGTTTTCCTTTCATTCAATCACCGCATTTCTTTGAAGGCTTCTGCTGTATTCATTTCAAAATCTTCCCAAGTCTGATCGCCATTCAAATATTTTTGATATTCTGGATAAAGAACTTGCTGAAACCATCCGTCTGGATACTGTTTATGCGTCATAGCGCCTGTTTCCCCGGCTAATAAAGCCCGATATAACTCTTGGGAAACCGGATCTGAAATATCTTCAGGCTCATATCCTTCTTGAGCTGGTACAAAAGCCAGATCTCCAGTAATCATTTCTTTACCTTCTTCAGAGGTATACATCCAATCTAAAAAGTTTTTCGATTCTTCTACTACTGCATCATCCAAGTTTTTATTTACACCAATATAAAATGGCGCTCCTGCAATAATTTTGCCTTCTGTATCACTTTCTCCATAAACTGGCAATAACCCTAATTTTTCTTTTGCAAAACTTGGATCAATATCATTAAGCGTAGGAACGATCCAAATGCCCTGATGAACCATAGCTACTTTATCATTAACAAATAGTTCTTCGACTGATCGGCTATAGTCAACGGTAAGAATGGGCTGTACATTATACTGATTAAAAAGATCCGTATATTTTTTCATTTGATCTCCGTATTCCCAATTCAACTCTTTTGCTTCATATGATTCAATAATACTTTCATTAAATTCAGGGCTTGTGAAATTTGCTGAAAACTGATTCGCTATATAATTTTCTCCACCACTAAACGCAAATACTTCATCAATGCCTAATTCTTCTTTTTGACTATCTAATGTCTCAACGGCTTCCGCAAAATCATCATAAGATTGAATTGAATCCGGATTAATCCCAGCCTCTTCAAATATTTCACGATTATACATCCAGCCAAATCCTTCTAGATTAAGCGGAATACCTAAAGGAATATCATCAATGGTACCGCCTTCTAAAGTGCCGTCAATAAGGGTGTCTGTTACGTCTAATTCAGATACATCTATCAATGAATCACTGTAACGTTCAACTTCAGGAAGCCCTCCCAGCATCATCAATGCCGGTTCGTCACCAGAAGAAAATCGTGCTTGCAACCCTGCTGAGCCTTCCCCGCTCCCGACTGTTGTAATCGTAACTCGAGTATTCCCATCGGTCTCTTCATTATACATATCTGCAAGTTCTTCTAATTGTGCAGTGATTTCTGGTTTCTGATTGAAAAAATCAACTGTCACTACTCCATCACTTACACCGCTCTCACTGTCTCCTGAATCCGGTGTCGATGTTGTACCACCAGTTCCACAACCTGATATAAGAAATGGAACTGCGAAAAGGGGGGTCAATAATGTACTATATTTTTTTCCCATTTAATTCACTCCTCTATTTTAAAGTCCAAAAAACAAATGATATATAATCCTTGTTATGCATAATTATTCTTTTTAAAGTCTTTTTATTTTTTTATTCTAACATAACAAAATTCAAATCATGTACTATATTGCCTTATAAATCGGTAAATGAACTAATATCATATTAGTATCATTGATATATCAATGTTTTCTTAAACATTATATATAAAGCGTTATTATTCGTTTTAAAGTAACGTTTGTTTTATTTTATTCGTCTCTCTATCTTTATAAATATGAATTAGAATCAAATAAATCCATTATCAAATGCTTAAAAAAACTAAAGTGAATTTTTTATAAGCTAATAAAGGAGCAGCATAATTATTTTTTTATTTAAATTAAATCACACTGGATTGCAACTTTTTTTATCTTTCAAGTATAATAACGATATTAACTTAAAGAATCAGACACAAGGTCGGAACTTTTATTTAATAAATTCTTATATACGAATAGGACGTGACAGGATCTATGTTTAGTTTTAGAGACATCGAGAGCCATAGTAAAGTGATTGATGAGAACGAATTTTTTACACAATATTTTAATCCTGACTTACCTTTCAGGTATGACTCTAACTTTTTTCAATTAAAATATCAGCCAACCCTAGCTGAATTTGAGCTAATTGAAGAAATGCAATATCAGTACCATAAAACTGAAGGACTTGAGCATTTGAAGTTCTACTGGCCTGAGAATAAGGGGTTTACGCCTGAAATTGTTGCTTATTTCGAAAAAGAAAAGTACGCAATCGAACTGTTAGAACTTTATACAATTAACCCTAATCATTTTTACTCTGTTAAACCAACAGACACTATTGAAGTTTTTTGTCTTTCTAGAGAAAACTTTGAAGATTTCAAACAAATGAATTATTTAAACGATCTAGCATACGGAAAAGACTTTGCCGATATGAAACAAGGAATGTATGAACAAATGTTAGATAGTCCAAGAATTATTCCTTATATTGCATATATTGACAATGAACCCGCTGGCTCTTTAATCTCTATATCAGGAAATAAGACAGTTGAAATTGACGATTTAATGACTATGAAATCATTCAGAAAAAGAGGAATAGCAACAGCCTTGCAAAAAGCCGTTATGAATTTTGCAAAAACAAATTCAAAACAAGTTCTTTTAGTTGCAGACGGAGATGATACACCAAAGCAAATGTATTTAAAACAAAATTATACCTACGTTAGTTTCCGGTTAGGTGCACAGAAAGTTTTCACAGAGTAGGAGGTATGGCATGAGAAAAGAAATCAGATTATTGACTAAAGAAGATTTCAACTTATATAAGTCAATGCAGACTGGATTAAAAGAAGATTATATGCTTAATCTTTTTCCAGGACTAACAGATAGTGGAAGTAGATTATTTGGTTTATTTATAAATGATCAGCTTGTGAGTACGGCAGGATATACTGTCTTTGCACATCATCACGTAATGCTGGGAAGATTGAGAAGTGATCATCGTTTCAGAGGGCAGAATTATGGTACAGAGTTGCTAAAATATGTTATGGATCAAGCATTAGCGTTACCAAATATTGAATTCGTTGGGGCAAATACCCAATCAAGTAATCATCCTGCACAGAAAGTCCTGAAGAAAATTAATATGGCTCATTTGGCCACATTATATGAAGGACAAACTCAGGATCTTACAGCGCTTATTCTATCTCAAGATTCCTCTCATGAGTCATTAACTTGGACTCAGGTAGAGGACTCAGGTCGCAAACGAGAATGGATTAAACGAACTTATCTGAATGAGGATTTTCCAGAATCTATATTCCCATTTGAAGCGTACTACCCTTTTCCAGTTTCTGAGTCTTTATTCAAAGATGAAGTATTTGATTCCTGGAAATTTTACGAAAATGAGGATCAAACTCGATATTTCATACTTTGGGAAGAAGATAAAGGCAACCATTATCTTCATATAACCTATCCGTGGTCTGACTTTATGAAACAATCTGGATTCTGGAAGACAATTGATTCTCAGCTTTCTATCACTAGAAAAAAAGAACCCAATACCTTAATCTGGATTGACTTATCAGAAGAAAAAATAAAAACATTACCTGAAACCCACCCCTTTAATCTTTCATATTCATGGATGTTATATGGCATTTTTAATACTAGCGATAACCCAGAGGAAGCACCAGATAGTTTGACTACTGATCTATCGCAAGCCTATAAATCATTAGAATTTTTAGAAAAAGAGCTTAAAGAATTGGAAGATGATTTGAATAATAAAATAGTGAAAACTGAAAACCTCAAACAATCATTAGATGAACTCAATCAATAGTAAAAAGCGTTGCTTCCTAATTAATCGAAGCAGCGCTTTTTTACTTACTAGTTTATAAGAAAACCTTCTCTACTTGATTTAATCCTATAGAGGTTGTTTCGATCGTTTCATAAAAATATATATTCTACTTATTCGAAAATTAAAAGATAATAATTATATATAGCTGAAAGCAAAATGCATTTAATCAAATAATTACATCTATACTTTATTTCAGATTTTTTTGTACGTATAGTCTTAAATCAGCTGTCCGATACTCCAATTATATTTTTTTAAAGTAACAAGCTTCTTTTCATCTTAAATTTACTTTAGAATATTAAGTTAAATCAAAAATAAACATGAAATATTATTTCATTTAACTATATTCAAAATTGAAAATGTTTTTTATTGCAATTCTTTTTTTATCTGATACGATTGTAGCATAGATAAAATACATAAGATGCACAATAGGAGGAATAGCATGGTGAAACAAGACGAAAAAAGAATCGCCAAGGAAATTTACGAGCATATTGGCGGTACGCAGAATGTCAACTCTTTAATCAACTGCATGACTCGTGTCAGAATAGACATCAAAGAATTTAGTCAAGTAAATGATCAAAAGGTTAAACAAATCAACGGGGTTTTAGGAACTGTTGAAGAAGACACCTATCAAGTTATATTAGGTCCTGGTCTAGCTGCAAAAGTAGCAAACGAAATGGGGATACTAGCAGATATAGCTGTCGAAGAAGAAGGCTCCCCCTCTGAAGATCAAGCATTGTTTTCAAAAGATATCAATAATCTTGACCAGTTAACTGCTGAAAATAAAGCTGCCCAAAAAGGAAAACATAATCCACAATCTCCTTTCAAAAAAGTTCTACGCTCCATTGCGAGTATTTTTATACCATTAATTCCAGCATTTGTTGGTGCAGGTATAATTGGGGGAATTGCATCCATTTTCACTAACCTTCTTACGGCTGGGGTAATTGCAGGAGAAAATTGGGAATATATGGTGGCTATTGCTGGTTTAATACAAGGGGCATTATTTGGCTTTTTAAATATTTATGTAGGTATTAACGCAGCAAAAGTTTTTAAAGCTACTGAAGGACTTGGAGGAATTATCGGAGGGATCATTTACTTAACAAGCATAAGCGAAGAACTCCCACTTCCTAACATATTCACTGGCGAACCCTTAACAGCCAATCAAGGTGGTATTATTGGGGTTATCTTCGCTGTATGGATTCTCTCTCTTGTTGAAAAACAATTACGCAAATTTATTCCAAATTCAATCGATATTATTGTCACCCCTACAATTACCTTACTAACTGTAGGCTTGATTACAATTTTTCTGATTATGCCTTTAGCTGGATTTATTTCTGCTAACTTAGTTGGATTTATCTCTTGGATTTTAAGTGTAGGCGGAGCTTTTGCTGGGTTTGTTTTAGGCTCACTATTTTTACCAATGGTCATGTTTGGTTTACATCAAATCTTGACACCTGTTCATGTCACCATGATCGAGCAAACAGGTTCTACTCAATTACTTCCAATTCTTGCAATGGCAGGAGCAGGACAAGTTGGTGCGGCATTAGCTTTGTGGGTTAAAGCTCGAAAAAACAAACAGCTGGTTACTATGATAAAAGGGGCTCTTCCTGTAGGGATTTTAGGAATTGGCGAACCCTTAATCTACGCAGTTACACTTCCACTTGGCAAACCATTTATCACTGCCTGTATTGGCGGAGGTATCGGAGGTGCAGTAATCGGGTTATTTGGCGGGGTTGGAGCTAGCGCGATTGGCCCCAGTGGGGTTGCTCTTATTCCCTTGATTGTTGATAACTTATGGTGGGCTTATATACTTGGTCTATTAGCTGCTTATACAGGTGGATTTGTGGCTACTTACCTGTTTGGCGTACCCAAAGAAGCAATGGAACCCTCTAGTGTTTCTCTATAAATTATAATAAATTAATGAGCAATGTCCTTTCTTTTTCTTTGAAGAAAGGACATTTTTTATTGGATTAATATGATACCCCTACTGATCTCTTTTATCTATTTGTGTTAAACTATAGAGAAAGAAAGACCCCATAACGATATATAGCAGTATTAGTTTTCAAGAAAGGAGTTCTAATAAATGGGATTCAATCAACAATATGATTTATCTCAAAAACAACAGTTAAGTCCTTTGTTATTACAAAGAGTCCAGCTTTTAAACTTTAATCAAGATGAGTTAATTACATTTTTAAATTCTAAGATGCTTGATAATCCTTTTTTAGAAATAAAAATACCAGATTCAAAACTACAATCCATTGGTGCGGGACAGGACATGAGTTGGATTGCCGATACTAAACGTAGTTTACGGGATTACCTTATTGAACAAGTCCTTTTAACTTATAGAGATACACTTATAAGAGAAATGATGTTCTGGTGGATTAATCAATTAGACCAGCGAGGATACTGCCTAAAAACGCTTGACGAAGCAGCTAATGATACCAAAGCAGATAAAACTTTACTGTTAGATGCATTAGTTTTGCTCCAGCAGCTTGAACCAGCTGGAATCGCTGCTCGGTCTTTGCAAGAATGTCTGATGCTCCAGACTGAACGGGATCAAACTGCACCTGAGACAGCTTACATTATATTAGAAGAATCTTTTAATGATCTGATTGATCGCAAATGGAAAGAGATAGCCAAAAGATACGACATCACATTACCAGAAATTCAAAGAGTCTTTGACTATATTAAAAAGTTAAACCCAAGTCCAGGAGATGATTTCTCCAATCCTTTAGATTATGCGATTCGACCGGATCTTATCGTCCAACTGAGTGGCAAAGAACTTACGATAAGGGAAGCCAAACAAAATACGCCTATTCTTCAATTTGACCAAGGCTATGCATCTGAACTTAAAGAAGCCGGCAACAAAGAAGTCTTGAATTATGTAAAAGATAAACAGAAAGAATATAAAAGTCTTCAAGAAAATCTACAGCAAAGACAAGAAACCATTTTACGTGTTGGAACAGCTATTATTCAAAAGCAAAAAGCTTTCTTTTTTGGTAAAAGTCATGCCCTGGTCTCATTACAGCTTAAAGAGTTAGCTGAAGAGCTTGATTTACATGAATCTACCATTAGTCGTACAATCAACGGAAAGTATATTCAAACTGACTTTGGAACTTATGAATTTAAATATTTCTTATCTAGGAATCATCAAATTGACGATGACACGTCATTTTCAACTCACTCTGTACAACAGCATCTTTTAAAATTAATTGAAAATGAAAATAAGCAAAAGCCCCTATCAGATCAAAAAATTGTTGAGCTATTAAAAAAAGAAAGTTTCGATTTATCCAGACGTACTGTAACGAAGTATCGTAAACAGCTAAATATCCCTGCTTCTTCAAAAAGAAAGAGATACGATGAGTAATTCATACAAAAAGCTATGACCCACTTAAAATAGGAGGTCATAGCTTTTAAGTATTTATAAAACAATTTACTACTAAATTTGATATTGAGCATATACTGATAGGCCTTTTGACTCTATTGTTTCTATTCTACCTTTTTCAAAACATCAATTAAATTGATTTTGCGGTCACTTGGAACTTTTCTGATTTCTAATTCGATTCCTTGAAGATTCAAAAATTTAAATGCCTCAATATCTGTTTCATCCACTGAAACAAAATTGGTGATCATTTTTTTCCCATTAGAAAACTTCATGCCTCCAATATTCACTTTCTCAATTGGAACTCCCGCCTTGACTAGATGGGAAACATCAGTAGGATTAGTAAACAATAACATCACTTTTACATCATCCAGCAAGCGGTGAGCTGAAACCTCTATGAGTTTCTCTACTGTCATGACATTTGTTTTCACTCCTGGAGGCGAAGCTTGTTTAAGTAAAAATTTTCTCAATTCACTGCTTGCTGCTTCATCACTTACAACTAAAATTCTACTGATCCCTGTAATCTTAGTCCAAGTAGTGACCACTTGCCCATGAACCAGACGATCGTCAATCCGAGCCAATTTTATATCCATCATCTCTTTTATATCCTTTCTCAAAATCAGCTGGCCTCTTCTGTTTCTATAGTAACCAGTTAACACTCATTTCCTATAACTACATAGTTTAATTAAATTTTCTAAACAATATTCTCTAATATGAAAAATCTAAATTATAGCTTTACTATTCTTCGATAATCGAATCAATTTCATCTAATTCTTCCATCGCAGAGTTATTTTCAAGATAATGATAAAGATAATAATACTCATTATGCGAAACGTTAATATTCAATTGCTTCTCTAATTTTGTAAGAACAGTTTCTATTTCTGAATATAATGGATGTTGCTCAATTTGCTCTAAGTCGGAGTCGATCGTTAAAGCTTCATTCAACACAGTTCTTTCGACTACGCCAGCTAAATGCATAATTAAGTTAATGTGAAAAGCATAATTTTCTTCTCTATTGTTAGCAAGATTGTAAAATTCTTTTGCAGATAACCATAACGGCTCAATCACCTTTGCTGGATTAATAAAAGTATAGCTTTCCTCTATAAAATTCAAACATAATCTTTTCGCATTTTCTTCGTCCACTTCGGGCGCAAAAGAAACAATATTATTATGAGCAATAATATCTTTTAAGACAACTTCTACCTCTTGTTCAATAAACTGCTCTAATGGTATAAAAGGTGCATCCATTTTCGGGTTCAAAATACCTGTAGTAGCTACAATCGAAAAATCTCTTTTTAATTGTTCTCTTTTTTCTTTTAAATCAGATACTGAGCATGCTATAACACTAAGGTTTGTTTCCAGATTATTATCAAGGGCACTTTCAACTAATTCTTTAATTCGCTGCGCAGTTCCT
>NZ_FMZD01000040.1 GCF_900101525.1 Marinilactibacillus psychrotolerans | reverse complement strand
TGTATTTTGCAAGAATAAAATCCATAAGAGTGCAGGAAATTTATCCATAACTTTGCAGTTCCCATTTAGTTAATTTCTTAATTGAGACAAAGCATTGGTATACCGGTAACTTGTGCCCGCAAAAGTGAAGATATGAGCGTGATGAATCAACCGATCCACTAGTGCACTGGTCAATCTTGAATCTTGAAACACTTTACTCCAAGAGCTAAATTCCAGGTTCGTTGTGATAATCAAACTTTTCTCTTCGTAAAAATCTGATATTAAGTGAAATAGTAATTCTGCACCTTCTTTATCAAAAGGTAAGTAGCCTAGTTCGTCTAAAATAAGTAGGTCACATTTGAGAATTGTTTTCCTGGTTCGTGCTAGCGTCCCTCGATGGGACGCTTTTTGTAATTTATCGACTAAGTCCATTACGCGATAAAACTGAACATCTTTTCCATTTCGACAAGCTTCAATGCCGAGCGCTGTAGCCAAAGTTGTTTTTCCTGTCCCTGGAGTTCCTACTAAGATCAAGTTCTCTCTGCGGTGTAAAAAATCTAGGGTAACGAGTTCCTCACGACTCGTTGAGGACGGAATCCCTATCTGATCATGCCACTCATATTGACTGATGGGTTTAGTCGATTTGAATCCTGCTTTACGAATAAGCCGATCGGCTTTTGCATGTTCCCGTTCTCGCTGTTCATACTTCAAGCAGTTTAATAGCTCTTCGTATAAACCTTCTGATTTATTTTCCTCAGTAACGTAATCATAAACGTACGCAAGTCGCATACGTTTACACAGTTGTTTCAATTCGTTTTCCATTATTTGGCCCTCACTTTCGGAGATAAAGCATCATAGATCATGAGAGAAGAGGACTCGTCTTTTTCAACGAATTCTGTTGTTTGTAGGACGATCTCCACAAATTTTTCTTCAATCTCGGATAGAGAATAAAGCTCAAGTAAGGAAATCATTTGATCTGTACGCGTCTTTCTTTCAGTTAAGCTAGTTTCTAACAGATAGCTTTTGATTTTTTGAGGGATAAACTTTTGATACTTAGAATGGATAATTAATCTCGGCTTTTGACGATAGGTCTTGAAGACTTCGATCCAATCAATTTCCTGAGATTCGTCCATATAAGGACGAGGTCCTTCATAGATTATCTCTCCCATTCTATCAACACATTTGAATCGGTCCCAGAACAGTTGTAAGATAACCTTTCGGTTACGACCGATTCTTGGTATATGAATGGATTGATCGTCTAATCTGATTTCTCCGTATTTATTTGTTTTAACTTCTTTATACTTAAATACGGGATAAGCCGTTTCAGGTAAAGCAAGCAACTGAGTTCGCTCCTCTTCCCATAACTCACTAATCAAAAAGTTTTCTTGATAATGAATACGAGCACTATCTTCTTCGAGTTTTTGATTCAACCAATCATTAAAAGGCGTATAAGAGTGAAATTCAGGAATATCATCAAAAAAGTTATACCTTATATAACCGACCTTATTTTCTACAGATCCTTTTTCATGTCCGGAAAAAGGGTTACAGGCAATCGGTTCAAATCTGTAATGAGCAGCGAATTGATTAAAGTCATCCGTGAAGATGGCTTCTTTTCCTCTTCCTCGAGACTGAACAACCGCTGCGGCCAGATTATCTATCCGAAGTGCCTTAGGAACACCCTCCGCTAGTTTGAATAAAAACTTCAGACCACTTAAAAAGCACTCCTTGTTTTCTCTAGGAAGAGCTACCGCAAAGGCTCGATTGGAATAAGGGAAGGTAAGGACCAATAGTTTGATGTTCTTTATTTTGCCTTTATAAGATACACGGTAATTTCCGAAATCTAATTGACCTTCTCCCGGTGGGTGTTCCAAACGCTCATACTGCTTATATTCTTTTACTTCATTGTGCGTATCTTTAATATACTGGCAAACGAGACGATAACTACCTTCAAACTTGTACTGTTGCTTTAGAATCCGGTGGATTCCTTTATTCAATCGTCGATCTTTTTTCTTTTCCTTACTATCTTCGAATAATAGATGATCAACGATTTCTCCATAGGTTTGTCCTTCAAACCCTTTCGTATACATCATTCCGCGCTTTTTACTGTTTTTTTCTTTTGGAAGAACATCGTGATCTGCGTATTTTCTAACTGTACGCCAATCATAACCGGTTTCCGTGACAATTTTATTTAAAGAATAGCCTTCTTCATTTCTCATTTTTTTGATAGAATAAATTTGGTCCATTGTGAGCATCCTTTCCCACGCCTTTCTGAAGTTCTTAGTCAAACTCCATTTTAGGCGAATGGTATGGGTGGAAGCAATGGGCTATTTTATTTGGCCCGAGTTATGGATTTTTTCTTGCACTATTCTACATATTTATTCTGCCATACACA
>NZ_FMZD01000036.1 GCF_900101525.1 Marinilactibacillus psychrotolerans | reverse complement strand
TAATACATAATACCTCTTTATCTCTCTACTCAATTCATTTTGCAACCTCAGTTAATACATAATACCTCTTTATCTCTCTACTCAATTTGTTTTGCGATCTGAGTTCCACTATAACTGTCGATAAATCAAAAAAGAACTGAGACAAAATTGTCTCAGTTCTTTTACAATAGTATTTATCTCCAAAAATCATCAAATATTGTAACTGGTAGATGACGTTTGTGTTGAGTTTTCAAGTACCAATTCTCAATTGTTTGGGCAGCTTGCTCAGAAACTTCTTTTCCTGCAAGATACTGATCGATTTCTTCATAAGTAACACCTAAAGCATCTTCGTCAGATCTTCCTGGTCTATCGCTTTCAAGATCAGCTGTTGGAGTCTTCTCATAAAATTTAGTTGGTGCATTCAGTTCTTTCAGTAAAGCTTTCCCTTGCCCTTTGCTCAGTCTAAACAATGGATTCAAGTCTGTTCCACCATCTCCAAATTTTGTGAAAAATCCAGTGACACTTTCCGCTGAATGATCTGTACCTAATACTGCTCCATTATGATGTGCAGCCACAGCATATTGAATAACCATTCTTTCACGAGCTTTAATATTTCCTTTATTAAAATCTGAAATTTCCATCCCGCCTGCTTTAATAGATGCTTCGGATGCATCCACAGTAGGTTTAATATCTACGCGTACGACCTTATCAGGCTTCATCCAGTCAATAGCTGCCATCGCCTCTTCTTCATCTGCTTGTTCACCATAAGGTAAGCGCATGGCGATAAAAGCATATTCTTCATTTCCTGTTTCTTCACGAAGTTCTTCCATTGCAATCTGTGCTAATTTGCCTAACAGGGATGAATCTTGCCCGCCTGAGATGCCTAATACTAAGGTCTTAAGAAAGTCATGTTTTTTCAGATAATCTTTCATTAAATCAACGCTTTTTCTAATTTCTTCTTTTGGGTCAATTTTTGGCTTAACTGCCATTTCTTCAATAATTTGTTTTTGCAATTCTGACATTCTATTCATCATCTCCTATTTAATTTTAAGAAATTTTTGTAGTCATAGTTTATCATAAATTTGTAAAGAGATTTAAAACAACGATTTTGACTGATCGGCCGGCATACTTTTGAACAAATTAATTGTTTCAACTTTTGCTGCATAAAGATCCTGTGAAAGATCTACTGGGTATGGTTCTGGATTCAATAACCGTTTATGCTCTTCCCACTGTTCGGATAAACTTTGCATTGCATATTCTCTTATCTCTTCAAGTGTAGGTAGTGTATAAACAACTTTTCCATCTACTATAATATCATGCAATAAAGGACGGGCATTATAATCCGTGATTGTTTTATTGATATACGTATACTGCGGATGAAACATAAATAATTCTTTTTGTTCATTTGGACGTTCATCTACTAACGAAATGTAATCCCCTTCGGGCTTTTTATTATTATAAGAACGTACTCGCCATACCTGTTTTTTACCCGGAGTTGTAATTTTCGCAACATTCCCGGTTAATTTAAGTGTATGGTGCATATTCCCATCATTTCCTTCAACAGAAACGATTTTATAAACTGCTCCCAAAGCAGGTTGATCATAGGCTGTAATCATTTTAGTTCCTACACCCCAAACATCAATTTTAGCCCCTTGCATTTTCAGATTTAAAATTGTTTCTGCATCTAGGTCGTTGGAAACGAATATTTTTGCATCAGGAAACCCTGCTTCATCTAGCTGCTGACGTACTCTTTTAGATAAGTATGATAAGTCACCAGAATCTAATCGCACACCTAAAAAATTGATTGAGTCACCCATTTCTCTAGCAACTTTGATTGCATTGGGAACCCCAGAATCTAAGGTATTAAATGTATCCACAAGAAAAACACAATCCTTATGTGTCTCAGCATATGCTTTAAAGGCTTGATATTCATCCCGATAAGCTTGAACTAATGCATGAGCATGGGTTCCAGAAGCTGGAATGCCAAATATTTTCGCTGCTCTTGTATTACTAGTAGAATCTACTCCAGCAATATATGTTGCGCGAGCTCCCCAAATTGCTGCATCCATTTCCTGTGCTCGACGTGCACCAAATTCTAGAACCGGATCATTCCCCGCTGCGCTCTTGATTTGAGCAGCTTTAGTAGCAACTAATGTTTGAAAGTTCACAATATTTAACAAAGCCGTCTCAATTAGCTGACAATCCACAATAGATCCTTCCACTTGAATCAAAGGTTCATTTGCAAATGCGACTTCTCCTTCTTTAAACGAACGAAGTGTTCCTTTAAACCGCCAGTTCTTCAGATAAGTCAAAAATTCTTCAGGATACCCTTCAATTTCTCTTAAATATTGAATATCCGACTCGGTAAAACGTAATTCTTGTATATAATTGACTACTCTTTCTAATCCTGTAAAGACTGTATACCCCATACCGAAAGGATTATTACGATAATAAACTTCAAATACTGCACGTTTTTGATCATTACCTTTTTTCCAATGGGTTAAAATCATATTGATTTCATATAAGTCTGTGTGCAACGCCACGCTATCATCCGTATACGTTCGGTTCATTTTGATATCCTCCTAGAGTTACTTACAATATGTTAGCTAGTATATCACATTCTTGTTACTATTTTTTGTGAAATTAACCTCTATATCACAATGCTTGTATTTGTTTACTTCTCTGATTTTAGACATTGCTGATATACTTTCATGGTCTCTAACCCTTGTTTTTGAATTGTAAACTGACTACTCCAGTTGAAAAAGTGTTTACCTTTTTGTTTTAGAGTATTCGTTTTCCAATCAGCATATGCTTCTTCAATTGCTGCTGCCAATTCGTCTGATGAAGCTTTTTGAACTATCCATCCCATAGATTTATCTGGAATCATGTTTTTCACATCACCTACTTCTGTAGCAATAACCGGTATATGGTTCTCTGCTGCTTCTAAAGCAACTAATGGAAAACTTTCACTCAGAGAAGGTAATACCATAACATCTGCTTGAGCAATTTGTTTACTCACTTCTAAAGAATCTACCCATCCCAAGAAATTTATTTTTTTTGATAGATGTAATTCATCCGCAAGTATTTTAAGAGAACGCTCTTCTTGTCCTGCTCCACAGATGGTTAAGTGCCAATCAGGATGCTTTGTCTTACCTAACGCTTGAAGCAAGTATTTATGTCCTTTTACCCACTCTAGTCTTCCAACTGTAACAATATTTAACCGATCTGAAACTTTGCTTATTTCAGAAGGTGTTAGATTGAAATTTCTTCCATTATGAACAACGGTTATATCATCAGTAGGTACTCTATTATTAACCAATATTTCTTTTATCTCACTTGAAACAGCAATCACTCGATCCGTTTTTTTAATCGTGTGTAAATTGAGAATTTCAAAAATCCGTCCTTTAATTCCTCTATCCTTAAAATCAAGTGTAGGATCACTGTGTACGGTCATGACCCATTTTGCTGCTAATCGTTTCCTTATTAAAGAAATCAACAGATTAGCTCTCGGGCCATGTGTATGTAGGATCGTATACTCACGATCATTAATAAAAGATTTTAGTCTCGATAGTATTGTCAGATCATATCGAGACTTTTGAGGAAGTATAAATACATTTATACCATTTTTTCTAGCCATTTCCGCTACTGGTCCATCTTCGAATACTAATAAATCCATTTCAAGCTGTGAAATCCCTTGAAATATCGATAAAATATGAAACAATCCGCCGCCATATTCGTTCCCTGCGTTTACATGTAATACTTTCATTAATTATCTCGTTTCTTTTTTGTTTTTTCTAACAGCTTTTGTTTTTTTACTTGTTGCATAAAAGCCGGTAGTGCAAGCATCCTGCGATATCTAGAAGGTTGTTTTACTAATCTGTATAACCATTCTATATGAAGTTTCTGTACAATTTTAGGCGCTCGTTTCGCTTTCCCAGACAGCACATCAAAACTTCCCCCTACTCCAACAGCTATTCCATGTTCCGCCGTCTCTAGGTATTGATGAATCCATTTTTCCTGTCGGGGAAATCCAAATGCCACTAGTATTAAGTCAGGTTCGAGCGACTTTATACGTTCAATCATTCCATTATCGGAATGATCAAAGTAACCATGGTGATATCCTGCAACTACAAGATTTGGCCATACTTTTTCAGCATTCTTAACTGCTTGAGTCACGACTTCTTCTTTAGCACCTATAAAATATACTCGCTTTTTATGCATGTTGGATAATTCAAGCAACCCCAACATTAATTCAAATCCTGGTACCCTCTCTTTGATAGGAGTTCCTAACTTCTTAGCGGCTCTCACGATTCCTATACCATCTGGCGCTATATAGTCTGCATTTAGCAACAAATGATAATATTCATCATCTTCTTTAGCATACATAACAATTTCTGGATTCGCAGTTACAAGAAACGTTTTTTTGTTTGCTTCCATCCGCTCAAGCAGCCGAGTCAAAAATTCTACTCGAGTTAAATTATCAAAAGGAATGCCTAATATCGAAACCTTTTTATCGTCCATTCCATTCATCCGTTCCGTAAGTTCTATTGCTATTATTGTAATACAATTTTGCCTTAGCGTACAGTCTTCAATTTGTTTATATGAACACTTTTTAGAGGTTTATTATTATAAGCTCTATGTAACAGCTCTTATTCCGGGCATATTCTGGTTTAACCCACTATATATCTTAATCATTTTTAAAGTAATAAAAAAGGAATGAAAGAAGTTTATATGCTTCTTTCATTCCTGATAATCAGTATAGCTAACTTTTTATAATATAATTTCTTCAACTTCTTTGCCTTTTTTACTTTTCACATTAATCTTAGTTGGTTTAATTTCTAACACTAAAATATTAGGATCTTCTTTGCTCGCATACTGATCATCCATATAATCGTTCCAAGATTTCTCAATGATTTCCTGATTTTTGACCATAGATACTTCCCCTTCAACCTCCACATAATCTTTATCAAAAATGCCTTCTTCATATCCAAGTAAGACGAATACATTGGAATTTTTTTCAAGATCTTCTACTTTTTCAGTTCGCTTATCCGTTATTGTATACAGCGTAAATCCTTTGCTATAAAAAGACATGTAACGTGCCATTGGTTTATTTCCAGAAATTGTCGCCATTACACCAACATCATTTTTTTCCATAATTTTAAGTGCTTTTTCTTTTATATCTTCCATTACTTTCATCTCCTTTAGTATTTATACTAACTATGACAGAGAAAGCTTTTTCAAGCAAAGAATTTGCTTTTGTTATTTAACCAAACAAAAAAGCAACCAATAGGCTACTTCAACGTTTAAGTTATTAAATTATACTCTGTTTTAGGATTGAACTTGATTTTTTCCAGAAGTTTTAACTCTGTATAACATTCGATCTGCGCGGTTGAATAACTGACTAACAGTTTCAGCAGAAATATATTGAGCGACTCCAGAACTGCTTGTGACTTCTGCTGGTTCGCTATAATCAGCTCGGTTAACCTTTTGTCTGATTTCATCAGCAATCTGATGAGCTTCATTTTTCTTAGTACCCGGCAATAAGATCATAAATTTTCCGCCTTCAAAACTTCCAGCATAGTTTTCTTCATTTATATGATCTTCAATAATTTGGCTAGTTCTCCGAATAATTTCGTCTCCAAATAATGGCCCAAACAATGAATTCTGATGACTTAAATTATCAATATCTAGTAATATGATTGATAGAAACTTATCAGCTTCTACTTGCGCTTCATTTACTAACTTACCTAATTCGAATAAGATATTTGTACGATTATATAAACCCGTCATAGAATCTTTTTTTGCTTGAATTGCCCATTCTTTATTTTCCTCAAGCAGTCTGCGACGTTCCTCTTCGTATTCAGTAATATCAAATACAATTCCCGACAAGAATAATGGGGCGCCATCTGCAGTCCTTTTGGTGACCTTTCCTCGATCATAATAGGTACGGTATTCTCCACTCTTCGTTTTAATTCGGTATCTAACTTCCCATACAGGGATTTTATTTGACAAATGATCTCTCATGGCGTCCATCACTCGTTCATAATCTTCTGGATGCAGTCGATTTGTGAAAAATTGAAAATCCACATATTCTGGTAATTCTTCTTTTTCAAAACCTAATGCCATTGCTTTCATTGGATTAAACGTGACTCTATTAACTTGAAAATCCCAGAACCAATGACCTAAATTACCTGACCAGGAAAAACCAAGTGAATCCTGTTCCTCTTGTAAATTTAATAATTCATTATTCAATCGTTTAACGGATTTTAATTCTTTTTTTAGGGATTCAATTTCTAACTTAAGTTTGTTCTCTGTCATCCACTCACACCTCTCATAAATAATTATAAGTGATGGAATCAACGTTTTATATAGTTATAAAAGGTGTGTTTATAAAAAAAAGAATGTCTGTTCACATTTATGACATAATATAAAAGTGTTTTCATTTTAAATCGGAGTATTTTAGCTAAATGTACTTTCTATAAATAAATCTTTTACTAATAATTTTTTTTATAGATTAGTATTTCTTTGTTTTATTTATTAGAAAATTATCATTAATTCAAAATTGTTTTTTTACTTCATCGATTTCAGTTTGATTTTTTAATATAATAATCTCTTTATGTCCATTTTCATTTAAAATATTTAAAATGTCCGGCCTATTTGTACGGTTGAAATTCCACACGAAACTTAAAAAATCTGGTTCTAATTGAATTGGG
Source organism: Marinilactibacillus psychrotolerans (assembly GCF_900101525.1). Taxonomy (GTDB): domain Bacteria; phylum Bacillota; class Bacilli; order Lactobacillales; family Carnobacteriaceae_A; genus Marinilactibacillus; species Marinilactibacillus psychrotolerans. The sequence continues at coordinate 664 of NZ_FMZD01000036.1, read as the reverse complement.
TTCCCATATGCTTTAGATTTTGTGATTTTGCCTTTTATATATCTCTTGCAGATTCTATAGACACAAATTAATCTAGGAAGGTCTAACCAAATAATAGTATCTGCATGTTCTATACGTTTTCTTAAGGTTCGACCATAATTCCCATCGATTATCCATTTATCTTGTTTAAGCACTTTTTCTAGTACCTTGTCAAATTCTATTGAATTTAAGGTGTTCTTATCGCCTTTCCAGTTCAGCTTATCTAAATGAACCACAGGTAAATCTAATTGTTTTGATAATTGAACTGCAAGAGTAGATTTACCAGATCCGGGAGACCCGATAATGAGAATTCTTTTCATAGGCATTCCTTTCTAATAATCATAGGTCTTTTATAAGTTTATGACTACTATCTACTATCTACTATCTACTATCTACTATCTACTATCTACTATCTACTATCTACTATCTACTATCTCAATAATTATGTAAGACCATTTAATTATAGCAATACATTTTGTTAAGTACATCAAAAATTTTCTATTTTTAGTTATAATAACTTTCTACGTAGCAGTTTGATTATTTTATGCTTTTAATGGTTTATCAATTTAGTTCTTACCCGCTCTTATTGATTATTTATTCATTTGAGCTAAAACAAATCGATTAATAATCAATAATTTTATTGCGA
>NZ_FMZD01000035.1 GCF_900101525.1 Marinilactibacillus psychrotolerans | reverse complement strand
TGTAAATTTCAAGTATAAGTTAGCCACTTAGTTTAAAATATATTATCGGTTAATTTTCTGTTGTTTAATCGGTTATTAGAAGATGTCACTCGTCATTTGTTCAGCACTAACGAAACTTAGGTCATTTGGGACAAAGAGCGTAGAGCGTTGGCAAAACAGACATGAGGTGTTTGATAGCCGAGTATCTTCCGTGGATAGTCATTCATCCATTGTTGTATTCTCAAGCATTGGGTTTCACTAAACTGACTGATGGCTTTCCCTTTTGGAATAAATCGACGAATAAATTTATGTTGGTTCTCGCTCGTTCCTCTTTCCCATGAAGCGTAAGGATGGCTGAAGTAGACATCCAGCGTTTCTTGAAGCGCCTCATGAAGACCGGCGAATTCAGATCCATTATCAGAAGTAATGGTTTTGAATATTGTAGAGAATCTATCACCCGCTCGTTGTCTTAACTGACTAATGGCTTGATCAACAGATTCTTTATCTTTCCCCGTGAGTTTAAGGATGATTTCAAAGCGTGTTTGGCGTTCAACTAATGTGAGTAATACAGAATCCGTCTTTCCTTTATTACCAACCACAGTATCAATTTCCCAGTGACCAAAGGTCTGTCGATCATTGATTTCAGCAGGTCTTTGTTCAATGGATTGACCTAAAATACGCTTGTTTTTTCTGCTTCTGTAAGAAGAATCTTTTGGCTTGCGTGATAGTTTTTCAAGCAAATCCATATTCGTGGTTCTCATGATCCCTTTGTCAATCCATCCATAAAGAGTGGTTGTACAGGGAATGATAGACGGATCAAATAAGTCGTGTGTCCTAGCAAATCCAACAACCACATCTGGAGACCATTTTTCCAGTAACAGTTTATCATCTGCCCACTCAATAAATGCATCTGTATCAGCCCATTTTGGCCGACGACCACAGTTCAATCGAAGTCGATCGTAAGCTGCTTGTCCGGCATCAGGATCGTAGTAGGTCGTATAGTAATCATACACTTTGCCGGATTGCTTTTGACGGTTAAGTTGAGTGATTGTCCCACGATGTATTTCACTATGAATGGTTTGCGGGACACGTCCCAATGCATGCGCAATCTGACGATTAGAGTAATTTTGGTTCTTTAAAATGGCAATTTGAGCCCGTTCTGAATGAGATAAGTGTTTTCCCGTACGTGCTAATGTGTTATGGTTAGAATGCGTCATGTGAATTCATCCTGTCTATTGAGAGTTAGTGGTATAACTTCAATATAACATGAAATTCACATGGCGTTTTTTTTAGTTAGTCTTGGTGGCTAACTTCATTATAAAATCCAGCATATAAAAATATCTTTAACCTATATCTAAAAAAAAGAAGAAATGAAATCATCTCTTCTTTTCCTAAAATACCCCTGCTTAATGGATTCGCTAGATAATTAAATTTTCGCTTATTTCATGATATCTGATATGCCTGGATCATCATGTGCTAAACGACTGGCAGCAGCTGCTGCAATCGCTCCAACAATATCATCCAGGAAAGTATGTGTCTGATCTTTATTTTGATGATCATCAAGTTTTGAAATTAATTTTGGTTTAGTTTTATCTAAAAAACCGTAATTCGTAAATCCAATAGATCCATATACATTAACGATTGACAATGCTAGAATTTCATCTATTCCATATAATCCTTCATCTTCTTGAATGATTTCTTGAAGTGGACTGGAAAGTTTACCTTGTTCACACAAAACGTCTAACTCAATACCAGTTAGAATGGTGTTTTGAACCTCTCTTTTTTTGATAACAGAACGAACATTTTCTACACAAATCTCCATTGAAATATCAGCTATATAGGGCTTTTGAAGGTCGTAAACTAATTCTGCTATCTCTTCTAGAGAGACACCTCTTTCTTTTAAACGTTCTAGTGCTACTTTATGCAGTTTTGAGCTAGATTGTACCACGGCTGAATCCTCCTTATTATTTTCGTTGTCAAAGCTATTTGTCAAATGATAAATTAGTACTCTGATAAGGTTGAGCATGCTCTTTTGGATGAATATAATGAATTGCGTGATTGACAGCTGTAGGAGCTTCACCAAAACCGGTGGCTATCAATTTGATTTTACCATCGTAAGTACTAATATCACCAGCGGCATAAATTCCTTCAATAGAAGTTTCCATTTTATGATTCACTATAATTTCATTTTTATTTAAATCAATGTTCCAATTTTTAAGTGGGCCTATTGATGAACTAAATCCATAGTTAACGACGAAAAAGTCAAGGTCAATTGATCTAGTTTCATCTCCCTTTGATTTTTTAAAAGTAACAGAATGAAGTTTCTCGTTTGTTCCATTCAATTTATAAGGAACATAAGGAGTAATTAGTTCAATTGATGACTTTCTAACTTGTTCTACTGTGGCTTCATGTGCTCTGAATTTATCTCTACGATGGACTAGATAAACTTTTTTTGCGATTGGTTCTAACGTTAACGCCCAATCGACAGCAGAATCACCTCCACCACATATAGCGACAGTTCTATCTCTATATTGTTCAAGATTGTTTACAATGTAATGTAAGGATTGTTCCTCATATAATTCAGCATTTTCCACAGTTAATTTTCTAGGTTTGAATGCTCCTTGACCGGTTGTTACAATAACTGTCTTAGAATAGTGTGTGCCTTTAGTGGTTCTTAGTTCAAATATATCATCATCTCGTTTGATGATTTCTTCTACTTGTTCTTCAAGACAAATCTGTTGATCAAAGAGTTCCATTTGAGTAGTTAGTTCCTTGATTAATTCTCTTCCTGTGACTGCTGAATGTCCACCAATATCATAAATTTTTTTATCGGGATATAACAATGCGACTTGACCACCTAAGACTGGTAAAGTTTCAATTAGTTTTGTTTTCGCGTTTCTCATTCCTGAATAAAATGCTGAAAACATTCCGACAGGCCCGCCACCAATTATAGTGATGTCGTATATTTCATTTTCTTTAACCAATTTAAATCCTCCATTAAACTAAATACACTTAGTAAATTTACTAGTATACAGTATGAATTAAAAATGAGATCAGAATTCCAGATATAATACCAAAAAAAACTTCAATTGGTTTATGACCGAGAAATTCTCTTGAATGTCTATCGTCTTCAATTAATGCTTTAATGTTTTTAGTTCCTTCTTGTCCAATAGTAATAATTGTTTTTCGAATATTTTCTAAGTCTGCAATGAGCTCATTAATCAGAATCCCGTGTTCACCACTTTGTCGTCTAACACCCATGGAATCGAAAATAACAATCACGCCAAATGTTACAGCAACAGCGACTAAAGGAGAAGCAATTCCCTGTTCTATGATCAAAGCTGTAATTAAGGCAGTAACGCCAGCTGAATGAGAACTGGGCATGCCACCAGTAGAAGTAATCAATGCTAGTGAAGTAGGGCGACCTAATATAAAGGCAACAGGAACTTTAATAATTTGAGTAATAATAATTGCACAAAGTGCGGCAATTAAAGGGTAATTATTGAAAAATGGCATAAACAATCTTCCTTTTTATATGATGCGGTTCTGAGGTTAATCATAACACGAAAAATTAAATAATTAATAGAAAATTTTTAATGAAATTGAATATCTTTTAACAATAGATTTGAATAAATAGAACAGAAATAAACGAAATTAAATACTAATGTCAGTAAATAATTAACTGAACTGGTTTATAGAGAAATAGGTTGGAAACTAGCTCAATCTAAGGTAGAATGTTAATGATATCAAAAGGAGGAATTTATAAAATGATTCAGTTTCCGCAATTAGCAGAAAAGAATGAAAATGCCTTAACAGCTACAATTAAAACAAACAAGGGGGATATTACAGTTCGACTATTTCCAGAACATGCACCTAAAACAGTAGAAAATTTTATTGGATTAGCTGAAAAAGGTTATTATGACGGAGTGATTTTTCATCGAGTTATTCCTAATTTCATGATTCAAGGAGGAGACCCGACTGGAAGTGGAATGGGCGGAGAGAGTCTTTGGGGAGGAAACTTTGAAGATGAATTTTCTCCAGAATTATTTAATTTAAAGGGTGCTCTATCTATGGCAAATGCAGGACCCGCAACCAACTCAAGTCAGTTTTTTATCGTAACAATGTCAGAACTTCCTGAACAAATGATTCCTCAACTTGAACAAGCTGGATTTCCTGAAGAAATTATTAATGCTTATAAACAAAACGGGGGAACACCTTGGCTTGATCAGAAACATACAGTTTTTGGGCAGGTTGTAAATGGCTATGAAGTAGCTGAAACAATTGAAAATGTTGAGCGTAATGCTATGGACAAACCAAATGAAGACGTAGTAATTGAAACAATTGAAGTTCACAACTAATTGGATTATTGGAATAGGTAGAGCTTAAACCGGCTCTGCTTTATTTCTCTACATAAACTTTAGAGAAGGAGTGTTTAAATGTTAGGAGCAATCGAAGCTGGGGGCACAAAATTTGTATGCGCTGTTAGTAATCGTTCGTTAGAAATTCAGGATCGTGTTTCAATTCCGACGACAACGCCAGAAGAAACCTTAGAGAAAGTATTTTCATTTTTTGATCAGTATGAATTAGAAACAATGGGCGTTGGATCATTCGGACCGATTGATGTAAACAAATCTTCAAATACTTATGGGTATATTACTACTACACCTAAAATAGCATGGCAGAATACTGATTTTTTAGGACAATTAAAAAATAGATATAATATACCAATAGGATGGACTACTGATGTAAATGCAGCAGCTCTTGGAGAACTAGAAAAAGGTGCAGCAAAAGGTAAATCATCCTGTGTTTATCTAACAGTTGGAACTGGAATTGGTGGAGGAGCTGTTGTGAACGGTGAACCACTTGAAGGGTTTGGACATCCAGAAATGGGACACGTTTTAGTTAGAATGCATCCGGATGATGACTTCGAAGGTATTTGTCCTTATCACAAAAATTGTTTAGAAGGGTTAGCTTCTGGGCCAGCTCTTGAAAAAAGATACGGTGAGAAAGCTCAAAACTTAACTAATAATCAGAAGGTTTGGGAAATACAAGCTTATTATTTAGCTCAAGCTTTAATGAATTATACGTTGATTTTAAGCCCTGAGCGAATTATTCTTGGTGGAGGAGTAATGAAGCAACAACATTTATTTCCTCTAATTAGAAAAGAGTTTAATACTTTAATGAATGGTTATGTTAATACACCTGCTCTAGATGAATATATTATTTCGCCAGGTTTAGGAGACGATGCCGGAATTACGGGCAGTCTTATATTAGCTTTAAATGAATTAGATTAAACAAAAGTCACTTCCAAAAATTTGGAAGTGACTTTTTAAATCAACGCTTAACTGAATTAAATACCGTTTTGATTCTTTGTAGCCCTTCTTCGAGTACTGATCGTGGACAGGCAAAATTTAAGCGCATAAATTGGTTACTAGATTCACCATAAGCTGCCCCTGCATTTAAAGCAATGTCTCCTTTTTGTATGAATGTTTCTGTGAGTTTATCACTTTCAATATGCAGGCTAGAAGCATCAAACCAGAATAGGTAAGTAGATTCTGGTTTCATATAAAACACTTCAGGAAATTCTTTATCAAAAAAGTCAGCAACTAAATTCCGATTCTCTTCAAGATACTCCATAAGTTCTTTATGCCATTCTTTACTTTTTGAAAATGCCGCTTCAGTAGCAACCATTCCAAACGTAGATATACTGTTTTGTTCTGTTTCGTGTTGTACGGTCTCTATTTTTTCTTTTAACTTATCGTTATAGACAATATAAAAAGCAAGCTTAGCTCCGGCTAAATTAAATGTTTTGCTAGCAGAATGTAAAGTAACCACCCATTTTTTATATTCTTCTTTTAAAGATACTGGAGAATAAATAGAAGAATCCGTATAAACTAAGTCACTGTGAATTTCATCACTGATTAAAATAACCTCGTGTTGAATACAAAGGTCGGTTAGTAGAATCAGTTCTTCTTTAGACCAAATACGTCCTCCTGGATTATGAGGATTACTCAAAATGAACATTTTGATAGAGTTTTCTTTAAAAGATTTCTCAATATGATCGTAATCCATTCTGTATTGTCCGTTTTCAATTACCAATGGCGTACGGTAGACTCTGCGATTATTTGATTGAACAACTGAAGAAAAGGGTGTATAAACAGGATCGTGTATAAGTACACCCTCATATGGAGAAGTGAGCGCTTGAACACAAACTGCTAGGGCACCGACGACACCAGGAGAAAATAATAGGTTTTTTTTATTAATAGTCATCTGATGTCTTTCTTTTTGCCAGCAAATGATAGATTCTAACAAAGCATTGGACGGCGAAGCATAGCCTAAAATTTCTTCATCAATTAATTTATGAAGAGCGAGCCTTATTTGTGCAGAGTTTCTAAAGTCCATATCAGCGACCCACATTGGTAAAGCAGTCGCAGATCCGAATAATTCTTCTCTAGAATTCCATTTGACACTATTTGTTTTAGTTCTATCGATTACTTCATCAAAAATTTGGCTCATATTATCATCATCCTTTATTTTTTTTCATTATATCGTTGTTCTCTACTAATTTCTATAGAGTATTTAGATCTATATTCATTAATTAAAAGCGTGTCATAATTTCCCTACATCTATGTTTCATGCTATAATTGACTAGATAATTATAAAAATACTCCATGACAGACAGAGAGGTGAATTCATGGATTATAAAATTGGAAACCGTGTGCGTGGCACTGTTACAGGCATACAACCGTATGGAGTATTTGTTGCATTAGATGAAGACACACAGGGTCTTGTCCATATTTCAGAATTAAAACACGGTTTTATAAAAGAAATAGAAGAAGTTGTCAAAATTGGTGATGAAGTGGATGTCATTGTCATGGATATTGATGAATACAGTAGAAAAATTAGTCTTTCAATGAGAGGAATGCATAGACCAAAGTATCATCCTTTTTCAAATAAAAAAAAGAATCCTAGATACGGGCGACGAACGGGAATAGAGTTTGAATCAATCAGAAAGCAGCTTCCTTTGTGGATTAATGAAGCGCTTCGAGAAATTGAGAAAGATGAATAACCTAATTGACGGCAGTTTAAAAGTAACTTTACTTTAAAACTGTATACTGTTTCAAAAACTGGATGGTCTCTTTTCATAGCAGAAGCTTCGTATATCCAGCTTGATGAATGACTGGTAAGACTACGAGAGGTGTAAAATTTGATAGCAAAAAATCATTATGTAGCGTGTACAGTTTTAGTAAAAGATGAAAATGATAGATTTGTGTTTTTAGTCAAAAAGGAAGCGGAAGGCTTTTCTTTTCCCGCTACTGAAGTTTTACCAAGAAAAACTGGCTTAGCTTGTATTATTGATCGAATGAAAGAAGTTCTCTTATTGGACGTGGAGAAGTTAGAATTAAATGAACTTACAAATGCAGTAGTGGCAAATCATCGTGTTCCACTATTTGTATTTAATTATGAAGATGAAAAAATCAAGAGTCCCATGGAGCTATTACCAGAAGATAGCGAACTTTCATGGGAGCATTCAGAGAAGATTACTAAAACATTGAAAGATTGGGAAATATCTGGGGTTCCACAATTTTTATTGATTTGAAAAATCAAAATGAGAGGATCTTTTTACCTTCCTCTTGTTTTTTGTAGGACAAATCATTTAAAATAAGTAATGAAAGATACCAAAAATATGGAGGTTAGAATACAAATGGCTCACATTTCATTTGATTATTCAAATGTTTTAAATCGTTTTATCGGAAATGAAGAACTAGGTAATATGCAAGCTCAAGTTTCAACAGCTAACGATACACTAAGAAACGGTAGTGGAGCGGGTAGTGATTTTCTTGGTTGGGTAAATCTGCCTACAGATTATGATAAAGATGAATTTGCACGTATTAAAAAAGCGGCTCAAAAAATCAAGTCTAATTCAGAAATCTTGATTGTCATTGGAATTGGTGGATCTTATTTAGGTGCTAAGGCAGCAATTGATTTTCTTAATCACTCTTTTTACAATGAATTAAATTCAGATAAAAGAGACACCCCGCAAATATTCTTTGCAGGAAATAGTATTAGCTCAACTTATTTAGCTGATTTAATTGAACTGATTGGAGATAAAGATTTCTCTGTAAACGTCATTTCTAAATCAGGAACAACGACCGAACCAGCCATTGCTTTTCGTGTATTTAAAAATCTACTTAATGAAAAATATGGAGAAGAAGAAGCGAAATCTCGTATTTTTGCTACCACAGATAAAGAAAAAGGTGCATTAAAATCACTTGCTAATGCAGAAGGATATGAAACTTTTGTTATCCCCGATGACGTTGGTGGACGTTTTTCTGTACTTACAGCTGTTGGTTTACTGCCAATTGCAGTTAGTGGCGGAAACTTAGACGAGTTAATGCAAGGTGCAGCGGATGCTGCAAGTTTCTATACTAAAACAGATTTATCTGAAAACGAAGCTTACCAATATGCTGCACTAAGAAATGTTTTGTATAGAAAAGGTTATTCTACAGAGTTGCTAATTAATTATGAACCGAATTTACAATATTTTTCTGAATGGTGGAAACAGTTATTTGGCGAATCAGAAGGGAAAGACCAACGTGGTATTTATCCTTCAAGTGCAAACTTCTCAACTGATTTACACTCATTAGGTCAATACATCCAAGAAGGCAGACGTAATCTGTTTGAAACAGTTATCAAGATTGATAATCCTAATAAATCAGTAAAAATCCCTTCAGATACAGAAGATTTAGATGGGCTCGGCTATTTAGAAGGAAAAGAAATTGATTTTGTTAATACTAAAGCTTTCCAAGGTACGTTATTGGCACATACTGATGGAGATGTTCCAAATTTTGTCTTAACAATTCCTGATACAAGTGCCTATACTCTTGGGTATCTATTCTATTTCTTTGAAATATCTGTTGCAATTTCAGGATACTTGAATAGCGTTAATCCATTTGATCAACCAGGTGTAGAAGCATATAAGAAAAACATGTTTGCACTATTAGGTAAGCCGGGCTTTGAAGAGTTGGCTAAAGAATTAAATGATCGTTTATAGAATTAAATAGATATATATTCTGTATAATAGAACCCTCTCCAGCAAAGAATGAATTTTTGCGGGGGGGGGTTCTCTCTATATATGAGTATCTGAAAGGTGAGAAACTTAAATGTCTGAACAGATAGTAGTAAGGTTAGCTCAGAAAGAAGATTACGAAAAAGTTATGGAGATTCTAAGTGATACTGCAAATTGGTTGAATCATAAAGGGTCAACCCAGTGGTCGGACTTGTTGGCTGGAGAAGATGTGCACAATATTAAAAGTGCAATTGAAAATAAGGAAGTCTATTTAGTACGACAACAAGCTGTGTTGATTGGAATGTTTGCGCTTTGGGAGCGTCAGAGTGAATGGGATCAGCTTTTGTGGGGTGGAAAACCGATAGATAATGTTTCTTATTTACATAGACTTACATTAACAAAATCAGCACATGGGCAAAAACTTGGAGTTCAACTGATTAATTCAGCTCTTGATACTGCAAAGCAAAACAAGATAAATAGAGTGAGATTAGATTGCTTAGCGGACAATCAATATTTAAATAAACTGTACAAAAATTCTGGGTTTCAATTAAAAGCTACTGATAAAAAAGCAGATATGTTTAATAGTAATTTTTATAATCTATATGAAATATTTATTTGAAAAGCTTGTTTAACTGTAGGCTAAGCACTTTAAAAAGAAATAGTAGAGTTTTTAGAATATTTCTATTGACCAGATCTATATATCGTGATAAAGTATATCTTGTCGCTTGTGAGTAACAAATGAAGGTTCAAAGCTATTTAAAAATAAAAATAATTTGTGCTTGACACAGTTATTAACAAGATGATATACTATTACAAGTCGAGTAAGTTAACGCTTTCAACGTTGATTTGACTAGACATTGATGAAATAAAAGTTGAAAAAAGTTGTTGACACTGAATCGACAACATGGTATGATATAAAAGTTGCTGACAAACGCAGCGACATCTTATAGAATAGTAGATCTTTGAAAACTGAACAAAGTAAAATTAACCAAATGTGCAGGGGTCTTCGATTCTTTATTGGATCAAGACAACTATCGGATGAACAAGGTTCATCCACAATTAATACAATGAGCTTTTCAAACTTAAAACGAGAGTTTGATCCTGGCTCAGGACGAACGCTGGCGGTATGCCTAATACATGCAAGTCGAACGATGAAATCCTCTGCTTGCAGAGGATGGATTAGTGGCGAACGGGTGAGTAACACGTGGGTAACCTGCCCATAAGAGGGGGATAACATTCGGAAACGGATGC
>NZ_FMZD01000043.1 GCF_900101525.1 Marinilactibacillus psychrotolerans | reverse complement strand
TGGAGGTTTAGCTCAGTTGGGAGAGCATCTGCCTTACAAGCAGAGGGTCAGCGGTTCGAGCCCGTTAACCTCCATAGTCTTCTGAGACATTAGCTCAGTCGGTAGAGCATCTGACTTTTAATCAGAGGGTCGCAGGTTCGAACCCTGCATGTCTCATCAGAAATTAAATATTATTTGAAAAGCCATGTAATTTATACATAGGCTTTTTTATTTTTCTGAAATTATATTTCTGATTTGGTTAAAATACTTATCATTATATGGATTTGATTTTAACTGATTAATTATTTAGGCGTTTGGAAATTTATAGATTTATACTATAATCATCACTTGATTCTTGCCACTTTAAAAAATAGTATATCACTGGTATAATGTTATTAGTCAAAGTTAGTCAAAGAAAAAGTGACAACAAATTTAAAGTGAAAAGGAGGGTATTAAGATAAAGACTTGAATGTGATAGTAAAAGAAGATACTATAGGTGCATTCATTAATTATTTATCTTAATAATGATTCAACATGGAAAATCAAAACATGTCAGATATAATTGAAGCCTATTTGAAGAAAGTTTTGAATCAACAGGAGAAAGTTGAAATCAGACGTAGTGAAATTGCTGAACTGTTTGATTGCGTCCCTTCTCAAATTAATTATGTAATTAATACTCGATTTACTATTCAGCAAGGGTACCTCGTTGAAAGTAAGCGTGGTGGCGGAGGCTATATTCGTATCATAAAAGTACAACTTTTAGACGATTCTGATGTTTTAGATACAATGATTGAAATTATTGGAAAAAGTATTTCTGAAAGAGATGCGCAATCAGTTGTACAAAGACTATATGAAAATGATATTATATCAAAAAGAGAAGCTAAATTAATGTTAGTAGCAGTCGATAAGACAATGTACACGGGAGAAAGAATTATAGACAATCAAATTAGAGCGAATATGCTGAAAAGTATGATCGCAAATTTAAAATATGAAGAGCCGAGATAATAGAAGGGCGGATAAATTAAATGAATGAACTTTTTACAGACAAAGCAAAAAAAGCTTTATTAATAGCTCAAGAAGAAGCAAAGGGATTCCGCCATCGTACTGTGGGGACTGAACACTTACTATTAGGGTTAGTGATGGAAACTGAAGGTATCGCTGGAAAATCGCTACGTCAATTGTCTCTATCAGAATAAGAAGTAAGAGAGGAAATTGAACACTTTACTAGTTACGGACCAGGTGAAAAACTACCGGCTAGCGCTGTGCTTCCATATTCTCCAAGAGCACGTCAAGTAATTAAGTATGCAACAGATGAAGCAAAAAGAATGCAAAGAAATTTAGTTGGAACAGAGCACTTGTTACTAGGTCTCTTAAGGGACGAGGATATCCTGTCTTCTAAAATCATGAGCAATTTAGACATCAGTCTTTCTAAGACACGTCAATTAATTCTTAAAAAACTTGGCGTTCAAGAAAGTAAATCTAAAGGAGGATTTAAAGGACGGAGACAGACTAGAAGTCCTAAGTCTGTTGAAGGTACACCAACATTGGATTCGTTAGCACGTAATTTAACACAAGCAGCTAGTGAGGATAGATTAGACCCTATTGTTGGACGTAATAAAGAAGTTAGAAGAATTATTCAGATATTAAGTAGACGTACTAAAAATAATCCTGTATTAGTTGGAGATCCTGGTGTTGGAAAAACTGCAATTGCTGAAGGATTAGCACAAAAAATTGTTGCCGGAGAGGTACCTCCTGCACTAAAAAACAAACGTTTAATGACATTAGATATGGGTTCTTTAGTAGCAGGAACGAAGTATCGTGGCGAATTCGAAGAACGAATGAAAAAAATTATT
>NZ_FMZD01000003.1 GCF_900101525.1 Marinilactibacillus psychrotolerans | reverse complement strand
TCAACTGAACGTGCGAACCTAGGTGCAACTCAAAACCGTTTGGATCACACGATCAATAACTTAACTACAACAAAAGAAAACTTGTCAGAAGCTAACTCACGTATCCGTGACGTTGATATGGCTCAAGAAATGATGGAATTCACTAAGTCTAACATCCTTTCACAAGCTTCAACAGCTATGCTTGCACAAGCTAACCAAATGCCTCAAGGCGTTCTACAACTATTGGGTTAATCTCAATCTTTTAACACAACTATCAACCAATAGGATCGAAGCTAGTCAATCTAGCTTCGGTTTTGTTGTACATACATGATGCAGAATTTGCAACACACTAAGTGGTTGGAGTAAATACTGTGTCCAATTTGAAAATAGGGGCTGGATTGATGAATCAGCGAATTAATACACAAAATACCATTCGAAATATTGATAGAGTTTTACAACATAGCAAAAGTACGCTATCCTTATACGAGGATTCTTATGTAGAACCCATTCAACCAGTTAGAGAAATCAGAAGAGCAGATCAAACATCAGATCTACTGAAACAACCTCCAACTGAAAAACAAATCAATCAATGGGTTTTAGAAGCTAAAGAAGTTATGCAGCGAGTAAATACACAATTAACATTTAAAAAGCACGAAGGTACGGGTAGAATATTAGTAGAATTAGTAGATATAGAATCTCATGAAGTATTGCGTGAGATTCCGCCTGAAAAAATGCTTGATATTATAGCAGGTATTTGGGAATGGTCAGGTTTGATTATAGATAGAACGGAGTGATAAAATGAGCGCCATGAATATAATGGGTACTTATTCAGGAATCGATATGTCAACAATTGATCAATTGATTCAAGCAGAGTCAGCTAGAGGAACAAAATTTGCGACTCAAAAAAATGAATATCAGACGCAACAAACGGCATGGAAAGATGTAAATAGTCGGTTAGATAGTTTTTATAAAAAGTTAGATGCTCTAAAAAGCAAAGACACATTTAATGCTAAATCAGTTAATGTGTCATCGAAAGATTTCGTATCAGTAACGGCTGATAGCAGCGCTTCGACAGGAACTTATAAAATTCAAGTTAGTCAGTTAGCTTCTGCGACTCGTCTTACAGGCGGGAAAATTCCAGTTGAATCTCTTAAGGATGAGTTAGGCATTTCTGGGAATTTAATATTGAACAATGGAGAAAGTGAAGATCCATTTGAATTCAATGTTACTTCTGAGATGAGCTTGAAAGATGTTAAGGATATGATTAATGATCAGTCTGACAAATCTAAAATCAAAGCGAACATAGTGGATAACCGTTTAATCTTAGAACGTACAGATACCGGAGAAAAGACTTTAACATTAGAGGGCTCAGCAGTTTCAGATTTGAAATTAAATGAGAATGCGGTAGTAGATGGTAAGGCGGCCATTTTTACAGTCGACGGAATAGAAATACAAAAAGATAGCAATACGATCAGTGATGTATTAGAAGGCGTAACGTTTAATTTACAAAATGTCCATGCAGCTGATAAGTCAGATACGTTGCGAATCACAGATAATACAGGTACAGCGGCAGATGCATTAAAAGAAGTGATTGATCAGTATAACTCATTAAATTCATTTATTGATACGCAACTATCCGTTGGAGATCCTTCTGCTGAAAATAATAAAACGGGCGCATTAGTCGGAGATAGCTCATTAATGCGTTTACAAACGAACCTAAGAAGTTTATTAACTAGGAATATGGAAACTGCTTCTGAGTCAGTGAATAGTCTTCAAGATTTAGGGGTAGAAATTGATCGAGATGGATTAGCTACTTTCGATCGAACCAAATTTGTTGAGACATTTGAAAATGATCCTAAAGGTGTTTCTTTATTCTTTCATAGTTCAGAAAATGAAGAAATTCCATCTGTTGATGAAAATGGAGATCCTACAACTGAAACGGTTACTAAGCTAACTGGTTTCGCAAATGTTACTCGTTCTCTTGTTAACGAATACATCTCAAGTACAACAGGTATTATTAAAACAAAATCTGACACTTACGATCGTCTGATTAAAGATGTTAATAAGAGAATTGAAACATTTAATACACGTATTGAAACGAAACGTCAACAGTATATTAAGCAATTTACGGCATTGGATACAGCTATGATGCAAGCAGAATCACAACTGCAGTTTATGATGGGACAACTTGGAGGAACGGAAAAGGGTTAAATTGAAAGGAAATCAGTATGAGTCAATCTAATCATCTAATAGAAAAAAAGAAATCTTTACTGTTCGATTTGTTTAATTTATATGAAAATTATTCTTATAGTTTAGATTCAGCTTTCGAAATTTTCCTAGAAGCTGAAAGTATTCAAAAAGAAATTACTCAACTTGATATGGAATTATCAGATGTCGAAAAAGAGCACTTTACTGAAACATATAGAGAAGTATGGGAAGCCATTGTCCAAAAACATAGAGAAATGATGGCATTGATTAATGTAGAGAATACTTTACTAAAAAATCAGATGACTCAAGTGAATAAAAAAGACCAAGTGATTCATAGTTATATAGATAAAAATCAGTCAATGTTTATAGACCGTCAAGCGTAATAATTGATAAGGAGATAACAATGGGATACGGAAATGCTGCTAATGTATATAAGAAAAACCAGATCCAAACAGCTTCACCTAAACAATTAGTAATCTTACTATACGAAGGGGCTATCAAAAATATTCGTTTAGCCGAACTAGCTCAGGAACAAAACGATGTTCAAAAAGTTAATCAACACTTAATAAAAGCACAAGATATAATATCAGAGTTGCTTAACTCTTTAAATCATCAAGATGGAGAAAATGCTATCGCAAGTGAGTTATCCATCCTTTATGATTATTTATTAAATGAACTCCTGCAAGCTAACCTAAAAAAAGATATCAATAAAATGAGCTCAGCAAGAAATATTCTAAATGAATTATTGGAAGCTTGGACCAGCATTTAAATGCTGGTCTTTTTTTTATTAATAAATAACCATGAGGATCTTAATGTATAAAAATTAATAAAAAACTTGCAGGTAAAATAAAGTTTTTCAACCTATATTAGTGGTTTGTTTTATAGTATAAGTTAATCAAATTAGAATAACCTATTATCGACAAGCATGAAAGCGATTGTTTTTTAATGTTCACAAAACTGTCATTTATTAACTATTTGACAAATTTAAATTTAATAACCTACTTGACAATGCTACGAAATATACTATTTTAAATAACAAGCTGTGTACTTGGTTGTATGTTTTGATTGATCCTATGAGTTATTTCATACTTTATAGTTTTTATTGTTTTAAAAAACGTTCTACCTCGAATTCGTATAATCTTAAAAAAGTTCACATTTGTAGACCAGGAAAAGCCTTGTCAAAAAAAATTAGATTGAATCTTCTTAAGGACTAATTTAAACTAATGAGAGTAGGATAAACCTTGAAAACTAATTATTATACATCGACTCTAGTAGTCATACACTTTAAGGAGGATAATTGAATGGATTACCATAATACAGATTTATTACATAGAGCATTAGATGCTTCTAACTTAAGACAAGAAACTGTTTCTAGCAATATAGCAAATGTTAATACACCTGGTTATAAAGCTAAACGAGTTGAATTTGAATCACTACTTAAAGATGCAATGAACGGAACTGGATTACAACGTACGAATGACCGACATTTTGGTGTTAATAACGCAAGTGATGTAAAGGCACGAGTTCAAGAACAGGGTGGAAATATGGTTGGTGATGATGGAAATAATGTTGCTATCGATACGGAAATGGCTGAATTGTCAGCGAATTCTATTTATTATCAATCATTAATTTCTCAAACAAGCGCTCAATATAACATGCTACGCTCTGTATTAAGATAACTCTACAATAGAAAGAAGGAACTAGACATGTCAATTTTTGATGGAATGAGAATTAATGCAAGCGGACTGACACTTGAGCGTTTCAAGTTAGATACGATTTCAACCAATATCGCGAACGTAAATACGACTCGAGTTGAAAATGGAGAGGGACCTTACATAAAACAACAAGTTGAGTTTGAAGAGAGTTTGAGAACCCAGACATCAGGTTTTACTGGCGATACAACTACAAGTAGTGCAGGAGTAAGAATTACAGGCGTTGAAGCAGATGAAGAAAACGTCAAAATGGTTTATGAGCCTGAGCATCCAGACGCTGATGAGAACGGCTATGTAGCCTATCCAAATGTGGATATGGCAGATGAAATGGTTGAAATGATGACAGCGATGCGAACTTACGATGCGAATGTTACTGCTATTAACAACAACAAAGATATGCTTAAAAGAGCCTTAGAAATAGGTAAGTAATTTTACATTGAAAGGAAATTAACTATGAATGAATTAAATGGTTTGAGCTCACTCTATACAAATGCACTAAATCAAATGAATGGAACGACTGGTTTAAATCAGAAACCTGATGGCGCAACAGAAGGTACAGAAGCTTTTTCTAATCTATTTACTGACGCTTTGCAAACGTTAGAGTCTAAACAAGCGGATTCAACACAAGCTGTAGAAGCATTAGTTGATGGAAGTGCTGATGACTTACATACTGTCATGATGAAAACAACAGAAGCACAGCTTTCCCTTGAGGTTGCTGTTCAATTAAGAAATAGAGGCTTAGAAGCATATAACGAGATTAAAAATATGCAGTTCTAATTTTTAATTAAAAGCAGCTAGAGGGAGAAATGGTTAATGGACAAGTTAAAGCAAATAGGGAATAACTTAAAGAATGGCTGGAAGAATCTAGCAGCTCCAAAGAAAAGAATCTTAATAGCAACCTTATCAATAGCCGTTGTTTTAATTGCTGTTTTAGCAGTTTTAGCGCAGAGAAATCATTTTGCGATATTATTTTCTGACTTAGATGAAACAGATGCTGGGGCGATAGTTGAAAATTTAAAAACTGAAGGAATTGATTACAAACTAGAAGATGGCGGCAAAACGATCTTAATCGATGAAGCACAAGTCGATCAATACCGGATTCAATTGGCTAGTAATGGACTAATGCCAATGAGTTCGACCGGATTCGAGATTTTTGACGAAACAAGTATGATGGCTACTGATGAAGATAGAGAAATTATGTATCAAAGAGCTGTTACCGGAGAACTAGAACGTTCAATTTCTTCATTACAACAAGTTGAAAAGGCTAAAGTTATGTTATCTATCCCGGAAGACAGTATTTTTCAGAATCCGGATTACAAAAGCGAAGCTTCTGCTTCGATTGTATTGGAAACTAGAGGTTCTGGACAACTAACTACTCAGAACATTCAAGGTATCGCATCATTAGTTTCTGGAGCAGTTGATAGTCTGCCTATGGGGAATGTTCAAATTGTTGACTCTAATGGGAATCTATTGAGTGGATTTTTACAAGAGGGAGAGAGTGCTGTTGGAGCCACGGACGTATCTAACCAACAATTATCTGTTCAAAAAACATATGAACAGGATTTAGAGAAAAGAATTAATGCCCTTCTTGCCCCGGTATATGGTGCAAATAATATTCGGGTAGTTGTTAATGCTTCAATGAATTTCGATGCGATTGAAGGAGAAACAGTTGAATATACTGCTCCGATGACAGAGGAAGATGATGAAGACCCTGAACGCGAAGGGCTAATCAGAAGTCAGACTGAAAACTACAATGGTGCTAGTGACATGATCCAAGGATTAATTGAAGGTGGAGAATTACCTGTTGCTGAAGAAGGGGATGAAGAATTAAATACTTCATTAGATCGTACAATCAATTATGAATTAGATCAAAAAACGGAGCGATATGTTCGCGCCCCTGGTGTCCTTGAAGGGATAAATGCTTCTATTATCATCAATCAGAATGCGGAAACGGTTCCGGCTGAAAATCAAATTGTACCCATTGTAAGACGGGCAATCGGATTAGATGACCCGGCAACTGAAATTGTCGGAGATGTTACTTTTAGACCAATGCCATTTGCTGATGGAGAAGATATACAGCCAATTGGTGAAGATCTAATGGCGGATCTATCAATGTTCTTCCGCAGATATTGGCCATTTATGATTGGCGGTATCATCTTACTGATTACAGCAATTGTAATTCTAATTATCTTGCGACGTGGCAAAAAAGGTGACTATGATGAATTTGAAGCTGCTTTCGAAAATGAAAATCAAATGCCAGTACAACGAGAAGAATTGGCACCTTTACAACCTGAACCAGTTGATCTGAATATTGAACGTAAAAAACAGAAAAACAAAGTGATGAGTGATAAAGAAGATTTAGTGCGAGATGAAGCGAAACAAAATCCTGAACTCGCAGCGGAATTAATGAAAATCTGGCTGAAAGAATAAGAGGGATAAAATGGCAGATATAAAAGAAGAAAGTAAAGCTTCGAAATTAGATGGAATTAAAAAAGCAGCTATTTTCATGATTGCCTTAGGGCCTGAAACTTCAGCGCAAATAATGAAGCAATTACCGGATGCTTATATTCAGAAAGTTAGTTATGAAATAGCGAATATTGATCATGTTAGTCAACAAGATAGAGAAATGATTATTGATGAGTTTCTAGAAATGTCTCAAGCCAGAGAGTATATCTTAGATGGTGGAATCGATTATGCTAAAACACTATTAAACAAGGCTCTGGGAACTCAGCGAGCGAAAGAAGTCATTGATATGCTAAATCAAATTCAATTACGTGAGCGTCCGTTTAATATTGCTCGCAAGGCTGATCCGCAACAGCTAACAAATTTATTGCTTGGTGAACAGTCTCAGACTGTAGCGCTGATCTTGTGTTACATGCAGCCGGATAAAGCGGCTCAAATATTAGTGCAATTCCCAGCAGAAAGACAAACAGATATTGCTGAACGTATTGGTACGATCAGCAGTACATCACCAGCAGTAATAGAGCGAATTGAAAAAGTTATTGAAAGTAAATTCTCTTCTTATGTTGAGAATGAAACGGAAAGTGTTGGGGGCGTTCATACACTTGTAGATATTTTAAACCAAGTCGGGCGTACTACAGAGAAAACAATCGTATCAGAACTGGAAGAAACACAGCCTGCTTTAGCAGAAGAAATCAAAGCCAGCCTGTTTACATTCGAAGATATTGTTTCTCTCCAAAAAGCAGATGTTCAAAAAGTTCTTCGCGAAGTCAATCAAGACGACCTTATACTGGCACTCAAAGGTGTTTCAGACGAGTTGCGTGACTTCATATTCGAAAACTTATCTGCTAGAGCAGTGGATACACTCAAAGAAGATATGCAATTCTTGGGACCTGCAAGGTTATCTGCAGTGGAAGAAGCACAACAAAAAATTGTTACAGTTATTCGTCGCCTAGATGAACAAGGCGAAGTTTACATTATGAGGGGCGAACAAGATGCAATCGTCGAGTAGAATCATCAAATCAAGACATAAAATAGACCAATCTAACGATACTTGGGTCATTGATACTGTAATGAATGATCCGCAAGATGATTTCGAAGAGGGATTAGATGAATCGGATGAAGTCAAAGAAGCAGCAATTAAGAAAAAAAAGATTCTTAATGAAGCTCTCTCAAAAAAAGATGAAATGATTATGCTGGCTAAACAAGAAGCCGAAGAAATGAAACAACAAGCTTATCAAACAGGTTTGCAATCCGGAAAAGAAGAAGGTTACCGAGAAGGCTATACTCAAGGAATGCAAGAGGGGTATGCTGAAGGTAAAAAAGAAAGTGAAACATTGAAACAGCAAGGAAGAGATCTGATTGCATCAGCTCAGTTAGAGATCGAACAATATGTTCAAGAAAAGAAAGATTCCTTGCTTTCTCTTTCTTTACATATGGCAGAAAAGATTATCCATGATCAATTAGATCATACGGTTGAAGGTGTTTTAGCACTAGTGCATCCGATCTTGCATCAATTGGATAGAGAAGAAGATTTTATTTCGCTTACTGTACATCCGGATTCAAGAGAATCCGTAAAAGAGCAGCTACCAAGTCTTAAAACACAATATCCCGGTGTCCGATTTTCAGTATTACAAGATGGTAATTTAGAACCGAACGGATGTATTGTAGAAAGTGCGCATAAGCTGATAGATCTTCAAGTCAGGGCACAATTAGAAGCTATTCTCAAAGAAATGAAAGAAACGGAGCGGAATGTTTAATGCTCAATATTCCTTTTGAACAATATCACGAGACAATTGAGAAAAGTGCCTATACTTTGAAACAAGGTAAGGTTAGTCAAGTTATTGGTTTGATAATCAAAGTAGATGGACTTGATGCTTTTGTGGGAGAAGTCTGTGAGATTAAAATCAAATCTACCAATAAAGTCGTATTAAGTGAAGTTGTTGGTTTTGTTGATGAAACGGTTCTTTTAATGCCATTAGATGAATTAGAAGGTATTGGTCCTGGTTGTCTAGTTAGACCAACTAGAAAAACGCTTAAAGTAGAAGTTTCTGATGATATGTTAGGGATGACCTTAGATGGACTAGGTAGACCTTTGACAGAAAAGCAACTTTTAAACGGCAAAATGTATCAAGTTAATCGATCTTCTCCAGATCCGTTTAAACGAAAGAAAATCAAAAATATCCTAACAACAGGTGTTAAAGCTGTAGATGGATTACTTACTGTTGGAGAAGGACAGCGTATGGGAATCTTTGCAGGTTCTGGTGTAGGAAAGTCAACCTTACTGGGGATGATGGCTCGGTATTCAGAAGCAGATGTAATCGTGATAGGTTTGATAGGAGAACGGGGACGAGAAGTCTTAGAGTTTATTGAAAATGACTTAGGTAAAGAAGGATATGCAAAATCCGTAGTTGTCTGCGCCACTTCTGACATGCCGCCACTTGTAAGACTTAAAGGAGCATATGTAGCAACTGCTATAGCTGAATACTTTAGAGATCAAGGCAAAAAAGTAGTATTGATGATGGATTCGGTGACTCGGGTTGCTATGGCCCAACGTGAGATTGGACTTGCAACTGGAGAACCGCCAACAAGTAAAGGATATACGCCTTCAGTGTTTACCACATTGCCAAAATTATTGGAACGCAGCGGGACTTCACAACATGGTTCGATTACAGCTTTTTATACTGTGCTTGTTGAAGGAGATGATATGAATGAGCCGATTGCAGATTCAGTTCGAGGAATCTTAGACGGACATATCATTTTATCTAGAAAAATTGCTTCTGAAAACCATTATCCGGCAATTGATATTCCAAATAGTTTAAGTCGGTTGATGAAAGAACTTGTTTCACCAGAACAAGATGAGTTAGCTGGAAAATTAAGAGAAAATTTAACAAGATATGCTGACTCTAAAGATTTGATTGATGTAGGGGCGTATCAAAAAGGAACAAATCCTTTAGTAGACCAAGCAGTTAGACTCAATCGACCAATAAAAGAATTCTTAAAACAGAAAACGACTGAAGAGTATAAATATGATGAAACGTTAACTGAACTAAAATCAGTATTTTCTGCTCAGCCGCTAAGATAAGGAGAATAAGTATATGCAGCCCTATCATTTTTCAATGGAAAAGATTTTGGATTGGCGCGAGGATTTAGAAGAAGTCGCAAAAAAAGAAGTTAAAGATTGCGAAAATCTCTTAATAATGGAAAAGCAAAAGTTAGAATCATTATTAAAAGAGAGTAGAAAGCTAAAAAGCGATAATCTTTTTAAATCAAATATTGATTCCGTTAAGCGTCATAGTTTATACAAAGATATGCTAGATGAAAATATTATTCAACAGAAACTAGCGATTAAAAATGTTGAGATGCAGTTAAATATTGCTCAAGAAAAACTACTAAAAGCTAATAAAAATAAACGAATTATGGAAAAGTTAGAAGAAAAAGAACGATATGGACATAAAGAGGCAGAAAAAAAAGAAGAACAGAAACAACTTGATGAAATTTCTACATTACAATTTGGAAGGAATTTTACCTTTAATCAAAAAGTAAAATAAAGATTTAATTTCAACGATTATAAATTTATTTATGAGAAATTGAAGGGAGGTGAGATGATGAACAATCAGATACAAGTTAAACCTACTAAAACAATAAATGATTCTAATAAAAGCAAAACAACTAAATCTGACGAAAAACTATTTGTTTCTTACTTAAAGCAACAGGATAATACCAAGCAAGAAGCCACAAAAAGCAAAAATTCTAAAAGTGAACAAAAAGATATAGAAGAACAAGAAGACGAAACAATAGAGAAATCTGGAAATATAATTGAGTTGAGTAATTTAGTTGCTCAGCTGATTAAGGGATTGCAAAAAAATCCTGATGCACTCAAACAATTAGGATCGCAAGATGTAAAACAGGTAATTTCTATAATAAATCAATATAAAGAAACTGGACAACTCACGCAAGAAGAAAAAGGCCAACTTGAAAAGATAATGGAACAAATTCAAAATAGTGAACCAATTTCTAGTTCAGTTAACCAGATTTCAGAAGTTAAAGTAAATAATGTGAAAGAAAACAGTGAGAGCTTAGTATTCCAAGAAAAAATAGCTGCAAAACCTGAAATTGAGCAACATAAAACCGCTTCAGTATCGAAGGATCAGTTGGGAAAGATAGACATAGAACTGCAACAACTAATCAAGCTTTTGAAAAGTGGAGATAACAGTGCGCTTCAAAATGCTGAGAAACCAGAAAATGTTGAAGAGCAATATACAGATCTTATCAACTACATAAAGCAGATCAATTTGGTTGGTAAGCAAGAAAGGAAATCGCCAGTCAGTCAACTAAACACTATTAGTCAAGTTGAAGATAATCTAACAATAGACTCTCAATCTGTTCAAAAGGTAAATGTTCAACCTAATGAAGAAACGGGATTAATAGCAGAGCGTCCGTTAATGAATACTATAACTTCTGATATTAAAGAAACGAATATTAAAGTTGAAATGCCTCAAACAGATATTGCAGCTCAGAAAAATGTACGTTCTGAAAATATATCAGTTGCTGCAAAAGAAATTTCTACAGTTTTAAATAAAGATATAGTAGATCAACTGCAAAGTATGGTAACTGAAAAAATTCAAAATCCTGGAAAACCAGAAACCATTAAATCTACTGTTCAACTTACGCCTGAAAGCTTAGGTAAAGTAACCATTGAATTAGAAATGATTGACAACAAACTAATAGGTAAATTAGTTGTTTCTTCTGAGGATGCAAAAAGGTTAGTAGAACAGCAACTAAAAAACTTTACTGGAAATACGGCAACGCAGTCAGTTAAATTTGATAAAATCGAAGTACTAGTTACACCTGCACAAGAAGCTTTCGATGCAGCATTTAATTTTTCTGACCAACAGCAGAGTAATCAGAAATTTCAGCAAGTCATAAAAAATAAAAAGCTCTATTTAGCTAATAGTGATCTAGATCCAGAAATTGAATCACCGATTGAGACTGAAATGAATAAGGGCCGAGTAAATGTAATTGCCTAACTAAATATTTTGAAAGGAGTTAATTAAATGAATGTACCTTCTCAAATGACTATTGGATCGCTCGAAAAAGTAGTACCAGAAGATGAAACAAAGAAGAATTCAGATCTAGACATGGAACAATTTTTGTATATTATCTCGAATGCAATGAGTATGCCATCCTTAGACGGCGGAAGCGGCGGTGGCGGTGGAGAAACGGATTATATTGGTCAGATGGTTCAGTTTGGAATGTTGGATTCAATGCAGGAATTAACAAAAACTATGCAGACGACGATGCTAATGACTCAACAACAACAGGCTTTAGGCATGGTAGGTAAAGAAGTTTCACTTAAAACAGAGGAAGATCAGTTAGTAAAAGGTGTGGTAGAAAAAGTAAAATTCGATAGTGGTTACGCTACGATACAAGTTAATGGTAAAACTTATTCATTAAACAATATTGTCGAAGTTGGGACTGCAAGTGATTGATAAACTTACAGGACCTAAAGAACCTTCATCACATTCTTTTAAATTAAATCATCCTTCTGTTTCAGTAAATCGTCAGTTCGGCTCATTTATCGAAGATGCATTAAAAAACGTAGATAGTGAACATAAAGTAACATTTTCTAATCATGCACAGAAAAGACTAGACCAACATGGCATTTCATTAGACAAAACGGATTTAAGTAATTTAGAAGAAGCTGTTCAAACGCTAGCTGAAAAAGGCTCTAAACAGTCATTAATTTTGTATGATGACTTAGCTTTGATTGCGAGTATAAAAAATCGCAAAGTCATTACAGCATTGAAATCAGATGAAATGCATGAAGTAACAAATATTGATAGTGCAATCCAAGTAAAAAGGGATGTATAAGCTGGACTGAAAAAGGGGCTTTTCTCTATTGACTGACTGATTTAGAGACATCTCAAAACAACTATAGATAATAATAGGAGGATTCAAAATGTTAAAATCATTATATTCTGGTATCACTGGTATGAAAGGCCAACAAACTAAAATGGATGTAATCTCTAATAATATCGCTAACGTGAATACAACGGGCTTTAAATCACAAAAGGTTTCATTCCAAGACATGATTTCTCAAACAAATGCTGCAGCACAAGGACCGAATAATAACGGTCGAGGTGGAATTAATGCTCAACAAGTTGGGTTAGGAACTCAAGTTGCAGCTACTAATATGTTAATGCAAGGTGGCTCACTCCAATATTCAGGTAGAGGGTTGGATTTTGCTATACAAAATGGAGATAAATCTTTCTTTGTAGTTAGTGAGAATGGTACTGGAGAAAATGTTAATTATACGCGTGATGGTGGATTTACAATTGATTATGATGGAAACCTTACCTCAGCAAACGGATATAAAGTAATGGGATACGTTCCAGCAGGCGGCATGACGCCAGAAGCTGGTTATAATAGTGGAGATTTACCCACTACATTAAGCCCCATTCAAATTAATCAGACTATGGGTGGCCTCGAATTACAAGATTACAATATTGATAATACGGGTACGATCATTGCTACATACAGTGATGGAAATACCTATGTTTTAGGTAGAGTGGCATTATCCAATTTTGCAAATCCGGATGGTTTAGAAAAAGCAGGCAGTAACTTATACAATTCAACTACTAACTCAGGGGAGCCACAACTTGGCGGTCCTTCAGATGATGGTTATGGAATTATTCGTTCTGGATTTACTGAAATGTCTAATGTTGATTTGGCGAGTGAATTTACAGAGATGATCGTAGCGAGTAGAGCTTATCAAGCAAACTCTCGAAGTATAACAACATCAGATGAAATGCTGCAAGAATTGATCAACTTAAAACGTTAATCTAAAAATTAGTTGAATACTCAAGATCAAAAATAGAAAGAGGATATAAAATGATTCTTTTAAAATCTTTAGCTGGAAAAGAATTTTATCTTAATTGTGATCTGATCTATAGGGTAGAAAAAGAGTACGATACTTTGATTACACTGGTTGATCAAAAGACGATTTGGGTTCAAGAGACACCTGAAGAAATTAGAGATAAAGTTATCCAATTTAAAAATCAGGTTTATCGCAACCCCTGGGAGGTAAAAGAATGAAACGAAGCTTTACACCTATCATTGGTATGATTGCAGGTATTGGATTGATCATATATGCTATGTCATCCAGTGGTCCACTAGCAGGATTTTTTGATGTTCCATCTCTGATCATTACACTTTTAGGTTCTTTTTGCGCTTTAATGATCAGTTTTCCGATTGAAACGATGAAAAAAATTCCAAGTTTAGTAATGAAATTAATTATTGAACCAGATAACGATCGAGTAGCTTTAATAGATAAGATTATTGAAATCACAAAAAAATCTAGAGTTCAAGGAATCCTATCAATCGAAGGAGATATTAAAGAACTGCAGTATCCATTACTCAAATATGGACTGGAAATGGTCGTTGATGGAACAGATGAAGACACCATTAAAGAACTGATGACTGTACAACTTGAACAAACTGAAAATAGACATTCAGAGGGACAAGAAGTCTTTAGTAAATGGGGAGAATATGCTCCAGCATTTGGAATGATTGGTACACTAATTGGACTTATTGCTATGCTGGGAGATCTTCAAGATCCTTCACTAATTGGTGCGGGAATGGCTACAGCTTTATTGACAACTTTGTACGGAAGCTTTTTAGCTAATATCATATTCATTCCATTAGCTAAAAATCTAGAAATGCAAACGGGGAATGAGTTGAAAACGAACGAAATGATTCTCGAAGGAGTACTTGCGCTTCAAAGGGGAGAAAATCCACGAGTAATCGAACAGAAACTTCAAAGCTTTATTTCACAAAAAGAGCTCAAGACAACCAAGCTTGAAGACGAAGCAGTAGCAGCAGTTTCTGAAAAATAAAGATGTAGTAAATGAGGGAGTCAAATGGCAAGAAAACCGAAAAAAGCTAAGTCAAGCGGAGCACCCGCATGGATGGCCACATATTCTGACCTGATGTCTTTATTACTAACATTCTTTGTTCTGTTATTTTCAATGTCATCAGTGAGTGAAGAACAATTTAAAGCAGTCGCTGAGTCGCTTCGAGTTGCTCTGGCAGGTAGCAGTAATGACTCGATACTGGAAGATAATGGCAGTACTATCTCTGATCTAAACACAACTGAGGTAGAAGATATTGATCAAGCTAATCCAGAAGATTTAACAGTAGAAGATAGTGAAAGTGTTGAAAGTACAAATGTCATTCCACAAGAAGTACAAGAATTATATGAGACAGCAAATAAGTATATGGCTGAGAATGGAATTGAATCTGATTTAACAATTTCTCGCGATACTGAGGGTGTATATATCGATATTCAGGAATCTATATTGTTTACTTCAGGCAATGCTGATATCACAGCCTCTGGAGAAGAAACATTAAGTAAATTATCAGGTTTATTTGATCTTTTTGATAATAAAATTGTCGTGGAAGGTTATACAGACAATGTTCCCATTAATAATTCTAAGTTTTCTTCAAACTGGGAATTATCTACAGGAAGAGCAGTCTCTGTTTTACGTTATTTAAGTGAAGAAAGGGGGGTCTCTCCGAATAGATTAGCTGCAAAAGGCTATGGAGAGCATTCCCCGCAAGTAGCTAATGATTCTGATGAAAATAGAGCATTGAATAGAAGAGTGAATGTGATTATTATGTATGAAGATAGAGAGGAAGTAGACAATGGCGAATAATCCTACAGTAGCAGAAAATACAAAAAGTAAGGGTAGTAAAAGTAAAATAATAATTATTGCCCTGGCCATTGTTATCCTATTATTAGGAGGTTTTATTGGGTATTCACTCATGAGCGGTTCGGGTGAAATACCTTTTATCAGTAAATTTTTTGAAGAGCCTGAACCAGTAGAGGTTCAAGTGCCATTAGATGAGTTTCTGATTAACGTACCTGATAAAAATGGTGATGACACAGCGATAGTCAAATTGGAAGTATCTGTCAGTAGTTATGAAGAAGGTGCTGAAGAATTGATAGGGAAAGAGATAGCAAAAGTTCGGGATGCAATTATTCATGTTGTTTCAAATGAAAACATTGATACGCTACTAAAAAGAGAAGATAATTCTTTTGTAATAAAAAATGATTTGAAAAATCGTATAAATGAAGCATTTGGAAAAGATATTATCCATAAAGTCTACATTACGAATATTCTAACTCAGGATTAAATAACCTTTAACGACATAAATACAGGAGGAATAAGATGCAAGGTGTAGGTGTAGATCAATTTATTCAAATGTTGTTTGCTCTTTTACTGATCATTATATTAGCTAATTTCTTATTGAAAAGATTAGATAGAATGAATCAAGTGCGAAGTAAAGCAATCAAAATAATCGAACGCGTACCTGTATCAAAAAGTTCCTCCTTATGTATCGTGCAAGTAGGAGCGCAATATATGTTAATGAGCTTCAGTGAACATGGAAATGAAGTTATAAAGGAATTTTCGCAACAAGAAAAAGAAGAGATTCAAATACGGCTCCATCAACAAGCAGAAAATACGAAAAGTATAACTGACATTAAGAAAATATCCGGTGACTTGAAAAGTAAGTATAAGCATTTAAAGAAAAAGTATGAGGACTCTTTTAAGGGAGACTAAGAAAGGAATTATTTTATGGTGGACAATTTAGTAGATGTATTCTCAAATACTGGTGAATCTTCTGAAGTCATCGATTTGTATCTACTGCTTCTATTAATCGCATTGATTCCTTCTTTCTTAGTATTAACTACAAGCTTTACAAGAATGATCGTCGTGCTTTCTTTTACTAGAAATGCTTTGGGTACACAACAAACTCCGCCGAACCAAGTATTAATAGGCTTAGCTTTATTCCTGTCACTCTTTGTGATGCGACCTGTCTATGAAGAAGTTAATGACGTAGCACTGACTCCTATGTTGGAAGGTGACTTGTCAAGAGAAGAAGCATTTGTAGAAGCCGAGAAACCAATTAAAGATTTTATGTTAGATCAAACTCGAACAAGTGACATAGAATTATTTGTAGATTTATCTGGAGAAGACTATCCAGAAACGCCACAAGACTTACCTTTGACAACCATTATTCCAGCTTTTTCTATTAGTGAATTAAGGACAGCTTTTACAATTGGTTTTTTGATATTTATTCCATTCTTAGTAATTGATGTTGTCGTTTCGAGTATTCTTATGTCTATGGGAATGTTCATGCTATCTCCTGTTATGATTTCTTTACCGTTTAAATTATTATTATTTGTGATGGTAGATGGTTGGTACCTGGTAGTTGAGTCTTTAGTCAGCAGTTTTTATTAAAAAATTATTTGAGAGGATTTTATGATATGACAACACAAAATGTACTAGATGTTTTACAAGATGCGTTTCTCGTGATGTTACGTGTAGGGGCTCCTGTATTGATTATTGCTCTAGTTATTGGTTTAGTTGTCAGTATTTTACAAGCTACAACCCAAATCCAAGAACAAACGTTAAGTTTTGTTCCCAAATTATTTGCAATACTGTTAACACTTGTTTTATTAGGCAATTTTATGTTAAATACGTTAATCTCATTTACTGAACGATTATTCACTATCATCGCCGGATTGTGATCAGTATGATAGATCAGGTAGAGCATTTTCTATTAATATTAATTCGTATTACGACTTTTATTTCTTTAAGTCCCGGTTTTTCTAATAAAGCTTTTCCACAAGTTGCTAAATTAGGAATATCGCTGGCATTGTCTTTTACGGTAATGGGGTTCATAGATCCAGTTGAAACACCTTTTTCTATAATAGTTTTCTTAATATTGGGTATCAAGGAACTATTTATTGGTATGGCATTAGCATACATAACCATTCTATTTTTTACAGCAGTTGATATTGCAGGCTCATTGGTTGATTTTCAAGTTGGTTTTTCAATGGGTCAAATCTATGATCCATCTCTTGGTGTGAGTGCATCAAATTTCGGAAGGATCTATTATTGGATTTCAATTTCTATATTCTTTATTGCTAACATTCATCATCTTGTAATTAGAAGTTTAGTAAAATCATTCGAGTATGTTCCTTTAAATCAGATTATTTTTAATAGTTTTGGTGTTGAAGGAATAGTAAAGTTGTTTGGACATGTGTTTGAAATAGCTTTGAGCTTAGCAATTCCATTTATTATAGTAGCGCTATTATCAGAACTAACCTTAGCTCTAATTTCTAGAACTGTTCCTCAAATCAATGTGCTGATTTTAGGTATACCTATGAAGATATTAGTAAGTTTAGTATTCATGTTTATATTTTTACCTATGTTAATGGAAAACATCTCGGAAATCTTTCCTGAGATGATCAAATATATGAATCAATTCCTAGATTCTTTAAGTAATTAATGTTTAATTTGTGAGGTGAGTTCTAGTGGCAGAGAAAGATGGAAAAACCGAAAAACCTACCCCGAAAAAGCTTAGGGACGCTCGCAAAAAGGGACAGGTACCTAAAAGTCAAGATTTATCATCTGCTTTATCTTTTGGTATTTTTGCTTTAGCTTTCACTGGACTGGCTACTTATGTATTTCAACGAGCATTTGTATTTTTACAGAATATGCTGAAAAATGGCTTTGATGTCCAAAATATACATAATGAATTAGGTAATATTGGATCTAAAGCAATTTTATACTTTTTGATTTTATCTGCACCATTTTTAATAATTGCATTTTTGACAGCTGTTTTCGGAAATTTAGCACAAGTAGGTTTTATGCTTACCGCTGATCCAATTAAACCAAGTCTGAAAAAACTCAATCCAATATCAGGCTTTAAAAATATCTTCGGGAAAAAAGCTGCATTTGGATTATTTAAAAATTTAGCTAAGTTATTTATTGTTGTAGGATTTACTCTTTACACCTTATATCATTCAGGACTCATGATTATGAATTCGGGAAGCATAGGATCAGCAAACATATTCCCTCTAATGATTGATTTAGTTTCTAGACTAGCCTTTAATCTTGCGATTTTCTTAGCCGTATTAGGCGTCGCTGATTTTGTGTTCCAAAGATACTCACACAACAAAGAATTGATGATGTCCATGCAGGAAATTAAAGATGAATATAAAGAAATGGAAGGAGATCCGCAGATTAAATCACAGAGGAAAGCTCGCTATAGAGAATTATTAAGCGGGAAAATTTCTGACGTAGATGATGCAACAGTACTTATAACGAATCCCACTCACTTTGCCATTGCAATTAGATATGATCAAAAAACTGATGAGGTTCCAATAATGCTTGCTAAGGGGCAGGACTTGATGGCACTTCGTATGAAAGA
Organism: Marinilactibacillus psychrotolerans; assembly: GCF_900101525.1. GTDB lineage: Bacteria > Bacillota > Bacilli > Lactobacillales > Carnobacteriaceae_A > Marinilactibacillus > Marinilactibacillus psychrotolerans. The sequence continues at coordinate 163,005 of NZ_FMZD01000003.1, read as the reverse complement.
TAGAGCTGCAGAAAAAGCAGTACCTATGATTGAAAACAGACCACTTGCGAGAGCTTTATATAAAGATGTAGATCCAGGTGATCCAGTTCCGATAGAACTCTATCAGGCTATCGCTGAAATATTAGCTCTTGTTTTCCAAGCTGAAAAACGTAAAAAAACTAAAATTTAAAAACCATGAATAGGAGAATCAAGATGAATCAAGCTTCGACATCAACTAAATCTGGGATCGGCAATTACTTGAATATATTTGTTGCTTTTATTGTTGTTTCCATAATAGGAATCATTATGATCCCAATGCCTACTTTCATCTTGGATCTTCTGTTAGTTGTTAATATTTCACTTGCAATTACTATATTAGTTTTAACCTTATATACACATTCGGTCTTAGATTTCTTGAGTTTCCCTACATTGTTGCTGATAACAACGATGTTTCGATTAGGATTAAATGTAAGTTCGACTCGTTTAATTCTAAGTGAGGGTGATGCAGGTCAAGTAATTGATACTTTTGCTAATTTTGTTGCCGGAAACAACTATATTGTTGGAGCAGTAATTTTTATTATTATTGTATTAGTTCAAATGCTGGTTGTAACGAACGGTGCCAGTAGAGTAGCGGAGGTTTCAGCAAGGTTTACTTTGGACGCAATGCCAGGTAAACAGATGGCTATTGATGCCGATTTAAATTCAGGATTAATTACAGAAGAAGCTGCTAAATTGAGAAGATCTAATTTAGAAAAAGAGGCTAACTTCTATGGTTCCATGGATGGTGCCAGTAAATTCGTAAAAGGTGATGCAATTGCAGGTCTAGTTATAACCATTATCAACTTGATTGGTGGTATATTAATTCATTCTTTGCAAGGCAGTTATACTATGATTGAAGCATTGGAACACTTCGGTAAACTTACAATTGGGGATGGTCTAGTTAGTCAAATCCCTTCATTACTGATTTCAGTGGCTTCTGGTATTCTGGTTACAAGAACAGCAAATGAAAAAGCTTTTGGGGATACGATTGGTAGAGAGTTATTCAATGTTCCTCAAGTTTTATACATCGTTTCAGCTCTAATGATCATTTTTGCAATTATTCCAGGATTTCCTATCCTTCCATTTCTAATTCTTGGAGTTGCTTTAGGAACAGCAGGATATTTAGTGAATGAAGGACAAAAACAAGAAGCCGAAGATGCAAAAATACAGCAGCAACTAGTAGAACAAAGCCAGCCTGTTGCTAAAGAAGAAGAATCAGTAGCTAGCTTCCAAGTAGATAGGATTGCTATTGAGATCGGTTATGGTTTGATTCCTTTAGCTAATGAAGATCAAGAATCTAATCTGACAAATCAGATTGCTGCAGTTAGAAAACAACTTTCTCACGAAAAAGGTGTTTTATTAAATCCAATACGGATTAGAGATAATTTACAAATGGAACAAAATGAATATGTTATTAAGATAAAAGGAAATGAAGTAGCATCCGGTGAATTATATACTGACCGTTTCTTAGTGGTAGAACCTGGGGGAGCTTCTGAAGAATTTGATTTTGAAGGTATACCAGCAATTGAACCTGCCTTTGGGTTAGATGCTCTCTGGGTTACAGCTAAAAATAAAGAAATTGCTGAACTACACGATTTCACAGTAGTTGATCCGTTGACTGTATTGATTACCCACTTAAAAGAGGTCATTAAAAACAATGCACATGAATTATTGGGAAGACAAGAAGTTAAAGAATTGCTGGAGGGAATTAAAGATCAATACAATGTAGTGATTGACGAATTAATTCCGGATATTCTTCAACTTGGAGATGTACAAAAAGTATTGCAGCATTTACTGCAAGAAAATGTAGCAATCACTGACCTTGAAACTATTTTAGAAACATTAGCTGATTATGGAAGTTCAACTAAAGATCCAGAAACATTAACAGAATATGTAAGACAATCTTTAAAAAGAACAATAGTTAAACCATTTTTTGATGATCAAGGGACCTTAAATGTCTTAACTATCCATCCAGAAACAGAAGAGATATTAAGTACAAGTATTCAGAAATCCTCTGCTGGTTCAATACCTGTATTGCAGCCACAGATTGTCACAAAACTGTTTGATAGTATTAATCAGCAACATTCAGCATTAAATGCTCAAGGTGTTCCGCATGTCTTGTTAACTGCACCTAAAATAAGGCCAGCAGTTAAGAATTTAATCACCTTTAATTTTCCAGAACTTACAGTTGTTTCACTAAATGAAGTGCCGAATGACTGTCCATTAGAAACTGTTGGTATGATTGAGATAAAAGAATAATGAAAGAAAGGGAGTTTATCAGTTGGAAGTAGAAGATCGAAATGAAGCTATATTACAATATATGCCGTTAGTGCATAAAGTCGTTCACTCCATAAATGTCAAAAACAGGGACTATGATCACGAAGATATGGTCAATATTGGCGTAATCGGCTTGATAGATGCTCTGAAACGCTACGATAAAACGCAAAAAGTCCCTTTCGAAAATTATGCTTATATAAGGATCAAAGGTGCAATTATTGATGAAGTAAGAAAGACATCCAGAGTCCCAAGATCTAGAATGGCAAAATTGAATTTGTATTATAAAGCGAAAGAAGAACTAGAAATTCAGTTTAAACGTAATCCTACAGAAAAAGAAATATGCGAAAAATTGGAATTAACTAAGAAAGATTTGGAAGGGATTCATGATACAGTTCATCAACTCGCTTATGTGTCGTTAGATGAAGTGATTAATGTTGATTCTGATAATGAAGTTACCATGATGGATGCAATAGATGATCGTAACGAAGCGGCTATTGATGATACTTTATTAAAAAAAGAACAATCTATCTATTTAACAAATGCTGTGACAAAATTAAGTGAACGGGAACAGCAGATTTTGCAGTTAATTTACGTTGAACGATTGAGTATGAAGGAAGTTTCCTATATATTTGATATAAGTGTACCGAGAGTCTCTCAGATACATGGGAAAACATTATTGAAATTAAGAGAAATATTGGAGAGTGATTACGCTAATGATTAGAGGTCTAGATACTTTATCAAGAAGTTTTAACGTTTTATCAGAAAAACAAAAAAGCTTAGCTACAAATACTGCAAATGTAACCACACCTGGTTATAAATCGCAACAGCTTGTCACAAGTGCTACAGAACGAGTTGATGTACATAACTACACAAGAGGTCCTGAACTTAATCTTCGAAGAGAGACTGGAGAGATTACCTTTGGAAATCAATTAGACGAAGCGTATAGAGATTTAAGCGGAGGAGCATTCCAGACAACCAACAATCAGACTGACCTTGCTTTAAGCGGAAATGGCTTTTTCACTGTGCAAAATGCAGCTGGAGAAACTTTTTATACTCGAAATGGTAACTTTACAGTTAATGATCAAAATCAGCTTGTTACCCAGGAAGGCTATGCGGTACTTGGTATACAGCCAGGAGGAGGAACAGAACCAATTACTGTTGATTCGAATTCTTTTACTGTAGATCAAAACGGTTTTGTTCAATCAGGTGAAGGGGCGGAACAATTCTTATATATAACAAGTTTTGAAGACCAAGCTGCACTGAATAGCGCAGGAGATACTCTGTTTCAAGGTGAAGGTGGAATACCTATGGGTACTGGTTTTACAGTAAACCAGGGACAAGTTGAACAGTCTAACGTGGATATGGCCGATGTGATGAGTAATATGATGCAGATTTCACGAGAATTTGAAGCGAATCAGCGTATGCTAAAAACAACTGATGAAACATTGCGTCGCGCAACTCAAGAAGTCGGGAAAGTTTAGGAGGATATTAGATGAGAATACCTTATAGCATCAGTAAAAGCGGATTAAAAGCTCAGCAGAATAAGCTTGATACAATCGCCCACAATATTTCGAATTCTGATACAGCTGGATACAAGCAGAAAACCGTTAGCTTTAGAGAACTTCTTGTAAATGATATTAATGAACAAGACGCTTTATTATCAGGTAATGCTAATAATCTAGGGCTAAATAGAGGAGTTCTAAGTTCTACTAATGGAACTGATTTTTCAGCGGGTTCATTGGTTCAGTCAGAAGAAAATCTTTCTGTTTCAGTGAATGGTGAAGGGTTCTTTGGAGTCCGAAATGAGGCTGGAGATCTAGTGCTTACTCGAGATGGAAATTTCACATTAGATGAAAATAAACAAATTGTGAACAGTCGAGGGCAAGTAGTTGAGACTAATCTTACTATTCCTGCTGATGCTTGGCCAGAAGGCGAAGTTCAAGTAGGCAGCTCAGGAGAGATATTTATCCAAACTGGCGAAGGACAAATAAATGTGGGCGTAATTCCACTTTACAATGTTGAGAATCCTCAAGCGTTAATTCCAATTGGCGATAATAACTTTACCATTCCCCCTGAACAAGCGGGAACGCTAATAAATTCTATTGAGAATCCGGGAGCCTTCGGTACTCTATTGACGGGTGTTTATGAAAATTCAAATGTTGATCTGGCGCAATCCTTTACAGATATGATTATGGCGCAGCGAGCATACTCTTTGAATGCACAAGTCACCCGGAGCACAGATGAAATCTATTCCCTTATCAATCAATTCACTTAAGTCGATTTAGCTAAAAAGGTTATGGTGATGAAATGATTTCCTTGAATAATGTGACAAAAACTTATAGAGACGGAACTTCTGCTTTACAACAAGTGACTTTAATGATTGAAACAGGAGAATTCGTCTATTTAAAAGGAAAAAGTGGTTCAGGAAAAAGTACTTTATTAAAAGTTTTGTATGGGCAAGAAAAGGTTAATAGAGGTCAAGTTAGATTAGCGGATCACCATGTTCATAAAATGAATAATAGAAAAATCCATAAGCTTCGTCGTGAAATAGGCGTAGTCTTTCAAGACTATCAATTGCTTTCCTATAAAACTGTTTTTGATAATATTGCTTATGTATTGGAAGTCACAGGCTATCCAAAAGAAAAAATTAACGATAAGGTAATCGAAGCTCTTGAAAAAGTTGGACTAAAACATAAAATCTTTGAATATCCTTCAAATTGTTCTGGTGGTGAACAACAGAGAATTGCAATTGCACGAGCGATTGTACACGACCCTATAGTTCTTTTTGCTGATGAACCAACTGGGAACCTGGATCCTCAGAATGCTTATTCAATTTTAAAAGTTCTTCATAAAATTAACAAATCTGGAACCACAGTTATTATGGCGACACACGATCAGTCATTAGTTGATAAAATGCCTTCAAGAGTAATTGAGCTTGAAAAAGGATATTTAACTAAAGATCGGAGTATTAATCACACCATGATGATTTTGAGCAGCAGAATGGGCGAACAGTATATTATTTAGTTTGATTTTATAAATAGGGTCTAGTACAAAATTCTATATTAACTCATTATAATTAATGTATTATAACTTCCGAAATTTCAGACTTTTTTAAGAGTGAATTCTTTCACTCTTTTTTATTTTATTCATACAATTACACAACTTAAACTACTTTCTGATTTATGAATCAATAAAGTCCTCTTTTCATAAAATCAATCTTACTTATTACCTTACGATCAGCTAAAAAAATATATATTAGGTGTTTTTTAAATGATTTGGTAAGTATAATGACAGTTATAAAATTGATTCGTATTATTGTTCATTATCGAGACGGAATATAGTAAGCCATTATTAATTCTTATACTCATCTGCTTTGGCTCATAGATAAATTTTTATCCTAACGAGCCCCTCAAAACTAAAATAGGTAAATAAAATTCTTAACAGCACCTACAATTTCAAAATGGTATGAACGCTGATAATAAATTATTTTTTACTTTTGTTGATTTGTAGATGATTTCACCAAAATATATACTGGCTTAAAAAAATCTACGAAAATCAAATTAAAATAGTCTATGATTATTTCTTTTTCCTATTAATTAACTTATATATAAACCGATAGTATAAGTTGTAGTAGAAATATAGGAGGAATAGTTAATGTCACAGTCAAAATCAAAAGAGTTATCCATTAAACAGATGTTTAATGCGAATGTTACCGATATCATTACATACTTTTTCATAGGAATGATCTTAGTAACCTATCCATTCATTTATTTTTATCAAAGAGTATCATTTTTTGAACAGAGTAATTTCATGTATTACATATTAGTAAGTTCAATCATTCTTGTAGCAACATTCATAATGCACAAATTTCTCAAACAATCGGCGCAATATCCTTTCTTTATTATGGGATTACTCCATGTATTGCCCATTCTTTTATACCTGACTTTATCTTTTATAGCCGGTTGGTTTACTCTAGTAATATTACTAGTCGTATATACAATATATATGGATAAAACATTTTATTTGAGCGCAGCCATTATCGGTTTTATTGAACTAATCATTATGATGGGATTAAGATGGACTGTTGGGCATGATTTATTTGAATTAGGTTCAATGTTATTTGTTTATTTAATATTTGCAGCTTTAGCATATACATTAGTATGGCATGGTAAAAAAGTTATTACGAATTTTAATATCTCCTTAATGGCTCAATCTAATGAGTTAGAAAAAATTGTATCAGCCTCAAAAAAAACAGTGCAAAATCTTCAAGAAGGTACAGCGGTTTTGCATGAGACAAATCAATCGATTGTCAATGCTTCTCAGGAAACGGTCAATGCAATCGACGATATCGCTACTTCAACTACTGCTCAAGCTGAAAATACGGAAAGTGGTGCCGAAAACCTTACTAAATTAGGGAATCTGCTCAGTGATCATGCAAATCATATTTTTAGTTTAACTAAAGAAACCATTCATGCCAGTGAATTGAAAGAATCTAGTTTGAATAATTTAAATTCATTAACAAAAAGTACACAAGATAGTATACAATCGATCACTGAAATTGAGAAAATGATTAAGTTGACTTCCGACTCCGTTGATAAAATTGAGAATGCCAGTACCCAGATCGCCAGTATTTCTGAACAGACCGACTTGTTGGCGTTGAACGCTTCCATTGAGGCAGCAAGGGCAGGCGAAGACGGTAAAGGTTTTGCAGTTGTTGCAGAAGAAATTAGAAAACTTGCTGAACAATCAAGATCCTTCAATGAAGAAATTGCTGAAGTTATCTTAAATTTAATGAATCAAACAAAAGGTGCAGTAAGCGCCGTTTCTAACGTTCAAAATATTACTGCTGAACAGCAAAAGAACTTGGCAGATACAAATGAACAATTCGATTTCTTATCTAAAGCATTCAATACTTTAGAAAATGTCATTGATCAAGTTTCTCAAACAGAGATGAAAATGAAAAATAAAACAGATGATATGATTGATATTATGAATAATTTATCTGTCTCTTCAGAAGAAAATGCTTCCACAATTGAAGAGCTCTCAGCTACTATATCTACAACAAATGAAGAGATTGAAAATATGTTTAATGAGGTCAAATCAATCAATAAGCAGGTTAAAATACTCGAAAAAGTTATATTATTCAGTAATTATAAAGAGAGCTTGAATAAAATCGCTAAAGACTAAGTACCTCTATTTTTATAGTTAATATCGATATAAGTAAATAGACTTTCTAAATAGAAGAAAGTTCAAAAGGAGTTTGAAGCACATTGTCTATATTTTCCATAAAATTCGTAGTAGCACATATAAGTGGAATTGTCTATTATAGTTGGCTCATTTTTTTAGGAGTAGGGTTTATAGGCATGTTGATGTATTTTAATCGTAAGTTAAATGAAAATAAGTCTGAAATCTCAACTATCAAAAAAGAAAAGAAAGATCTTGAATCAGTTTTTAATAATGATAGATCATTTCTATGGGAAATTGATAAGAACAAGAAAAATCAAAAAGCTTCTAAAGCTGTTTGTAAGATTTTAAATATTGATGAATTTGATTATCCTAATTTGATAGATTCATGGAAGAGCAGTGTATATCCAGATGACTTACCTGATTTTTTGAAATTTATTGATGAACTTGATAACAGAAGTGGACAACCCTTTGAAGTTCGCGTTTATGACGGAAAATGTAGAATTATTTGGCTAGAAACATTTGTGAATGTTGTTTCTGATGATTATGGACAAGTTTTAAAATATGTGGGAACATCTATCGATATTACTGCTCGTAAACTTAAAGAAGAGAAACTAAGAAAAAGTAATCATTATGATCAATTAACCAAATTACCTAACAGAAAGAAATTTTATGATTATTTTACTAAACAAAAAAAAGAAAAATCAGACGATATTGAAATGTCTATTATCATTTTAGATATTGATCGCTTTAAGATAATTAACGAACTACATGGTCGAAATTTAGGAGATCAGGTATTAGTAAAAGTTGCATCTAAACTTCAAGATACCTTAGGAAACGATGCGTTCATTGCTAGGGAAAGCGAAGACGAATTTATGATCTTACTTGAAAGTTCAAATGAAAAGAAAACTAAATTGATCGCTGAAAAACTTTTAAATGTTTTTAAAAAACCTATTAAAATTAATGACCAATTATTTTACCTTACAATTAGTATGGGGATAAGTCGCTATCCTGAAACAGCACAAGATATTGAGGCATTGTATCAACAAGCTGAGATCGCAATGTATAAAGTTAAAGATAGTGGGAAAAGTAATTATCATGTATTCATGACTGACGACGCTGCTTTAATTGAAAGAAAAAGAAGAATAGAATTTGGATTAAAAGAAGCACTCAGTAGAAATGAATTATATTTACTTTATCAACCGAAAGTAGATCTAAGTACGGGAGTTATTTACGGTACTGAAGCACTAATCAGATGGAAACATCCATTGCTCGGAGAAGTATCTCCTACCGAATTTATTCCAATCGCTGAAGAATCTAGAATCATTCAAGATATAGGGTACTGGGTTATGTTTGAAGCAATTCGTCAAAACAAAATTTGGCATAAGAATGGTATTTGCTTAGATATTGCAGTAAATGTTTCTGTTCTGCAATATGAAGATCCATTTTTTATTGAACGAATAAAACAGACATTGCTTCATCATGATCTTGATCCTAAATATTTAATTATTGAAGTTACGGAAAGTGTAATGCAAAATATTGACCATTCCAATCGGATAATTAAAGAATTACATGATTTGGGTGTAAAGATCGCAATTGACGATTTTGGAACTGGATATTCTTCACTTAGTGTATTAAATAATATATTTATTGACATTGTTAAAATAGACAAATCTTTTATTGATGGGATATTAACAAAAGAGAATACTGCGTCTCTAGTAAAAACTATAATCCAAATGGGGAAAAGTCTAAATTTTCATATCGTTGCTGAAGGAATAGAAACAGAAGATCAAGCAGAATTCTTAAAAGTAAATGAATGTTCATATGGCCAAGGTTACTTATTCAGTAAACCACTATTACCAGAAGATCTTCCAAAAAAAATAACTTAAAAAAACATCCTTTAAAAAACTAGTCAGGAAGCTGAAATAGTAATTTATCTTGAATAGATTTTAAAGGATGTTTTAATATTGACATTGTGACCATATTAAATAAAAAATTCACAATTATGTCATTTATTAAAATGAAGTTATATTAACATTAGATTAACTTAAAAAGGCGAAAAGTATACAAAATGATATCAAATATATAAGTTGTTATATTATACGAATTTAGCCTACCTAAAATAGGCTTTTTTTATTTAATTTAGGATATTGACATAAATATTTAATAAAGATAGACTGACTTAGGAGACTGTCATGCTAATAAATTCATATTGAACCGAAGAGGTGAATGCGATGCTATCAAAGAAAAGACAATTCATAACATGGTTGGTAGGTTTAATAATGATCCCTTTGTTGTTTTTTGTTGTTTTTTATTTAACAGCATCGGCAGGCCTTTTCTCCGAGCCTTCATTTTATGTATTTATATTTCTTGGTGCACTCGTGGCTCTTTTTCCCATTGAAGTTAGAGGTGCTACACTTTTTTTAATTGCAAGTGTAAGTATATCTGTCTTTTTAGCATATGGTCTTTTTGCCGAAATGGTTGTGACAACGATAGCTACTACCATAGTCATGAAGCAGATGAGGATAACGCGCGAAGAAAGTTATAGATTTCCTATGAATATTCTTTTGTTTCAAATCATTTCAATTTTATCTGCAGAAATCTATTATCTAGTAAATCCTATTTTACTAAATCCTTTGAATTATCCCTATAATATTTTATCATTAACGGTCTACCTAGTTGCTTCTATAACTCTTAATCGATTATTTTTATATGTGTTAGCAACTGAATGGCAGAAGAAAGTCTATGGAAAAATTATAAATTTTGAATACATATTTTCTCTTTTTTCAGTTTTTTATGCAATACCTATTGCGCTGATGATTCTTCACCTACGAAATATATATTCGACCTTTGGCATTATTATAGCAGCTTTTCCACTAATTGGTATTTCCATCATTTTTAAATTATATTTTTCAAGTGACTCTCAGAACCGTTATTTGTACAAAGTTAACGGTCTTGCTATTAAGTTAAACGAACAACAAAATGTAAAAAAAATTATAGAATTGTATTTAAGTTCATGGAATAATATTTTCCCGGCAGACACAATTTATTACTGCATAATTAGAGAAGACCAAAAAATTGAAAAATCCATGGTTTATCATAACGGTCATATTGTAGAATCTAAAGAGTCTCTTGACCCAATTTCTTCTCATGTAATACTGGAAGAATACTGGTTTGAAAGTGATATGATAGTTTACAAAAGTTCTGAAGAGTGGCCTGAAATTATCCATTCTGTAATTGACTATCCAGCTGAAAGTATGTTGATTTTTCCTATTAAACGAGCGGACAGTGTAAAAGGATTTATCGGTATAACAGACCCAAAAAGAAAAGCATTTAGTAAAAATATGCTGTTTGTAATGCCGGTTCTGCATAATTTCTTGAATAACGCTTTAGCGAATGCTTATAATTTTGAAGAATTAAAAATTAATAGCAGAACGGATCATCTTACAGGTCTTTCAAATTTAAGAGCTTTTGAACAGAATATCAATAAATACAACCAAACTAGACCTGATAATAGAATTTCAATTATTATTATCGATTTAGACTATTTTAAAGACGTGAACGATTCTTTTGGTCATCAGGCTGGAAATGAACTTCTAAAACAAATTTCTATTTTGTTAAGTACATTTGTCTATGAGCAAGAAAAACTAGCTCGATATGGTGGGGAAGAATTTATTTTTTTTGTTCCAAATAAAACACCGGATGAAATTATTGAATTAGCTGAAAGTATACGTGAAAAGATTGAGAAGACGGCATTTAATACTCACAATTATTTAGATGATCGTGAACTTGTAACGGTTAATATAACTGCAAGTATTGGTGTAGCGACTTATCCTGATCAATGTTCGAGTATAAAAGAATTGATGATGTTAGCAGATCGAGCAATGTATGTTGGTTCTAAGCAAAATGGAAGAAACAAAGTGGCTACGATTAACGAAGGGGATATCATCAATGAAAGACAAGCTATTTTGGAACCCGATAAAACTTATTAAAAAGCAGGAAGGGACTACTTTAATTGAGTTGATTGTTGCCATCGCAATTTTATCAATCGTAGTCACTTCTTTCTTGATTTTTTATAAAATGATTCTTAAATATTTACTTTAGAATATAATTGATATGGATATTATCAGAAGTGTAGTTATTACAAGTCGATAAGAAAACAGCTCTGGTCTAGTACTTGCTTTAAAGGGACTGATATTTTAGCTGTAGGAGGTATTGTTTCACAGCTGAAAATTGAGATTCTATCTCAGTAATTATGTAACTAAAGTCAGTCTAAACGATACTTCTAAAGAAATATAATCACTTTTTGAGGATACCTATCAGTTAGATATTAATAGAATGCTTACTTTTGATACTTGGAGAATCTATTAGAGATTCTCCTTTTCATTTGATTCAAAAATAGGCAATGATTTTACTACAAAGGAATATTATAGAATAAATTTGGAGATTTTTTTGCATAGAATGAACTTAGGAGTTATGAGGATGGAATGGTTTATAGGAATAGTTTTTTTCATATATGGTTTGATATTCGGATCTTTTTATAATGTAGTAGGGTTGCGGGTGCCGATTAATAATTTTTTATCTCAGAGAAATTCTTATTGTTACACTTGTAAAAGAAAATTGACTTGGATTGAGTTAATACCTGTACTGTCTTATGTTATTCAAAAGGGAAAGTGTAAAGGTTGCGGAAGCTCAATCTCAATTGTCTATCCTGTGGTAGAACTCGCTACGGGGCTTCTGTTTACTGCGACATACCTTTTCTTTGGATTATCTTTTCAAACGATCTTTGGATTGCTTTTAGTCTCTATGATCGTTATTGTAACTGTTTCAGATATAACTTATCAAAAGATTCCAAATAAAATTTTACTGTTTTTTTTACCGCTGTTTTTGATAATAAAAGCCTTTTTTCTTGATACGAATTGGACATCTTCAATCGTAGGAGCCGCCCTCGCTTTTTTATTAATTGGGCTTATTATTTATATTACTAAAGGTGGTATGGGAATCGGAGACCTTAAGTTTTTTTCTTTATTTGGGTTGCTTTTTGGTTGGCAATTATTTTTATTGCTGTTCTTACTTTCAACATTATATGGCGCTGTAATTAATGGTATTTTACTTGCTCTTGGAAAAGTTACGAGAAAGACTAAAGTCCCGTTCGGTCCCTACATAGGCGCATCAGCAGTGACCGTTTTATATTTTGGTAAATTCATTTTACATTGGTACTTATCCTCATTTTAGCAAAAGATAATATGACTAGAGTCAACTAGTGATAATGAAGAAGTTGAAAATGTGGAAACTCATTCCTATCAATTGGAAGTTGAATATGAGAATGTAAATGAGTTAGACAAATTTGTCAAAGAGATTTATGAATTAACACAAAAAACAGATTTAACCTCTATATCATATGAAACAGGGCAGAATTTATCTTTTAAAGCAACTATATTTCTGAATACGTATAATCAAACTTCTGACCTGACAGAATAAAATAAATAAACGTCTTTTTAAAAGGCGTTTTTTTATTTTGTCTAATGCTGCTTTTTAAATTGTTAACATGACGAAGCTTAATGAATATGATAAGATAGGAGAAGTATAAAAAGCAGATAAAGGTATTAAAAAAAGTAATCTATTAAATAAACTGACTATCTGGAGGAGACAATATGTCCTATTCTCAAAAAATGATCGATGCTTTACAGAATGATCAACTATCTGAAGCGGAAGAACTTTTTATCCTTGCGCTGGAACAAGATTCTATTGATGAGTTATATGGATTAAGCGATTCTTTATATCAATTAGGATTTCTTGAACAAACTAAACGTGTATTACATCATTTACTTGACCAGAATCCCAAAGATGATGAAATCAAGGTTAATTTGGCAGAGATTGCGATTGAAGAAGGTAATGAGCTCGAAGCAATTGACTGGCTTCAGTCCATCGATAAAACTAGTAGTGTTTATCCGCAGGCATTGCTGGTGTCTGCAGATTATTATCAAGGATTAGATCTTCCTGAGGTTTCTGAACAAAAGCTTTTGGAGGCCCAATCGATTCTGGAAAATGAACCAGTTATCCTATTTGCATTAGCTGAATTGCACTTTACCATGGGGAAATATGCTCAAGCTATTCGTGAATATGAGCAGTTGTTAACAATGGGGGAAGAAAATTTAGCTGGTATTCACCTAGTTTCCAGATTGGGAAGCGCTTATAGCGCCCTGGGAGACTGGGAGAACGCTATAGACTATTTAGAAGAAGCTGTTGAAGTGGATGATACCGTTGATACTTTATTCCAATTAGGTTTCACTTACTTTCAAGTTAAAGAATACCAACGTGCAAATGAATGTCTTTATAAAGTCAAAGAGATGGATCATTCCTATACTTCTTTATACCCCTATCTTGCAAAAGGGTTAGATGAAGAAAATCAGTTAGATAAGGCCTCTGAAATTATTGAAGAAGGTCTTTTGCAAGATAAAACAAACTACCAGCTTTATCTAATCGGAGCAGAAGTTGAACTTAAAAGAAGTAATGAAGTGAAAGCGGAGCAGTATTATAAGCTAGCACTTGAACTAGATCCGGATAACGAAACTATTTCTTTGCAATATACAAACTTTTTATTGCATCAGGAAAGATATGAAGAAACTGTTGAGTTTGTTCAAAAGGCTCTGACAGAATTGGATGCTGACCCGCAATTACATTGGAATCTTGCTGTCGCTCAAAATGAATTAGAAGAATACGATGCTGCTAGAAGAGCCTATGATAAAGCCTACCCATATTTTGATACAAATATAGAATTTTTAAAACAATATTTCTTCTTTTTGAGAGAAGAAGGACAGATAGAGAAATCTAGAGAAGTTGGAATTAGGTATCTTGAGTTTAGAAGCGATGATTTAGAAATTCAAGAAATTTTAAACAATGAACACTTAGATTTCGAATGATTTTTGTTATAATAAAGAAGAGGGATACTTGAGTATTTAATGCGTCTTATCTACAAGGAGGGGAGTCATTATGAATAATCGAGTACAATTAAAAGACAAGAAGCATTTTTTGAAGTGGTTTTTACAAAGATATCAGATGAAACGTCGTGAATCAATGTGGATCTTAAATTATTTACTCAATCACGATATCGTATTAAATAAAGCAAAATTTGTTGAAAGTGCTGAAAGAACACCAAGAGGAATTCGGATGGCAGCAGTAGGGACAGACCAAGAAGCCTTTAAATTTTATAAAGATGGACATGCATTTGATAATCCAGAACAAGCTTTTCATGAAGTTAGATTAAATTGGCATACAGATTTATATATAGAACTATTTTTCACGGATTCTTGGATGTCTCCCGAGTATCTTACTGTATTAGAAGATAATCCTTTTTCAAGCTGGAATGATTCTATTTCAGAAGAACTTAGTCAAGAGGTCAACGATGCCATTGATCAATTCCATTTAGAAGAAATGAGAAATAGATTGATACAAGAAATTGATCGTGCCTTGGAACAAGATGAAAAGAACACATTTTATGAACTTACAAATGAATTAAAGGTAGTTGAGGAAAAATTAAATAATGGTTTACCTCATTCCTGATTAATGAATAACTGAATAATTAGAGATAATGGAGTACAATTGGTTCAGAGTGATTGTACTCTATTGATTCTTGAAAATAGCACTTTTTAAGTGATTTGAGGGTTTAATAATGACAGATATTAGGGTTTTGCAAAAAGAAGTCGATGAGTACATAAAGCAGTTTAAAGCAGGATACTTTTCACCTTTAGGTCAACTTGCACGCTTGACAGAAGAAGTTGGAGAACTTGCCAGAGAAATCAACCATATTCATGGTGATAAACCAAAGAAAGCTGAGGAAACTGAGAAATCTATTGAAGAAGAACTGGGAGATGTACTATTTGTAATGATTAGTTTAGCGAACTCTTTAGATATAGATTTATCGGACGCATTTAAACTCGTGATGAACAAATTTAACACCAGAGATTACAATCGGTTTGAAAGAGTTGAAGACTAAATATATCTTTAAATAAGTAAAGGAGCGAGCAGGCGAGGCACTTCAACTGAGAAGATTGAAGAGCGCTGTCGCACGTTTAATATGGCAAACAATAGAATTGAATTAGATAATGTGTTTATTGAAGCTCTACCTGTTTTAAACAAGCTTAATTCTGCCGGTTTTGAGGCATATTTTGTAGGTGGAAGTGTTAGAGATGCATTATTAAATCATGAGGTAAATGATGTTGATATTGCAACTAGTGCATTTCCAAATGAAGTAAAAAAGCTTTTTAAAAAAACAATTGATGTTGGAATTGAACATGGAACGGTATTGGTTCTTTCCGGTGAACATTCTTATGAAATAACAACTTTTCGAACCGAATCAACGTATCAGGATTTTAGACGTCCAGATTCGGTTACTTTTGTGCGTTCATTAAAAGAAGATTTAAAAAGAAGAGACTTTACCATTAATGCTCTAGCAATGGATGGAGATGGAGTCATTCATGATTATTTCAATGGCAAAGAAGACTTAAATTCCCGGCTTATCAAAGCAGTTGGAATTCCAGATGAACGGTTCAACGAAGATGCTCTTCGTATGCTCAGAGCTACTCGTTTTGCAGCGCAGTTAGATTTTGAGATAGATAGGCATACAACTGAAGCAATAAAAAAACATGCAGCTCTATTAAGTCATATTGCGATTGAACGAATTCAAATTGAATTTATTAAGATGTTTTTAGGAAAATCCAAGAATAAAGGCCTGCTTTATTTTATTAAAACAAACCTATATGCCTATTGCCCAGGGCTGGATAAGCAAGGACTTGAAGGATTAATCAGTATTGAAAAGCCTTTTGAAAATGAAATCCAAATCTGGGTATCTTATTTAATGTGTTCAACGCTTATGCCTACTGAAGTTAGAGGGTTCCTTCGTTCATGGAAACTTTCAAATAAAAACATTCAAGATATTGAAACAGTTTATATGACAGCTCATGAACGCCTGCATAAGCAAATTAGTAAAGAAACAATATATAAAGTAGGAAAAAGATTATCACTTGAAACTGAGAATGTTTTAGCTTTATTGAAATATGATTCCAACAGAAGGCTAGTCGAAAAATTCTACAATGATCTTCCTATTTATTCAAAAAAAGATTTAGCTATCTCGGGAAAAGATCTCTTAAAATTAACTGATCAAAAAGCTGGAATATGGCTAGGAGATTTACTGGATAGAGTAGAGCAAGCAGTGCTGGATCAAGAAATAGAAAATGATTATTCTCAAATCCTAAAATGGATAACTGCAAATCAATTAATACCTAAACAAAAATAAATATAAATTTATTACTTTTCCAAGTTATAAGGAAAGGAGGTTTTTATGAAAAAAAATCAAATTTATGCCATTGTAGATATAGAGTCAACAGGCGGAAATATCGAAAATGATAGAATGATTCAATTCGCATGTGTACTTTTAGAAAACGGAGAAATCTTAGAGTCTTTCGATACGTATGTTAATCCCCTAAAAAACGTTCCTAAAAGAATACAAGAACTTACTGGGATTAGTTCTAAAGAGGTTAAAGAAGCACCTTACTTTGAAGATATTGCCCCTATTCTTTACTCAATGCTAGAACAGACAATTTTTGTTGCTCATAATGTAGGATTTGATTTTCAATTTCTTAATCAGGAGTTTCAGAGAGCAGGATTTCCAAAATTAACGATTCCAGCTATTGATACGGTTGAACTTGCGCAGGTTATTTTCCCGACATCAAATAGTTATGTTTTACAGGAAATTGTAGAATGGTTGGGCTATGATCTAGATCGCCCTCATAATGCTTTATTTGATGCTGAAGCTACTGTTTTTCTACTTAAAAAAATGGATGAAAAACTGCAAACACTCCCCTTGACAACAGTGGAGAAACTGGCTGAACTATCCCATTATTGTATTGCAGAAACGTATCTTTTCTTTATTCACGCATTAGACATTATGAAAAAAGCACCAAAAGATTTAAGTAAAGATCTTGTAATTGCAGAAGGAATAGCGTTAAAAGATCCTTCTATATGTATTCAAGCTATAAAGCCTCCTATAAATTCATTTTATCCTGAATCTTCTAAATCAAAAACAGCTTTTTTTGATGACTCGTATTTAAAAAGGTCAACACAAGAAGAGATGATGGATACAGTTTATCAATATTTTAAAAAATCCGAAAAAATGGATGGATTAGCTATTGAAGGTTCATCTGGTCTAGGTAAATCTTTAGGTTATATGCTTCCTATCAGCTTTATTGCTACTTCAGAAAAGCCCATTTTAATCAGTACTAAAACGACTATATTACAAAGACAAATGGTAGAAGAAACCTTTGCATACTTAAACCAATTTCTAGCGTTTCCTTTAAAAATTGCTTCAGTGAAAGGAAAGTATCATTATCTTTCTCTTGCTAACTTTGAATATAAATTGAAACATGTGGATTTACAAGATATTGAGGCCTTATTTTGTATGCGCATTTTAGTATGGTTAACTGAGACTACTACTGGAGATCTGGATGAATTAGGTGCAGGAGGGAATAATAGCCATGATTTCTGGACAGAGGTAAGAGTAGGTCAGGCAAACCTTACCAGTAAAACATTTCAAAAGTGGAAAAATCTTGATTTTTATCACCGTGCTCAAAAAGCACTAGATCAAGCTGCAATTATTGTAACGAATCATGCCTTCTTGGTTCATGATTGGAAAAAGGAAAAGAGTTTGTTTTCTGATGTAGAAAGAATTCTTATTGATGAGGCCCACTTTTTTCCAGATGTTGTTCAATCTGCTGCCACTGAAACGATATCCTATAATTCATTTATATCAGTTCTTAAGAAATTTGGTACCTTAGAAAAAGAAAATTCTATTATAGCAACTTTGTATGAATTATCTAGAAGAAATATCATCAAAGAATATCAAATTCAGTCCATTGAAACAAACAAAACACTTTTTGAATCCGAATGGGAAGCTTTTATAGATTACTGGGTAGACCAATTAAATCTATCAAGAGAAAAAAAGTCTAGGATTATCAAATGGCAGGAAAGATCTGTTGAATTCTCGCAATTGAGTCTCCCGCTCAAGAGAACAGTAAAGGAATTAACTAGATTAGTGTATGAAGTAATCTACGTAGGAAACCATATTATAAATAAAAGTCTAGAAGATAAAGATCAACTATCTTCTTCTGAGCAATTCAATATGCTCATGTTTAATGATTTTCTAGAAGAACTTACCAACAATGCCCAGTCCTTTAAAACTATTTTTGATCAGAATAGTCCTGGTGACCATTCTTGGATTTCTTATTATTCAAAAAAGCCTAGTAGTACTTTAAAATTTAATAGAACAAGTCTTTATATGAAAGAAAAGTTATTACACTCATTACAAGACTACAGTCATGTAGTGTACACAAGTAGCACGCTTTCTTATAATCGATCAATTGATTTTTTTAAGAAACAATTAGAACTAGATAATCTTAGATTTGTAGAACTTTTGTCTTCATATAATTATGAAAAAAATACAAAAGTATATGTACCGGAGAAATTATTAGCAGTAAAAGAATCCTCTAGTGATGACTATATTGGATATTTGACGGACTCAATTGAGATTCTAGCAAAAGAAGTGGATGAGAATGCACTAATTTTGTTTAGATCGATTGACTCATTACAACGGGTTTATCATAACTTGCAAAATAAGAAATCGCTTGATAATAAATTAATACTTGCCCAAAATATTTCTGGAACTAAGTCGAAATTATTAAAACAGTTCAAGAAAAATAGAAATGCCTTACTACTGGGGGCAGATTCATTTTGGGAAGGAATCGACTTGCCAGGTGACTCATTAAAGATTGTGATCGTAACAAGACTTCCATTTGATTCTCCAGAGCTACCGGCAGTTAAAATGCGATATAAAGAAATACTGGCTCATAATCAAAATCCTTTTGTACAAGATACATTGCCTCGAGCCGTTCTCAGAATGAAACAAGGTTTTGGACGATTGATTCGTTCTGAAAACGATAAAGGTATCTTAATTATATTAGACAGCAGATATATTGAGTCAAGTTATGCCCACATATTTAAGCAAGCTTTACCTCCAGAAGTAAAAATTGAACAGTTACCATTAAAAGTTATTTCAAAAGAAATCAATCATTTTTTAAAAAATGGAAATTGAAAAAAAGCGAAAGTGTCTAATAATATTTATTTCTAAACCTTAATTTGATATACTTAGATAGTTGAACTTTAAGACTGTGAGGGAAATAAATTGAAAAAATTTTTTATTGGCCTTGCTGTATTCTTGATTATGCTGATAGCAGGCACAATTGTACTATACAGAAGATCTGTTGCTCCATACAACAATTCTAAAAATCAAGCCTTTGAATATGCAATGACACATTCTGAAATCATTACACCAGAAGAATTTTATTGGTATAATGACAGTGAAACGTTCTTTGCTGTAGTGGGTAAAACTGAAGAGGAAACTGAGTTAGTTGTATTAATCAATCAGGATAACGGTGAAACAACTTCTATTCCCGTTGAAGAAACAATTATTAAACAACAAGCTATTCAAAGAACAAGAGAAGCTCGTCAACCTGCGAAAATATTAGAAGCTCGTATAGGGATGGATAATAATACGCCTATCTGGGAAGTGAGCTACCGAAATGAAAATGGACGTTTAGGATATTACATCTTAAATTTAGAAGATGGTGAATGGTTAAAAACTATAGATAATATATAATAATTGAAAAAGTATTTAGGATAAGGAGACTGAACATTGGAAAAAATTAGAATTATTGAAGCCCCTAAACATATAGGTGAAACAGTAACAATTGGGGGATGGATTTCAAATAAACGTTCAAGTGGAAAAATTGCATTCCTTCAGCTACGAGATGGATCTGCATATTTTCAAGGAGTTGTAGTTAAAAGCGAAGTTGAAGAACCAGTTTTTGATTTAGCCAAAAGTTTGACTCAAGAATCTTCTGTATGGGTAACTGGAATTATACAAGAGGATACACGTTCAAAATTTGGTTATGAGATCCATGTTAAAGAAATTGAAATTATCGGTGAATCGAAAGATTATCCTATTACTCCTAAGGAACATGGAACTGAGTTCTTAATGGATCATCGTCATCTATGGTTACGTTCGTCTAAACAACATGCAATTATGCAGATTCGTAATGAAGTCATTCGAGCAACTTATGAATTTTTCAATAAGGAAGGCTTCTTGAAAGTTGATCCACCAATTTTAACAGGAAACGCTGCAGAAGATACGACTGAACTTTTCCATACTCAATACTTTGAGTATGATGCTTTCTTATCACAAAGTGGACAGTTGTATATGGAAGCTGCTGCAATGGCTTTAGGAAAAGTATTTTCTTTTGGTCCTACATTCAGAGCTGAAAAATCTAAAACTCGTCGTCATTTGATTGAATTCTGGATGATTGAACCTGAGATGGCTTTTATGAACCAAGAGGAATCTTTGGAGATACAAGAAAAATATGTTGCTTACCTTGTTCAAAGTGTTTTGAATAATTGTGATATGGCTCTTGAGATCTTAGAAAGAGATAAAGAACTGTTGAAAAAATATACTACATTACCTTACCCAAGAATTTCTTATGACGAAGCAGTTGAATTACTAAAAGAAAATGATTTTGAGATTGAGTGGGGAGAAGATTTTGGATCTCCACAAGAAACTTTTATTGCAAACCAGTATGACCAGCCGGTTTTCATTTTAAATTATCCTAAAGCAATTAAGCCTTTTTATATGAAGCCCCATCCTGACAGAGATGATGTTGTATTGTGTGCAGATATGATTGCACCAGAAGGTTATGGAGAAATTATCGGCGGAAGTCAACGTGAAGATGATTATGAAGCTTTGCAGACCCAGTTAGAAAAACATGGCTTAGACATCAAAGACTACGACTGGTATCTAGATCTGAGAAAATATGGAAGTGTTCCACATTCTGGGTTTGGTTTAGGATTAGAAAGAACCATTACTTGGTTATCTGGTACAGAACATATCCGTGAAGCGATTCCGTTTCCACGCTTACTAAATAGAATCTATCCATAAGACTTGAAATAATACGAAAGGGTGAGGCCATTGAACGAAGAGTTGTTTAAAGAATGGTTAAAATCTGGACACGTGACGATTTCTACCCTTTTACTACAAACTTATAAACAACTCGGTCTTTCAAATGAGAATCTGGTCTTTTTAATTCAGTTAAAATCATTTGTTGATCAAGGTGAAGGCTTTCCAAATATTAATGTAATCGCTGATAGAATGAAGATTTCACGAGATGATGCCTTTAAAGAAGTACATGCTCTTATTAATAAGGATGTTTTAACCATCAATACCAAAGTTGATGAAGAGGGTAAGAGCAAAGATGAGTTCTCTTTTGATTTGCTTTGGGAAAAGGTACTATTATGCTTGAAACAAAATAATAACGAAAAAATGCAAATGCAGACAGAAATTGATTCTAAAGAATTATATCAACTATTTGAAAAGGAATTTGGGAGACCTCTTTCTCCTATTGAAATACAAACACTCAATATGTGGATTGATGAAGATCATTATAAACCTGAGCTTATTCAAATGGCACTTAGAGAAGCGGTCTTAAGTCAAGTTTATAGTTTGAAGTATATTGATCGAATTTTATTAAACTGGGAAAAGAAAAATATTAGAAGCAAAGACCAGGTTGAAAAAGAATCAAAACAGTACCGAAATAAAAAGGTACAAGATTCTATTTCGACTTCTCAACCTTCGAAGCCCGTTCCGATGTATGATTGGTTAAAAGATTTTAAAGATTGATTTTATCTTTATTAAATATAGGGGGAGGGGTTCAATGCCTGATAAAGAAAAATTATTAACAAGCAAAGAGACAATCGAATTAATAGAAGCAATGGGGAAACTATTTCCGAATGCAAAAGCAGAACTGGTTCATAAAAATTCCTTTGAATTATTGATATCTGTTATCTTAAGTGCCCAAACAACAGATATTTCTGTTAATAAAATAACACCAGCATTATTTCAAGCCTATCCGACCCCGGAACTTATGATGGAAGCACCGCTTGATGATATCATGGATAAAATTAAAACAATTGGCTTATATCGGAATAAATCTAAGTTTATAAAAAAATGTTCTAGAGAATTAGTTGAAAAATTTGGTGGAGAAGTACCCTCGACTCATAAGGAATTAGAAAGTCTCGCTGGAGTTGGACGTAAAACGGCTAATGTAGTGATGAGTGTGGCTTTTGATAAGCCAGCTATTGCTGTAGATACACACGTAGAAAGAATTAGTAAGAAATTTAATATCTGTTCTCAAAAGGCAACCGTCAGACAAGTTGAAAATACTTTGATGGAGAAACTTCCTGAGGACCTTTGGAGTGTTGCACATCATCGAATGATATTTTTTGGTCGTTATCAATGCCCCGCTCGAACACACGACCATAATTTATGTATTGAAAAGATTAAAGAACAGATTAGAGCATAACATTAAGACAGAGTAGGAACTGTGCTCTGTCTTTTTATTATAAAAAAGTAATTTCACTTTATAACATGATAAATTTTAGAGTAGGATTTTATAGTAGTTTACTTTTCTTAATAAAGTAAGCTATACTTTGATGTAACAGTCTATTGTCCGAAATACTTCGCTTTACTTCTCAATAAAGGAGAGAGTTTATATGAATAAAAACCATTTAGATGGAAGGTTAGAACAAGTTCGCATGCAATATAATCTTTATAAGAAGCGCCCATTTGACATTAATATAACCAGAGGAATCCCTTCTAGACAACAGCTAGAATTATCTAAACCTTTGCTTAATGCATTAGATCTTTCTGACTGGATGAGCGAAGATGAACAAGATATACGGAACTATGGTGGATTATTAGGTATTAAAGAAGCTAGGAGGCTTTTTAGCGACATTTTAGAGACTTCAGTTGAGGAGACTCTAGTAGGAGGAAACTCTAGCTTACAGCTTATGTATGCGGTCCTCATGATGGAAATGTTTACAGGAGAAAGTCCTTGGAGTAAAGAAGCGGACGTTAAATTTTTATGTCCTAGTCCTGGATATGACCGCCACTGGTCAATCCTTGAAAGACTGGGAATTAAAATGATTCCAGTAGAATTAACTGGTGAAGGCCCTGATATGGAACTGATCGAAAAGATTGTTTCACAAGACTCTTCAATCAAGGGAATCTTTTGTGTGCCGACTTATAGCAATCCCACAGGAGAAACTTATTCCGATGAAGTAGTTGAAAGATTAGCTGAAATGCATACTGCAGCAGAAGACTTTTTGATTATGTGGGATAACGCATATGTTGTTCATCATCTAGATGATGAGCATGAGAAAGCATTGAATCTATTAGAAGCTTGCAAAAAATCTGATGTTCCAAATCGACCTTATATGTTTGTGTCTACTTCAAAAATCACGTTTCCTGGCGCAGGTGTTGCTGCAGTAGGAGCATCTGAAAAAAATATTCTTAGATTAGCGGAAGAACTCAGTAAACAAATTATAAGTTTTGATAAATTGAATCAAAAAAGACATGTGCTTTTTCTAAAAGATACTAATAATATCCAACAATTAATGGAAGAGCATGCAAAAATTTTAAAGCCTAAGTTTGTTTGGATACAATCTATTCTTAGCGCATATTTTTCAGGGGAAAGAAAAAAGTTTATCAATTGGACTAATCCTAAAGGCGGTTACTTTGTTCATTTAACCACTAGGGATGGATGTGCAACCAAAATAGTAGACAAAATGGGTGAAATTGGAATACAATTAACACCAGCTAATGCAACATATCCATATGGGATTAATCCCTTAGATAATAGTATCAGACTAGCACCTAGCTTTATAGAACTAGATAAATTAGAAGTTGCGCTAGAAGCACTATGTATATGTATTGAATTAGTTACACTTGAAAAATATGGTGAAAATTTTATAGGAGGCAACTAAAAATGTCAAAAAGTAGTTTTAGTTTTGGAATTGCACTAGGTAGTGCTTTAGGAGCAGCAGCAGCTTATATGCTTGCTAAACAATCAGGAGAAGAATTGCAACAAGATCTTAAAGGCAAAGCAAATGACTCAAAAAACAAAATGATTATCAAACTCGATAATATGGTAGAAAATGCTGAAATGAAATTTTCTGAACAAATAACAAATAATGAAGTTTATAATCCACCTGTAGAGTATGAAGCAGTTCCAGAAACAGTTGCTGCTCCTCCAGAGCATAATGCTTTAGAAGATGATCCAGTGACAGTACCTGATATAAAACTTTAAGAACATTCATAAATAATTCTAGACTATAAAGAATTTAGATGAAGCCAAAGTTATTCTTTTGGGTAATCTAAATTCTTTTTTTATTGGTTAAACATTCATATAAAAGTATAAATATCCATATAACTGCTGGGAAATGAATTTTTTACCAAATAATTAATATGTTTGTTTTTCTTTTAAAAAGTCTTTATTATTATATCTATGAGTGTGTCGATTAGGAGGACAAACATGAGCTTAAATATTAACGTAACATCAGAAATATCGAAATTGAATTCTGTACTATTGAAAAGACCTGGACGCGAAGTGGAAAACCTCACTCCAAATACAATGCATGATTTATTATTTGATGATATCCCTTATTTACCCATAATCCAACAAGAACACGATGCTTTTGCAAATGTTCTTAAAGATAATGGTGCTCAGGTATATTATCTTGAAAAACTTGCTGCTGAAGCAATAGAACACTCTCATAGCAAAGAAAAAATCGTTCAGCAATTTATAAATGAGTCTGATATTCACGAAATAGATATTGCGAATGAATTATCGAACTATTTGTTTTCCATGGATACCCAGTCCATGGTGGATAAAATAATGGCAGGAATTCGTAATGACGAAGTTGATATTCATTCAACTTCATTAGCATGGAGCGCAGATCATCAAAAGAAATCGTTATTTCTAATGCAGCCAATGCCTAATTTATATTATACACGTGATCCTGCAAATATTTTAGGTGGTGGCATTTCTATTAATAATATGACTTACACCGCTCGTAAGCGTGAATCTTTATTCATGGAAATAATTGTGAACTATCATCCTGACTTTAAAGACTCTGGTTTAAACATCTGGAGAGATCGTATGGTTTCCACTTCTATAGAAGGAGGGGACGTGTTAGTATTGAATGAAGAAGTATTAGCGATTGGTATTTCTCAAAGAACCAGTGGACGTGCCATAGAAGAATTAGCTAAAACACTATTTTCTAGTAATAGTACTTTCAAAAAAATATTAGCAATCGAAATTCCTCATGTCAGAGCTATGATGCATTTGGACACAGTATTCACAATGATAGATACTGATAAATTTACGATTCATCCTGGTATTCAGAGTCTAGATGGTAAAATGTCCGTTTATGTTCTTCAGCCAGGTAAGCATAAAGGAGAAATCGAGGTTAAACATCAAACAGATCTTTCCAAAGCTTTAATGGAAGCTTTGAAGATATCAGAGCTGGCTCTTATTCCTTGTGGAGGAGGAGATGCTATCGCGGCACCTAGAGAACAATGGAATGACGGATCAAATACTTTAGCAATTGAACCTGGAGTAGTTGTTACCTATAATCGTAATTATGTTTCAAATGATTTAATGAGGGAGTACGGAGTAAAAGTACTTGAAGTTCCATCCAGTGAGCTTTCAAGAGGCCGTGGTGGCCCGAGATGTATGAGCATGCCTTTGTCTCGAGGGTAAACAGTAAAAGCAGGAAAAACTCATTAAAAATTGAGTTTTTCCTGCTTTTTATAGGGTTAATCTTGTTTCTTGCCTTCTTTTGTATAGCGAACTACTTTACTATTTTTATTTTGCGCAATTTCTTTGGCTCTATCAATTGCATCTTGTTTGTGTGAGAAAGTCGAATCTGGTCTTTTAGCGCCTTGAGTTTGCACTTTCCATTCATCTTCTTTAAAAAAGACTTTTACATCATTATCGAGTAGGTCTGTATTACTTTCGTCATCATGTTCATCACTCTTTTTAGGATTCTCTTGATATTTGTATGAATTTACTTCTTTTTCTGAAGCATCTTTATACCACTCTTTAGCTTGACTAATTGCGATAGGAATAGCACGATCTTCTGGATAATTACTGTCCAATAATGCATTACCGATATCAATTGCTTTTTTACGTACTACCCCATCTAAATTTTTCATTGATGCTGGATAGTCGTTTGTATTCCATGGCATATAAATCATCCTTTCTTATTTTCTAATTTCGTTATATCATGAATTTGATAGTACTCCTAGAATATAGACTTATAATGAACCAAAATTATTAAAATTTAAATTGAAAGAGGATCAAATGAAAAAAATAGAAAACTCAAAATTATTTATAAATAATCATCTAGACTTATTTCAATGCCCAATTTGCAAGGATCATTTCATTCCTATTCAAGACTTTCAATTAGTCTGTTCAAATCATCATTCATTTGATCTTTCTAAAAAAGGGACAGTACATTTCCTGCTTAAGCAACCACAAAATGAATACAACAAAGATATGTTGCAATCTAGAAGACTAATTGCAGAAGACGGTCTGTGGTATCCTATGCTTAAAAATATAGTCTCGGAAGTAAATTGTAAAAATGGTGTTCACTTAGATGTTGGCTGCGGAGAAGGTTCTCACCTACAGCATTTAATTAAATTGGGACTGGAAGGTACTAATATAGGATTTGATATCTCTAAAGATGCTATCCAATTAGCATCTGCAGCATATACAGACGCCTTCTGGTGTGTAGCGGATTTAGCACATTCTCCCTTTGCATCAAATAGCTACGACACAATTTTTAATATTTTATCTCCTTCAAATTATAAAGAGTTTGATCGACTTCTTAAATCAGGCGGCCAAGTCATAAAAGTTGTACCGTCAGAAAAGTACTTAATTGAAATTAGAGAGCTAATCGGAAAAAATAATACTCCATATTCTAATAAAGATGTTCTAAATAAATTTTACCAGCATTATCCAAATGCAAATAGGATAACAGTATCTTATGATCACAATTTAAATAGTGAACTGTGGGAACATTTACTGAACATGACGCCGCTTGGTTGGAATATAGAAGAATCCAATAGAGAACAATTGATTTTAGCTCCTTCTGAAAAAATAACAATAGAAATGGAGATTTTGATCGGGACTAAAGACTGATATTTCCAAAATTAAATGATCCTATTAGATTAGGGATTTTTGAAAATGTAAACCAATTTACAAAAAGTTCACAATATTGTTAATATTTCCTTTGTTTTAGAGACTTTATTTATTTAGTGCCTTGCAATGCGTATAGTCCAATGTTATCATATGGAACATAAGCTGATTTGATTCATTGGTTTTTATCAGTCACCCCATCAGAAGCTGATAAAAAAATGTGAAAAAGCAACAGCTTAATTAACGTATCGTTTCGCAGTGCATGACACCGAGGCGATACGTTTTTTGTTGCGGATTTTTACTATAGCTAACTCTACAGAAATCTAGTAAAATTTAGATAAGATTGGCTTGAATGGAGGAGAGTTTAATTAACCTCGAATTAAAAGAAAAAATAAAACAGAAAGCCCAAGAAATTGGTATTGATAAAATTGGATTTACTCATGCTGAACCCTTTTATGAATTAGAAGAAAAGCTGTATATTCAAAAAGAAAAAGGGTATACTTCTGGATTTGAGCATGATGTAATTGAAGAACGAGTATATCCAGATAAAATCTTTTCTAAGCCCCGGTCCATTATTGCGATTGCTGTAGCCTATCCATCAAAGATGCGTACAAAACCACCTAGAGTCAAAGGAGAAAGAAGAGGAGAGTTCGCTCGAGCTTCTTGGGGGTCTGATTATCATGACGTGTTGAGAAAAAGAATGGACTTATTAATTGAATTCATTCGAGCAGAAGCTAACGAAAAGGCTAATTTTAAACCTATGGTTGATACTGGGGAACTGGTAGATGTAGCCGTTGCACAAAGAGCCGGATTAGGGTTTATAGGTAGAAACGGGTTATTGATTACTAAAGAATTTGGTTCTTATGTATATCTAGGTGAAATTATAACTAATTTAGAATTTGCCCCCGACATAGAAGTCCCTTTTGGTTGTGGAGAATGTACTCGTTGTGTGACAGCCTGTCCAACAGGCGCACTACTCGGTGATGGAAGAATGAACGCACAGAAGTGTTTATCTTATCAAACACAGACAAAAGGATACATGCCTAAAGAGTATCGTCGCAAGATGGGGCATATGATTTATGGATGTGACATTTGTCAGATCGTCTGCCCTTATAATAAGGGCGTAGACTCACATTTTCATGAGGATATGGAACCTGATCCTGAGAAAACGATGCCTTTACTCAAACCTATACTGACCATATCTAATCGAGAATTTAAGGATACTTATGGAGAAATGGCAGGCTCATGGAGAGGGAAAAAACCTTTACAAAGAAATGCTATTATTGCTTTAGCAAATTATCGGGATCGAACTGCTATCCCTGATTTGTTAAGAGTAATTGATCAAGATCCAAGACCAATGATTAGAGGGACTGCAGCTTGGGCCATTTCTGTCATTTTAAAAAGAGAAGCGAATGAGGATGTTGTTTCTTTTTTAAATGAGGCTTTATCTAAAGAAACAGATGATGAGACAATTGAAGAATTTCAAACCGCAATTTCTTTAATGAAAGAAAATTTAACATAAGAAAGTACAGAGTTTACTTGATTAATGTAGTGAACCATCTAAATAAGTATTAATAAACAAGGAGTATATAATTATGCCAAATCACATTGTTTTATTTGAGCCACAAATTCCCGCTAATACAGGTAATATTTCAAGAACCTGCGCAGGAACAAATACACATTTGCATTTAATTAAACCGCTTGGATTTGAAACGGATGATAAACATTTAAAAAGAGCGGGCTTAGATTATTGGAATGAAGTAGAAATCACCTATCATGAGAGCCTAGAAGCCTTTATTGAGTATTCAAAAGAGGGAAGATTGTATTTAATTTCTAAGTTTGCCAATAAAATATATTCTGATGAAGATTTTGCAGATACAACTATAGATCACTATTTTATTTTTGGAAAAGAGACAACCGGTCTTCCAGAACCGTTTATGCGCAAATATGAAGAAGACTGCCTCCGGATTCCAATGAATGATGAACATGTTCGTTCACTAAACTTATCAAATACTGCTAATATACTAATTTTTGAAGCTTTAAGACAACAAAATTTTCCTGATTTAGAATTAACCTATGCTTATGAGAATGATAAATTGAAGTAAAAATAAAAAAGCAGGTCTTCCTTAAAAGGAAAGCCTGCTTTTTACTAATTACATCTGATCGGGCGCTTCAACTCCAAGGATAGTCAAGTCTTGTTTTAGCAATTCAGTTACCGCAAAAACAAGTGCTAACCTTGATTCTTTTTCGGGATGTTCATCTAAGACACGAATATTAGCATAGAATTTATTAAAAGCTTGAGCTAAATGGATTGCATGCTTAGCAATAATAGAGGGTTCATAGAGTTTGTAAGCTCTTTGTAATGTCTCAGGAAATTCTTGGATTAATTTTAGGACTTCCCAGCTATAATCATCAGTTAATGAGTAGTTTTCAGTAGGAGAGAAGTGACTCTTTCCAGCTTTTTTAAGAATGCTCAGGGCACGTGCACGAGTATATTGAACATATGGACCCGTTTCACCCTCAAACTGTACAACTTCTTCGATAGTAAAATCAAAGTTATTTAAACGATCATTCTTTAGGTCATGGAAGATAACAGCACCTACACCTACTTGTTCCGCTACAATTTCTTTATCTTTGAGATTTGGATTTTTAGTTTCGATTTGATTCAATGCTAATTTAGAAGCTTCATTTAAGACTTCTTCTAATAAAACAACTTTCCCTTTTCTGGTAGATAACTTTTTACCGTCTTTTGTAATCAAACCAAAAGGAATATGATGAATGTTTTCTGCCCAGTCGTATCCCATCTCAGACAAAACAGCTTTCAATTGTTTAAAATGATTAGCTTGTTCTTGACCGACAACATAAAGAGCTTGAGAAAACTTATACGTGTTTTTACGATAAAGAGCAGCCGCCAAATCACGCGTAATATAAAGAGTAGCACCATCAGTTTTTTTGATCAAAGCAGGATTAAGATTATATTTCTCTAAGTCAACAATATGCGCGCCTTGGTTTAATTTTAATAGATCTTTAGCGTCTAATAGAGAAACAACTGAATCCATTTTATCATTATAAAATGCTTCTCCATTGTAAGAATCAAAATCAATGTTTAAACGATCATAAACTTTTTGAAATTCTTCAAGTGATTCTTTTCTAAACCAGTTCCAAAGATCAAGTGCTTCTTCATTACCATCTTCAAGTTTTTTAAACCACGCACGTCCATCATCTTCGAGTTCTGGATGTTTTTCTGCCTCTTCATGGAAGGTGACATACAGTCGAAGCAGTTCTTTGATCGGATTTGCGCGAACTTCCTCTTCATTTCCCCATTTTTTATAGGCAGAGATTAATTTACCAAATTGCGTTCCCCAATCCCCAAGATAATTGATGCGTATTGGATTATAGCCCATTTTTCGTAAAATATTAGATAGGGCATTACCGATAACAGTTGAACGAAGATGACCCATTGACATTGGTTTGGCAATATTTGGGGAAGACATATCGATTGGAACATTTTGTCCTTCACCTATATCACTTGAACCATAGTCATCCTTTTCTTCTAAAATCTTATTAAGAATCTGACGACTCACTTGATCTTTTTTCAAAAAGAAATTTAAGTAGGGTCCTACAGTTTCTGCTTTTTCGATAATAGGAGAGGATACTTTACTTTCTAAATTTGCTGCAATCTGAGCAGGACTTTTTCTCAATACTTTGGCTAATTGAAATGTTGGAAACGCTAAATCTCCGTGCTCTGCCATTTTAGGTTTTTCTAATAAGTGACTGATTTCATTTAATTCTAATTGATCTTTTAAGACTTCGTGTAACGCTTTGGCTACAAGTTGTTTATATTCCAAAAAAAATCCTCCTAGTAGTATTATAATAATGAATAGTAAAATCGTATATATGATGGAATGATTATTTATTTAAAAATTAATATAATTAGTAAATAACCTAGTTTTTGTTCATACATAAGCATTTGTATTATAGCAAAGGTGGGTAAAGCTAGCAATAGTATAATGCGCTTGTAAACAAAGTAAGCGTTTTAATAAATATTTAATGAATTTATATACGATATCGGTTATAGTTAGGTTAGCTATTATAGAATCTTAATAAAGTAAAAACAGGAGTGTCCTTATGAAAAAATCCGAAAGGCAAATGATGATCAAACAAATGGTACTGAATGAAGAAATCGGTACACAAGATGAATTATTGAACAAATTAAAAAATAAAGGCATTGACGCTACTCAAGCGACTATATCTAGAGATATCAAAGAGTTGAACTTAGTTAAAACACCAAGTGTCAATGGAGGAACTAAATACACTATCTATCAAAACAACCAATTAACAATAGAAGATAAATTATCTTCTACGTTAAGAGAGGTAGTGGACAATATCACTCAAGTTCAGTTTATGAATGTTGTTAAAACAATACCTGGCAATGCACATGTTATCGGCGCATTGATGGATGATATCCCGTTTACAGAAGTTGTCGGGACAGTAGCTGGAAATGATACAATTATGATTATATCTAAGAATGAATACGAAGCAACAAAAATGTATAACTACTTAACTGACCGCATGCATAAAGCTTTGCAATAAAAGGTGCTGATGGGTCTGCTACTAGCGTTTTTAAAACAGAGAAAACTATATCATTAAAAAGACACTCATAGTTCTAAATACATACTATGAGTGTCTTTTAAGATTCACTATGCTGAGAGCGGTTTTTCTAAAATCAATTAGTAAAATTTAATGCTCGGGATTCCAAACCCATTTATGACCGTCTTTTTCCAGTAAGTCATCAGCTTCCTTCGGTCCCATGGTGCCTGCAGGGTAACTGGCTAACTTATCAGTAGATTCGTCCCAAGTTGTTCTGATCTTATCGACAAATTTCCACGAAGTCGCAACTTCTTCCCAATGGGCAAAATGGGTTCTATCGCCATTCAGACAGTCTAAGATTAGTTTTTCATAAGCTTCAGGACTTTCTTGAATCATACTTTCAGTTCTCAGATGATCGAACTGAATGATATCTGTATCCATTCCCAAGCCGATTTTCTTTTCATTTAGTGTAATTGAGAAGCCTTCACTAGGTCCTAAATAGATCGTTAAAATATTTGGAGCAGTATCCTCTTTACTGAAAAGCGAACTTTCTACTTGTTTAAAGACGATATTAATCTGCGCCTCTTTTTTCGCCATTTTTTTACCTGTACGTATATAAACAGGTACACCATTCCAGCGATCATTGTTCAGTTCTAATTTTCCAGCTACATAAGTTTCGGTTATAGAGTCATCCGCAACATTTTCTTCCTCACGATATCCGCATAATTTATCATCCAATGATCGAGTATACTGTCCACGAACAAAATCTGATCGAACAGACTCGGTAGTAAGGTCTTTAAGAGATGATAAAACAAGCATTTTCTGTCTACGGACTTCGTTTGTACTTAGTGATTTCGGTGCATCCATTGTCAATAAACTGAAAATTTGCATGATATGGTTTTGCATCATGTCTCTCAATGCGCCGCTTTTATCATAATATTCAGCACGTTCTTCTACTCCAAGTTCTTCACTTAAAGTAATTTGTATATTAGAAATAAACTGATTATTCCAGACAGATTCAATCATTGGATTAGCAAATCTGAATGTAAGAATATTTTGAACCATTTCTTTTCCTAAATAATGATCAATACGATAAAGCTCGTCCGACTCAAAGGCTTCTAAGATCTCATCATTCAAAGCCTTGGAACTTTCATAATCAGTTCCAAATGGTTTTTCTATAATTACACGATTAAAACCATTTTCAGTTACTAACTTCTGACTTTTCAGATGTTTTGTTATCGTTCCGAAAAAGGTAGGTGACATAGAAAGATAAAAAACTCTATTGCCTGCAATTTGATATTTTTCATCCAATTGATCAGCTAACTTTTTAAGCGTGTTGTAGTGCTCTGTGTCTTTGACATTATGAGATTGATAATAAAAGTGACGTGAAAATTCTAAAGCATGTTCGTCTGAAATCTTTAATGAATGAATAGAATCCCGAACAACTTCTTGATAGTGATCATCTGACCACTCACGTCTAGCCGTACCGATTACTGCAAAATTTTCTTTTAAAAACCCTTTTGTATATAATCGATACAAGGAAGGATACAATTTGCGTTGTGCGAGATCTCCAGTACCTCCAAATATTATAAAAAGTGCTTTGTTAGCTTGATCCATACTTTCCCTCTTTTCTATCTACACACGAATGTATAAAGATTACTATATACTATTTTACTTTTTGTTAGCCATTCAAGCAACTGAATTGTTGAGGTTCTGTCATTTTGATTGTAGACGATCAAAGTTTATCATAAAAAAACTGCTTTAAATCTGTTTATCAGATATTTAAATCATGTTAAAATCAAGGTTCTGAAATAATTTATAGATTCAGCTTATTCAATTTCTATAAATTGTGCCTAGAATAAGGATAATTAATGAGAAAGATAGCATAAATATAGATTGAAAGGTTTAGCTTTGGTACAATATTATGAGTTAAAGAAAGAGGCGAGAAAATGACACACCCATTTGAACAATATAATTTGAAACCATACCTTATTGAAGCAATAAATAAAATAGGTTTTCGAGAACCCACAGAGATTCAAAAGAAAGTAATTCCTGAAATCAAAAAAGGAAGAGACATTATAGGCCAGTCACAAACTGGGTCAGGTAAAACTCATGCGTTTTTACTTCCTTTATTTAATCAAATTGATCCCAGCAGAGAACACGTTCAAATTGTAATCACCGCTCCAAGTAGAGAACTATCTGATCAATTATTCCAGGCAGCTAGTCAATTAGCTAAGCATTCAGAAGAAGAAATAATTGTTCAGCAATTTATTGGTGGTACCGACAAACAAAGACAAATAGACAAATTAGCTCAAAAACAACCTCATGTGGCCATTGGTACACCTGGTCGGATGAATGACCTAGTAAAACAAAATGTTTTATTAATCCACACAGCGAACTATATGGTTGTAGATGAAGCTGATATGACTCTAGATATGGGATTCTTGGAAGAGGTAGACCAAATGGCTGCTAGATTACCGGAAAATGGGCAGATGCTCATCTTTTCGGCTACGATTCCCCAAAGCTTGCAACCTTTCTTAAAGAAATATATGAAAAATCCAATAAATATTGTCATTGAAAACCAGCAGGTTATTTCTGATAATGTTGAAAATTGGTTAATTTCTACTAAAGGAAAGAAACGTGTTGACGTTATTCATCAACTTCTGACGCTTGGACAACCTTATCTTGCTCTAGTTTTTGCTAATACTAAAGATAGAGTTGACGAAATAGCTAAGGGTCTTAGAGATAGAGGTCTTGACGTAGCCGTAGTGCACGGAGGAATCTCTTCTCGAGAACGTAGACGCGTCATGAGACAGATTCAGAATCTAGACTATCAATATGTGGTAGCCTCCGATCTTGCAGCAAGAGGGATTGATATTAAAGGAGTTTCTCATGTTATCAATGCGGAAATACCTCATGAACTAGACTTCTTTATTCACAGAGTTGGCAGAACTGGTCGTAATGGAATGGATGGCATTGCTGTTACTTTATATTCTCCTGGAGAAGAAAAAGAAATTGAGACACTTGAAGGTATGGGAATCAGCTTCCAGCCTAAAGAAATTAAGCAAGATGAGGTAACCGATACTCACGACCGTAATCGTAGAGAACAGCGTAAAGATCAGAATAATAAAGAAGCGTTTGACTCTGAAATTCATGGTATGAGAAAAAAAGCAAAGAAAAATGTGAAGCCTGCTTATAAACGAAAAATCGAACGTAAAAAAGAAGAAAAAAGAAAAAAAGCTAGAAAATTAAAGAAAAGATAATAAAAAAAGACAACCTGTTAAAAAATGACAGGTTGTCTTTTTATTTGTATGAAGTAGCTAATCAGCTTGTGTATTTTTTTTCATTTCTTTAATGGTCAAATATAAGAAAAACAAGGATAATATAATTTTAAGCTCAAATGTATAAAGTGATAATACATTAAATACAGATGCCAACTCTACTAAAAGAGTAGGTAGAAGAGCTGATAAAATGGCAATTCTCATATTTTCTCTAAACCTTAAATTAGATCTCAATATTCTTGAAAATAAATTACCAAATAAGACAATAAATAAGAGATCAAACAATGTGAATAACCCTAATCCTATATATAGGATTCCAAAACTAATCAAATAAGAAATTATTGAAAAGTTCCCAATTTCATTGAAAATTGTTCGAATGGTCTCGTTATTGAAATCTTCTATTTGAGAGTACGGGGTTTCCATTTCGAACCCTGAAAGATTCAAATAAAGTTCCTTTTCAAACAAACCAATACCA
This sequence comes from Marinilactibacillus psychrotolerans, assembly GCF_900101525.1. Lineage (GTDB taxonomy): Bacteria > Bacillota > Bacilli > Lactobacillales > Carnobacteriaceae_A > Marinilactibacillus > Marinilactibacillus psychrotolerans. The sequence goes on along the minus strand of NZ_FMZD01000003.1, from coordinate 127,039 downwards.
ATAGGTACTTTCAACCGGTCTAAATTATCATCAATTTCATTGCTGTTCGTTTCATTTTCTGGATCAAAAAAGAATAGAAAGGTATTCGTTTGATGAATATAGGATTCAGCTCCCTCTGCTTGAAGCTTTCCGTCAGTCACAGAAAACTCAGGTAAATCGTTAGCAATTTCCTTACCATCTGATTCAATTGAATTAACTGTCGGCAGAATTTGTATCATATTTAATAATGTGACAACGAAAACTAATAAAGCCACAATAGCAGCTAAATGTCTTTTTTTCATTCCTTTAGCTTTATATATATCTTTAGGACGAATAAATGCTTGTTTTAAATAATAAATCAATAGGTATCTTCCTTTATATAATAGATTCGATAAAATTGTTCTTCCTTATTTTACATTCTTATTACTTAAATAACAACGATAGTTCGGAAAAGAATTGCGCTGTTTAAAAATAGGAAAAATATCAATCTAAAAGTAGTATTATTGGTATTAATTCATATTCTAACTAATCAAAAATAAGTAAAGTGTGTCTAAAAATTGAATAAATTTCTTCAATCCACTTTGATAATATTGTCTTCAATGTTAGAATAATGAGTGTAAGAAAAAATAATAGGAGGAATGTTCATTATGGCTTATACTTTACCTGAATTACCTTATGCTTATGATGCATTAGCACCACATATCGATGAGGAGACTATGCGTATCCACCACGATAAGCACCATGCTGCTTACGTGACTAAAGTGAACGCTGCTCTAGAAAATCATCCAGAACTTGCTCAATTAAGTATCAATGAATTGATGCAAAAACTTGATTCTGTACCGGAAGATATTAAAACAGCAGTTCAAAATAATGGTGGCGGACATGCAAATCACAGTTTGTTCTGGGAAATTTTATCACCTAATGGTGGTGGGAAACCTTCTGGAGAATTAGCTGCTGCAATCGATGAAACATTTGGAAGCTTTGATGAATTCAAGGAAAAATTCAGTGCTACTGGTGCTGGACGGTTTGGTTCTGGATGGGCTTGGTTAGTTGTTACTGATGGAAAATTAGAAGTGATTGATACATTAAACCAAGATTCGCCTCTTTCATTAGGAAAAACGCCCCTTTTAGGACTAGACGTTTGGGAACATGCTTACTATTTGAACTATCAAAACAAACGCCCTGAATATATTTCAGCTTTCTGGAATGTAGTAAATTGGGATGAAGTTGCTAAAAGATACAAAGCAGCTAAATAATTGAAATAAACTTCTCTACCAGGTACTTAAAGAGTACCTGGTTTTTTTTCGCTAATTTTAAATCCTTTGGTATATACATGCTTCAGATCTGACAACTAACGATAATAAGTAATCTTCACACAAATTTACCTTTTATCATATAGAAATTCTCCTATCTATTTGGTAAACTAAGCTAAGTCTATTTAATCATTAACTTTTAAAAAAATATGATATAACTTTTACAAGAGAACTACTTGGAGGCATTATTTTGAGAAAACCTGTTAAAAAGACAAATGAGAAAAAAAAATCTCATATTCCATTTCGCTTAAACCTATTATTTTTCATTGTATTTATGTTATTTTCTGCTTTAATATTACGATTAGGATATTTACAGATTGTCAGAGCAGACGAATACCGTGCAGAGGTTGAACGGACAGAACGTACTACGATTACTGGAAGTGTGCCAAGAGGGGAAATGTACGATGCGAATTTGAAAAAATTAGTAGGAAATGAAGCTAGAAATACGATCACCTACACTCGTGGTAAAAATACTACTGCAGCAACAATGGCTGAGATTGCTTTAAATTTAGCTGATTATATCACAATGCCTAGCGTTTCTCCTTTTGATAATCCAGACAGCTCTGATATTACAATTAGAGATATGCAGGATTTTTATATAGCAATGAATCAAGATGAAATTAATAACAGACTTTCTAAAGAAGAAATGAAGTTATCTGGGTCAGAATCTTATCAAGCCATGTTGGAAAAGGTTGCTGATGAAGATATTTCTGATTTTTCTAAGCAGGAAAAAGTTGCTACTGCTATTTTTAAGAGTATGAATGCTTCTTATTCATTAAGTACTGTTAACATTAAAAACCAAGATGTTTCTCAAGAAGAGATTGCTAAAGTAAGTGAAAATCTTGATTCTCTTCCAGGAATTGGCACAGGTACTGACTGGGTAAGAACGTATCCGCAAGGAAACATGTTGAAAAGTATTTTAGGAAGTGTAACAACTGAATCTCAAGGAATACCTAGTGAAAAAGTCAGTAAATATCTTGCAATGGGCTATTCGAGAAATGATCGAGTAGGGCGTAGTTATCTAGAACAACAATATGAATCTGTTTTAAGAGGAACCAAGTCTAGTATTGAAACAGAAACGGACAAGAATGGAGAGATTATCAATCAGATTGAAAAATATTCTGGTAGTAAAGGGGATAATCTGATTCTAAGTTCTGATATTGAATACCAAGCAACGGTTGAACAAATTGCAAAAGATTCACTAGCAAAAAGAGAAGGCATGAGCGATCGAATCTATATGGCTGCTATGGACCCTAAAACCGGGGACATTTTAGGTTTGACTGGTCAAAAAGTTGATGAAAATGGCGAGATTGTGGATGATGCTTTGGGAAACTTTAGTCAAGTTTTCACTATGGGATCTTCTATAAAAGGCGCAACTGTTTTATCTGCCTATATGGATGGCGTTTTAGATTCAAGTAACAATAAAATACTGGATAAAAAATTGCAGTTTCAAGGATCAAAGGATATTTCATCCATATTTAACAGAAATGGAGCAATCCAGATGAATGATATTACTGCACTGGAGCGCTCATCAAACGTTTATATGGCTCGATTGGCTATGAGAATGGGTGGAGTCTGGGATTATACTCCAAATCAATCATTACCGTTCGATTATAATGCTTTAATAAAAAAACAGCGTGAGTATTATGCTATGTTTGGTCTAGGAACAAACACTGGAATAGATCTTCCGTTTGAATCTACCGGATTGCTCAATCCACCTTCTCAACCAGGGAACTCTTTGTTTGAAGCTTTTGGCCAATTCGATCTGTATACACCTTTGCAGTTATTACAATACGTATCGACTATTGCTAATGATGGAGTACGAGTAGCACCTAGACTAGTATCTGAAATCAGAGGAACTGATTCTAAAACAGGAGAAATAGGTGCATTATCAACAGAAATCGAAACGAAAGTATTAAATACCGTTCCTGTTTCTAAAGATGCCATGGAACGAGTCCAGACCGGTTTTCATCAAGCTGTACATGGAGATCAAGGAACAGCTAGAGCGTTTTTTGCAGATGCTCCATATGATGCAGCCGGTAAAACCGGTACAGCCCAAGCTTCTAAGTATAACGAAGAAGAAAAAAGGAATTATCCAGATGAACTCGTTAATCTAACTTATGTAGGCTATGCACCATTTGATGATCCAGAAATAGCTGTAGCCGTAGTGGTTCCTTATCTTCCTGCCAGCAGTTCACAACGTTCCAATAAAGAAAATTTGGCAGCAGCAAGAAGGATGATGGATGCTTACTTTAAAACTGGCGAATTCGATGAAAAACAAAAAAATAATACAGAAACGGTTGAAGAATTGCAAGAAGCACAAAATTCTTCAGAAGATGCAGAATAACTGCAGAAAAGCACGAGAATTCAAATCGAATTCTCGTGCTTTTTGTATATTAAAAAGCCAAAAGATCAACTTTCGGCTTTAATAGATAATTATTTAGTTTCGCGGTGCAAAGTTACTTTTTGCTCTCTAGGGCAATATTTTTTAACTTCCAAACGTTCTGCATTATTACGTTTGTTTTTAGAAGTTAAATAGTTACGTTCTTTGCATTCTGTACATTCTAAAGTTACGTTAACTCGCATGATAGTCCCTCCAAATCTTTCCAGTATTAAGACCAAACACAGGTGTCTAGTCTTTCGCCTTGACTAGGATAACACGTTTAGAGAAAAATTACCATCTTTTTTATTATATAACCTAAATTTTTATAGAATGAAATAGCCTCTCTAAAAATTATTTCGTAATTTTTTCTTCTGTCTGATGAAACTTATCATGGACCTTCCTGTTTTTTATTGAGTATGGTAAAATTTATAGGGCTAATAATAAGAGGAGGAACAAATATATGGAATTATGGATAATAACAGGTGTCCTATTTGGGATATCTGCAATATTGATGATCTACTCTTTTTTTAAAAAAGAAGAAAAGGATCGCACTTATAAGGAATTAGAAGATGTATCATTAAATTTAGTCCAAATAATTTATGGATTAAATAAAAGAATACAGAATCTAGAAAATGAACTAAAGATTGAAAAACCAGAAGAAACCTTTCCTGACCGTGTAACGAATATCACGCAAACACATATTTTAACATTATTTACACAAGGTTTTTCTGCTAAGGAAATTTCAGAACATTTACATGTATCTGAAGCATCCGTTCAACACACAATAGATGCCTATATTTCTGAAGGAATACATTCATAGAAAATAGACAAAGATAGTCACCAAGCTATCTATGAAAGGAATAAAATTATGTCAAAAAAAAATATAAGGATTCTATCTTTAGGATTCTTTGTTTCCGCTATTATCATTGTACTAACTTCTTTATTTCTACCCGGAAACCATTCTGCAGAGGGACAAACGGGGAACGTAGAAGAACTAGAAACTGAGATTACTTATTTAGAAGATAAAGTTGCTAAGCTTGAAGTTGCTCAGGCTACAAAAGAGGTAGAACAGCCAAAAGAAACTGAACAACCAGCTGACGAAGCAAAAGAAGCTGATGATAAAGAAGAAGCATCCGACAATACAAAAGATGAGACAGATCAGAATAAGGATGATAAAGAACCAGAAGAAACACCAGTGATTAAAACTACTGTAACAATCGGAGAAGGTGAACCGAGTAGTGTAGCTGCTCAACAGTTAGAATCAGAAAAAATTATCAAAGATCGTCATGAATTTGATAAATTTTTAGAGGATAAAAAATATGCACCTTTAGTACGTCCTGGCAGCTATGAGATTAACAGTGATATGACGTATGAAGAAATGGCCCAAAAATTGATGGGGCGTTAAACTAGATATTTACTAGTTGATTAGGCATATAGTTTCATTATCTTACTTTATTCCTATATGATGAATTTAATAAAATACATTTGAAAGGATGAGTAGAATGAGTAGAATGTCTAAAGTTAGTATGATAAATGGGGAACTTTTTATGATACAAATCCCCCCGGAAGAATTGCATAAAATATTGTCGAATTCTAACAAGGAAGCTAGTCACTTTTTTCATGAATTTGAATTAAAATCTGGGGAAGTAATCTATTTACAATCTTCACATGTCGTTTCCATCGAAGGAACCGGTGAAACAACTAGTTTAACAGATTCGCTTGATAAATCCTCAATTGAGCAGGACAATGAAAAAACTGAAACCAACAATGATAATGATAAGGCTGCAGCAAATTTAAAAGCTGCTAAAGCATTCAAAAAAGATTTAGATGGAAATATGGAATAAGGAAAGTTTGAAAGAAACTTTGAAACCAGTTTATATATTTGGTTTCAAAGTTTTTTGTTAGCGATTAATTTTAATCATTTAGATGATAAAATTTATGATATACTAAATATAAATTGTATAAAAAAGGAAGGATTATAAATGAGTCCTCAAACCAAAATGAAAATGAGACGCTGGCAGAGAAAGCCTTTTGTTACTTACGGATTATTAGGCTTAACTGTATTTATGTTTCTCTTGCAAACGCTTAGGGGAGGCAGCCAAAATCCTTTCGTTCTATATGAGTTAGGAGCCAAAGTAAATGAACTGATCGTGCTTGGAGAATGGTGGCGTCTGATTACCCCTGTATTTTTACATATAGGTATTGAACACATTCTTTTAAATGGTATAATTATTTACTTTTTAGGGATACAAGTCGAAGCGATTATTGGACATTGGAGATATTTTTTACTATACATGCTTAGTGCTATAGCGGGAAATGCTGCAAGTTTTGCATTCAATCAATCAATTTCAGCAGGTGCTAGTACAGCACTATTTGGTCTTTTTGGAGCGACACTTGTCTTACCTAAATTTTTTCCAAATAACTATCAGGTTAAAGAAATGTCTAAAAGCTTCTTATTGTTGATCATCATTAATCTAGTAGTTGGTCTTTTCAGTAATGGAATAGACATGGCCGGCCATGTAGGTGGTTTAGTGGGAGGCTATTTGATTATGTATACACTGTCAGCCCCAAATTCTTGGATTAGCGGTGTCAAAATACAGGCGAAGTATGGAGTTATATATACGATTCTGCTTAGTATAATCTTGATAATCGGATGGCGTACCACTACAATGCTTTATTTCAACTAAAAATTGGAGGGTGAAATATGCTTGAAAAAAAATTAATAGGAATCGATTTAGGAGGAACGACCATCAAATTTGCAATCCTAAATATTGAAGGTCACATTCAAACTAAATGGAGTCTCGAAACAGATATTACAGAAAAAGGAACAAAAATTGTTCCAGCAATTATAGAGTCTATCAACCATCATTTAGATTTATATAATATGCAAAAAGAAGATTTTTTAGGTATTGGGATGGGTTCCCCTGGAAATGTGAGTCATATTGACGGAACGGTCATCGGTGCTTACAACTTAAATTGGAAAACAACTCAATTCGTCAAGAAACTCATTGAAGAAGGGACTGGAATTCCTTTCTTTATTGATAATGACGCAAACGTGGCAGCGTTAGGAGAACAATGGATGGGCGCTGGTAACAATGAGCCAAATGTAGTCTTTATAACATTAGGAACTGGTGTAGGTGGCGGAATTATTATAAATGGAGAACTGGTTCGTGGTTCTTCTGGTGCTGCTGGAGAGATTGGACATATTGTTATTGAGCCACATGGATTCGATTGTACATGCGGTAATCAAGGATGTCTCGAAACAGTTGCCAGCGCTACGGGTGTTGTCAGATTAGCGAGAACAATGGCAGAAGAATTTGCAGGGCTTTCTTTACTTAAAGAAAGTATAGATAATGGAGATAGCGTGGACGCTAAAAGTGTCTTCGATGCAGCTAAAGAGGGCGACGTTTTCGCACTTAGAGTAGTGGATAAAGTTTGTGATTATTTAGCTCTTGCTTGTGGTAATATCTCAAACATGTTAAATCCTTCTACAATTGTTATTGGTGGTGGAGTATCCAAAGCTGGAGAATTTTTAGCTGATAAGATTAGAGAAAAGTTTGTAAAGTATGCTTTCCCGCCGATTTATAATAATACTAAGATCAAAATTGCCGAACTAGGAAATGATGCTGGGGTAATTGGTGCTAGTTATCTAGTGCTTAACGACTCATTCTCTGAGTCATGATAGATGATTTAAAAACTTCTCTTATGTTAATATAGAGTTAATCTATTGGATAAGAGGGTGATCAGAATGCATTCGAGAAATAAGCTAACTTTAATTAGTCTATTTCTCATGCTTTTTGGTTTCTTTTTTTTACTTGCTTGTTCTGACTCTGAATCACGGTCTAAAGATGATCTTCCTAATCAAGAGTCTAATAACGAATCCAAGTTTATAAAAATTGATCAGTCAAAAGAAACTTTGCAAAAAGTAGTAGGCTGGCTTGATAATGAAGAGTTGCTTGTTCATCTGGGTGACCAGAATGGTCAACAGCTGATTCAATTAAATATTAAAACAGGCGAACGTACAGTACTATATACAACAAAGAGTCATATTTTAACTGTTAATCTCAATAATCAATTAGATAAAATAGTCATTCAAGAGGGATCTGACCAATTGGCAGAACTAGTTATCGTGAATTTATCAGGTGATGAATTAAACCGTAAACAAATAGATTACAATGGTTATCTAACGGTCAATTGGAATCCTGTAGAAACTCATTTATTATTTTTATCTTATTACCAAGTAAACCAAAATACATCAGCTGAACAGCCTAAGGTGATTGTGTGGAATCTTGAAAATGATAGCTTTCAAGAACTGCCTATTCAAAGTGTAGAACCAAAATGGTATTCATCTAATCTATATTTGTATATAGATGAATTAACAGATCAACTTTTTATAGGTGACATTAGGACAGCGGAATCTACTGATCGAATCAGCACTGAAACAATTGGGTTTTACCTTAATCAAGATACCATTATATCTTTTTTACCATCAGACATTAATGATCATGAGGTACACTTAATGAAAGATTACCCTCTTTTAGTACACAAAGGAACCATTACAATTCCCAAAGTAAGCATGGGTGGAAAAGTACAAGAGCCCTACCTGTCTCAAAGTAACAGGAATGGCAAGATAGTAGGTAATATACCTGATAAATCTACTGATTTAAATCAAAATTTAGGATCTTTTACTTTATGCGTCTTAGATTTTGAAAATAGTCAGCTCCAACCAATCACTTCATTACCGGAAAATGCTCCAATCTCACTTTCTCCAAACGAAAGATATGTATTGTATGGTTGGCAGTTTGAAAATATTATTGATTTAGAAGGGAATGCTTCAGTTCACTCACTAATATCAGGTTCTATCTAAATAAGTACTAGAAAAAAACGCTTTTCTACTGTAAACTATGTAGATGAGAATAGTTAGAGAGGAAGAATAGAATTGAACGGATGGACAGTATTTACTATAATTTTATGGATCGGAATTATTGGATGGGCGATTTGGGAACTTATACAATATTTCAGAAGAAAGAACGCTGCTACTATTGTTTCTAAAGAAGAATTCAAAGAGAATATGCGCAAAGCACAAGTTGTTGATGTTAGGGGGAAAGATGATTTTGATGCTGGGCATATTTTAGGAGCCAGAAATATTCCTTATTTACAAATGAAACAAAGAGCGAATGAACTTCGTAAAGATCAACCAATCTATTTATACGACGAAAAGAAAACCTTGAGTGCAAGATCAGCAATTATATTAAAAAAACAAGGCTATCAGAATTTATATGTTCTAAAAGGCGGTTATGCTGATTGGGATGGTAAAATTAAACGTAAAAAAAATTAAATAATCATACTTTTTAAAAAACACAGAATCCTTATAAAGGGGTCCTGTGTTTTTTAATAGTATTATTAAAGAGCGCAGTTAATGGGCTTGAAATGAACTAACAATGATCGCTGCAGTTTCCTCAATAGACTTATTTGCTACATTAATGATCTGACAGCCAAGTTTGTTGTACAACTTCTCTGCATACCTAATTTCTTTTTGAATGCGCTCAGTACTTGAATAAGGCGTATCTGGATTCATTCCGTAAGAAATCATTCTCTCCTTACGTATATTCGATAAAATACTTTCATCATTTGTCAGTCCAACAATTTTTTTAGGATCTACGCTCCATAGTTCGCTAGGTATTTCAGATTCAGGCATGAGCGGAAGATTCGCTACTTTATAATTTTGATTGGCCAGATAGATACTTAAAGGTGTTTTAGAGGTTCGTGAGATTCCTAGTATAACGATATCTGCTTCTAAAAAACCTTTTGGATCTTTTCCATCATCATAATTAACAGCAAATTCCATAGCTCCAATACGATCAAAATAGTTTTCATCTAATTTATGCATAGCACCGGGCTTAAATTGTGGTTCTAAATTAGTCCTTTCACTAATTTCTCGCATAATTGGATTTAAAATATCAAAACAGGTTAAATCATTTTTGTTACAAAAATGATGAATCGTATGAATCAGTGTTTTACTTACAAAAGTATGCAAAATAATCGCATTAACTTCCTGAGCTTTCTTCAAGATACTCATGAGTTGATTTTCTTCCCTAATGAATGAAAATATTTTAAAATTACATTCTAGCTTAGGAAATTGTGACAACGCTGCGCTACTAATATTGCTAGCCGTTCCTCCTACTGAGTCAGATAAGACATATATGGCTAATTCTGGGTGATCACTCATTAAATTCCATCCTTTCTAGAATACAAAATCATTATACAGGACAGTCAGTATTTAGTGAAGTCTCAAGGGTTTCTTGATATTTTTATAAATTTCAGCTACTATAGACTAAACTATTTAAAAGGAAGCGATCTTTTGTCTGCTTTTGATCAAGCTGTTACGACTTTAAAAAGTAAAGGCTATAAAACAACTGGAAAACGCCAAAAAATATTAGAATTGCTATTTAATCATGACAAATATATGACCGCAAAAGAAGTACAAGACAATCTAAAGTCTTTATTTCCTGGAATCAGCCCCGATACAATCTATCGAAACTTGAACACTTTTGTGAATCTAGCAATAGTAGAAGAAACCGAATTAAATGGAGAGAAACTATTTCGGTTCAGTTGTGAGCTGCATGGTCATCACCACCATCATTTTATCTGTACAAACTGCGGTAGAACCTTACCCTTGAAAAACTGCCCTCTTGATATGTTTTCTGATCAATTACCGGGTTGTAAAGTTACCGCACACAGATTCGAAATTTTTGGTATCTGTGACAATTGTATGGCAAGTTAGTTCAAGAAATGAAGTACACTAATTAGAAAAAGTGAGTAGATTTTATAAAAAAATTATTTTTTCTCCTCTAAACGGTTGACGTAAAATTGCTTGTTGTATATAATGAGCAAGAACTGTTATATACATCAACTATGTATATGAAATCAGTTACATCATTTATTGATAGGGAAGACCAATTGTGAGCAATTATTTTATTAAACAAATGGAACTCCCTGAACGTACGAGGGGAGGGGAAGAACGATGACTAAAACAGATATCAAGAAAGGTGAGAGTCTTGATGATGCTCTTCGTCGCTTCAAACGTTCCGTTTCTAAAACTGGCACTTTAAAAGAAGCCCGTAAACGTGAATACTATGAAAAGCCAAGTGTTAAACGTAAAAAGAAATCTGAGGAAGCTAGAAAACGTAAAAACAAGAAATTTTAATTTATGTTTCGCTTTTGAAGAAAGTATAATACCACTTTTCTTTAAAGAAGGTGAACTATTTGACAGTGTTAGAGGAACTTAATCAAGATATGAAAGTTGCAATGAAAGCTAAAGATCGCGAAAGTCTTATTACGATTCGTATGTTAAAGTCTGCTTTGCAAAATGAACAAATCAACAAAGGAGACGAATTAACTGAAGATGAAGAGTTAACGGTGCTTGCTCGTGAAAAAAAGCAAAGAATCGAATCTCTTAATGAGTTTAAAGATGCAGATCGTAAAGATCTAGTTGAAAAACTTGAAAAAGAACTTTCAATTGTTGATCAATATCTTCCTGAGCAATTATCTGAACAAGAAATAGTGAGAATTGTTCGTGATACAGTTGAAGAGACAGGTGCTGACTCTATGAAAGATATGGGGAAAGTAATGGGCGCTGTCTTGCCTAAAGTTAAAGGAAAAGCAGACGGTAGTCTTGTTAGCTCAATTGTAAAACAAGAATTAAGTAAATAAAGATTAGAGGGAGTTGAGATCATAGATCTCACTGCCTCTTTTTTTGATATTTTTTTAATTGTAGGCTGAAAATCAATATAACTTCTGGTAATTCTTTAATAAAACTTAAAAGTTACATCTCGCTATTATGCTAGTAATTATAGAGATTATTCACTTTTTATGCTATTATTTGAAAGAAGTATAAAAAAATTAACTAAACCTCTCAAAGGAGTTGGCATTTGTTTGACTGACAATGCACAAAAAAAAATTCGTATCTTTGATAATTCAGAAAAAGCTATTGCTTTATTCGGTCCCCAAAACAATCATCTTAAATTGCTGGAAGAAGAGTTATCTGTATCCATTAATAGCCGCGGTAGCCAAATTGAAATTCTTGGTGAATCCCAAGCCGTCGAACAAGCTGATGGTATTTTAAGTGAGTTGGAGCATCTGATTAATAAAGGCAATAGGATTAAGCGCTCTGACATTTTATCTGCTATTCGTATGGCGCAACAAGGAAAACTTTCCCAGTTTTTAAAAATGTATGAAGAAGAAATCGGTAAAGATAGAGATGGACGTCCAATACGAATTAAAAATGTTGGCCAAAGAAACTATGTTCACTCCGTTAAAAATAATGATATTGTTTTAGGGATTGGTCCTGCCGGAACAGGCAAGACATATGTAGCCGTTGCTTTAGCTGTCGCTGCTATGAGAAAAGGCGATGTCAAAAGAATTATTTTGACTAGACCAGCAGTAGAAGCTGGGGAAAAATTAGGTTTTTTACCAGGTGATCTCAAAGAAAAAGTTGATCCTTATCTTCGTCCTCTTTATGACGCTCTTTATAATATATTTGGAACAGAACATACCAATCGTTTAATGGAGAGAGAGGTAATTGAAGTAGCACCTCTTGCTTATATGAGAGGAAGAACTTTGGATGATGCTTTTGTTATTTTAGATGAAGCTCAAAACACCACTGTTCCTCAAATGAAAATGTTTCTGACAAGACTCGGTTTTGGATCAAAAATGATTATTAATGGAGATAAAACTCAAATTGATTTGCCTGCAGGTACTACGAGTGGCTTAATTCATGCTGAAAGAGTACTAATGGGAATTCCCGGAATTGGACATGTACACTTTGAAGCAGAGGATGTAATTAGACACCCTCTTGTAGCTAAAGTCATTAAAGCTTATGAAAAAGAAACGGATTTGAAAAAATAATGGAAATTATATTATATGATGAAACAAATCAATTAAAAAAATCAGCTAGTCAGCTCATTCATGATATCTTAGAATTTGCTGCTGATAGGTTATCATTAGAAGTAGATGCTGAGATTTCAGTCACGATAGTCGACAATAACAGAATTCAAGAAATCAATAAAACGTATCGTAATAAAGATTATGCAACAGATGTTATTAGCTTCGCAATGGAAGATGAAACGGAAGATGACTGGTTAAACTCAGATGAAGTCGAGATTGATTTACCCCGGGTGTTAGGTGATCTTTTTATTTCAATTGATAAAACCGTAGAACAAGCAGAAGAATATGGACATTCCTTTGAACGTGAACTTGGTTTCCTCGTTGTCCACGGCCTGTTGCATCTTAATGGGTATGATCATATGACGGAAACGGATGAAAAAGAGATGTTTGCATTGCAAGAAAGAATCTTGAAGGAGTATGGACTTGAGCGATAAAAATCAGCTGCCACAAAAAAATAGACACTATAGCGATTCTTTTCGTTATGCCTTTGAAGGAGTTAAAACAACCTTCCAAGAAGAGAGAAATATGCGTACTCATGTATTAGCAGGAGTGATTGCTTTATTACTTGGTCTTTTTCTTTCACTATCTATAGCAGAGTGGCTCTGGATCGTTTTATCTTCTTTTTTAGTCTTTGTTATGGAGATTCTAAATACTGTAATTGAAAACTTAGTTGACCTTGTAACAAAGGAGTACCATCCTTTAGCAAAAAAAGTAAAAGATATGGCAGCTGGGGCGGTATTAAGTACCACTATATTCGCAGTAGTAACTGGATTACTTATTTTTGCACCAAAAATCATCCAGCTGTTTTTTTAAGAAAGGTGGCCATTTATGAATGATGAACAATTAACAAATTTAATAAAAAATGCAACAGATATGCTCGACAGAGCATATGTCCCTTATTCTAAATTTCCTGTGGGCGCATCATTATTAACAAAGGGCGGGACGATCTATTCAGGATGCAATATTGAAAATGCTTCTTTTGGACTTACAAACTGTGCTGAAAGAACAGCAATTTTCAAAGCAGTCTCAGAAGGCGAAAAAAACTTCGAATACTTGGTTGTAACAGGAGATACAGATGGACCAATTTCTCCTTGTGGAGCTTGTAGACAAGTTATGGCTGAATTTTTTTCTCCTGAAATGAAAGTACTTCTTACAAATAGAAAAGGGCAGAACCAGGAAACAACTGTACAAGAGTTACTTCCTGGTGCCTTTACATCAAAGGATATGGTTTAGAATGACAGAAGAAAAAATATTTAAATCTGGTTTTGTGTCACTTATTGGAAGACCTAACGTTGGTAAATCAACGTTATTGAATCGTATTATTGGACAGAAAATTGCAATTATGAGTGAAAAAGCTCAAACTACTAGAAATAAAATTCAAGGTATTCATACAACGGATAAAGAACAAGTTGTATTTATCGATACGCCAGGAATTCATAAACCGAAACATCGTCTTGGAGATTTTATGGTTGATTCCGCATTAAGTACATTCAACGAAGTAGATGTTATCTTATTCTTAGTAAATGTTGCTGAAAAACGCGGACCTGGAGATAACTTTATTATTGAAAAACTGACACATATTTCAACTCCAGTATTTCTAGTATTGAATAAGATTGATCAAGTACATCCAGATGAGCTATTGCCAATCATAGAAGATTATCAGAAACAATATGATTTTGATGAAATTATTCCTATTTCAGCGATTGAAGGAAATAATGTGGATCGTCTTTTAAAGGTCGTAAATGGATATTTAGAAGAAGGACCCCAGTATTACCCTGAAGATCAGGTTTCTGATCATCCAGAGTATTTTATTGTTTCAGAGCTGATTCGTGAAAAGGTACTAGAAATGACTAGAGAAGAAGTCCCACATTCAGTTGCAGTTGTTGTCGAAAGAATGCAGCGTGATGAATATGATAAGGTAAAAGTAGATGCTACGATTATTGTAGAGCGTAAAAGCCAAAAAGGGATTATTATCGGTAAAGGCGGGAAAATGCTGAAAGAAATCGGTACTCGAGCTAGAAAAGACATTGAAGCACTGCTTGGTGATAAAATATATTTAGAAACATGGGTCAAAGTCCAAAATGATTGGCGAGATAAACAGACCTATCTGCAAGACTATGGCTATAAAAATGAAGATTATTAAGTAGATTATTTCTATCACTAATTCAATAACTAGATAACTTATTTAACGGATTGGATAAACTTAAAGCAAATATTCTGGACGTTTTCTATTTTAAAGAGAACGTCCATTACTTTTTTTGGAGGAATCTCATGGCTCATCTAGAGGAAGTCGAAGGCATCGTAATATCTGTTAGAAAACATCGAGAGCGAGATTTTCTGGTTAAATTATTCACTGATCGATATGGTAAAATGATGTTCTTTGTCAGAGGTACAAAAAATCCTAATAATAAACTAAATCGGGCAATTCAGCCATTCTCTCATGGAACGTACATCGCAGATATAAGGGACCAAGGTCTGAGTTTTTTAAGAGATGCAAAAGATATTGCACCCTATTCACAAGTCCAACTAGATATTTTCAAGAATGCCTATGCCACTTATGCTTGTGGATTGGCTGATGCTGCACTAGAAGATCGGATTCCTGATTTTAATTTGTTTATACAGTTAAAAGAAGGTCTGAACCTAATGGATGAATTAGATGACCCTGAAATTATTTTAAATATTCTAGAAATCAGATTTCTTAGATACTTTGGAGTAATGCCGGAACTTCGTGGTTGTGTAATCTGTGGAAAAACAGAAGGTGCATTTGATTATTCTAGTAAATTTCATGGATTATTATGTCCAAAGCATTATTTTGAAGACGAAAGACGTTATCATGCAAGTCCAAAAGCGATTCACTTCATACGTTTGTTTTCCGTTATTTCTTTTGATAAAATAGGATCCATATCCATGTCGGATCAGACAAAGAAAGATATAAGGTATGTAATCGATATGCTTTATGAAGAACTAGTCGGTTTAAAGTTAAAGAGCAAACGATTCATTGATCATATGCATGAGTGGGACGGCATTTTAAAAAGACCAGAAGAATAAACCTAGCAGAGGTGTAAAATAGTCGGTTTATTATCTCATAGCCAATCGCACATCTACGAATATGCTGTAAGCTATATTTCAGTTTTGGAGGAGACAGATGAGGGATTTTTACCTATTAATAATTCTAACCGTTTTAGCAATAGGCGCAGTGTATATACAAAGGCAACAATCGAAGAATATTATTATACGTGCTTATATTTCTAAATATGTACGTATATTCTTATATCTATTTACTATTTCAATGAGTATTTTTATTTTTATGAATATAAAAAATATTATTGCAATTATAAGTTTTTCGATTCTGTTAGTTGCTTTAAACCTATCTGTAGACGTATCAGGACTGGGAGATAGCAATCTTTACTATAACCGTCAAGGTATAATTAGTAAAAAAATTCCTATCGAAAGAACTTCTGATTGGTTAATTTATGAAACGAAAAATAAATTGAAGTGTAGAGTAAATGTCAAATGGTATAAAAATTCAAATGATGAAGTTATTTATCTTTCATTTAATAAAAGTGACAAAGAAAAAATTATTGAACACTTATTTAAAAAAGGTGAGTTAGTTAAAGTTGAAAAGACTGCATAATTTTAGGGGTGATACATAAATTATAGTCATTTAATGAAAACTAATTGCAAACTTCATTTTAATTGTGTAAGATATAAAAATAAGTGAATAACACAGTGAAGGAAAGAGTAGGAATGTTTAGATCTGGTAAGCGATCTTGGGGTAGTGTAAGCCAAGAGAGATCATGTTTCGAAAGGCATCCCGAGTGTTGGAATAAAGTGCTGATATATTAATTATAATATGTCAGAAGTAGGGTGGAACCGCGAGAAAACTCGTCCCTATACTGGTAGATTCTATCAGTATAGGGACGAGTTTTTATATTTATTCAGCTGAAAGGAAAAACAATAGATAAAAAGGAGAATAAAAATGCAAAAAGCAAAAACGTTTCAAGAAATCATTTTAACGCTGCAACAATACTGGTCAGAACAGGGTTGTATGCTCATGCAAGCTTACGATACTGAAAAAGGCGCAGGTACCATGAGCCCTTATACGTTTTTAAGAGCTATTGGCCCTGAACCTTGGAACGCTGCATATGTAGAGCCATCAAGGAGACCAGCTGATGGACGTTATGGAGAAAATCCCAATCGTCTTTACCAGCATCATCAATTTCAAGTCGTAATGAAACCTTCTCCCAACAATATACAAGAACTGTATTTGAAAAGCTTAGAAATTTTAGGTATTGATCCACTCCAGCATGATATCCGCTTTGTAGAAGATAACTGGGAAAATCCTTCCCTTGGCTGTGCGGGACTTGGTTGGGAAGTCTGGTTAGATGGAATGGAAGTTACACAGTTTACCTACTTCCAGCAAGTTGGGGGCTTAGAAGTAGATGCTGTTACCAGTGAGTTGACATATGGACTTGAAAGACTGGCTTCTTACATTCAAAATGTTGAAAGTGTTTATGATATTGAATGGGCACCTGGTGTTAAATACGGAGAAATCTTTAAACAGCCAGAATATGAACAGTCCGCTTATGCGTTCGATTATAGTAATCAAGAGATGCTGTTCAACCATTTTAAAGACTATGAGACAGAAGCACATGCTTTAATTGAAAAAGGATTAGCTCATCCAGCTTACGATTGTGTATTAAAGTGTAGCCACACATTTAATCTTTTAGATGCAAGAGGAGCTGTTTCTGCTACTGAACGTCCTGACTTTTTAAGACGTATCCGTAAAATGGCTCAAAGTATTGCTAAAGCATTCGTATTGGAACGTGCCAAATTAGGATTCCCTTTATTAAATGAAGCCGAAAGTAAAACCTGGATAGAACAGTATATTAATAAGGAGGAAAAGTAATATGAACCATACATTTTTATTAGAAATCGGCTTAGAAGAAATGCCGGCTAAAATCATCGATCCTTCCGTTGAACAATTAAAGAATAATGTCGAATCTTTTTTAAATGAAGCGAACTTATCTTTCGAATCGATTAAACTATTTTCGACTCCAAGAAGATTAGCTTTAATGATTGAAGGCCTGGCTGAAGTCCAACCAGATGATGTACAAATGGTCAAAGGACCTGCAAAAAAGATTGCACAAGATGCTGAAGGGAATTGGTCAAAAGCTGCAATTGGCTTTACTAAAGGGCAAGGAGCATCTACTGATGACATTGTATTCAAAGAAGTCAAAGGTGTGGAATATATCTTCGTAGAAAAATTTACAAAAGGAAAAAAGGCTGTAGAAGTTTTACCTGGAATCACTGCATGTATTACTTCAATGAATTTCCCAGTCAGTATGAAGTGGCACACACACTCTTATAGATTTATCCGTCCAATACATTGGATAGTTGCTATGTTGGATCAGGCGGTTGTACCTTTTGAAGTTTTCAATGTACACTCAGGTTCGATTACTCAAGGTCATCGTTTCTTAGGAAAAGAAGTACAACTGACACATGCTTCAGAATATGAACATATCCTTGAAAAACAAAATGTAATTGCAGACCGTGAGAAAAGAAAATCTACGATAGTGAATCAGATTACTGATCTTTGTCAAGAGAAAGGATGGAAAGTCCCCCTCGATAACAAAGAACTATTAAATGAGGTTACTGATTTAGTAGAATATCCTACTGTATTCTTTGGCTCATTCAACGAAGATTATCTTCAAGTACCTGAAGCTGCTCTAGAAGTATCGATGGCAGATCATCAGAGATACTTTCCAGTACGAAAACAGGACGATACACAAGTATTTCTACCTTATTTTATCGCTGTTCGTAATGGTTCAGAAGACCAAATTGATACTGTGATAAAAGGCAATGAAAAAGTTTTAGCAGCTCGCTTAGCCGATGCGAAATTCTTCTATCAAGAAGATCAGAAGATTTCCATTGAGGCGTGCGTGGACAAATTAAAACGGGTCTCTTTTCACGAAAAGTTAGGTTCTTTATACGATAAGCAAGAACGTGTTAGTGTTATAGCACAAATTTTAGCGAATGAATTTGATTTATCAAAACAAGAAAAAGATGCACTTAATAGAGCAAGTGAGATTTTTAAATTTGATCTTGTAACAAACACAGTCATTGAATTCACTAAATTACAAGGAAAAATTGGAGCAATACTAGCTAAAGAAAAAGGAGAAAAAGAATTAGTAGGGGATGCTATTTCTGAACAATACCTGCCTTCTTCTGCTACTAGTGAACTTCCTTCCACAAAAGTGGGTACGGTCTTATCTTTGGCAGATAAATTAGATACTTTAATTATGTTCTTTGCAATCGGTCAAGTCCCTACTGGTTCAAATGATCCTTTTGCATTGAGAAGACAAGCAATGGGTATTGTGCGAATGATCGAAAACTCTGGTCGTCATTTCTCACTGAAAAATTTAATGAATCAGATAGAAGAAGCTTTAAATATCAATGTCGAATTAAAAGCTGGTGTGGCTCAGAATCAAAATTTGGTACTGCAATTCATTAAGGACCGTATAGATCAGCAGATGCAACTCTCTAATGAATCAGGAGGGCTTCCTTTTGATATTAGACAGGCTGTTTTAAAAGCAGACCAGGATGATATTGTCTTTACTTTTGACGCCGCATTAACTTTGAACAAAAATAAAGATACTGCTGATTATAAAGCAACTATCGAAGCTCTAACACGGGTTTCAAATTTAGCCGACAAAGCATCTGAAGAGATCTTAGTTAATGAAGAACTATTTGAAAAAGATTCTGAAAAGAATTTATATCTTGCTGTTAAACAAACTAAAAATATATTTAGCCACACCATTGATGCAAATAAAAGATATCAAGCCTTAAAGGAATTAAGTCCAACAATTGATAACTTTTTTGAAGAAAATATGGTTATGGCAGATGATGAAAAAATCAAAAATAATCGTTTAGCTATGCTTAAATCAATCAAGCATCTTTTGATTACATTTGCTGATCTAAGCCAGCTTCTAATTAAATAGCACTATTTGTCTTTAAGAGCAGGGTGAATTGATCCTCTGCTCTTGAAGCATATTTCAAGCATTGTTGGTGACTAAGTGTGACAGTTTGTCAGGATTAAATATATTGGAGGTATTTAAGTGCTAAAAAAATTTTTTAATTATTATCGACCCTATAAATGGTTGTTCACTCTAGATTTTAGTTCTGCTATTGTTGTTGCGATTTTAGAATTAGCTTTTCCGATCATTGTACAGCGAGTGATTGATTCAATCTTACCTACAGAAGAATGGTCAATGATCGTTTGGGTATCCATTGGTTTATTTTCTATCTATATTCTAAATACTTTTCTGCAATTTATCGTTACTTATTATGGACATAGATTAGGCACAAATATAGAAACGGATATGCGTCAAGATTTATATAAACATATTCAAAAGCAATCATTCAAATACTTTGATAATAGAGAAACAGGGAAACTCATTACTCGATTAACCTCTGATTTATTTGAAATAGCTGAAGTAGCTCATCATGGTCCCGAAGATATATTTATCACTGTTTTTACTTTACTGGGAGCATTCGGATTGATGTTAACTGTACATGTTCGTCTTGCAATAATGACATTTATATTAGTTCCCTTAATTGCAGTTGCAGTCATAATTTTTAATAAAAAGATGACTTATGTAAATAATAGGATCTACGATGATCTTGCCGGCTTTAGTGCGGGTATAGAAGCTTCGGTAGGAGGTATTCGGGTTGTACAGGCTTTCGCCAATGAAGATTATGAAGATAAGCGTTTCGGTTCATTAAACGAAGCATACAAACGTTCTAAATACTTGTTTTATAAAATGATGGGATTAAGTAGTTCATACAATTATCTGCTTATGCGTTTAATTAGCTTGTTTGCAATGTTCTTTGGTGCTTATTACACGATCCAAGGGGAATTAACATACGGAGATTTTGTAGCATTCATTTTATTTGCAAATATTCTAGTTCGTCCTATTGAAAGAGTCAATGTTATGATAGAAAGTTATCCTAAGGGGATTGCTGGGTTCAGAAGACTTCAGGAAGAAATTAGCCGTGAACCAGAAATACAAGACTCTTTGCATGCAATAGAAGTAGAATCATTAATTGGTAATATTGACTATAAAAATGTAACTTTCAGTTATGAAGAACATAACCCGATATTAGATCAAGTCAATCTTTCAATTAAAGCAGGAGAAACCATTGCTTTTGTTGGGCCAAGTGGAGCTGGTAAAACCACTATATGTAATCTGCTTCCAAGATTTTATGAGATTGATTCAGGAAGTATTGAAGTTGACGGGCATAACATCCATGATATAAAGGTACAGTCTCTTAGAGAACAAATTGGAGTCGTTCAACAGGATGTCTTTCTATTTCCAGGAACAATCAAGGAAAATATTCTATATGGTGATTTGACTGCTAATGATGAACAAGTTCGTATGGCAGTGAAATTAGCCAACCTAGAAGAGGTTGTCAGCACCTTGCCAAATGGATTGAATACAGTAATAGGAGAACGCGGAGTGAAATTATCTGGAGGTCAAAAGCAAAGACTTTCCATTGCCAGAATGTTTTTGAAAAATCCTCCTATTTTGATCCTTGATGAAGCAACTTCTGCTTTAGATACTGAAACAGAACAGGCAATTCAAGAAGCATTGGATTCACTGTCTGAGGGTCGAACAACTTTGATTATCGCTCATCGGCTTGCTACAATCAAAAATGCTGATCGTATAGTTGTAGTAACAAAAAACGGTATTGAAGAAAAAGGAACTCATGATGAGCTGATGAATTTAAATGGCGCGTATAAACGTCTTTATGATGCTCAATTTGCCCAATAAATATCTTATTCATACAGCCAGCAACTCTTTTGTGATCTATTGAAGAGGAATTGCTGGCTGTACTTTTTATTTTATAAAACTATATAGTATACTAAGGATAAATCTTTACACAGAGAGAAGGCAGTGGGATGGAACCAGAAATAAGACGAGCTACATTATTATCTAGCTTAAAAAAAGCGAGTGAACCAATCATAGCCAGGAATTTTGCAGAACAGTTCGATGTCAGTCGTCAGGTTATTGTAGGAGATATTGCTTTGTTAAGAGCAGAAGGACAAGAAATCCTTTCTACTCCAAAAGGGTATGTTATGAGATCTAGCTCATTAAAGAGACAAGAGCGGAGAATTGTTTGTCAGCATACTTTTGAACAGACACTTGAAGAGCTTTATCTAATTGTAGATCATGGCGGAGAAATTATAGACGTAATCGTAGAACATCCCATTTATGGAGAATTGGTTGGGGGATTAAGTATATCAAACAGAGTAGAAGCAAATGAGTTTGTACAAAAAATCAAAAATAATAAAACATCTTTATTAGCAGAACTAACTGGCGGACTGCACAGTCATACAATATCTGCAAAAGACCAGCTAACATTAGATCGAATTGTTGAAGAACTAAAAGAGAAAAATCTAATCTATTATTAAGTTTCTGTTGTAAAAAATTTCAAATCGTATATACTATTCAGTGTAAAGACACCTGTAAATACAGGAGTACATTGAGGAGTGATTTTTATCAAAAAGACAAATACATTAAGATTGACAGTGACAGCACTATTGACTGCGATCGCTATTGTTATCCCGATGGTGATGCCTATAAAAATACTGATCGAACCTGCATCATTTACATTGGCGAGTCATGTACCAATATTCTTAGCTATGTTTTTCTCACCTGGGATAGCCATAGCAGTTTCTTTAGGATCAGCTGCAGGATTTTTATTGGCTAGTTTTCCAATCGTAGTAGTGCTGCGTGCTTTGAGTCATGTCGTATTTGCATATGTGGGAGCAAAATACTTAGTTAATCGTAGAGAGCAAGTACTTAGATCGCCATTAAAAAGTACGATCTTCTCATTATTGATTGGATGTCTCCATGGCGCTGCCGAAATGTTAGTTGTTTCAATGTTTTTCTTCGGTCTGATTCCAGGATCAAGCTATTCTGAAGGTTTCTTCTTAGCTGTATTCTTACTAGTAGGGGTTGGAACAATTATTCATAGTATGGTTGATTTCCTGATTTCACAATTTGTATGGACATCATTAGGTAGTAGAGTACAGTCACTAGCAAAAAGAATAGAGAATAAGTAAATGACTCATCTACTTTATCATGTAATAAAAGGAAAATTCATATGACAAATATTGAGCATTTTAAGAGTTTAGACATTAGAGTTGGTACAATAGTGAGAGCCGAATTTTTTAAAGAAGCTAGGGATCCAGCTTATAAATTACAAATTGATTTTGGAGACGAAATAGGTATCAAAAATAGTTCTGCTCAAATTACTGATCGTTACGATATTTCGGATCTCCTTGGAAAGCAAATTATTGCGATAATTAACTTTCCTCCATTAAGAATTGCAGGATACAAATCAGAAGTACTTGTAATAGGTGGCGTTCTTTCAGACAAAGAAGTTGTTTTATTAAATATAGATGAAGCAGTTCCCAATGGCACTAAAATAAGCTAAAAGCATTCCTCATCTTATTGGTGGGGAATTTGCTTTTTAATAGGATTATGGTATACTAATGTTTGATTATTATAGGGTAATTATGCCCCGTTTTTAAAAATCGAATTTTATAAAATATTTATATTTAGTGCTGATTTTTGTGTGAGGGAGGCATTGATTTGGTTCGTATTCCAGAAGAAACAGTTACACAAATTAGAGAAAAATCTGATATCGTCAATGTGGTCTCACAATATGTTCAATTAAAAAAATCAGGTCAGAATCACTTTGCTCATTGCCCATTTCATGAAGATAAAACACCTTCTTTTTCGGTCAATGAGAAAAAACAGATTTTCCACTGTTTTAGTTGCGGGAGAGGAGGAAACGTATTTAGTTTCCTCCAAGAAATGGAAGGTATTTCCTTCCCGGAAGCCGTTATCAAGTCAGCAGAAATAGCCGATGTACCATTAGATCAAGAAATTATTGATCAAACAAACCATTCTAGACCAAGTGAGAATAGTAGGTTCAGTAAACTACTAGCGATCAATGAAAAAACTAAAGAGTTTTATCATCATATTTTGATCAATACAAAAGTAGGAGAAGCTGCCTATCTGTATCTTTTAGACCGAGGTGTAAAAAAAGAAACCATAGAGGAATTCAAGCTTGGATTTTCTCCGCCGCAAAGAAATGCTTTGAAGTTATATCTAGATAATCAAGAAGATATTGATCATACTTTGCTGTCAGAAACTGGTTTATTTTCAGATAGAGACGACAATCAATTATTAGATCGTTTTTCTAGCAGGATCATTTTTCCTATTACAGATCACAGAGGTCACACAGTAGCTTTCTCCGGTAGGATATTTGAAGGAGATAACAGTGAAACGACTCCTGGATTTCATTCTGCAAAATATGTAAATAGTCCAGAAACTGATTTGTTCAATAAGCGTAAGGTCTTGTTTAATTATGACAAAGCCAGACCAAATATCCGTCGTGAAGGTGAAGTTTACCTTTTCGAAGGATTTATGGATGTAATTTCTTCCTGGCAAGCTGGGATTAAAAATGGGATTGCTTCAATGGGCACTAGTTTGACCCAAGAACAAATTAAGCAAATGGATCGAGTAACAGACAAGGTCATTATTGCTTATGATGGAGACCCTGCTGGGTTGGAAGCGACCAAACGGGCTACAGAATATTTTATTGAGCAAACGCATTTTTCAATTGAAATAACTAGTTTCCCTGAAAAATTAGATCCTGATGACTACATTAAGTCAAGAGGGAAAGAAGCTTATAAAGATTTTTTATTACATGGTCGAGATACACTAATGAGCTTTCTGATGAAATACTATCGAAATGGAAAGAATCTGAAAAACGAAAGTGAACGGATATCTTATATAGAGCAAGTCTTAAAAGAGATGACTACTGTTAATTCTCCAGTAGAACGTGAGCTTTATTTCAAACAACTTGCTGAAGAATTTAAAGTAACTCAAGATACTTTAAAAGAACAGTTTCAGCAACATGTGTTTGAAAATCAAAAAACTCGTACAAAAGAATTACAACAACAAAAAACTGATCGACGAAATGAAGCGTATTCTGTCCAAGTGACTCGTCAGAATAGACCTAAAAAAAGTTCTGTTGAACAAGCTGAAAAAATGCTGTTGAATAGACTTTTCTATCATGATGAGGTATGGTATACATTGCAAAACTTATCATCTGAATTTATTTTCCCCCATGAACACTACCAAATTTTATATCTACTATATGAATCATACTTTAGAGACAAAGGTGAGAACAATGTAGAAGCTTTTCTAGATTTTATTAAAGATCCCGAACACAAGAAGAAAGCTACAGAAATTTTATGGATGGATCTAGGAGAAGATCTGGTAAATGGAGAAATAGAAGATTATATTGATGTAATTACCAATCGGTCACCAGCCGAAGCAAAACTGAAAGCAAAAAGAGCTGAATTAAAAGAAGCTGAAAGAATTGGTGACAAAGAGAAACAACAGTTTTTAACTATTGAAATCATTAACTTGAATCGTCAGCTAAAAGCTGCGAAAGAAGCATAAAGCAGGAGGCATACTATTTTATGGCCAAAACTAAAAAAGAAGTAAATAATGTTCAACCAAGCAAGAAATATGAAGCAGCTGTAAAAGAATTAATTAAAGAAACAAAAGGGAAAATGGAGCAGACAATATCATATGTTGAATTAACAGATAAATTAGCGGAACCTTTTGAACTTGATAAGAATCAAATGGATAATATGATTCAAAAATTTGAAGATGAAGGTATCGGAGTAGTGGACGAAGATGGAAATCCTCTAGCTAAGCAACTTGATAAAGAAGAGGAAATTGTCGAAGAAGCTAAAAAAGAAGAAATGATTGCTCCCCCAGGTGTCAAAATAAATGATCCTGTTAGAATGTATCTTAAAGAAATTGGTCGAGTGGACTTATTAAGTGCTAAAGAAGAAATAACATTGGCAAAAAGAATCGAAAATGGAGATATTATAGCTAAACAAGAATTAGCTGAAGCTAATTTACGGTTAGTTGTTTCTATTGCTAAGCGTTATGTTGGACGTGGTATGAGCTTTTTAGACTTAATTCAAGAGGGTAACATGGGCTTAATGAAAGCTGTTGAAAAATTTGATTATGAAAAAGGATTTAAATTTTCAACTTATGCAACATGGTGGATTAGACAAGCTATAACCCGTGCGATTGCTGACCAAGCAAGAACAATTCGTATACCCGTTCACATGGTTGAAACGATCAACAAACTCGTTCGTATTCAACGTCAATTACTTCAAGATTTAGGAAGAGAGCCCACACCTGAAGAAATCGGGGCAGAAATGGACTTGCCAACTGAAAAGGTTAGAGATATTTTGAAAATTTCTCAAGAACCTGTATCTCTTGAAACACCTATTGGTGAAGAAGACGATTCTCATCTTGGAGATTTTATTGAAGACAACGAAGCCACTAGTCCTGCTGACAATGCTGCGTATGAACTATTAAAAAGTGAATTAGAAGATGTTTTAGATACCTTAACAGATCGAGAAGAGAACGTATTGAGACTTCGTTTTGGTCTAGATGATGGTCGTCAGAGAACACTTGAAGATGTGGGTAAAGTATTTGGAGTTACAAGAGAGCGTATTAGACAGATAGAAGCCAAAGCACTTAGAAAACTTCGCCATCCAAGTCGTTCAAAACAGTTAAAAGACTTTTTAGAATAAAATTTATTATTGACAAAAAGACCACTTTAAAGTGGTCTTTTTTCATTTAAAGTTAGTTGATTTTATAATTATGAGGCTATTACTTAGCTGTTTCTTTTGCTTTACTCATCATTTTTTGGTACACTTATGTAGTAATCGTCAGAAAAAATAAGTATCATACTTATTAATATATATTCGGAAGGTGAAATTTATGAAATTAAAAGCAACTAAACGTACTGAAACAGGTACATCAGCTTCGAAAAAAGCAAGAACTGAAGGTTTAGTGCCTGCAGCTATCTATGGGAAAGAATTAGAAACTGTGCCGGTATTATTGAACCAGAAAGAATTGGAAGACACATTGCGTCAGGTAGGGGCTAACGGAGTATTCGACGTTGAAGTCGACGGAGAAACTTATCATGTTTTCGTTAAAGAATTAAAAACAGCAGCTATCAAGCCCATTTTGTATCATGTAGACTTACTATCCTTTACTAAAGGACAAAAAGTTCATATGACTATTCCAGTTTATATTTCTGGGGAAGATGAAATCAAAGAAGGTTATGTTTCTCAATCAATCTCTGAATTAGAAGTTGAAGTTGCTCCAGCTGAAGCACCTTCTGACTATACTGTAGATGTATCTTCACTTACTATTGGTGATACCATTAGTGTTAGTGATTTAGAAATTGGAGAAGGTACTACGTTATTAACAGATGCTGAATTAACTGTCGTTTCAATATCTGCTCCAGATGCAGTTGAAGAAGAAACAACTGAAACATCTGATGAGATGCCAGAACCAGAAGTAATTGGCGAAGATAAAAATGAAGATTCTGAATAATCTTTATTTTTCCTAACAATCATCGTTTTTAACAAGATCTACAGAAGAGATTTCTCTTCTGTAGATCTTGTTTTAATATTTCCTTTTATTCTGCTAGTAGAAGCTGTTAAAATATAGGATATAAAGATCTTAGAAGAGGTGCCAGATGGAATCAATACAATTATCAAAAAGATTAGAATTAGTATCATTATACATACAACCCGGCGCAAGACTGGCTGACATTGGTTCTGATCATGCTTATTTGCCCTGTGCATTAGCTCAAAAGAATTTGATTGAATGGGCAGTGGCTGGTGAAGTAGTAAAGGGGCCCTACAATAAAGCAAAACAAGAAGTTTCGTATAGAAAACTTGAAAATCAAATTGAAGTTCGCTTTGGGGATGGTTTGGAAGTCATTCACTCAGATGATAGAATCGATACAATTACCATTTGTGGAATGGGCGGTGCCCTGATTCGCGATATTTTACAGCGAGGAATCAATAATAAAATACTTTCTAGAAAAGAAAAACTGATTCTTCAACCAAATGTAGGCGAAAAGACACTTCGAACATTTCTGATGAATAATCATTATAAAATTATAAACGAAGAAATTTTAGCAGAAAATGATAAAATCTATGAAATTATAGTAGCAATTCCAACCGATGAAACTATTCAATATAGCGAATTAGAATTAACTTTTGGACCTTTTTTACTTATGAATTCTTCTTCTATATTCAAGTTAAAATGGTCTCGTGAGTTAGAAAAACTCTTATATATTAAAGAAGAACTTAAAAAGTCTAAAGAAGTGGATTCAATGAAAGAAAATAGGTTAAATCGGGAAATTAATCAAATCATGGAGATGATAAAATGACACAAATAAAAGTTGAAGATATTATTCAACGAATCGAGCAGTTTGCACCTTCCTATTTAGCTGAAGACTGGGATCCCATTGGTCTTTCTTTTGGTACATCAGATAAAGTAGTTAATAAGCTCATGATTGCTCTTGATGTTGATGCAGATACAATACAGGAAGCTCAGGAATTAGGAATAGATCTGATTTTTACGCATCATCCTGCTATTTTCAAATCATTAAAAACATTAAATACTGAGAATTCTCGCAGAAATGAATACATTAATTTGATTAAGTCTGATATAGCTGTTTTTTCTGCACATACAAACATTGATGCTGCTGACTATGGTATGAGTGACTGGTTAGCAGATGCTATGGAACTTCCAAAAGGTAGAGAAA
Source organism: Marinilactibacillus psychrotolerans (assembly GCF_900101525.1). Taxonomy (GTDB): domain Bacteria; phylum Bacillota; class Bacilli; order Lactobacillales; family Carnobacteriaceae_A; genus Marinilactibacillus; species Marinilactibacillus psychrotolerans. The sequence goes on along the minus strand of NZ_FMZD01000003.1, from coordinate 98,680 downwards.
TTATTTCCCCATCTTATCAAGAAGGGTATAAAAAATTAGTTGTATATGTTCCCGAAAGAGACGTCGAAGAAGTTCGCAGAGCCTTACATAATGCTGGAGCTGGTGAAGTAGGAGACTATCAGGATGTTTCATACAGTATTAAAGGACAGGGTAGGTTCACTCCACAGAAAGGGGCAGATCCTGCTGTTGGAAAGATAGGAAAAGAAGAAATCGTCAATGAAGTTCGTATTGAAGTAATGTTTCCTAGCCAGTTAACGACGAATGTAATAACTGCAGTTCAAACTGCTCACCCCTATGAAGAACCTGTTTATGATCTTTATACTCTTGAAAATGAAAAGAAAGTCTATGGTTATGGAAGAATTGCTGACTATGAAGCTACAACTGAAGAAATGATTGGAAAGATTATATCTAAATTTGATTTGGCTGGTCTAAAATATGCTAGTAAAGATCCTAAAAAGTTACACAAAAAAATAGCTGTTTTCGGTGGTGCTGGTGCTGACTATTATTTAGAAGCAAAACAAAAAGGGGCAACACTTTTTATTACGGGTGATGTCTCTTATCATAATGCACAAGATATGCTAAGAGATGGAATAGATGTTATTGATGCTGGACATTATATCGAATCAGTTTTCGTTTCTGAAATGTCTCAAGTTATTAACAAATGGAAAAAGGAAGAAAGTTGGGATTTAGATATCTTTCCAACAAAAAAACAAAAAGATGTATTTAAATTTAGTTAATGTCAGGAAATGAATAAGCTTTTAGTGTAAAATAAAAGAATCAATTACAGCAAATAGAAAAGGAATGACCAATATGTATACAAACTTAGTAGATCGTTTTATAAAATATGCAAAGATCAATACTCGTTCAGATGAATCGAGTACGACCATTCCATCAACTCAATCACAAGTAGAATTCGCAAAAATTTTAATGGATGATTTAAAGGAAATTGGATTAAGTGATATTGAATATAATGAAAAAAACGGCTATGTTACAGCAACTCTTCCTTCCAATATAGATAAGAAGGCTCCAACAGTTGGGTTTATTGCACATATGGATACTGCTGATTTTAATGCGGAGAATATCAACCCACAATTCCATAAAAATTATGATGGTAAAAAAATCATCTTAAATAAAGAAAAAAATATTATTTTATCTCCAGAAGATTTTCCAAATATGAAAAATTATATTGGGCAGACGTTGATTACTACTGATGGAACCACACTTTTAGGATCAGATGATAAATCAGGAATCGTAGAAGTAATCAGTGCAGTAGAATACCTACTTGCTAATCCAGAAATTAAACACGGGGATGTTAGGATCGCTGTTGGCCCAGATGAAGAAATAGGAATTGGAGCAGACCTGTTTGATGTAGAACACTTTAATGCAGAATTTGCATACACGGTAGATGGTGGTCCGAAAGGCGAACTTGAATATGAAAGTTTTAATGCAGCTTCTGCAAATATAACTATTCAAGGTAAAAATGTTCATCCAGGTACTGCTAAAGATACAATGATCAATGCACTCAAATTAGCCATTGAGCTTGATTCAATGTTACCTGAAAATGAAGTACCTGAAAAAACAGAGGACAGAGAAGGCTTTTATCATTTATTAGGTATAAATGGAACGGTGGAAGAAGCTAGTATGGGCTATATCATCCGAGATCACAGTCGTGAGAAATTCAATGAGAAAAAAGAAATGATTCAATCCATTGCAAAACAAATAAATAATCGATTTGATCAAGATAGAATTAAAGTAGAAGTAAAAGACCAATACTACAACATGGGAGAAATTATTGAAAAAGATATGCGGTCAGTAGAAATTGCCGATGAAGCTATGCGAAATATCAATATCGAACCTGATATTAAACCAATTAGAGGCGGAACTGATGGATCTAAAATCTCATTCATGGGCCTTCCAACACCAAATTTATTTGCAGGTGGAGAGAACTTTCATGGCCGTTATGAATTTGTTTCAGTTGAAAGTATGGTAAAAGCTACAGATGTAATTGTCGAAATCATTAAATTAACGAGTATAAAATAAGAATTTATTTAAAAGATAGATACTAGAGAATAAAGTATCTATCTTTTTGCCTTTATTGTTTTTATTTTATAGAGTAGGGAGGGGTTTATTTTGAGTTTACGATTTATAATCGGACGGGCAAATACGGACAAAGAATCTAAATTAATTCAAGAAATGAAACAAACGATAGATGAAGACACCACTGCACAAGTTTTTTATTTAGTTCCTGATCATATTAAATTTGAAACTGAAATTAATGTACTTGAATTTTTAAAAAGTAAACAAAACACAAAAAAAGAGTATACAGGTATGATTAATCTTCAAGTGTTCAGCATCAGTCGTTTGGCTTGGTATTATTTGCAAAATTCGGCAATTTACAACAAAACACAATTAACCGAAACTGGTCTTTCAATGTTAATAAGAAAATTATTAAAAGAAAACGAAGAAAATTTGACGATATTTCGTGGTCAAAGTATGCAACAAGGTTTTATTGAAAAACTGACAGGACTATTTATGGAAATGAGAAATGGTCGAATCACCTCAGACGATTTAGAACCTTTCTTTACAAATGAACAAATACAGAATCATTCAGGAAATGATTTCACCCAGAAAATTGCAGATATAAAACTATTATTTCAAGCTTTTAATTATAAACTAATTGGGCAATATATTGAAAAAGAAGATATTATCAGATCTTTAATTGAAGAAATCAAGAATAGGGATATGTCTAATACTACGATCTATATCAATCATTACCAGAGTTTTTCCGCGCAAGAACAAGAACTGATTATCGAGTTAATTCGAGTTAGTAAGCAAGTCACAGTTTCACTCGTACTAGACCAGAAATTTGCAGTAGAGCCTCCTGAGATGACCCATTTGTTCTATGAAACTGGAATAACCTATCACCGTCTATACCAAAATGCAATAAAGGAAAAACTTCCTGTTTTAAATGATACTCTTTTAAAAGAACCCAGTAATAAAAGATGCCTCGAACTAAATTATTTAGAAAATTATTGGATAGAAAGTTCAGTCGGTTCTAAAATTTCCCCTTCTAGAACCAGTTTGAACTTGAATGAATGTTTAGAAATATGGTCAGCTGAAACTAAACAAGCTGAGGTAATGCATATAGCGAATACAATTCGTAGTCTGGTTGCTTTTGAAGGATATCGTTTTAAAGATATTATGTTGATGAGCCGTTCTATAGAGGATTACAAGACTGTATTAGAACCAATTTTCGCAGAAAATGAGCTTTCTTTATTTATTGATGAACCCGATTCAATGGCTGGGCATCCTTTAGTTGAATTTATTCAAACTCTTTTTTTAATCACAAAAAGACATTGGCGTTACGAAGACGTTATGCGTTTTTTAAGAACAGAATTATTTGTTCCTCAAACTAGCGAAACTGCTCCTATAGATAACAGTCATAGAGTGGACTATACTAAAAAGGCTAACACGGACTGGAGATACAAAGTTGATTTGACCGAAAATGTCATTTTGGCTTATGGTTATGAAGGCAGTGCTTGGACAATAGACCAAGAATGGGTTTATGCACGTTATCAACTGGAAGAAGCGGATGAACAGTTGGATGTTGACAAAGAGATACAATCTATTGCGAATCAGGTTAGGAAGACAATGAGAAATATACTACTTCCTTTCTTCAAAAAGATTCAAAAAGCTAAGACTAATAAAGATGTGGCCCAATTGCTCTATCAATTTATGATGAACAATGGAATTGATAAACAGATTAGTTATTGGCGAGATCAAGCAGTAGCAACAGGAAATCTTGTTGAGGCCAGAAAACACGAACAAGTCTGGGAGACGTTCATTGGCCTTTTAGATGAATTTGTAGATGTGCTGGGAAATGATGCATGGGATATGGACTCCTTTTTGGCTATTATAGAAACAGGGTTTGAACAAGCTACTTATAGTATTGTTCCTCCCAGTTTAGATCAGATAATGTTTACTAATTTTGATAAAATACGTGTAAATACAAAAAAAGTTGTTTTTATTTTAGGAATGACTGATACTAGTTTACCATTAAACCAAGATAACGAGTCTATACTGACAGATGAAGATAGAGAAACAGTACAAGGAAACCTTCCGATCGAGAAATTTTTAGCCCCTTCGTCGCAATCTATATTAGCTGCTGAGCCCCTTGCTGCTTATATGGCTTTCAGTAATGCATCAGACAAATTAATTTTTAGTTATCCTGTTCAAAAAGATGGTAGTACTGATAATCGAATAAGCCCTTATATCCAAAGAATATCAGATCATTTAAGGATTTCAATCCAAAAAAAGCTTGCTGATAGTCATCTAGTTCTAGATGAAGCTGTTGAAACAAATTTGGCTTTTATTGGCTCTAGAAAGCAAACAATAGGACAACTAGTAACGGTTTTGAGAGAAGGTCTAGATCGAGATACTCTACCCAATGTATTCTGGTTATCACTATATGAAAAAATAAGAGATTACACTAATTCATTTGAAAATAGAGTCTTTCACAGCCTTGAACATAAGAATATTCCTGTTCCATTACCCCCAGAACTTGCTGAAAACTTATATGGCAAAGATCTCTATTTGTCTGTATCACAACTCGAAAGTTTTTATTTAGACCCATACAGTCATTTTCTTCAATATGGATTAAAGCTAAGAGAAAGAGCCATACAGGAGCTTACGCCTATGGAAACGGGTAATTTTTACCATGATGCTCTTGATAATATCTTTAAAACAATTATTCAAAGAGATATCCGCCTAGAAGAACTAACTGACAAAAACCTAGCTCTCTTGGCTGATGAAGTGCTTGAAAAAATGTTTGATAAAAATCAGTTCAGACTCTTATCTATGTCTAACAGAATGAAATTTATCCGAAATCAGCTAAGTAAAACAGTAAAAAAAATGATGTGGGCTATCAGTAATCACAATAGACGCAGTAAGCTGACTCCTCAAAAATCAGAAGTCTTATTTGGTAGAATCGGTACTGCAAATGGCATACCTGGTTTATCTTTTCCTATGAAAAATGGTGGTAAACTTCATGTCAGAGGGAAAATTGACCGCTTAGATACTATGGAAATCAATCAGCAACTTTACCTAAGTATAGTTGACTACAAATCTAGTCAACATAAGTTTAAATTTGATGAATTATATTATGGTTTAATGATGCAGATGATTACTTATCTAGACACAGCGATTGAGTTTTCTCCAGAATTATTTGGTAAAAAAGCTAAACCAGCTGGAGCTTTTTATGCTCAAGTCCAAAATCCGTACGTCAAACCGAAAAAAAGTAATCCTGAAGATTGGATGTTAGAGCTCCTTAAAGAATTCAAACTAACAGGACTAGCCATTAATGATGAGGAAGTTTTAAGCAATCTGGATCTATCGCTAGAAGCAGGAAAGCATTCTTTAATTTATCCTATCAATCAATTAAAAAGTGGCTTGTTAAAAGGGCGAGGATTAATGAGTGCCGAAGAGTTAGCTGTTTTATTTCAACATAATCGAAAACTGATTACTGATGCTGGAAACAAAATATTGTCGGGTGCAAATGAATTACAACCTTTCATGGAGAAAAGAAGATTCACACCCTCTGTATCCGGTCCCTATAAAGCAATTTCTCAATTTGATGTTTTACTTGATGAAAACAATTATCGTCATTTTGAAACAATATCCGATAAAAACAGTTTAATTGAAAAAATTTCTAAAAAATTAATTCTACCCGGAGAGGAGGAGTATCAATGAATCGAATACCTGAAAAACCTAAAGATAGTTTATATACTGAAAGTCAATGGAGATCGATTCATGACGGCGGAAAAAACCTTTTGATATCAGCATCTGCTGGTTCAGGAAAAACTACGGTCCTCGTTCAACGTGTTATCGAGAAAATCAAAAAAGGTGTCGGTGTAGATGAACTACTAGTCGTTACTTATACAAACGCTGCTGCTAGAGAGATGAAGGAACGAATACAAACAGCCATTCAGAAAGAAATTAACCAAACAAAAGATGCCGCATTAAGACGACATCTAGTTCAGCAATTACCTTTACTAAATCAAGCTAATATTTCAACTCTTCATTCATTTTGTCTAAAGGTTATTAGACGTTTCTATTATTTAATTGATTTAGATCCCGTATTTCGCTTATTAACAGATGAGACTGAAAATCTCTTAATGAAAGAAGAAGTTTGGAATGAATTAAGAGAAAGATTATATGGAGAAGAAGACTCCATGTTTCAAGTCTTAGCTGAAACTTATTCTAACGACCGTACGGATGATGGTCTAACTGAACTGATATTTTCATTATACAATTTTTCAAGATCAAACCCCGATCCTAATCAATGGCTAACCGAATTAACTAAATTATATACGATTCCTGAAGGTAAATTAATCGATAGTGAGCTCTATAAACTATTGGCAAAACCTCAAATGCTGCAAATAATAGAAACTTTTATTGAACTCAATGAAAATGCTCTTGCTATCGGACAACAAGATAGTGAACTGGAAAAATTGAGTGCGATTCTAGAGAATGAAAACAGCCACTTTAATTTGATCAATTCTTATATAAATGAAGATCGGTTAGAAGAAGCTTTTGCCGCAATTCAATCATTTAAATTTAAAACTTGGAGTGCACCTAGAAAAAAAACAACAACTGATGAAATAAAAGCAGCAGCAAATGAGATGAAAAGCTTCAGAGATCAATCTAAAGCTGCTTATCTAAGACTGCAAGAAGATTACTTCAGTGTGGCAATAAACAATCAAGTCGCGCTTATACATTCTGTTAAAGTCTTGGTAGAAGAAATGTCAAGAGTGACTAAATTATTCTCACAAGCCTTTCAAGAATACAAATATGAACGTCGCCTTCTGGATTTTAATGACTTAGAGCATATGACCTATGAAATATTAACCCAAAAAGTTCAGGGTGAACTTATCCCCTCAGAAGCATCTAATTACTATCGAAATAGTTTTAAAGAAGTTATGGTAGACGAGTATCAAGATATTAATTTCTTGCAGGAGAGCATCTTAAAATGGTTAACACATGACTCGACTACATCAGGGAACCAATTTATGGTAGGGGATGTCAAACAATCTATCTACGCTTTTCGTTTGGCTGATCCTGACTTATTCATCGATAAATACGAACGCTATGCTTCTGGAAACGAAGGGGAGCGTATTATTCTAGCAGAAAATTTCAGATCCAATGCTAATGTCTTGGATTTTACAAATTATATTTTTTCTCAGTTAATGGATAAAGAGGTAGGCAATCTTTCTTATGATGATTCAGCACGATTAGTACAAGGTTATAAAGCTTTCCCAACAGAGTTACAATGTGAGACAGAGATTTTGATATATGAAAAAGAGTCAGAAGAAGAAGAGCTGGAAATATCAGAACAGTCGGACTTTGAAGATTTATCTGAAACCTTTCAGATTGATTCTAAAACCGAAGGCGAATTATTGATGGTAGGAGAAAAAATTCTCGAGCTGAAAAACAGTGAGTTTGAGATATTTGATAAAAAATTGAATCAGACTAGACCGATTCAATTCAATGATATTGTTTTACTGACACCTACTAAAAAGAACAATATTGTTATACAAGATGTGTTCAATAAACAGTTAGATATTCCCACTGCTATTAAAGATACACAGAATTATTTTAGAACCACTGAAATAAGTATTATGATGGCTTTATTGAATGTTATTGATAATCCCTGGCAGGATATTCCTTTAGCTGCTGTACTAAGATCTCCGATCGTTGGACTAAATGAAATTGAGTTGACAAAAATCAGGTTAATGAATACTTCTTCCAGTTATTATGAGTCTTTACTCGAATTTGTAGAACAAGAAGAGATAGAACCAAGTAATAGACGTTTACAGGTCAAATTAATTGAATTCTTATCTACATTAGATCGATGGAGGGAATTAGCCAGACGTCACGCCATCGTAAAATTAATTTGGACTATTTATGAAGATACTGGTTTTTTATATTATGTTGGTGGAATGAGCTCAGGAAAACAACGTAAAGCAAATCTGCATGCTTTATATGAACGAGCAGCTTCTTACGAAAAAACTAGTTTTAAAGGTCTCTTCCAATTTATTCGTTTTATTGAAAAAATGCAGAAAAAAGATAAAGATCTTGCCGAACCTTCCGTTATTAGTGACGGAGAAGATGCTGTTAGAGTAATGACAATCCATGCTAGTAAAGGATTAGAATTTCCTGTTGTGTTTATTTTAGATATGACTAAGAAATTTAATCAGACAGATCTAAAAAAACCCTATATATTCGATGAGAAATTTGGTGTAGGAGCAGAATATAAAGAAATTTCTGAATCAGCTGATTTTCAAAATGGAAAATTCACAACTTTACCTGAAAGAGTATTGAAAACACATAAAAAGAACAAGCTTTTATCAGAAGAAATGCGCGTTTTGTATGTTGCTCTAACACGAGCAGAACAAAAACTCTTTTTAATTGGGTCTTATAATGATAAAGAAACTGCTTTAAGAGAATGGGGAACAGTAACTGGACATAAGCGAACTGTTTTACCAGCTGACATTAGATTGCATTCTTCAAGCTATATGAATTGGATAGGGCTTAGCTTAGCTCGTCACCATACACTAAATCACCATACTTGGCTTACAAACTCCAATAAAGAGATTACTAACCATGCAGTAAACTTTACTGTATCATTTTATAAACGTGGGGACTTAGAAGCAAATTTGGTAAATCTGCAAAGTAAAGAAAAAACAATGTGGTTTGAAAATTTCAAATCTAAAAAGTTATCATTAAAAAAAGATGCTCAAACTAAGCAAGCAGTTTTAAAAGCTACAGAGCTAATTAATCTAACTTATACTCATAAAGTTGCTACGATGACAACAAGTTATCAATCCGTATCAGAAATCAAGCGGTTGTTTGAAGAACCAAATGATGGACAAATGATGAAAATAGATGTTACAAATCCAAGAAACCCAAATCGATTTGTTGAAGAGCAGCTGGAAAGACCTAACTTTATATCTGAAGTTCTTCAACCGACAGCTGCTGAGATTGGACAGGCAACTCATTTAGTTTTACAAACGTTAACTTTTGACGAACATCCAACAGAAGCATTGATAAAAGAGCATATAGCTTCTCTTGTAAAGAAAGAAGTTTTAACTAAAGAAATGGCTCCTTTAATTAAGATTGATCAGCTAGTTCGTTACTTTAATACTGATTTCGGTCATAAGATTATTGAATCCGCCAATCTAATACAACGAGAGGTTCCATTTTCTTTGATTCTGGAAGCAAGAGAATTATTTTTAGATATGGAAGACGAACAGGATCATATCCTTATTCATGGTATTGTGGATGGGTACATTGAGGAAGAAGATGGATTAATTCTTTTTGACTATAAAACAGATCAATTAAGTCGTTACAAAGATCCTGAAAAAGTTATGCGTAAAAAATATAGTGGTCAATTAAAGCTTTACCGAAAAGCGTTAGAGTCCATTTTAAACAGACCCGTCAAAGAAACTTATTTGATTTTATTGGACAATACAGAAATATTGTCTATTCCATAAAAAAGGCAAAGCTTAAGATATTAATCTTCTTAAGCTCTGCCTTTTAATTTTCTACTTAATCAAAACTGTATTGAGCACCTTCAGAATATACATTTCCGGCATTCCACAACAGAAATTCATTTACTCCATGTTCATTTAATGCACGAATTTGTTCTTGAACTTCTTCAGCGCCATATTGTTTGTAATAGCCAGAACCTAGATAAGAAGCAGTGAAATCCTGCAACCAGGGTCTGGATACTGGAGCTTTCTCACCAAGTTGTTCAAAGATAGCATTTTCATGTTCCATATATTTGTCAACAACACTGTATGGCTCCAAGTCAGGTCGATCAATGCCTAAAGATCCGACTCCCCAGTGGCTTGGATAAATCATGGAGGATATTACATCTACATTTTCTGAGATACGAGAAAAGTTTTGTCCAATTCCTGGTGTTTCTTCAAGCGTAGCAGCATAACCAAATATATCGACTGAAACATCAACATCATAAGCTTGCAATTCTTGTTTCGCATAGGCAACAAAGTCCGTTACTGCTTCGACACGTTGTTTTGTATTGTTCAAATCACTGTCTGCATACTCTCCACGAGAGTAATTTAATTCTTCATCCCTGTTTTCAAAGCCTTCTGGAAAACGAACATAGTCAAACTGGATATCTTTAAATCCGAGTTTTGCAGCTTGTCTTGCAACTTCTACATTGTAGTCCCAAACTTCTTTTTCATATGGATTAACAAAACTTTCCTTGCGTCCGTTTTTCCATACTTCACCGTCTTTTGTAAAAGACAGGTCAGGACGGTCAGTTGCCAGTTTAGTATCTTTGAATACAACAATTCGTGCAATAGGGTAGATATCATTTTCTTGCATCGTATTCATGAACTTTTCAGGATCTACTACATCCTGAGTAGATGAATTGATCAATTCATTATCTGAATCAAGCGGCATCATCATATTGCCATGATCGTCTTTTACATCGACAACCATTGAATTCAGTTCTGTTTCATTTACCATTTTTACTAAACTATCCAATTTTGAGCCGCCCGCAGAATAACCTGTTACAAATATTCCTTTAACTCCATCTTCTGGATAAGCAATATCAACGCCACTATCATATTTAAATTGGCTTGGGAATTCTTCAGGAATAGATAAAATTGGTTCTTTTGAAAGTGTTAAAAATTTAGTTGAAGCGTCTTCAGTTTGTTTAGCATTTTCATCTGCTAGTACTGGAGTCGATAAGGAGACTAAAGCAATTAAGGTAGCAGCTCCTAAAGTAATTTTCTTTTTCCAATTCATTATTGTGAATCCTCACTTTCATTATCTACTGATTTGATAAGGGCAGGGTCTATAATTTCATAATCTTTCTCTCGTAGGCCTTTTACGATATTCGGGGTGGCTTCCATTGTCCATTCGCGGTCATGCATTAATAAATTAGAACCGGGGACTAACAATTCAGTATTTAACATGATATCAGTAAGTGCCTCAGCATCTTGATATTCTGCGTTCCAGTCATAACCATAAGTCCAATTCATTAACTCCATGCCTTGCTCGTGAGCTAGCTCAGTTGAGTAGTCAGTATTTGAACCAAAAGGTGCTCTGAAAAAGCGAGGTCTTTCCCCAGTAGCTTCTTCAACTAAATCGCTAGTTTTGACTATTTCGTCATATTGTTCTTCTTGGCTGATATCAGGGAGACTAGCGTGTGTTTGGCTATGATTGCCGATTTCAAATCCCATGTCATGAATCTTTTTGATTGTTTCTTTTCCTTCATCATCTTCTAAGTACATTCCATTGACAAAGAAAATGGCTCTTGCATCGAGATCAACTAGTGATTCGGCGATCTCAAGAGCGTGCTTATCTGGGGCGTCGTCATATGTAAGTAATGCGACTTGTTTGTTTGCATCTGTATCTTCAATTGGTTTAATGTACGCATAGTTATCAGTATTGACCTGATATTGGAATTCAACTTTTTCTTCTTCCTCAGAAACTTCAGGCTCTTCTTCCGATATTTCTTCTTTTGATTCAGGGTTTGTTTCGTTCTTTTCTGTTTCGGGTTCATTTTCTTTAGTTTCCGAATCCACAGCTGCTTGTTCGTTTTCTGAAGTATCTGTATCTTCATTACTTCCACAAGCAGTTAAGAGTAGGACAGAAGTGAACAAAAAAGCATATTTTGTTTTTTTCATGAATTATTCTCCTTATTCGTTTTCATTAAGTGCTGTTTCAATCATTTCTTGTGCTTCTGTAATTTGAGTATCTAAAGAAACTAATGTTTCATCTAAAGTAACTAGGTCCTCTTGCATGGCTGACTGTTGCTCATTTACTGTACTAATACCTTCAGAGAAAGTATCATACGTTGCTTTTTCACCAGCAATAGACGTAAAATAATCCTTTTGTGAGGTAAGGGAAGCATCGTACTCTTTGGTAAACTCTTGAAGCTGTGATGAAAATTCGTCAATTATACTATTTAATCCATCTAGTTCTTCACCTGATAAACTTTCACCTTCATAAGAAGCTAAAGTTTCTTCCTGTTCTTCAAATTGTTTATCTAAATTCTTTATGGATTCCAAGTGTTCTCTTCTTGATTCGATGTTTTCAAAAACAGGAGCAGAACCATCTGCAAATGTACTTAGCTCTTCATCAGATTTAAGTGTTTCATCAAATGAAGTTTGCAGCTCCGCCTCTTCATCAGTTAGTGCATTTAATTCTGTGATAATGTCATCATGAATTTGATCAATTTCACTGACTGATGACTGCATCTCCTTTATGTTTTCTCCATCACAGCTTGCTAATAGAAACGTCGAGAGACCAAGGCTCGCTAAAACATATTTTTTCTTTATCATTTCAAAGATCTCCTTTAAATAAAATAATACAATTTTATTCATTTATAATAGTGTTACCAAAAGAGTATAACAAAAATATACAGTAGTTAAAAAGGAAAAGAATAATAATTTAATAAAACTACTCATATGATTTAAATGTATTATAAAATGAAAATGTTTATAAGTATGTTTTTCACTATGAAAATAAGGTACAATTAAAAGGTATATTATTTAAGAAAAGAGGCCAACATGATTATTTATTATATTATTGCAGCGATTTTTATCTGTATTGATCAGCTGGTGAAATACCTAACCGTTCAAAATATACCGTTACAGAAAACCGTTGAAGTCGTTCCGGATGTATTATCACTCACTTACTATCAAAATACTGGTGCAGCTTGGAGTATTTTAGAAGGACAAATGTGGTTTTTTTATATTGTTACATTAATTGTTATTGGTGTGATTATATATTACCTGCATACTCATGGACGTCAAAGTAAGCTGTTTTCTACAGCATTATCACTCTTGCTGGCAGGTGCAGTGGGTAATTTAATTGACAGATTGTTCCACCAGTTTGTAGTAGACATGTTCAAATTAGAGTTTATTCAATTTCCAATTTTTAACGTTGCCGACTCAGCATTAACAATAGGAGTCGCTCTTATGATTATCTATTTGATTATTGATGAAGTTAAACTTTACAAACAAAAGAAAGCAGTTGATAAGTAATGCAAGATCATTATTCATTCACCAACGAAGGTTTAAATGAGCGTATTGATAAATTTATAACAGATAAAATAACAGATGCTTCTCGTTCACAAATTCAAAGCTGGATCAAAGCAGGGCTTGTCACCGTTAATGACTCTTCCGTTAAAGCAAATTATAAGTTGCAACCTGAAGATAAAATTGAAATTACTATACCTGAACCGGAAGTTATAGATGCTAAACCTGAAGATATCAATATTGAAATCATTTATGAGGATCAAGATGTCGTGGTTGTCAATAAACCTCAAGGCATGGTTGTTCATCCATCTATCGGTCATAGTTCTGGAACATTGGTAAATGCTTTGTTGTATCATACAAAAGATTTATCTGGAATTAATGGAAAAATCCGTCCTGGAATTGTCCATAGAATTGATAAAGATACATCTGGTCTATTAATGGTCGCAAAAAATGATGTAGCTCACGAAAAATTGTCTGAGCAATTAAAAGACAAAAAAGCCCAGAGAGAATATATAGCCTTAGTTCATGGTCTGATTCATCATGACAAAGGGACAATTGATGCTCCAATCGGAAGAGATTCTGGCAACAGAAAAAAGTATGCAGTCGTAGATAACGGGAAACCGTCTGTAACACATTTTGAAGTCATTGAACGATTTAATAAGTTCACTCTAATAAAATTAATTCTTGAAACAGGCAGAACGCATCAAATTAGAGTTCATATGAATTATATAGAGCATCCTTTAGCAGGAGATCCTATCTATGGGCCTAGAAAAACAATTAAAGGAAATGGACAGTTTTTACATGCGGAAACATTAGGCTTCACACATCCTACCACTGGAAAAGAAATGAAGTTCTCTTCTGCAATACCGGAAATTTTCAAAGAAACACTCGAGATTCTAAGAAAACAATAATACCTAATTTATCAAGGAGGTTATCTAGATTGGCTACAACCGTTACTGTATTAGATGAAATTGCTATACAAAGAGCTTTAACTCGGATTTCTTATGAAATCATCGAACGAAACAAAGGGATTGATCATTTAATTTTGGCAGGCATTAAAACCCGCGGTATACACATTGCTAATCGCATTGCAGAACGTATCGAACAAATTGAAGGAAAGATGATTCCAGTTGGAGAACTGGATATCACTTTATATCGAGATGATCGTCATTTTCCTGATGAAGTTGGCAATCCAGAAGTTAAAGGACAAAAATTTTCTGTTCCAGTAGAAAATAAAGTTGTTATATTAGTTGATGACGTTATCTTTACTGGCCGCACAATTAGAGCAGCAATGGATGCTGTAATTGACCTTGGAAGACCTAAAAAAATCCTAGTAGCTTCCCTAATCGATAGAGGACACCGCGAAATTCCAATCAAAGCTGACTTTATAGGGAAAAACATTCCTACCTCAATGAAAGAACAGGTTAAAGTATCTGTTGTAGAAGTAGACAATAAAAATGCAGTAGAAATCATTAAGCTTGAAGAAATCTAAAATAAAAAAGCATGCCTATATTCAACTTATGTACTGTAAAAGTAATAAGTTAAAATAGGCATGCTTTATATTAGGGTTACTCTTTTTTTAAGTTGTTTATTAATTCTTCTTTTGGTGTTACGTAGTAAGTTGTTTGACCTTCATAAATAACAAAACCAGGTTTAGCTCCATTGGGTTTTCGGATGTGTTTAACTTGAACAGCATCAACAGGTACTGAAGCTGATAATCGATACTTACTGAAGTAGGCAGCAATTGCTGCAGCTTCTTCCAATGTTTGTTCAGAAGGATGATCGCTCCTTATAATCACATGTGATCCTGGAATATCTTTGGTATGAAGCCACCAATCAGTTTTACGGGCAGTTTTCATAGTTAATTCATCATTTTGCAGGTTATTTTTTCCTACCAATATCAAAGTGCCATCTGAAGATAGATATTGATCCGCCTTTGATGACTGACGTTTTTTACCTTTTTGTGGCTTGCGTTTTTTCTTTATATATCCGCCGGCTTGTAACTCTTCTCTGATCTCTTCAATATCTCTGGGAGAAGCTACTTCCATCTGAGTCATCACTGACTCAAGATAATGAATTTCTGCTTTTGTACTATTTATCTGACCTTCAAGATGCTTGATAGCATTTTTCAATTTTTGATAACGAGAAAAATATGCTTGAGCATTCTTAGAAGGTGATTTTCTAGGATCTAGCTCAATTACAATTGTTTCATTCTCTTCATAAAAATTATCCAAAGTAATAGACTTCATACCTTGTTCAATCTCATGAAGGTAAGCAGTCAAAACTTCTCCCTTAATACGATATTGATCTGCTTTTTGAGTTTGTTTCCATTCTTTTTCAAGCTTAATCAATTTTTTCTCATTTCGTTCCGTTTCATTTTTTACTAAACCAAATAGATCATTGGCTTGTTGTTGAACTCGATCTCGCTCAGATTTATTCCCATAGAAACGATCTGCACAAGCACTAAGCGTTTTAAATTTGATTTGTTCTCCCACAAGTGAATCATATTTAACAGCTGTAAAATATTCTTTATTTTTGACTTTTGTCAAAGTAGGCGTTAAATTTTGCTTTTTATAGGGCTCCATAAATTTCTGGAAAACTAGGGCAGGCGCATCGTCCGGATGTGTTTCTATTTGATACGCTAATTCTTCTGCAGAATCTTTACCAAAGCCTTGGAAAGTTTGCTGTATCCATTTCACTTTTTCATTAGTTGACAATGACGATACTGGTAATGGTTTATCAAAGTGGAAAGGGTCGTGCTTATCTTGGGTTGGTGCTTGTCTATATTGGGCACCCGGAACTAAAGTACGGTAGGTATTTTGGCTTGATGAGATGTGCCGGATTGTTTCAAGGATTTTTTCTTCTTGCTTTTTAACCAGTAAAATATTACTGTGTCTACCCATAATCTCAACAATCAGTACAAGATTTTCTATATCTCCCAATTCATTACGACTATTAAATGAAAATTCAACCACGCGATCATTTTCCAGTTGTTTGATATCCTCTAAAATTGCTCCATCCAGATATTTTCTCATTACCATACAAAATTGTGGTGGAGAAGTTGGATTTTCAAAAGGAATTTCGGTTATCTGCATACGCGCATATTGAGGATGAGCAGATAATAATAGTTGTACATTTTTCCTATTAGAACGAATTTTAAAGATAATTTCGTTATCGTAAGGCTGCTGAATCTTAGTGACTCGTCCACCTACGAGTGTTTCTTTCAATTCTGTTATCATTGCATGTGTAAATAATCCATCAAATGACATTTTTCTGTCTCCTTTCAAATGAGACTCCTTAATATTATAGCATTTTTGCGAATATAGTACCATCCGAGGGACATAAAAAGCGTTGCCCAATTTGTTAAACAATGGTATAGTTGACTAATACAAATAGTTATTTTCGTTATGAAATTATTTTAGAAAGCGAGCGATGACATGCCACAATCAGTTGACACAAATGAAATTTTACTTAAACTAGCAGACTTGCAGTCACTCTATAAAGTCATGACCCAAAATCTTCTTCAAGATTATAATTTATCTGCTTCTGCTTTGAATCTAATTGAAATTTTAGGTGAAGAACAAGCTACTCTAAAATCTATTACTGAACAGAGTCAATTAGATAAATCGACCATTAGCAGACAGATGAATACATTAGTAAGAAACGGTTTAGTTGTTAAGACGACTGGCGCTGACAAACGTTATGCTTATTTTACTTTATCAGAAAATGCTAAATCAAAATTTCAAAAATATAACACAGCTGCCCAAAAAACATTTTCAGATATACTAGCTGGATGGACCGAAGAAGAAAAACAATTACTTTCAGTATTAATAGGTAGATTAAATAGAAGTTTAACAAACGGACTTTCTGGGATTCAATCATTATAATAATTTTCATATTGAGAAAAGAGGAATTATATGTCTTTAGGTAGAAAAAAATCTAATCCTTATCGTTTAGCAATTTTAGGAATATTAACAGCCATTATATTAATACAAAACTTTGTTCCTTTTTTAGGCAACATCCCAATACCACCACTTAATCCAACCATCATTCATATTACTGTGATTGTGGCAACACTGACTTTGGGAACAAAAGACGGAATGATCATAGGCGCTGTTTGGGGTATTACCCGAATGGTTAGAGCTTACACTGTACCAGCAACGCCTCTTGATTGGTGGCTATGGACTAATCCTATTATAGCTTTATTGCCTCGTATCCTAATTGGGTTAATGACAGGATGGAGTTATCAGTTTTTTAAAAAATTCTGGCCTGATAAAGAGAAAATCTCTATGTCAGTATCTGCCGTAATCGGTTCCTTCACAAATACAGTGTTAGTACTGTTCTTTATTTACATCTTTTACGGTGACAGATATGCTCAGGCTATAGAGGTCGATTTAAGTAACTTGGCAGGAGTTCTTCTAGTTATAGTTGGAACAAGTGGTGTTGCAGAAGCCGTTGTGGCTGCTGTTGTTGCACCGTTAATCACTACACCTCTTAAAAAAATCAAACATTAAGCTTTTTTTAAAGTCTCTTAAGATAAATTCTTAAGAGACTTTTTTAACAAATACAAGCATTTTATTTCCTATTCCATTTGAATCGTGCTAAATTTGTTTTGTAGAAAGCATATGAAAGGGGTAAATAAAATGAGAGCAGTAACATTTCAAGGAAAAGAGAAGATGCAAGTAACAACCGTTCCAGATCCTATTATCGAGGAACCTACGGATGCTATTATTAAAGTTACTTCCACTGCTATTTGTGGTTCTGACTTACATTTGTATCACAATGGGAATCTAGTATTAAATGACGATTATGTGGTAGGGCATGAACCAATGGGGATTGTTGAAGAAGTCGGGCCTGACGTAAAGCATCTTAAAGTCGGAGATAGAGTAGTTGTTTCTTTTAATGTAAGTTGCGGGCATTGTGAATTCTGTAAAAATGATATGGAAAGTCAGTGTGATGAGTCAAATAAAAATCCGGAAGTGGATTATGGTGGCTTATTTGGTTTCGGAAAATTAAATGGAGATTACCCTGGTGGACAAGCAGAATTTATGCGGGTTGCACATGCTGATCATTCTGTTTTTAAAGTTCCTGATAATGAGCTTCCTGATGAAAAAGTCTTATTCTTATCTGATATCGTTCCAACAGCTTGGTGGAGTGTAGAACATGCAGGTGTTAAGCCTGGGGATACGGTCATTGTACTTGGCTCAGGACCTGTTGGATTATTTGCTCAAAGGTTTGCTAAAATGAAAGGCGCAAAACGAGTGATTGCTGTAGATAGTGTTAAGCATCGCTTAGAGTATTCAGCAAAAAACATTGGAATTGAAACATTGAATTTTGAAGAAGTAGATATTCCAGGTATGGCGCTCTTGGACATGACACATGGTGGCGCAGATGTTGTTATCGATTGCGTGGGTATGGATGGAAAAGAACGAAAAATTGAAAAAGTGACAAATCTAATTTCTCCTCAAAAAGGGACAACGAGACCTATAGAGATGGCAAGTGCAGCCGTTAAAAAATTTGGAACAATTATGTTAACCGGTGTTTACTTAACTCCTGCAACGACTTTTCCAATCAACCATATTTTTGCAAGAAATGTAACTTTAAAAACCGGCCAAGCCTCTGTACCCCATTTAATGCCGAAACTATATGAGAAAATCAGAAATAATGATTTTGATCCTACTGATATTATTACGCATACAATGCCACTAGAAGAGGCTGCTAAGGGTTATGATATTTTTGATAAAAAAGAAGACAATAACATAAAAGTTGTTCTTAAACCCTAATTACAGATTAAGTCTGCACGCTTTCCGTTCATTTTTATTGCAGAGAGCGTGTTTTTTGTTGTTTAGTTGTTATACGATATACTCAATATTGAAATCTTGGTGTGCTAAACTACGCTAATAATAAAAAGAAGAGCATTATTATAAAGGAGACAAGCTTTCATGAAAAGAAATCATTCTAAACAATCCCGTTCTGAAAAAAAACCTTCTGAAAATAAATTCGATAAAATTTATTATGTTGTAATTGCTATTCTTGTCTTTATTTTATTAGCATTACTGACCTATGTTTTTATTATCCGTGATAATGATTCAAATCAGATTTCGAATAATATATCCCCTAACACAGAGCTGAACTCAAAGCCAGAACAGAATACCTCAAAAGAGAATGTACAAACTCCAACTGAAGATGCTCAAAAAGAATCTGAAGATGCAATTCAAGAGGAAACTAGTGAAGCAGATAGTGAAGACCCAGAAGCAGAGGAGTCTCCTACTGAAGAAAAAAATGATTCTGAAGTAAGTAATGTTGAAGAAGCTGAATCTGATGATCCACTTGTTGAGAGAGCTTATACTGGTAAATGGACCCCGATCGGTACTGAACAATCTGGAGAACATGTTACAAATTTTAATGAAGGATCTCAAGATCGTGTTGAAATCAATCAAGCTGTTACTTCAGTTACTGGGTTAGATTCAGGTAATATTATCGAATGGTGGATTGCCGGGGACGGTCCTAACCGAGTAGAAGCAACGGTTTCAAATGAAAATAAAACTGAAGTATATAGAGTGTATCTACAGTTTATCAAAGAAAAAGGATGGCAACCAACTCGAGTAGAAGAATTATCAAAAGTTCCTGATGAATATCAGTAACAACAAGTACTATCCTTAATGTGAGCATTCTTGCCTATTTTATGAAACGGGCAGAATGCTTTTTTCGCTATTCATGCTAACTGAGAATCTAGATTCTTCCTTTTTGGTAAATATTCATGTTAAACTATTTGTAATCATGTTAACAATAGGAGGCAATTTATGAATTTATCAGGCGATAAGCTTAATGTGATTCAAGAAATACTAGATAAAACTGAAAAAGAAGTTGAGAATATGGCGCCTGTCAATATCCTTATTGCAGGTAAAACCGGAGTGGGGAAAAGTACGTTAATTAATAATATTTTCAGAGAAAAATTAGCGGATACCGGTATTGGGAAACCCGTTACAACACACTTAAGAAAAATATCTAAACAAAATATTCCAATTGTTCTTTACGATACTAGAGGATTAGAATTAGAACAATCTATTCAAGAGCAGGTAAAACAAGAAGTTTTTGATTTAATAAAGAAAAATAAAAACAGCCAAGAATCAATACATGTTGTTTACTATTGTATTCAAGCTACCTCATCACGTATTGAAGATATGGAACTAGAATTAATCACAGATATTGCGGATAAAATTCCTGTTATACTCGTATTAACTCAAGCTATCGGTAAACCAGCTGAAGAATTTAAAAAATATTTAGAAGATATGAACCTTCCAGTAGCAGCTATTCAAACTATCATGTCAGAACCCTATGAAATCTCTGATGATTACGTTATACCTGCATTTGGATTAAAAGAGTTAGTTGCTAAATCGCTCCAACTCATTCCAAAGGATGTACAGAAAGCTTTTACGAACGCCCAGCAGGCAGATATCGAGAAAAAAGCAAAAGATGCTAGACGCTGGGCCACTAGATATGTAGCAACTAGCTTTGGTGTTGGATTTATTCCGATTCCTTTTTCTGACGCCTCAGTGTTAGTGCCGATGCAAATAACATTGCTTGCTCATATAACAGCTATATTCGGTATTTCCTTAGATAAATCTACGATTGTCTCCATTGTAGCAGCTGTTGGCGGAACTAGCTCGGCTACTTTATTAGGTAAAACATTAGTGGCGAATGCATTCAAGTTCATTCCGGGGGCTGGAACTATCGTTGGCGGTATCATCAGTGGCACTACTGCATCAATTGTGACGAGCGCTTTGGCCATCAGTTATATTGAAGTCTTAAGCGTTATTACCGTCAAAGAAAAAGCTGGTGAATCAATTGATTTATCGCTAATTGAAAATCTTATGCGCAAACAATTCAAAAGAAATATTAAATTAAACCACAACGAAATGAATCATAAAGAATTAGAATTTGAAAAAGGTTCTGAATTAGAAACGGCCTTAAGTGAATATGAGTTTCAAGAAAGTAAGCATAATCAGTCTTTACCTTTTTACAAAAAGATTATTCCTACCATAAAGAAAACGATTGAGAAGCGTCAAAATAAGCGGTAGGATTCATTATTTATTTTTCCCCATTCCATACTAATGGTAGTTCAACAGCTCATTTCAAACTCATTCTCTGATTGAATCATTATAGGACTACTTTAGCTATTACTGAATATTTAAAAGCAGCTTTCATTGAGCATTTGAAACTATCCTAATCAATTGCTTCATCTAATAGTTATTATTTCCATCAGAGAATCAAACGTCAGAAATCCAAAAATTATGGATTGTTTTTTGGATTTCTGATGTTTTTCACTTTCGAAATTTTATAAAATCATTGAGAACATACATAAAACTTCCACTTCATAACGGAAATTAACCACATGGATATGTAAGCGTTGTTAATTTATGATATGACTATAGAAAGAAAAGAAAGGAGGGAATAATATGAAAAAGATTTTACTCGCTTGCTCATCTGGTATGTCAACTAGTTTGTTGGTAACAAAAATGGAGGAAGAAGCAGCAAAACGTGGTGAAGAAGTTGAAATCTGGGCTGTAGCTCAAGATAAAGCGGAAACAGATATGGAAAAAGCTGACGTTTTATTGATTGGTCCACAAATGCGTTTCATGAAAAAGAAATTTGCAGTTACTGCTGAAAAAGTTGGAATACCGTTAGATGTAATTGATCCTGTAGCATACGGTAGAGTGGACGGAGTCGCTGTACTCGATAAAGCTATATCGTTAATCGAACAAAATTAATAGGATTATTTAGCTCAAGGAGGAAAAAAATGAATAAATTTATGAGCGTACTAGAGGATATCTTACTTCCAATTGCGGATAAGTTAAATAATAATCGCTATTTAACAGCTTTACGTAATGGTTTTATGGTAGCGTTACCTCTCATTATTTTTGGTTCAATATTTGTAGTTATTGCAAACTTTCCATTTTTAGATCAGGTGTTAAGTCCTGAAGCTTTCGAGGCATATAAAGCAGCACTAGATCCTGCATCAGCTGCTACATTAAGTATTATGGGATTATTTGTTATTATTGGTATCGGTTATAAAATGGTGGAACAACGTGGTGGAGAAGCCATTTATGGTGGAGTAGTAGCGTTATCTTCTTTCTTAGTTTTGACACCTCAGATTCTAGAAGACACTACAGGTGTAATTCCCACTAGTGCATTAGGTGCTCAAGGAATGTTTTTAGGCATATTTACAGCATTTATTTCTGCAGAATTATATCACTTTTTTGTTAGAAAAAATTTAACCATAAAAATGCCTGCTGGAGTACCAGATGCAGTATCAAGATCATTTAGCGCATTAATTCCGATTACTTTAACTCTGACAGCATTTTTAGTCATTAGAATTTTGTTTAGCTTTACATCATTTGAAACAGTTCAGAACTTTATATATACTTTAATCCAACAACCACTTACAGCATTAGGTAGTGGACTTCCTGCTACAATTATTGCTGTACTACTGATTCAAGTATTCTGGTTCTTTGGACTTCATGGACAAATCATTATCAACTCTGTTTTCGATCCAATATGGTATTCTTTAAACGACCAGAACCTAGCAGCTTTTAAAGCTGGTGAAGAACTACCAAATATCGTAACAAAACAATTTATTGATACATTTATAGTAGGTATCGGTGGGTCTGGTATGACATTAGCTGTTATCATTGCTATTTTTGTAGTAACGAAAAGTAGACAACTACGAGAACTTGGTAACTTAGGTGGACCAGCAGGGATATTCAATGTTAATGAACCGATTATCTTTGGACTTCCAATTATAATGAATCCACTAATTCTTATCCCTTGGCTATTAGCTCCAGTTGTGGTAGCTATTGTAACTTATTTTGCAATGGATATCGGATTTGCACCTAAGCCAGCAGGATTAATTGTTCCTTGGACAACTCCAGCTTTATTAAGTGGATACTTGGCTACGGGAAATAAAATTATGGGTGCGGTGATGCAATTAATTAATATAGGAATTGTATTTGTTATCTGGTTGCCATTCTTGAAATTATTAGACAACCAATATTACGGTGAAGAACAAAAAGCTCAAGAAGCTCAAAAAGCTGAATAAATTAACTAACAATAGAAAATTGCATAAAGGGAATCGAATGTCTTTGAACATTCGCTTTCCTTTTAGTTTTTATGGAGGATTATATGATGGATACAATGACTGAGGTTGCGTTCCAAATTATCTTATTTGCAGGTAATGGAAAATCAAGTGCAATGGAAGCTATTCACGAAGCAAAAGATGGTAACTTTGAAGAAGCAGATAACAAATTAAAAGAGGCAAGTGAAGAACTAGGAAAAGCTCATCAACATCAGACTAAACTACTTCAAAATGAAGCTAGAGGAGAAGAACAACCACTGAATATTATTCTTGTTCATTCTCAGGATCATTTAATGACGGCTATGACAGTTCGAGATCTAGCAGTTGAATTAGTTGAAATATATAGAACAAGATAAGGAGGAAATGCAAATGTCATTAGACTATCAATTTCCAGAGAATTTCTGGTGGGGCAGCGCAGCTTCCGCAACTCAGACTGAGGGTGGAGAGAATGGACCGAAAGGTAAAAATATTTGGGATAAATGGTATGAGAGCGAACCAAATCGTTTCTTCGAAAATATAGGTCCTGAGGTTACATCTGATTTTTATAACCGTTTCAAAGAAGATATTGCGAATATGAAAAAAATTCATCATAATAGTTTTAGATTATCAATATCTTGGGCTAGATTAATTCCTGGTGGAAGAGGAGACGTTAATCCCGAAGCAGTCGATTTTTATTCTAAAGTGTTTGATGAATTAATTAGAAATGATATAGAACCTTTCGTAACCTTATATCACTTTGACATGCCTTTAGAATTACAAGAAATCGGTGGATGGGAAAACCGTGAAGTTACTGAAGCTTATGCTGATTATGCAGAAAAAGCATTCGAATTATTTGGAGATCGCGTAAAAAAATGGTTTACTTTTAATGAACCTGTAGTTCCTGTAGAGGGAGGTTATTTATACGATTTTCACTATCCAAATATTGTTGACGCAAAGAAAGCTATTCAAGTAGGTTATAATACGATGGTTGCCCATGCCAAAGCAGTTAAACTTTATCATGAAAATTATGATGGTAAAATTGGAATTGTTCTTAATTTGACGCCATCATATCCTAGAAGCCAAAATCCTGCTGACTTAAAAGCTTCTCACATTTGTGACTTATTCTTTAATAGAAGTTTCCTTGACCCAGCAGTTAAAGGAGAATATCCGCAAGATTTGATCGACTTACTTGCTGAATATAATCAGCTTCCAGCAACAAAACCAGAAGATAAAGCGTTACTTAAAGAGAATTTAGTAGACTTACTTGGAGTCAATTATTATCAACCTAGGAGAGTAAAAGCAAGAGATTCCCAACCGAATCCCGATAGCCCTTTTATGCCGGACTGGTTCTTTGATAATTATGAAATGCCTGGTAGAAAAATGAATCCTTATCGTGGATGGGAAATCTACGAAAAAGGCATTTACGACATCATGATTAATTTAAAAGAAAACTATGGTAATATTGAATCCTTTATTTCCGAGAACGGTATGGGTGTTCAAAATGAAGAACGATTCTTAGTTGATGGTCGCATTGAAGATGATTACCGTATTGATTTTATAAAAGATCACCTAAAATGGCTGCATAAATCCATTCAAGAAGGGTGTAATGTTAAAGGTTATCATTTATGGACGTTTATGGATAACTGGTCTTGGATGAATGCCTACAAAAATCGTTATGGATTCTATTCAGTTGACCTCAAAACTCAACAAAGAACTGCTAAAAAAAGTGCTTCATGGTTTGCAGAAGCCTCAGAGAAAAACGGTTTTAACGATTAGAATTGAACAATTTGAGACATAAGCGTAGTGATAACGAATTACTGCGCTTTTGCCTTGTGTTCTTTTTATACTGATAGAAAATCTGGAAAGGAGGGATGCTAATGATAAATAGGAAAGTTAAAATTCTAACTATCTTATCTTCTGCTACTGATCCCATTACGAGCACACAATTAGCAGCAATTACTGAGGTTTCTTCCAGAACAATCCGAGAAGACATTAAAGAGTTAAATACAGATCTAAAAAGCAATGGGGCCCTAATAGAAGCATTAAAGGGCAAGGGATTTATACTCACTGTTCTTAACGAACCTTTATTTACCAATTATTTAGAAAAAATTGATCAGTCATTAGAACAAATCAGCAGTAATCCAGATACCCCGAATGAACGGATTGATTATTTATTAAATCTTTTTTTGAAAGAAAGTAAACCTGTGAAACTTGATGATCTCAGTGAAGAGATACATGTTAGTCGTTCTACAATTCAAGCAGATCTAAAAACAGTTAAACAACTACTTGAACCTTATTCACTAAAACTAGTCAGCCGACCAAATTATGGTATCCGCTTAAAAGGGACTGAATTAAATCGCCGTTTTGCTATGTCAGAATTTTTATTCAATCAACAAAAATCAGGACCTAATCTAATTCATATGCAGAATGTCAGTTCAATTGCGGGGATCAATGAACCTATTTTAAATAGTATGTGGTCTATTCTACTTGATCAAATCAATCAGAATGATATTGTACTTTCCGATGTAGCTTTAAATAATCTGTTTGTACATATTGTTATTGCATATAAAAGGATCAAAGAAGGCTATAGTGTAAATCTTATTGAAAAAGATTTATCAGATATTCAAACCCAAAAAGAATATACAGTTGCTAAAAAAATCGTTCAACAAATTGAACAATCACTACATGTTACTTTTCCTGAAATTGAAATCGCTTATATAGCAATTCACTTGCTTGGAACAAAGCTAATTGGTGAATCAAATAATACAAAATCTCAATATGAACAAGTTATTGATCCAATGATTCAAAAATTAATTGATCAAATACTTTTACAGTTGAAAAAAGAATTAAATCTACCACTTTTAGATGACCAAGAGCTAATCATGAGTTTAGCTTTACATTTAAAACCAGCAATTAACCGCTATAAATTTAATATGAACATTCGCAATCCTATGCTAGAAGATATTAAAGCACATTATCCTCTTGCATTTGAAGCAGGTATTATCGCAGCACTTGAGATCAAAAAAACTTTATCTGTGGAAATTGATGAAAATGAGGTAGCTTATATCGCTTTACACATCGGTGCAGCAATGGAAAGAGAAAAAGAAGCGCATTTTTTAAAAAAATGTTATATCGTTTGTGCCTCAGGAGTGGGTAGTTCTAAACTAATTCAATATAAAGTCACTTCGGAATTCCGCTCGGAAATAGAAGTGGTCGGCACAACAGAACTATATAGAATCAACGAGATTCCTTATAATAACATTGATTTTATTATAAGTGCTGTTCCAATCAAAGAAATACTTCCAGTTCCCGTTATTGAAGTTAATACAATTTTAAGTCGGTATGATCTTTCTAGGATTGAACAATTCATAGGCGGGAATAACTCAGATCCTATTACATTTATTAATAAAGAACATACTTTTTTAAATCAGTCTTTAAAGACTAAAGAAGAGGTTTTTGAATTTTTAATTGATCAATTAACACCGTTTCATGATTTGCCGGAAGACTACCAGCTTTTACTTGAAAAAAGAGAAGAAATTGCACCAACATCCTATGGAAATAATGTGGCCATTCCACATCCGATTACACCACAAACCAAAAAAACATTTTTAACTTTCTGTACATTGGATCAACCAATTCTCTGGGGAGAAAGGAAAGTCCAATTTATATGTCTTTTGAACGTTGAAAAAGATAGCCAAGAAGACTTACAATTGTTGTACGATATTTTAGGAAAAATTGTAAATACGCCTGCCATTGTATCGAAATTACTACACTGTTCAGACTATGATGAATTTATTTCAATCATTCAATCTGTAAAAAATTAATATCATTTTAAACTATAGAAAGATACTTTTAGCGAAGTATCTTTTTTCGCGCTTTTTATGAAAATAACGTTACATCCGCTCCACAAATGGATTGTATATTTATTTTTAAATTTTTTTCAAGTATAATATAGTTATATAATCGATTGAAAGGGGTGTAAATGTTTGAGTGAACAACTTTTTGAGCATGTAAAGAAAAATTTTGGCATTACATTTCATGATAATGAGTTATTGATTGAAGCCTTTACTCATTCATCCTATGCGAATGATCACCGAGAGTTAACTTTGAAAAATTTAGAACGGTTAGAATTTTTGGGAGATGCCGTGTTAGAATTAACCGTTTCTGAATATCTATACAAAAAGTTTCCAGAATTACCTGAAGGACAATTAACTCGCATGCGTGCTGCTATTGTTAGGGCAGAAAGTCTTGCCAATTTAGCTAAAGAATGTGAGTTAGCCCAGTTTCTTCGTCTAGGGAAAGGGGAAGAGCTAATGAATGGCCGTAAAAGACCCTCACTGTTATGTGATGTTTTTGAAGCTTTCGTAGGGGCTATCTTTTTGGATCAGGGAATGGAAACTGTAATGGATTTTCTAAACCGGATTTTATTTCCTAAAATAGATTCTGGTGCTTTCTCGCATGGGATGGATCATAAAACAGCTTTACAGGAGCTATTACAGAAGAATGGTGTCGTAACAATAGAGTATCAGGTCATAAAAGAAATCGGACCAGATCATGATCGGAAATTCGTTGTAGAAGTATTTGTAGAAGGAGATTCATTAGGTACTGGAAAAGGTCGTTCTAAAAAAGGCGCTGAACAAGAAGCTGCTAGAGTTGCCTTACAGACATTAGAAAAAAATAGTTAGATGAAGCGAAAGAATTTTGTGTTTATCGCTTATACGTTAGCAAGGAGAGAAAACGTCTGTGCAATTAAAGAGGCTAGAATTAAAAGGATTTAAGTCGTTTGCTGACAAAACGACGCTAGAATTCAATGATGGTGTGACAGCTGTTGTGGGTCCAAATGGTAGTGGAAAAAGTAATATAATCGAAGCCATCCGTTGGGTAATGGGCGAGCAATCTGCAAAAAATCTTCGTGGCGGTCGAATGCATGATATTATATTTTCTGGTACGGATTCAAGAAAATCAGTAAACATTGCGGAAGTCACCTTGGTTTTAGATAATCAAGATGGCTTTCTTCCTGTTGACTTCGAAGAAGTCAGCGTAACCCGTCGAATTAATCGTAATGGGGAAAGCGACTATTTCATGAATAAGCAATCTTGTCGTTTGAAAGATATTGTAGACCTTTTTATGGACTCTGGATTAGGAAAAGAATCTTTTTCTATTATATCTCAAGGACAAGTAGAGGCAATCTTTAATAGTAAAGCTGAAGATAGACGGTCTATTTTTGAAGAAGCTGCGGGTGTTTTTAAGTATAAGATGAGAAAGCAAAGCGCAGAACGGAAACTCGAGGATACTCAGGACAATCTTGATAGAGTCCAAGATATTCTTTACGAATTAGATGCACAAGTAGAACCATTGAGAATACAAAGTGATTTAGCAAAATCTTATTTAGAACAAAAAGAAGAGTTAACTGGAATTGATATTAGTTTCACAGTAATGAAAATTCAGCAACTTCAGCAAACAGTTGAAAAAAATCAAGAGAAACTGTCTGTTGTTACTGTTGATCTTACTGAACTGACGCAATCCATTGACCAGGATAATCATAGTCTGCAAAATTATAAATTTGATCATCTAAAACTTGAACAACAGCGGGAAGAAATACAAAACCAGTTATTGCAGATTGTACAATCAATTGAACGAACTGAATCAGCTTTAACACTTTATGCGGAAAAAGAGAAACATAAAGAAGCCTTTGTAACAGAAAAAAAGGCTTCAATCAAAAGATTAGATGAGCAAAAAGCGACCATCACTGCAAAACTAGACAGTGTGTTGACCAAATTAAAAAATCTATCTGAAAAAGAAAGCTATTTAAATAGCCAGATTAAAGAAAAACAAGCACAAAAAGATCGTTTAGAAGGTAATAGAGAAGAAGCTATTGAAAATCTGCGGACTACTTATATTGATTTAATGCAAGAACAAACTA
Source organism: Marinilactibacillus psychrotolerans (assembly GCF_900101525.1). Classification (GTDB taxonomy): domain Bacteria; phylum Bacillota; class Bacilli; order Lactobacillales; family Carnobacteriaceae_A; genus Marinilactibacillus; species Marinilactibacillus psychrotolerans. The sequence goes on along the minus strand of NZ_FMZD01000003.1, from coordinate 69,570 downwards.
CTTTAAAAAATGAACAAACGTATTTGGAACGGCAGTTACAACAACAGGCCATTTCAAAAGAAAAGGTATCAAGAAATTCAGTTAAAACGAACCAAGAGTTGCAAGAACTTGAAAAACAAGTTTCAGCTAAAGCAGAACTTCATTCCAAATTAAAAAAAGAAGTCGATGATTTATTGGTTTCTTTTCAATCGACGAAAGAACAGTTGAATGAGCTGACTCATTCAATTGACAATAAAGAAGTTCGTCTAAATCAATCTCAAAGCAAATTACAGCAAGCTCTTGCAAAGAGAACAACTTTACTTGAGATGCAGGAGAATTATGCGGGCTATTTTGCAGGTGTAAAAGCAGTAATGAAACAAAAAGCAACATTAACCGGTATTGTTGGGACTGTTGCCGATCTGATTGAAGTACCAAAATCATACGTAGAAGCAATCGATACCGTTTTATCTTCTTCAAGTCAATTCATTGTAGTAGAAGATGAAAAATCCGGTCGAGAAGCAATTCAACATCTAAAAACAACACGCTCTGGTAGAGCAACTTTCTTACCGCTTACTACAATTAAATCTCGTTTGATCAGATCAGATATCAAAGAAGCTGCCCAAAGAATCCCTGGATTTATTGGGGTAGCAAGTGAATTAATTCATTTTAATGAACGGGTAGCAAACATTTTGGAGAACTTATTAGGCAATACAATTGTTGCAGAGTCATTAGAAGCTGCGAATGCAATAGCTCGGACAGTGAATTATCGTTACCGAGTTGTCAGTCTTCAAGGTGATATGATGAATGCTGGAGGATCAATGACTGGTGGAGGCGGAAAAAGGTCTTCAAATTCTCATCTTTTTTCTCAAAAAAAAGAGCTCAAAGATTTGAATATTTTTATTGATGAAGCTGAAAAAACTGTCGATCTTCGAAGAAAAGAACTTTCTAAAGAAAAAGATACTTTAACCTCTCTAAGTAACACGCTCGAAGAGATTCGAACTAACGGAGAAGAGAAACGAGTAGAAGAAAAACAGCTTCAGAATGAACTCAATTCCGTTGAGGAGAAACGTACTCGTCTCAGTAGAGAACAGCAAGCATTATCCTATGAATCTAGCCAAGTAGAAAAAGAATATTCTTCCAGTCAAAAGCGGTTAGAAGAAATTAGTAGTGAGAAACAACTAATTGAAGAACAAATGGATAAGCAGAAAAAAGAAATGACTGAACTATCTGCTGAAAAAGAAGATATAGAATCTCAAAAAATTCTAATCCAAACAGAATTAGAAAGTCTGATAAAGAATTTGCAATCTGTTAATGAGCAGCAGGCAGCTGTAAAAGCTGAAGTAACTCATTTTAAAAATCAAAAAACTCAAATTGAAGAAAATATTACTTTATTACATGCTGACCTTACAGCTTATGAAGCTGGAGAACATTTTGGTTCTAAAGAGGAACTACAACAGCAATTACTCGATTACAAGCAAAAGAACAAACAGCTAAGAGAAAAAGAAACCACTTTAAAATCTAATATACAAGAGATTGAAGCATTGCAGACTCAAGTTGAGGACCGTTTAATTGCTAAACAAGCTGATAAGCAAAAGCTTAGTGATTTAAAAGCGAAAATCGAAATTGAATCTTCACGTGCCGATGTATCGTTAGATCATTTATTAGCTTATTTATCAGAAGAATACGGAATGAGTTTTGAAGAAGCCAAACTAGAAGCGCCCATGGAATTGTCCGAAGAAGAAGCTCAGAAAAAAGTTAAATTATTAAAAAAGGGAATTGAAGAATTGGGGCCCGTGAATATTGGGGCAATCGAAGAATATAAAAAAGTATTTGAACGGTTTACATTTTTAAGCGATCAGCAACAAGATTTGCTTGAAGCTAAAGCAAAACTTTACGACACAATGGATCAGATGGACACAGAAGTCGCTAAACGATTTAAAGAAACTTTTGATCAAATTAAAGAACAGTTTACGCTTGTTTTCCCTCGTATGTTTGGCGGGGGAAAGGCAGAATTACGCTTAACCGATCCGCAAAACCTTTTAACCTCTGGTGTTGAAATTGTTGCTCAACCACCTGGGAAAAATCTACAATCCTTAAGTCTTTTATCTGGAGGAGAAAGAGCCTTAACTGCTATTTCATTATTATTCGCCATTATTCAAGTCCGTCCCATTCCGTTCTGTATATTAGATGAAGCAGAAGCTGCACTGGATGAAGCCAATGTATCAAGGTTTGGTAAATATCTACAGAATTTTTCAATGAATACTCAATTTATTGTCATTACGCATAGAAAAGGTACCATGGAAGAAGCCGATAGCTTGTATGGCGTTACAATGAGGGAAAAGGGTGTTTCAAAATTAGTATCTGTACGATTGAAAGATGTAGAAGAAATAGAAGGTATTTCTTAATCTAATAGAATACCAGCTATTCTTTCAAATATATTCTATCAGTACGTAAAAATATCTTAGGAGAATTAATCAATTAGGAGCGTGTAGAGTGGGAATTAAGTTAGTAGCACTAGACCTAGACGGAACTTTACTAAATAAAGAAAAAGAAGTTTCAAAAGAAAATAGACAAGCAATCCAAAGAGCAAAAGAAGCAGGTGTGAAAGTCGTATTATGTACAGGAAGACCTTTAAAAGCAATTCTTCATATTCTTGAAGCTTGTAACTTACTCGAAGAGGGCGATTTAGGCATTACCTATAATGGTGGATTGATCCAGTGGACACAAACGGGAGAAAGTCTAAGTCAAATCACTATGAGTAAAGAAGAGGTTTTAGAAATCTACGAATTGAGTAAAGAATTAGATGTTCCATGTAACTTTATTGACTTAAATACAGTATATGAACCTGCTTATCCCAAAGGAAAAAATTCTTTATATCCAACCATCATGGATATACTCGCTTTTAAGCCGATTAATACAGCTTCTCTTCCAGACTCTACTGCTATGAATAAGCTAATATTCTGCTGGCATGAATATGAATTGGATGAAGCAATCAGAAAAATCCCTGATGAGTTCCATGAAAGATATACAATTATGAAATCCAGACCCAACTTGCTTGAAATATTACCAAAAACTGTCGATAAAGGTAAAGGATTAGCATTATTAGCAAAGGAATTAAAATTAGATGTTAGCGAAATCATGGCAATTGGTGATCAAGAAAACGACCTAGCTATGATCCAGTACGCAGGTATTGGAGTTGCGATGGAAAATGCTACAGAAGAAGTGAAACAACATGCAGATCTTGTTACGAAGTCGAATGTCGACCATGGTGTTGCTTATGCTATTGAACAATATGTGTTAAACTGATTTAAATAGCATTTGACATTTATTCTAAATAACCTACTACATTTAAATAGAAAGTTGGGAAAACATGGGATTATTCGATAAAATCAAATCCGCCTTTACGAATACAGATAAAGAAATTATATCGCCAGAAGAAACTGAACAAGTGAGTAATGAACAAAAACAACCTGAAGAAGTAAAAATAGAACAAGAAAAAGCTAATTCATATGAAAAAGGTTTGCAGAAATCCCGTCGCTCTTTCACACGGCGCTTAAATGAACTTTTTGCTAATTTCCGTTATGAAGATGAGGAATTCTTTGAAGAATTGGAAGACTTGCTGATCGAATCCGATGTTGGTTTTGAAGCTACAATGTATATCTCTGAAACATTAAGACATGAATCTAAAGTGCAGAATGTTAAAAGTATGGCTGATGCAGAACGTGTGATCGTTCAGACAATGGTTGATTTGTATGGAGATACTAATCCGGATCATCATATATTTAATGACAATCCAAACGGTTTGACTGTCGTTTTATTCGTGGGTGTTAATGGTGTGGGCAAAACAACTACAATAGCTAAAATGGCTCATCAATATATTGACCAAGGAAAAAAAGTAGTCTTAGCAGCTGGGGACACATTTAGAGCTGGCGCTATTGAACAATTGCATGTTTGGGGAGACCGTGTAGGCGCACAAGTCGTATCAACCAAACAAGGTGGAGACCCCGCTGCAGTTGTTTATGATGGAATCGTTCAAGCAAGAGAACATCAGGCTGATGTTTTACTTATTGATACCGCTGGTCGTCTGCAAAATAAAAAGAATCTAATGAACGAGTTAGAGAAAATGAAGCGCGTGATTAGTAGAGAAATCCCTGATGCTCCTCACGAAACGCTATTAGTGTTGGATGCCACGACAGGTCAGAATGCATTGAACCAAGCTAAAATTTTCAAAGAAACAACAGATGTTACAGGAATTGTACTGACTAAAATGGATGGTACTGCCAAAGGTGGTATCGTACTTGCAATTGGTAAAGAATTGAATATCCCCGTCAAATTCGTCGGGCTTGGTGAGACAATGAATGATCTTCATCCATTTGATACAGAAAAATTCGCGTATGGATTATTCAAAGAATTAATTCAGCAGACTGCTTAGAGGAGCATATAAATGGAATTAGAGAAAACACTTCAAATGAATACTCTTTTCAGTTTCTATGGACCACTTTTAACAAGCAAACAGCAAGAATATATGAAATTGTATTATGGTGATGATTATTCACTTGGTGAAATCGCCGAAGATTTTGGCATTAGCAGACAAGCTGTTTATGATAATATCAAACGATCTGAAATAATTTTAAACGACTACGAAGATAAACTACATTTAGTTGAAGACTTTGATCGAAAACAAGATGCACTAAATGAAATCCGTTCATATGCAGAAAAGAATTATGCTAAGGATGATACCTTACTGAATTTACTTCAAAAAGTAAGCTATGAACCTAAACGAGAGGGGAAATAACCTGAATGGCCTTTGAAGGATTAACTGGACGTTTGCAAGATGCATTTTCTGGTCTTCGCAAAAAAGGAAAGATTACTGAAGCTGATGTTAAAGATGCAATGCGTGAAGTACGTTTGGCTTTACTTGAAGCCGATGTAAACTATAAAGTTGTTAGAGAATTTGTAAAAACCGTAAGGGAAAAAGCAATTGGAGAAGAAGTTCTTGAAAGTATTAATGGAGGTCAACAAGTCGTTAAGATTGTGAATGACGAGTTGACTCATTTGATGGGTGGAACACAAGAAAAAATCATTTTCGCTGATCGCGGACCAACAGTGTATATGATGACTGGTTTACAAGGTGCTGGTAAAACAACAACCGCTGGTAAACTAGCGAACTATTTACGTAAACAGGAAAACAAAAAACCTATGCTGGTTGCTGCCGATATTTATCGTCCTGCTGCGATTGATCAATTACAGACTGTCGGAAGTGACTTGAATATTCCTGTATTCAGTATGGGTGACCAGGTCAGTCCCGTAGAAATTGCAGAAAAAGGGATTCAAGAAGCGAAAGATACGAACCGAGACGTTGTGATTATTGATACAGCTGGTCGTTTGCATATCGATGAGACCCTCATGGACGAACTGGAAAATGTGAAAACAGCGGTAAATCCACATGAAATTTTCTTGGTCGTAGATGCCATGACTGGACAAGATGCTGTTAATGTAGCGAATACATTTAATGATCGTCTTGATATTACCAGTGTAATTTTAACAAAATTAGATGGGGATACTCGTGGTGGGGCAGCTCTTTCAATCCGTTCTGTAACACAAAAGCCAATTAAATTTACTGGTACCGGAGAACGACTGGATGCGTTAGAACCCTTCCATCCAGACCGTATGGCAAATCGAATCCTTGGAATGGGCGATATTCTTACATTAGTAGAACGTGCTCAGCAGGAAGTTGATGAGAAAAAAGCAGAAGAAATGGCTGTTAAAATGCGTGAAAACACGTATGACTTCAACGACTTCATTGACCAGATGGACCAAATGCAGAATATGGGCCCCATGGAAGACTTGTTAAAAATGATTCCAGGTGTCAACCAGATACCAGGAATGGATCAATTCGAAATGGATCCTAAAGATATGGCTCATATGAAAGCAATTGTTATGTCCATGACTCCTGAAGAAAGAGCTAACCCGGACCTGTTATCTCAAAAACGGAGACGCAGAATTGCTAAAGGTTCTGCTAGAAATATTGCAGAAGTAAATCGCATGATCAAGCAATTCAAACAATCAAAAGAGATGATGAGTAAAATGTCTAATGGCAATATGAGCGGGATGGAGAATCTATTTGGCGGTGGAGTTAAAGGAAAACTAGGAAAAATGGCTTTCAATAAGGCTTCCAAAAACTTGAATAAAAAGAAAAAGAAAAAAATCAGACGTAAAAAATAATCCTACTGAAATAAGACCCTGACAAATTTGGTCAATAATTTGTCAAGGTCTTATTTTTTATTGCTTAACTTAAAGCCATACTTGTTTATCTTCTACATACTCTATAATCCTGGATAGCTCTACTTCTTTTGCAATTTCCTCATTATTCAAAAGAACCGTTAACCTTTCAGGATCAATTCCTAATTCCCGACTCATTTCTTCTGCGGTTAGACTTCTTGCTGCTTGTATTTCTTCTATTCTCACCATATACACAATTGATTCAATCTCTCTATCTGTCATCTCATCTTCAATAGAATATTCTGATTTGAGAATTTCTTTTATTGAAAAAATATCTAAAAATTTACCGATTCCTTTAGCAAATAATTGAATTTGTCTCATGATATAATCCTGATCTTCTAAGCTCATTTTTAGGAACTCCTTTTATTTTTACTATAGCATAAATCTTCTGAAAATAATTAATTTGTTCTGTAAAGAAAAAACACTTTACAACATATGCTTTGCATGTTATGATAGGTTTCGTGAGATTGAGAGAAGGCATTAGTTGATGTATTCAAGTAGTGCTGGACACTAACAGGAGGTGCAAGTTAAACATGGCAGTAAAAATTCGTATGAAACGTATGGGTTCTAAAAGAAAACCTTTTTACCGTTTAGTTGTTGCGGATTCTCGTGCTCCACGTGATGGTCGTATTATTGAAGCGGTTGGAACTTACAATCCAGTATCAACACCGGCTGAAGTTAAAGTGGACGAAGAACTCGTTTTAAAATGGTTAAGAGAAGGCGCTAAACCGTCTGATACAGTTAAAAATCTTCTTTCTAAAGAAGGAATTATGAAAAAATTCCACGACGAAAAAAGAAGCAAATAACAGAATTAAAGATCTTACTTGATTGAACGTAATCAAGTAAGTGATCCTACATAAAAAGGATGGTATTATGACTGATAAAGAAATGAGAGAATTGATTCTTACAATTGTCAATCCGTTAGTCAGTCATCCCGATGAAGTCAAACTTGACTTGCAAGACACCGATGAATTCCATGAATATCTATTATCGGTTCATCCTGATGATGTCGGTCGTGTGATTGGAAAGAAAGGACGAATTGCTAAAGCCATTCGTGCTATTGTCTATAGTATCCAATTTGACGGACCAAAACGTGTACGTTTAACAATTGTAGATTAATAGAATAGTCTATATTTTACTGATTCTAGTAAAATAAAAACTATAGATCAATCCATGTAAGTTAATTTGATGATTAATAGGGAATGGGGATGCCTCTGAGGAGAACATCTCCATTTTCTTGTATTATAGAATAAATATACTTTTAGGAGAAGAATAATGGAATATTTTGATGTAGGAAAAGTTGTTAATACCCATGGTTTAAAAGGGGAAGTTCGAGTCATTTCAATTACAAATACACCTGAAGAGCGTTATTTTCCTGGTGCCAAATTGATCTGGTTTGGTAAGGATAATCAACAGGTTGAATTAACTGTTCGTACACATCGAGTCCATAAAAATTTTGACTTAGTTGCTTTTGACGGATATCCAACAATCAATGATGTAGAAAAGTTTGTGGGCGGATTACTAAAAATCAGTGAAGATCATCTACTTGAATTAAATGATGATGAATTCTATCTACACGAAATTATTGGCTGCACAGTCATCAATGAAGAAGGAATTGAATTGGGTAAAGTGAAAGAAGTTCTTTCCCCAGGCGCCAATGATGTCTGGGTTGTTCAACGTGAAGGAAAACGGGACTTGTTGCTTCCTTATATCGATCCTGTTATTTTAGATGTAGACATAAGAAATAAGGTGATTACTGCTCATATAATGGAAGGGTTAGACGAATGAAAATCGATATAGTGACTTTATTTCCAGAAATGTTCGATAGTCCATTGAGTCATTCTATTATGAAACGAGCAATAGAAAATGACTTATTAGAAGTTAACATGGTAAACTTCCGACGTTTTGGCAGCGGCAAACATCAGCATGTTGATGACACGCCTTATGGAGGAGGAGCGGGCATGTTGCTCAAACCGGAGCCTATCTTTCAATCTATTGAAGAAATCCAGCAGCGGTCTCCTATAACTAATAAACGCATTATTCTAATGGATCCAGCAGGTAAACCTTTTGATCAGTCTATGGCCGAAGAATTTTCAAAAGAAGAACATTTGATATTTATATGCGGACATTATGAGGGGTATGATGAGCGCATTAGAAGCCTAGTGACTGATGAAGTATCACTGGGAGATTATGTGCTAACAGGTGGCGAACTAGCTTCTATGGTCATGATGGACGCTGCTGTACGTCTAATTCCAGGAGTACTCGGTAACGAAGAATCTGCAGAAACAGACTCTCACTCTAGTGGCTTACTAGAACATCCTCATTATACACGGCCAGCTGAGTATAAAGGGATGACTGTACCAGAAGTATTAATGAACGGAAACCATAAATTAATTGAAGAATGGCGTCATATGGAATCTTTAAAGCGTACATTTGAAAGAAGACCAGATATGCTTGAGAAGCGAGAATTAACTGATCAGGAAAAAGATTGGATAAAGCAATGGCAGAAAAAAGATTAAATTTAAAAAAATCAAGTGAATTCCCTTTACAGTAAATGCTTAATATGATAGAGTTAATAGTCGAGTGGGCAACCACTTGTATTTGACAATATTCCGCTGGGACAAGTGCCTAAGAGTATTGTGCGAAAGGAGTAGTTAAAATGAATCCATTAATTCAAGACATCACTAAGGAACAACTACGTAGTGATCTTCCTGACTTTCGTCCTGGAGATACAGTTCGTGTTCACGCACGTATCGTAGAAGGAACTCGTGAGCGTATCCAGATCTTTGAAGGCGTAGTGATTAAACGTCGTGGACAAGGTATTAGCGAAATGTATACTGTTCGTAAAGTATCTAACGGAGTAGGCGTTGAGCGTACTTTCCCACTTCATTCACCACGTGTTGCAAATATCGAAGTTACACGTCAAGGTCGTGTACGTCGTGCTAAATTGTATTACCTACGTAACTTACGTGGTAAAGCGGCACGTATCCAAGAACGTTCTCGTCGTTAATTACAATGAGTATATTAAAAGAACTGTCGTCTCTGTGGAGAGGACAGTTCTTTTTTTTAGAATAAATGGTATATTTAAGTAAATAAATCAACTAAAAGAAGGTAATCTAATGAATGAATTTATCTATTCTAAACATGCTAAGATCTCAGTAGATAAATCAGGAACTGGAGAAGAGGTTGTGCTCTTTATCCATGCCGGTATTGCAGATAAAAGGATGTGGTTTAATGAAATAAAATCATTAGCCCATCAATATTCTATTATTAATATGGATTTACCAGGATTTGGTAAAAGCGAAATATTGGGTACTAAGATAGAATATACTGATGTTATCAGAACAGTACTTGATTATTACGATTTAAAACAAATAGCAATTGTATCAGCGTCATTTGGAGCTAAAATTGCTATAGATTTTTGCTTGATTTTTCCTGAATATGTTAACAAAATGGTATTGGTTTCACCAGCTATAAGTGGTTGGGAAGATTCAGCTGAAATAACTGAATATGAACAGATGGAAGAAAGTCTAAGCAGTTTGCCTGAACGTATAGAATTAAACTATAATTTTTGGATCAAAAGAGAGCGAAACGAGAAAAGTATAAATTTAACTACCAAAGACCTAATGTATAATATGCTTTTTGACAATCTTTCTATAGATACTTCAGAAATAGAAGAAGTTGAGTTGATTGATAATAGTTTGAAGCGTATTGAAAATATTCGTCACCCCATATTGATCATAAATGGCGCACAAGATGTTTCAGATTTTATAGCGATAGGGAAAAGACTACTTTCAAAAATTCCAAATGCAAAATTGAAAGTAATTCCTGAAGCAGCCCATTTGCCAAATCTTGAAAATTCAACAATATTTATTCAATATCTTTTAAGTTTTTTGAATCAATCAAAATAATTCTTTCATTATATTGTAATTTAGCTTATTACATCTAATAAATTTATAAAAAAATAAGAAGGGCTATCAAAATAGCTTCCTTCTTAGTATAAATTTTTTCTAATTTACAAAGTGAGTATTTTTTATTTTCCAATCTTCTAGTTTAATTGCCACCCAGAAGCCGTAGATACCTAGCGTAATGATCATTAATAATAACCATTTGATCCAGTTACCGAATAATCCAATCCCCGTTCCGTAAAAATGCATTCGATGTCCATCTACTACAGTATGGTTAATTTTCCATCCAAATACCCAACATAGTACCCATGGATAGGCAATTCCAATAGTAAAAAATGTAACGATCGATCCTAATATCTGAATCAATATGTAAGTAAGTAATCCTCCATCAAAATAAGATTGCCGTCCCCACTTTTCTTCAGGACCGTAATTAATTTTTCTTGTGTAATCCATATTCTTTCCTCCTAATCAGTCTGAGAGTAGTATACCATGCTCCTTTTAACGAAACGAGGATTTTCTGACTTTGACAGTCCTCATTTTAATCAAATCGGTTCAGAAGACTGTAATTGCAATACAATCTACGTTATAATAATAAGAGTGAGCGTTTAACCATAACTACAATCAAATTAACTGGAGGATTCATTATGAGTATAATTACAGAAAATTTTAAAAAACTAGCTGAAGAAAAAAAGATACAATTTCAAACTAAAGAACTCCCAGCTCCTATTCGTAATAAAGAAGGAGATACTGTGGAACAGAAACAGCTCTTGTTTCAATCTGCTTTACGTGTAAATAAAACTAAACCAGTTGGATGTGCTGTCATTATTCACGACGCAGAATTAGAACGGGTCAATTACCAGATTACCTATAGCAAAATTGGTTATGTTACAGATCGAAATAAATTACCTGATATTTTAACTGAGTTAAACGATTTAAACGCAATGAGATCTGGATATTATCGCTTCTTAGTGTCTGGAGATGGGGAATTATTTATGCGTTTCTTAGGTATTACTGGAGAAGATGTAGCACCTGTCATGGACATCTTTATTTTCGGTGGGCGCATTTTACGAGCTCTGCTACCAGAACTAAATAAAATCGACGGAATAGACTTAACGCCTAGAAAAGGATAAGAATAAATATGAATAAACCACTTTTTGAAACAAAAATCGTAAATAAAAACGGAGTAGATGGTGTTGCTTATGTTAATACCAGCGAAGGTTTACGTGTTGTTACTTCTAGTCCTTTAAGCGACGCCCCAGGTACTAACCCTGAAGAATTATTTGGATTGGCTATGACTACATGTCTTAATGCCACTATTCAGTCTCTTTTAAAAGCACGTGGTTTTGCAAACGAGAGCAAGGTTGAAAGTACGATTCAGCTAAAACGTGAACCTAGCGGTGTTGGATTTTTCTTTGACGTTAAGTTATTTGCTTCTATCAATGATTTTGATTTTAAAGAGGCAGAACAAATCATTGCTTCTGCAGAAAAGCGGTGCCCCGTTTCTAAATTGACTCAAGGAGCAGAAACTTTAGAAATTCACACTGTTCCTTATTCTTAGTCTTCGATAAAAATATATAAACCAAATAAGGTTGATAATTGATAATCAACCTTATACGGATTATGATTTTACTGTCTTTTGTTTCTAGTAATTTAATTCCTATTGTAGCAATACTATCTATAAAAGCTTTTGCGAGGTACAAACTGATTGTAGAAGATGCTTCTTTTTCTGAGTATTTTGTTATTGGTACAATGCTTAGCGTGGTCATTACGTTTATTTTATATTTAATGCTTCACGCACTTTTAGTATTTTACTAAAGTTTGATATATTTAGAATGCTATACAAAAAGACCAGTCAAAAATTTATAGTACCTTTAAAAAGTTAAACTTTTAGAGGCATTATAAAAAATACTGGTCTTTAATTATTAATAATGGATAGAGAAATCACTACTGAACCTATTCAAGATTGAGTTCGATATCCACATACCCATAAGGATTATAAACAAGTTTAGGATTTTCTTGGGTTAATTTAACCAAATCTTCCCGATCCATTACACGAAATAATTTAATAGCTAGTGCATAACTTTCCTGACTTTCTTTTTCTTTATCTAATCCCTGCAGACATAAGCCTTGACGAACCAGTGCAGCTCCAAAAGAAATGACATTACTATCATTCTTAGATTTAGTAATAAGCTGATCAACATACTTTAATGCAAGATCATATTTTTCATGTGCAATCAGTATGCAAGAAAGGTGAGATAAGTAGGATAGTCTCAGCTCCTCAGCTTCTTTAAAAGAGTAATATTTTTCTAGATCCTTTAAAGCTCTATCTGTCAGAGAAATCACTGTTTCTACCTCAAACAAATAGAGAATGCCATTTAACAAATCAAGTTCTGAGAGATAGAATTTATCTAATTCCTTTAATCTCTCCCATGTACTCTCTGCATATTTACGAGCAGCTTCAAGATTATGATCTTCCATCAAACTATAATAAGCTTGAGCAATATTCAGCACATCTTTTGTCATGTGATCATAACGATTCTCAAGCAAACTATTAGCAGCGTTTATTAATTTTTTTACATATGTTATTTCAGGAAATTGTTCCATTTGCTTATATAAATACAAAACAGTATCTTTATCATTTAAACTATAATCGTTTAATATAAATGAATACTCATCGTGGTGCATATCCATATAATCAAGAATAGCTAGATATTTCACTACATTTGGATTGATTTCATCTCTTTCAAGCTTTGTATAATTAGACCTTGACATAGTACTATCAGAAATTTCTTGCTGAGAATAGCCTTTATTTTCTCTAATAACTTTTAAGACTTTACCTAAGTGATAATACGCATTTTCCATTTTAAAACCTCCTAATTATTTGGTTAAAATAATAACAATTATTAAGAATATGACATTTTTCTGTTATTATTCTATTTATAGAAACGATACTGAGTAAATTATTGGTATTTTTTTAATAGGATGAACTAATTAAAAGGTGGTCATATGACAACAATTGAACAAGTAAAATTATCCCAGGAAAAAGAGTTTAAGTATATCATAGAAGGTAAAACTGTCCTCATAACTTTATCAGTGGACAACAACGACGTAATCTGTAATGCAGATGGAAATATTGATTGTCCTTTAGAAACAGTGCTGAGAAAAAATAATTTCACCTTACAAGAACTAAGAAAATGGGAATTAATAGACATTCGCTTTGTAAAAATAATTGATGATCAAGAAATTATTATCAGCCAAATTGAATATGAATTTGCATTAAATTCGTTACAAGTTTAACATGAATATCATGAAATATATAACGATATTTATTTATTGTATCTCTATCTATGATAATACAATCTAGGAAAGGTAACATCATTTAAATAAAAAAACATATTATTTTGAAGAATTAATACCTAGGGAGTGGAGTAAATATGAAGAGAAAGGGAGTGTAGGGAGGAGAACTCAATAATTTGTAATTTTAAGATTGACAGTGTTATGTATTGTGATATACTTGAAATGAAAAAGAGTCTTGCGCTAACAAGACTCTTTGCGTAAGCCGTTTAATTCAACGGTGACAAAATATATATGAACAATTAACCGTCCTTGAACTCGCCAAAGTTAGGACGGTTTTTTGTGCATTCATTTATCTTTTCTATTGATGCTAACAATGAGAGAGATTAAAGCAACTATAAACATGCCAAATCCCATCATCAGTTGCAAAGCATCACTCACACTCAAAACAGGCTTCTACTTTCTGAAAAATGGACTATGGGGGACATAGAACCACCTCCTAAATTAAAGCCACCGTCGTAACTTCTTACAAAACCATTATAGCAAACGTGTGTTCGAAATCAAGCGAAAATCATCTTGATTAACTAATTATCTTTTGTTGTGATTAATATAAAAGCAATTGTTCTTTCCTATGTATATATGTATGTAGACAAATTCAAAAGATTAGCCACTGCTTAAACAGGGTAGTTCTTTCATTAGATTTCAAATTTCTGGTATGATTCTGGTATAGTGTGTGGGCAGTAAAACAAAAAATTATGGAGGAGAAGGTTGAAAATATGAATTTAGATAAATCATTTTGGTCAGAAGTTCTGCAAGTAGGCTTTCGCAATATTTGGCTCTATTCAAAAGTACAAGTTAAAATTATTGGTCTGACATATATTCTATTGACGCTGGGACTTTGGTTCATCGGCTATGGCGCCTGGTCTTTATTAATCGCTTTGGGCATCAGTATATTAGACATCGTTCCAGTTATCGGGGCCGGCATTGCATTTGTTCCTTGGATAATTTGGGAATGGATAGCAGGAACGGCCAGTCAAGGTTGGTGGCTGCTCTTACTTTACATCGGGGTAGAGGCTTTCAAACAACTCATTGAGCCGTACATCTTAGGAAAAGATATGCAATTGCCATTTTGGGTACCCTTTTTCATCACGATTGGCTGCGGCCTGATTTTTAATATTTTCGGAATAGTTGCAGCCGCATTGATTATTCCATTTTTAAGTGCTTATCGACAGGTCCGTAAAACTTATGATAAATAAAGGGATGATCGTATTTTCACGTTAAGTAGAAAGATTCGATTAGATGATAAAACAAACGTGACCATTGTATTTTTCACGCTCGTAGCATCTGCTCTAGGCTGGTTGTTTACTGAAGACTTTTTCTCAGGTCTTAGTACAGGTGGAGGCGTATTTTTGACATGGGCAGTAACTCGAGAAATCGATCCGGCACATCAGTCTTCAGCAATCATAGCTGCTTTTTTTTCTTTGTTCCACCTGCTTTTTTATACGGAGTCCATCCATCTACTAATGCTGGCATGGATACTGACACTTTTGAGAGCGGTCAATGGTATTACAGGAAAAAAGCTGACACTAGTCGATATTTTAGGAGTTTTCGCATTAACGGTTTTTCTGTCCTTTTTAAATGAAAACAGTTTATATTTAATTGTATTAGGTTTAGCACTTACGCGTTTATTCGTATTACAGATAAAAAAAGCGGCGGTTCTAATATGTGGAGTGATCACGTTCGTTTTAATCATTGTCCAATTAACTTTTTTTGATTATGGTTCTTTTATGGGCATTGATCAGCTAACGGCTTTCCATTTGGCCGCAGCAGCATCAGCAGTTTTATTTGCTATTTTTTTAAGTTTTAGTCAATCCTTTCAAGCAAAGATCGAAGCAAAGGATGACCAAGGCAACAAAGTCGACGAGAAAAGAATCCTTCATGGGCGGTATTTATATAGTGCAACAATTGTTGGGTTCGTTTTTTTCGCTCATCACACGACCAGTGATGTCCTCATTCATTTATCGGTCCTGTGGGGTACTTTTATATCCTATTTAATTTTTAAAAGTTAAATAGGATACTGGTCTTTGATCGTTACTAGGTATAACGATTGGAGGAGAGAGGGGAGAGGAGGAAAGGTTTACTTTGCAAAAAGAAGAAAACTACATGGAAATGACGTTAGTTGAATTAGTTAGTCTAATAGCAAAAAATTAAAGCACAGTACTTTCAATTAGCAATATTGCTGAATCTAATATCTGATATGAAATCATAGATTTAATCAGTTAAAATATCCTTTGCACTATGTAGTTATAAAATTAGTCCATTAAGCTGATTTCTCAGTATTTTTAATCTTGAAAAAATCTTAATGATGAACGCAGTATATAATAGCAAGTTTTATAGGCTTACCATTATGCAAACTAAAATTTACGGCTATATAAACATCGACATTCGTATAAGCAATCATTTTTGTTATAAATGGATAATTATTTATCTTAAATTGTTTTAGAATTAAAATTATAGATTAATTTTCGAATCATCAGAACCTGATACATCATTCGACATTTAGTAGAACTTGTGTTAATGAATGTTTTTAAAATAATAGATAAAAATAGGGTATTTAATCATATAGTACATATTTGGACTATACAACCTTAAATTTTTACATTAGTTTACATAATATATATTATACAAAGTAGATTATATAAGTTAAACTCTCTTCTCGTTTTTTCTGGATTGAATTCCAATTGAATTTCAATCTAAATACTAAATTTATTTGGAATTCATGATTTGTTTTATATTTTCCCAACTATATACCGATTTTTCTAATACCTTTCCTAATATTGAAATTCTACTTGAGTCTAAATATTTTGCACCAGTTTTTTCATAAAATTTCTTTGCAGCATTTCCAGTTAGCACTTGGACAATCATTTTATGATAATTTTGTTTATCTAATGCTTCAGTCAATTTTTTAATCAATTTACTGCCGATCTGTTTTCCTTGATAATCTTCAACTAGACAAATCGTATGTAGTTCACAATCATTTTCTCTCAACCTGTTTTCTCCCCCTGATTTGAATCCTTCTACACGATGATTAGAATCAGTTGCTACGAAACCTACTAATGGGGTCCTTTTCCAGGAAGAGCTCTTTGAATCGATTTTCATATAAATCGTAATGCATATCATTTAAAAATCTATCAGGAACCATTTCTTTATATGTCATTTTTCCACTATCTACTTGAACCATAGCAATTCCTGCTGCATATTTTAATCTTGTCTCACACATTCACATGGATATCTCTCCTACTTTCATCATCTTCATAGTTGAATTACATAATACTTACTTGCCCATATTAAAAAGATCACTTTATAAAAATAAGTGATCTTTTTAACGGTTAAGAACATACGTTTCGCTCATAGAATTTCTTCATTATTTGTTAACGATCTTTATATTTATGGAAAAAACAAAGTGCTCAAAATGCATAAGATACTATACAAATCGTATAATCAGGTCTATAACTTTCCTTTTTTCAAGTAATGAGGCTCTAAAGATCAACTTCTTGAATCTTTCTTGGATCTACACCGACATTAACGACTTATAAACAATAGAGTGCTTTAGTTTATTATTGTACTCTTAATGGTATTCTTTTTTCTGGTGCCGGAAAAGCTTCATCAAGTAAGGCTAATTCTTCTTCTGATAACTGAATATCAAAAACATCTACGTTTTGACTGACATGATTTGCTGAACTGGCTTTAGGGATAGCAATCGTATTATCTTGCTGCATAACAAAAGCTAATAATAATTGGATAATTGAAATTCTATGAGCATCCGCAATTTGTTTAACTACGGGACTATTATAAACTTTATCTTTTAATTCAGGTTCTTGACCAATAATCGGACAATAAGCCATAAGTGGAATATTATTTTCTCTCATATAATCTCTTAAAACTACTTCAATACCTCGTGACGCCATATGATACATCACCTGATTTGTTTGACAGTTTTCACCATTTCTCAAAGATAAAAGGTTCTGCATATCTTCAAGATCAAAGTTAGAAACACCCCAGTTTTTGATTTTTCCTTGTCTCTTCAGATCTTCGAAACAGTCTACCGTTTCCTGAAGTGGCACACTACCTGGCCAATGTAAAAGGTACATATCCAAATACTCTACCCCTAGCCTCTTTAGAGTTCCATCACAAGCATCAAAGATATTCTGTTCTCCGGCGTTATGAGGATATACTTTAGAAATTAAAAATAAATTCTCTCTATTGTATGGTTTAATTGCTTCACCAACTAGCTGTTCTGATTTTCCATCTCCGTACATCTCAGCTGTATCAATAAGGGTGACCCCTTTTTCAATACCAATTCTTAATGCATCCACTTCTTGATCATATTTACTTGGCTCTTCACCCAATCTCCACGTTCCCTGTCCAAGGTTTAATACTTTTTGACCACTCGGAAATTGTATCTGTTGTTTCATACTCGTCTCTCCTTCTCAAGCTTGTTTATTCTATTGTATCAATAAACATATACAAATCGAAAAATTTGCTTTTACACTTTAAAATGAATAAATATTGGATTCCATGTGAATAGAATCCAGTTTGAAATGTATATTTCACTTTTTTAGCGAATAATTGTTTACTTTCATTTATATTTTTGATATGGTTATAAGCAAATAACAAACTACAACTTAATGACTGGATGAGGCGCAAAGATCATTAGTACTTAATCATACGAAGAACCTGTAAGTTCGTGATAAGGAAAGGGAGATTTGCCGAAATGGTTTATATTTTGCAGAATATAAACTGTTGGGCTGTATATGAAGAATAGACAGACTGCCGTTTTATAAGTAGACGACCTAATAATTGAATAGGTAATCTACTTTACGGAGTGCTTCCGCTTGTATATATAGATTCTTTAGGACAAGTCGGCAACCTCGACTTGTCCTCTTTTTTATTATTATGAGGCAGAAGATTACAGGTAATCTCAGTACATTTAGAAAGGATAAATATGAAAAGAAGTGTATTGAAGTTTGGCGGATCTAGCGTTGCAGACTTACCAAAAATTAAAGATATTGCAAACTACTTGAAAGATCGAAGTGAAAATAATGAAGAATTAGTCGTCGTCGTTTCCGCTATGGGAAAAACAACTGATGAATTATTGGCAAATGTTAAGCATATTACTTCTACTCCTAATGATCAGGATTTAGCTATGTTGTTGACTACTGGTGAACAGCAGACTATTTCTTACCTCTCCTTGACTTTGAATGACATAGGAGTAAAATCCAGGCCTTTAACTGGATATCAAGCTGGAATCGAAACCATTGGTCATCATTTGAAAAGTAAAATTTCTTCCATTAAAACAGATCTATTTAATCAGCTGTTTAGAACAAACCAAGTCATTATTGTTGCAGGATTCCAAGGATTTAATAAAGAAGGAGAATTAACAACTCTTGGTCGCGGTGGATCTGATACAACTGCTGTAGCACTTGCAGCAGCATTAGGTTGTACTTGTGAAATCTATACAGATGTAACGGGCGTCTACAGTACAGACCCCAGAATCTTTCCTACTGCAAAAAGTTGGGATATGATCTCCTATGAAGAAATGATGGAGATGTCCGCTTTAGGAGCTGGCGTACTAGAAACTCGGAGTGTTGAATTAGCCAACAATAATGGACTTCATCTATATCTTGGGAAAACATTATCAACTGAGAAAGGAACATGGATCGTGCCTAATGACCAAATACTTGAAAGAAAAGCAGTAACAGGTGTAGCTTTAGATAAAGATATGTCTCACGTTACTCTGACAGACTCGTCAAACGGAGAAGCACTTCTTAATGATATCTTTAAAAAACTTGAACAAGAAGAAATAAACATTGATATGATTTCTCAAATTAGAAATACTTATGGAATGCAGTTATCTTTCACTGCTAAAGATTCTGATGAAAAACAATTGATCAGTATCTTTAATCTCCTTAAAGAAACGTATCCTGATCTTACAGTAAATATTGTCGAAGATTATGCAAAAATATCCGTTATTGGTGCTGGAATGAGAGATATGTCTGGTGTTGCCTCCCGAATATTCAGAACTTTAATTAAATCAGAAATCCCTTATTATCAAGTTACAACATCTGAAATAAGTGTTTCTTGTGTAATTGATGAAACGAACGGAAAAAAAGCTACTAAACTTCTATGTAAGAAGTTTGATTTATAAAAGGATTTTAAAATTCAATTCAGAAAGGAATTATTTATGTATTCTATTGCAGTTGTTGGAGCGACCGGGTTAGTAGGCAGTACGATGCTTGAGTTGCTGAAAAAAAGAAATATTCCTATAGAAAAACTAACACTTTTCTCATCAGCTAGATCAGCTGGAAAAGAAATTATATTTAATGATAAATCTTACATTGTAGAAGAATTAACTGAATCAAAAACTCAGGGCCCTTTCGATTATGTACTAATGTCCGCTGGTGGAGAAACCAGTTTACAGTTCTCTCCATTATTTGAACAACAGGGTGCCATTGTCATCGATAACTCCAGTGCTTGGAGAATGGATCCTGAAATTTCACTGGTAGTACCGGAAGTGAATCCCCCTTCCCTTTCACGAAAAATTATAGCTAATCCAAACTGCTCCACCATCCAATCAGTTGGTCCCTTAAATATTTTAGCAGACGCTTATGGCTTAAAACGAGTAGCTTACACAACCTATCAATCGGTTTCGGGATCGGGCTGGAAAGGGATAGAAGATCTTAAACGCGGTGAACGTGGTGAGGAACCTGTCAATTATCCTCATCCAATCTATAATAATGTTCTACCACATATAGACGTCTTTCAAGAAGACGGATACACTAAAGAGGAAATCAAAATGATCGAAGAAACCAGAAAGATCCTTCAGCTTCCTTCTCTGCCCGTTACCGCAACTTGTGTACGAGTACCCGTTACCAGTGCTCATTCAGTAGCCATAAATGTTACCTTAGAAAAAGAAACAACTTCAGAAGAAATCAAAATGTTATTCAATGAGAATCCTTATGTTACACTTGAAGATGATCCGAAACACGATATTTACCCTATGCCAGTAAACGCCGGGGGTAAAGAAGGTGTTTTTGTAGGTCGAATCAGAAAAGATAATAGCTTGCCTAATACTTTCCATGTCTGGACAGTCAGTGATAACATTCTAAAAGGCGCTGCCTTGAATGCTATTCAAATCCTAGAACAATTGATCACCAGAAAGGAGAATACTAAATGACCCACCTATTCACCGGTATCGGAGCTGCAGTGACTACTCCTTTTTCTGAAGGAGATGTTGACTACAAAAATTTCCGTAAACACCTAGCATTTTTAAAAGAAAATCATATTCAAAGCTTTATTGTTAATGGAACAACTGGAGAAGGTTCTACGCTAACTTCCGAAGAAAAAACTGAACTACTCAAAGTATCGCTTGAGGTTTCTGATGGACAAGTACCTGTAATAGCAGGAACTGGCTCAAACAATACTAAAATGAGTATTCAGGCTTCACAAGAAGCTGAAGAACTCGGCGTTGATGGCTTACTAGTCATTACACCTTATTATAATAAAACCAGTCAGCGTGGGTTACTGGCGCATTTCACTGCTATTGCAGATGCAGTCAATATCCCAGTGATTTTATATGATGTGCCCGCACGTACTGGCATGACAATTGAACCAGAAACGTTGCGCGTGTTGGCAGAACACCCAAATATAGTTGGATTAAAAGATGCCACTGGTGACTTGACTCACTTAAGTAGACTTCAATCTGTAGTCAATAATTCGTTTGCTTTTTATAGTGGTAACGACGATCTTGCTCTGCCTTTTTTCTCTCAAGGTGGGCATGGATTAATCTCAGTAGCTGCAAATGTATTGCCTAAAGAATATCAGGAAATGTTTGAATCTGTAAAAACAAACCTGGATAAAGCAAATTTGCTTTATAAAGATCTTTTCCCTTTACTGGAAGTATTAAGTATCGATGTCAATCCTATTCCAGTTAAAGTATTAACTAGCTTTTTAGGATTCGGAGATTACGAAGTGAGACTTCCATTAGTGACTCTAGAAGAAGTTGACCAAATTGCAATTATCGAAACTTACCGTCATTTAATAGAAAGAAGGAATTAAATGGATATTTTATTAGTCGGATTTGGAGCAATGAATAAACGCGTTGCAGCTATCGCTGAAGAAAGTGGTCATAAAATTGCTGGAGTAGTTACTCCAGAAGCAAAAATTGATGCATCCTATCCCATATTTACAAATTTTGATAACCCCTTACCTGAAGTAGATGTTGTGATCGATTTTTCACACCCTACACTAACAACTCAGCTTTTAAAATCTACGATCTCTGTACCGTTAATTATTGCGACAACTGGAGACAAAGATACATTGGTCGAGCTTATGCAGAAAAAAGCAAAAACGCAACCCGTTTTCTTTAGCGCCAACATGAGTTATGGCGTGCACATTTTAACAGAAATCATTAAATACGCTACCCCTCTTTTACAAGATTTTGATATTGAAATGATTGAAAAACATCACAATCAAAAAGTGGATGCTCCAAGTGGAACTTTAGTAAAATTGTATGATGCCATTGTCCAAAATCCCCGGCAAGATGCTCAGCCAGTTCATGATCGTCATGAAAAATCTGAGAAACGAGATAATAGAGAAATTGGTATATCCTCTATTCGCGGAGGAACCATTGTTGGTGAACATGAAGTGCTATATGCCGGTCATGATGAAGTCATCTCTATCAAGCATACTGCACAATCAAAAGATATTTTTGCAAGTGGTGCACTGACCGTTGCCGCTCAATTGCTCAATAAACCAAATGGATACTATACTTACAACAACTTAGGAGAATGAAAACATGAGAGAATTTTCAGCAGACGAAATCATTCAATATATTAGCGACTCAACTAAAACAACCCCTGTTAAAATCTATGTGAATACGGATTTGAAGAAAACTGATTTCCCTGATACTTTTAAAGTATTTGGGAGCAATAATAGTTATACCCTATTTACTGATTTAAATGACTGGAAAAAATTCTTTGTCGATCATAAAGAATCATTAATAGATCACGTATTGGAACAAGATCGCAGAAATTCTGCAATTCCTTTATTGGATGCTACTGAGATCAATGCCAGAATTGAGCCCGGTTCTTTTATTAGAGAACACGCAGTGATTGGAGACAATGCGGTCATCATGATGGGGGCTGTCATCAACATCGGAGCAATCGTTGGAGAAGGAACTATGGTGGATATGGGCGCTGTCTTGGGTGGACGAGCAACTACCGGAAAAAATGTTCATGTTGGTGCTGGAGCTGTTTTATCAGGTGTAATTGAACCTGCTAGTGCAAAACCTGTCATTATTGAAGATGATGTTCTTATTGGCGCTAATGCGGTTGTTCTTGAAGGCGTAACCGTTCATAAAGGCGCAGTGGTCGCTGCAGGTGCTATTGTAACAGAAGATGTTCCAGCAAATACTGTAGTAGCTGGAGTCCCTGCTCGAGTAATCAAAAATACTAACGAAGTAGCAGCTGGAAAAGTAGATATTATTTCTGCCCTTCGTAATTTAAATTAATTTATTCAGCTAAAGTGAATTTTATTTTTAATTTCACTTTAGCTTTATTCTTATAAACAACTACCTATTAATTATACAAATCAAGGAGTCCTTAAACTATGAAAGACTATATACAAACTGTATCAGCCCACCGTCAAGCATTGCATCTGATTCCTGAATTATCTTTTAATGAATATAAAACAACAGCTTATATAAGAGATACTTTAAATCAATTAAATATCGATTATTTAACACCTCTTGAAACAGCAACTATTGTATATCTAAAAGGAAATTCTAGTAAAACAATCGGCTTCCGCGCGGATATTGATGCTCTTCCAATTGAAGAAGAAACTTTATCTCCTTTTACCTCTACTCATGCCGGAGCAATGCATGCCTGTGGCCATGATGGCCATACCTCTATCCTACTCACTTTCGCTGAGTTATGTAAGTCGCAACAAGATCAAGGTTTGCTAAAACATAATGTACTCTTAATCTTTCAGCCATCTGAAGAATCAAATGCTGGAGCAAACGCTCTTATCAAAGCCTTTCCATTCTCAGATTATAATTTAGAAGCTATTTTTGCTCTTCATTTAGGTCCAGATACTGATGAAGGAATCATCATGACAAAAGAAGGTCCATTAATGGCAAGTGCTACTGAATATCGAATTAATATTAAAGGAAGGTCTGCTCATGTAGCCGAAAAAGAAACAGGAGCAAATGCTTTAGGCTCATTGTCACATATTGCTAATCAAATTGCTCAAATTCAACAGTATCATCTAAATGGATTAAATCAGAACGTTATTCATATTGGTAAAATGACTGCCGGAGAAGCTATTAATACAGTAGCAAGTACGGGTTATTTAGAAGGCACTATTAGAACCTATGATCCAAAAGATCTTGAAATCATTAAACAAAAAATTGAAGCCGTCGTTAAAAGTAGTGATTTGATTTTTAAAACATCTTCTACTTTAACTGTAGCTGAAGGATATCCACCTGTCATAAATACTAGTTCTTTACTTGAACTAGTTGAAAAAAGTGTAGAGTCAGCAGGTTTAAGATTTAAAGTCAAAGAACATCCTTATCTTTACGGAGAAGATTTTTCTTTTTATGACACAGTAGCGAAGACTAATTTTGCTTTTTTAGGTATTCGAAATGAGGAATTAGGATATACCAGCGGACTCCATACCTCTACTTTTAACTTTGACGAAAAAGTACTGATTAATGGCGTAATTTACTTTCAAGAAATACTAAATAATTTAGGAGAATAAGATGACTGCTATACTAAAGCTGAATCAACAAAGACTCTATGAACAAGCCAAATCCTTACAAAGTCAAAATGATGTTATTGTAGTGGTTAAAAATGATGCCTATAATTTTGGAATGGAACGTGCGTTTACTGCATTTTATCAAGCTGGAATCAAAAGTTATGCAACAACTAATCTATCTGAAGCTATTTGGTTGCGTAAACAAGATAAGGAAATCATGATATTACTGTTAGATCCTTCTATTGAGTTTAATCTGTTGAAAAAATATGATATTACATTAACTGTTCCCAACTTAACATTCTATAATAAATACAAAATACAACTAAAAGGAATAAAAGTACAACTAGTCTATAAAAACTTGTTGAATCGATTTGGATTTGATCATTCAGAAGAAATGCTTCAAGTATTGAAAGAAGATTATGTTGAGATAACGGGGATTTGGACACATTTTGCTTTTGCAGATGATCTCACAGAACCTAAATATGAGATTGAAAAGAATAATTGGTTAACTGTATTGAAACATCTAAAAGACTATATTAGAGACCTAGAGTATATTCATGCTCAAAATAGTGCTTCTTATACGAGAGAAGGGCTATTGGAAGGACATACTCATATAAGACCTGGGGCTACAGCTTACGGTGCACTTCCCTATTTTGATAAAGTTCCTACATCATTACCAGCTCAGACAATTGAAGTAAGCGCTAGTGTAAAAGACATCGTTCGGCTCAAAAAAGGGCACAGCGCTGGGTATTCTGCTGCTTTTGTTGCAGAAAAAGATACTTCTATAGCTATATGCGATATTGGTTATGGAAATGGTATAATGAAAAATCGTGCAAAGCATGAGGTTCTAATCAATGGTAAACTCTATCCTATTGTTGTGTTAATGATGAGTCACTTAATGGTCGAAGTAGATGAACAGGTTAACATAGAAGATATCGTTATTCTTTATAATGACCAATTACGCTTAGATGAATTTGCCTATAAAGGTGTAGGAGCCATTTCTGAACAAATGGCTAGTTTGAATCGGCATACCTTTAACTTGATAGAAATCCCCATAAATTAAAAATTCAAAGTATACAAATTTCACTTAGAGAATGTTTGTATACTTTTTAATTTCAATTTAATATTGTGATTTATATTACAAATAATGAATTTTTCAAAATTATTTGTGCACATATAATGAATTTTTCAAAATTATTTGTGCACATATAATGAGATAATTACTATTATAATAGTAAAAAAGCAAAACTCATTTATTTGAGCTTTGCTTTTTTGATTATATTAATTTTCAAATTTAACAGTTAATTGGGGAACAACTTGTTTCTTGCGAGAGACAATTCCTTTTAAAAATATAACATTATCTTTTATAGAACTATTCAATGCCTCACTAACTTCTTTAAAATGATCTCCATATACAATAGCTGTAGAGTCATTTTCCAGAACATTCGTAATCAACAAAATAAATAAGTCATATCCTTGAATTCCACTTTGTACTTTCATTGCTTCTAATAATTCTTCTTTCCTTATTATAATTTCATTTACATCTACTACATTCACTTGCCCAATACGAACAGTTTTTTTGTTCATTGGAAAAGATTTTGCATCAGCATTGAGAAGATCTTCTGCAGATTTATCGCTAGTTTTCGTACCTGATTTTAAAAGTTCTATACCGTAATTTTCTAGGTCTACTCCTGCAATTTCAGCTAGTTCTTTTGCAGAAGCTATATCGATATCTGTGCAAGTTGGAGATTTCAATAATAGAGTATCTGAAATAATTGCAGATAGCATAATTCCAGCTATGTCCTTTGGAACAGTGACACCATGTTCTTTATATAATTTCAAGATGATAGTATTTGTACAACCAACAGGTTCAGCTCGATAATAAAGAGGATTAGCAGTCTGAAAATTCGCGATTCTATGGTGATCTACAACAGAAAGTACTTCAACTTTTTCGATATCTTCAACACTTTGTTGTGATTCATTATGATCAACTAGCATAACCTGCTTCACTTCATTTGAAACTGTAGTTACCACTCTAGGTTTATTAACGTTAAAGTAATTTAACGCAAAAGTTGTTTCTTCACCGATTTCTCCAAGTGCTACTGCCTCTGTATCTAAGCCTAACTGATTTTGTAGATAACTAAAACTAATAGCTGATGTTACTGCATCGGTATCTGGACTTTTATGTCCAAAAACTAGTATTTTATCCATTTAAAAATCTCCTTTTAATCATTTATGTCTATTATTAGAATATATGAATTTTTAAATAAATTCAATCATATAAAAAGAAGCAAAAGTTAGACTTCTGCTTCTTTCTTTAAAGACTAGTATTTATATGTCTGTAATATACGGTTTGCATTGGCAACCCGTTCAGCAGTTGGTGGATCAATGTGCTCTAATTTATAGGGAATTCCCAACTCTTTGTATTTATAAACGCCTAATCGATGGTAAGGTAACACTTCAACTTTTACAACACTTTCTAGTTGCTCAATGAATTCATGTAGTTGTTCGAGATATTCATCATAATCAGAACGTTCTGGTACTAATACATGCCTTAGCCACATCGGTACGCCACGAGTTGATAAATACTGAGCCATAGCCAATATACTCTCATTAGAATGCATCGTATATTTTTTGTGTTCCTCATTATTAATATGCTTCACATCCATCAACACAAGATCAGTATAGTTCATTAATTCTTCAAATCGCCCAAAGAATGGCTGATCATATGTGAATGGTTGTCCACAAGTATCAAGAGATACATGGATACCTTCTTGTTTTGCTAATTTAAAAAATTCTATTAGAAAATCAATATGGAGCAGGGGTTCACCACCACTAACGGTAATGCCTCCCTCTTCTCCCCAGTATTCTCTATAATCAAGTGCTTTTTTCATCATTTCTTCTGCTGTATACGGAGTTCCTCCACCCATATTCCAAGTATCAGGATTATGACAGAACTCGCATCGCATACGACATCCTTGCATAAAGATCACAAATCGAATACCCGGGCCGTCTACTGATCCAAAGCTTTCCGTAGAATGAACGTACCCTATCGCTGGTTCTGTCATAATAATTCCTCCAATAATAATTGTTCTGCTTTTGTTATTGCTTTTCCTTACATACTTTCGTGGAATGTTCTACCTAAGACATCCATTTGTTGTTCTTTTGTTAATTTTACAAAGTTAACGGCATATCCAGATACTCGAATGGTTAATTGAGGATACTCTTCTGGGTGTTCCATTGCATCTTCAAGTGTTTTGCGATTTAAAACATTCACATTAAGGTGATGTCCGTTCTTCTTAACATATCCATCAAGCATAGTTGCAAGATTTTTTCTTTGAGTTGTGTCTTCTTTTCCTAGTGCTTTAGGAACGATAGAAAAGGTGTTTGAAATTCCATCTAAAGATTCTTTATAAGGTAGTTTGGCTACTGAATTCAAACTTGCCAACGCCCCATGCGTATCTCTTCCGTGAAGTGGGTTAGCACCTGGAGCAAATGGCGCACCTTCTCTTCTTCCATCTGGTGTATTTCCTGTTTTCTTACCATATACAACGTTTGAAGTAATAGTAAGGATTGAAGTAGTATGTTTAGCATCTCGATAAGTTGGATGTTTTTTAACTTTAGTCATAAATGTTTTTAATAAATTAATCGCTATTTCATCTACTCTGTCATCATTATTACCGTATTTTGGATAATCTCCTTCAATTTCATAGTCCATTACTAATCCATTGTCGTCTCTGATTGTTTTTACTTTCGCATATTTGATTGCTGAAAGCGAATCTACTGCTACAGAAAAACCAGCAATACCAGTAGCCATTGTTCTCATTACTTCTGTATCATGTAAAGCCATTTCAATTCTTTCATAGCTATATTTATCATGCATATAGTGGATGATGTTTAATGTATTAATATACATACCTGCTAGCCATTCAAGCATATCATCATATTTTTCTAATACAACATCATAATCTAACTCTTCAGATGTAATAGGTTGATATTTTGGCCCAACTTGTGTTTTTGTACGCTCATCTACCCCACCGTTAATAGCATATAAAAGTGCTTTAGCAAGATTAGCACGAGCTCCAAAGAACTGCATTTGTTTACCAATCGGCATAGCAGATACACAGCAAGCTATTCCGTAGTCGTCTCCCCATTCCTCACGCATGATATCATCATTTTCGTACTGAACAGCACTACTTTCAATAGACACTTTAGCACAGTATTCTTTAAATGAAGATGGTAGTTTTGTTGACCATAACACTGTTAAATTTGGTTCTGGTGCAGGTCCTAGGTTTGTTAATGTGTGTAAGAAACGATAACTGCTTTTTGTGACCATATGGCGTCCGTCTATACCAACTCCGGCAATTGATTCAGTAACCCAAGTAGGATCTCCAGAGAACAGTTCATTATATTCTGGTGTACGAGCAAATTTTACCAGTCTTAATTTCATAACGAAATGATCGACTAGCTCTTGCACTTCTTGTTCAGTCATTGTGCCTTCTTTTAGATCTCTTTCAATATAGATATCTAAAAATGTTGACGTTCTGCCCAGAGACATAGCCGCTCCATTTTGTTCTTTAATTGCTGCCAAATAACCTAGATACAACCATTGGAATGCTTCTTGAGCATTTTTAGCTGGTCTAGATAGATCAAATCCATAAATGTTTCCTAATTCTTTCAATTCTACTAAAGCTCTGATTTGATCACTTAATTCTTCACGCTGACGAATGATTTTTTCACTCATCATGCCGTTTCCGCAGTTTGATTTATCAGTTTCTTTATCTGCAATTAGACGATCTACTCCATATAAAGCTACTCTTCTATAGTCACCAATAATACGTCCACGGCCATAGGCATCGGGAAGACCAGTAATAACACCCGTACGTCTAGCATTTCTAATTTCTGGTGTATAAGCATCAAACACACCTTGGTTATGTGTTTTTCTCCAATCTCTAAATACATGAGATAACATTGGATCAACTTCAAATCCATAAGATTCAGCAGCTTGTTCCATCATACGGATACCACCAAAAGGTTGTAGAGAACGTTTGAAAGGTTTTTCTGTCTGGAATCCTACAATTTTTTCTTTTTCTTTAGCTAAATAACCTGGTCCGTGAGAAGTGATAGTAGAAACAACTTCCGTATCCATATCCAGCATTCCACCAGCATCGAATTCTTTTTTGTTAAGATCCATAACTTGGTCCCAAAGTTCGTTTGTACGTTCAGTAGCATCTTCTAAGAAAGTATCATCTCCATCATAGGGAGTATAGTTTTTTTGGATGAAATCTCTAACATTGATTGAAGTTTTCCAATCTGATCCATTAAAACCCTTCCATAAATCTTCTGCTAAAATATTTTTATGTTGTTTTTCCATATTATTTGCTCCTTTATAAATTATATTATCTTCACGTTCAATATATCACAATTACTTACATCTAACAAGTGAAAATTTGAGCTATTAACTATATACATACATAAAAAAACAGTTAAAAAAATTCCATTGTGAAAGTTGTCACAAAAATGTCACAAATGTTTTTTTAGTAACCGTTTACACTATGGTATAGTCAATTTGTGATAAATACATGTTTTATTTTATACTTCTTTTAATCCTAGGAACAGAAGTAAGAATAGAACATTTTATTTTTAGCACTACATGCTCATAACTTCACAATAATTAATCGGAGGGATTTACCATGGTTCAATTAACATCAGTTAAGAAAAAAGAAGAAGTCAAAGTTGAAAATTCAATCGAAAGCATGATTGATCGCTTAGTCGGTAACGCACAAACAGCCTTGAAGGAATTAGCTTCATTAGATCAAAAACAAATTGATGAAATTGTTAAACAAATGGCTTTAGGTGGATTAGATCAACACATGCCATTAGCTAAAATGGCTGTTGAAGAAACTAAACGTGGTGTATATGAAGATAAAATTATCAAAAATCTTTTTGCTACCGAATATATCTATCATAGTATCAAGAGTGATCGTACAATTGGAGTAATTGCGGAAAACAAACATGAAGGAACTGTCTCAATAGCAGAACCTATTGGGGTTATCGCAGGCGTTACTCCTGTTACCAACCCAACTTCAACAACCATGTTCAAATCAATGATTTCAATTAAAACAGGAAATCCAATTATCTTTGCTTTCCACCCTTCTGCTCAAAAATCTAGTGTGGCAGCAGCTAAAACAGTTTACGACGCAGCAGTAAAAGCTGGCGCTCCAAAAAATTGTATCCAATGGATTGAAGCACCTTCTGTGGAAGCAACTCAAGCTTTAATGAAACACAGCGGAGTAGCAACCATTTTAGCAACCGGAGGTCCAGGCATGGTAAAATCAGCATATAGTTCAGGTAAACCAGCTCTTGGTGTAGGTGCAGGGAACGTTCCTTGCTATATTGAAAAAACTGCAAATGTTAAACGTTCAGTTAATGACTTGATTTTATCTAAGACTTTTGACAATGGGATGATCTGCGCATCAGAACAAGCCGTCATAATTGATAAAGAAATTTATACTGAAGTAAAAGACCTATTAACTAAATATGATTGTCACTTCTTATCTACAGCTGAAAGAGAAAAAGTT
Source organism: Marinilactibacillus psychrotolerans (assembly GCF_900101525.1). Classification (GTDB taxonomy): domain Bacteria; phylum Bacillota; class Bacilli; order Lactobacillales; family Carnobacteriaceae_A; genus Marinilactibacillus; species Marinilactibacillus psychrotolerans. The sequence continues at coordinate 38,711 of NZ_FMZD01000003.1, read as the reverse complement.
GAAAACTTTATGGTTTCTCCTGAAGGCAATTTAAATGCTGATATTGTTGGTAAGCCAGCTTACGAAATTGCTAAACTTGCAGGTGTTTCCGTTCCAAAAGAAACGAAAATTTTGATCGCTGAACTTGAAGGCGTAGGTAAAGATTATCCACTTTCAAGAGAAAAACTAAGTCCAGTTCTTGCAGCCTATAAAGTTAATAGTAGCGAAGAAGGAATCAAGCGTGCTGAAGAAATGCTTGCTTATGGCGGACTAGGACATTCTGCTGTCATCCACTCAACAGATGAAACTGTAATTGATGCATTTGATCGTCGCATGAAAGCTGGACGTTTAATTGTGAATGCACCTTCTTCACAAGGGGCAATTGGGGACATTTATAATGCTTACCTCCCTTCATTAACACTGGGCTGCGGTTCTTATGGTGGAAACTCAGTATCTTCAAACGTAGGAACAATGCATTTGATTAACGTAAAAACTCGTGCAAATCGTAAAAATAATATGCAATGGTTTAAATTACCACCTAAAATTTACTTTGAAAAAAATTCAGTTCAATATTTAGCAAAAATGCCTGATATTAAAAAAGCTTTCATTGTTACAGATCCTATGATGGTTAAATTAGGTTATGTAGATAAAGTTCTTTATTATCTAAGAAACCGTCCTGATTACGTTCACTGTGAAGTATTTTCAGATGTAGAACCAGACCCTTCTAAAGAAACTGTTCTTAGAGGTGCAAAAGCAATGAATGACTTCCAGCCAGACGTTATTATTGCTTTAGGTGGTGGTTCTCCAATGGATGCTGCCAAAGGTATGTGGTTATTCCATGAACATCCTGATGTAGATTTTAACGGTCTAAAACAAAAATTCATGGACATCAGAAAACGTGTTTATAAATACCCAACTCTCGGACAAAAAGCTAAATTTGTAGCGATCCCTACTACATCAGGTACTGGATCAGAAGTAACCTCATTCGCAGTTATTACTGATAATGAAAATAACATCAAATATCCATTAGCAGATTATGAATTGACTCCAGACGTAGCGATTATTGATCCTCAATTTGTAATGAGTGTACCAAAAACTGTTACCGCTGATACGGGAATGGATGTTTTGACTCATGCAATCGAAGCTTATGTCTCCAACATGGCAAATGATTATACTGATGGCCTTGCTATTAAAGCAATTCAACTAATATTCGAGTTTCTTCCTAAAGCTTACCGTAATGGTGACGATGAACTAGCAAGAGAAAAAGTGCATAATGCCTCTACTATGGCGGGTATGGCCTTTGCAAATGCATTCTTAGGAATTAATCATAGTTTAGCTCACAAGCTAGGTGCTCAATTCCATATAGCTCACGGTAGAGCTAATGCTATATTATTACCACATGTTATTCGCTACAATGCTAAAAAACCGACAAAATTTGTTTCATTCCCTAAATATGAACACTTTATTGCTGATTTACGTTATGCTGATATTGCAAGAACTTTGGGTCTTCCTGCCAGCACAACTGAAGAAGGCGTTCAAAGTTTAGTAAACGCTATTTACAAACTTGCTAAAGAATTGAATATTCCAATGAGTATCAGAGAAAATGGTGTTGATAAAAATACTTTCGAAGCAGAAGTTGATGCATTAGCTGAAAGAGCTTTTGAAGATCAATGTACAACTGCAAATCCTAAATTGCCATTAGTTACAGAACTTGCTGAAGTTTACAGACAAGCTTTCATTGGTAAATAAATAATTTAAGAATTAAACAATAAAAAGGATGTCCGCCTTAAACAGCGGACATCCTTTTTTTATTCAACTTTTCAATTCTCAGATTCATTGATCACGACTTGATCATAACGAAAGTCTACTGGTACTCCATCAGATGTTTCATCTAATAAGAATGAACCATTATTGTAACGATCACTTACTTTGTAATCTTTAGGAAGAATCGTAAATTCTTTTTGTTTATCCGTGATGATGGTAATGCTTTCTTTATTATTTTTTGCATCAATCAATAAGTTTACTCTATGAGGATTCTTTTTCAATTCTTTGAGTACATGTAATCCTCGTTTTGCTCTAGAAATTGTATCAAACTCAATTAAATTCATTTTTTTGACTGATCCTCGCTGCGTAACGAGTAACGCATTATACTGTTTCTGGTCTTGTTCAAATACTATACCAGAAATAACATAATCTCCTTTTTTTAGATCTATTGATTTTACACCAACAGCATTCGCTCCGACAACTGAAACTTCATCTAGGGGATATTTCAAGCCGAATCCCATATTACTTACTAAGAACACATCTCTAGCATTTTCGCTCTCAAGAAAATATACTGCAATCAAACGATCATCATCTGATTTTAATTTTATTCCATTAGCAGCTCTTGAACGATAAGTTCTTTTCGGTTCGTACTCGGTCGCCAATGTTTGTTTAATAAACCCGTTTTTAGTTATTAAAACAAATCGATGTTGTGAACTAAACGCACTGATTTTAAAGACCGCTAAGACTTTTTCATCTTGAGCTAAAGCAATTGATTGAGAAATATGATGTCCTAAATCCTTCCAACGTATCTCTGGAAGTTCATGGACGGGACGATTAATCACATTTCCTTTCGTAGTAAATATAACAATCTGCTGCAAAGTGGTCATTTGTTCGGAAAAGACAGGATAGTCGCCCTCACGCAGACCAATTTCTTCTGGTTTTGAAGCACCATAAGATCGTAAGCTTGTACGTTTCAGGTAACCTTCTTTTGTTACAGACACAACCACCTCTTCTTCAGCAATCAGAACTTCTGTATCAACGGTAAGTTCTTCAATCTCATCTTGAATAGTGGTCAACCGGTCTGTAGCATAAGTTTTTCTAGTTTCTTTCAATTCCTTTTTCATTACGTTATTAAGTTTTGTAGAACTATCCAATATTTCTTGGTATTGCTTAATTCGAGTTTGCAACTCGGCTTCTTCTTTTCGCAATTGAGTAATATCCGTATTTGTTAATCGATAAAGTTGTAAACTGACAATTGCTTCTGCCTGAGCTTCAGTAAATTCATATTTTGTAATCAGGTTATTTTTAGCGTCAGCTTTATTTTGACTGTTTCTGATTACTCTAATTACCTCATCTAATATTGAGATTGCTTTAATTAGACCTGCAACTATATGTTCTCTCTTCTGATCTTTACGCAATAAAAATTCTGTACGTTTTAAAATTACTTGCCGTTTATGGCCAATATATGCCTCAATAATTTGTTTCAACCCCACTTGCTGAGGTCGTTTATCATCAATTGCTACCATATTTAAGTTATAAGATACTTGCAGGTCTGTATTTTTCAGGAAATAGGTAAGAATTCCTTCAGCATTTGTTTCTTTTTTTAATTCTATAACAATTCTTAAACCCGTACGATCAGATTCATCTCTAACCTCTGCTATTCCTTCAATCTTTCGATTAATTCGAATCTCATCCATTTTCCTTACGAGGTTGGCTTTATTGACTTCATATGGAATTTCCGTTATAACAATTTGCTGCTTCCCACCACGAACTTCTTCAATTTCAGTCTTAGAACGTACGACAATTTTTCCTTTTCCAGTTTCGTATGCAGCTGTTAATCCCGCTATTCCTTGTATAATTCCACCCGTTGGAAAATCAGGCCCTTTAACAAACTGCATCAATTCTTGAGTTGTTGCTTTAGGATGCGAGATTAAATGAACTGATGCATCAATAACTTCTCCAATATTATGGGGAGGAATATCTGTAGCATAACCAGCAGAAATACCAGTTGCTCCATTAACCAATAAGTTAGGGTAACGTGCCGGTAAAACGGTAGGTTCATGTGTTGTGTCATCAAAATTCAGCACAAATTCAACTGTTTCTTTATCAATATCTGCAAGTAACTCTGCTGCTATTTTTGAAAGACGCGCTTCAGTATAACGCATAGCGGCTGGAGGATCTCCGTCCATGCTCCCGTTGTTACCATGCATGTCGATCAATGGTTCTCTCATTTTCCAAGACTGACTTAAACGAACCATAGCATCATAAACACTGCTATCTCCATGAGGATGAAAATTACCAATTACATTACCAACTGTTTTAGCAGATTTTCTAAAACCTTTATCTTGAGTATTTCCTTCTGAAAACATTGCATATAAAATACGTCGCTGAACAGGTTTAAGTCCATCTCTAATATCCGGCAATGCTCTTTCTTGGATGATATATTTACTATATCGTCCAAAACGATCACCCATTACTTCTTCTAATGTCAATTCTTGGACTTCTACTCTTTTTTCTGACATTCAGTTGTTCAAACCTTTCCTACTTTTGAGAAGTTTCGTTCTCTTCCAGCATTGTATTAGTTTCAAGAATACTACCATCTTCTTCTAGAGAAAACTCTACATTTTCTTCAATCCATTTTCTACGAGGATCTACTTTGTTTCCCATTAAGACAGAAACTCTTCTTTCTGCTTGCGCCAAATCGTCTAAGGTAACGCGTATCAGTGTTCTGGTAGCAGGATCCATAGTTGTCTCCCAAAGCTGATCTGCGTTCATTTCACCCAAACCTTTATATCGTTGGATCAGATAAGTTTTTCCGAAATCTTTTAAAGTCACATTTAGCTCTTCATCTGTCCAGGCATACGCCGTTTTTTCATTTTTCCCTTTACCTTGAGTAACTTTATATAAAGGAGGCATAGCTAAATAGATTTTCCCATTCTCAATTAATGGTTTCATATAACGGTAGAAGAAAGTCAATAATAAAACTTGAATATGCGCACCATCGGTATCCGCATCTGTCATGATAATAATTTTATCATAATTGCAATCCTTAATATCAAATTCCGGTCCTACCCCTGCTCCAATCGTATAAATCATTGTGCTAATCTCTTCATTTTTTAGAATATCTTGCATATTTGCTTTCTCAGTGTTGATGACTTTCCCTCTTAAGGGCAGTATAGCCTGAAATTTACGGTCTCTCCCTTGTTTTGCTGAGCCCCCAGCAGAATCACCTTCGACTAAGTAAAGTTCATTTTTAGCCGCATTTCGTCCTTGAGCAGGGGTCAGCTTACCAGAAAGTAGAGTCTCTCGTTTACGCTTCTTACCGTTTCTAGATTCCTCTTTTGCTTTTCGTGCAGCTTCCCTTGCTTCTCTAGCTTTAATCGCTTTGCGAACAATTTGCTGGCTCATTTCACCATTCTCAGATAAATAAAAGTTTAGTTGTTCTGAAACAACATTATCGCAAGCGGCTCTTGCCTCAGTTGTTCCAAGTTTGCTTTTTGTCTGTCCTTCAAACTGTAATAAGTTTTCTGGAATACGAACCGATATAATAATCGCAATTCCTTCTCTTACATCTGTCCCTTCTAAGTTCTTGTCTTTTTCTTTTAAAAGGCCTGTTCTTCTAGCATATTCATTGAACGTTTTTGTGATAGCTGCTTTTGTTCCGATTTCATGTGTTCCACCATCTCTAGTTCGAACGTTATTGACGAAACTCAAAACACTCTCAGAATAGCCATCATTATACTGAAAAGCACATTCTACTTCTATACTATTATTTTCTCCTTCAAAATAGGCAATAGGAGTCAATGTATCTTTTTCTTCATTGATGTAATGAACAAATTCTTTAATGCCTTCTTCATACATAAATTCTTCTTGTATATCATCTCTCTCGTCAGATAGCGTTATCTTTAGGCCTTTTAATAAAAAGGCTGATTCTCGTAGTCTTTCGGATAACAGAGAGTACGAATAATCTACTGTAGAGAAAATCTTCATATCCGGCTTAAAATGGATAGTTGTCCCGTTTTTTCGTTTAGAGACTTTCTTGCTTTCTAATTTTCCAACTGGTCTTCCGCCATTTTCAAAACGTTGTTTATATAGTACATTATCTCTTACTACTTCTACTGTTAGCCACTCAGATAAAGCATTCACAACCGAAGCACCGACTCCATGTAGGCCACCAGAAGTTTTATATCCCCCTTCTTGCCCGAACTTTCCTCCAGCATGAAGAACAGTAAATATCACTTGGATGGTTGGAATCCCAGAAGCATGCATACCCACAGGCATTCCTCTACCATCATCGGAAACGGATATACTATTGTCTTTGTTTATTTTGACATTGATTTCTGATCCGAATCCAGCTAATACTTCATCTACTGAATTATCTACGATCTCATAAACTAAATGATGTAGACCTCTTGAATCTGTGGATCCAATATACATCCCTGGTCTTTTTCTAACTGCATCTAATCCTTCTAATACCTGGATCGATGTATCGTCATATTGAGGTTTTTTTACCAATTATAGCCACTCCTTATACTTTATTCTCCAAATATAATTTGAAGAAAACAATCTTTATATTCATGTTAGAATCTATATATATTTGCTTATTGAATTTAAGCAAGCATAGTTATCTTACCATAAAGTAACGATTTATGTGAAGAACGTATGTACCTGATACAAACATATTCGCTGTTTTTGTACAATTATGATCCCTACTCCACATTCTCCAATTCTTTTACTTTATATTTTTTCACTAGAATAATCAATAATCTAATTGATTATCAATAATTATTTTTCTTTATACCTATACGTGGTATTATATTAAAAGATAGAAATTGTTTGTAAGGAGTGAAGCCTTTGTTAGAAGCGATCATGTTTCTCTTGGCATATTTATTAGGATCTATACCTTCAGGAGTCTGGATCGGTAAACTATTTTATAAAACAGATGTACGTGAACATGGTAGCGGTAATTCAGGGACAACAAATACATTTAGGGTGCTCGGTAAAAAGGCAGGAATTATTGTTCTAGTATTAGATATTTTAAAAGGGACTTTAGCTGCTCTATTACCCATGTGGCTAGGATCTGATGTTCATCCTATGGTAGTAGGTCTTTTCGCAGTCATTGGTCATGTGTATCCTATTTTTGCTAAATTTAAGGGTGGCAAAGCAGTTGCTACCAGTGCTGGTATCGCTTTAGGTGCTCAACCAATATTTCTACTTTGTCTAGCTGTCCTCTGGGGAGCAGTACTATATACTTCTAGTATGGTTAGTTTAGCTAGTATTATAGCAGTCATCATTGGAGCAATTGCTTCTCTTTTCTTAGGAGATCCTTTATTTGCACTAATTGTATGGGTCGCAATGATTATAGTGATTGTCAGACACAAGTCAAATATTGGACGAATCAAAAATGGAACAGAAAACAAAGTACCATTTGGTTTTAAAAAAAATAAGTAAATTTATCTCAACTATCATACAGAAAGCCTTCCTCTATCATTATAAATAGAGGAAGGCTTTCTTATTAGTCGAGATTTCCAAAAAGTACTTTAGTAAATAATGGATTCAAAACTTTTATATAAGTTCCTCTCATTCCCATAGATCGTTGCTCGATAACAGAGGCAGAGACTAATTTTCGTAAGCCATTAACTACTATAGATCTAGTTACTCCAATTTTATCCGCAATTTCTGAAGTAGTAAGTATCATCTCCATAGTCCCTTCACCCATATGATTAAAGACCCCTTGCAAAGCTTTAACTTCGGTAATGGAAAGTGTAGACATTGCCAATTTAGCTCCGGAAACCTGTTTATCAATCTCTACTTCAATTTTACCGTATTCTAAAGCAATTTCTATCGCAATCATTGAAGCAGCATGTTCAATAACCAAATGATCTACCTCACTGATTTTTTCTTGAATTCTCCCTACCAACAACGTACCTAACCTATCATCTGAAAGCTTTATCGGTACTATGGTAGTTAAAGCTTCAGGGTAATTCGCTCTTTTCTCCACTGGAAATATTGTTAAATTGTCATCGATTTTGATGTCTTTAATGGTCTCTTGAACATTAACTAGTCTGTGAATATAGTTATAAGGAAATGATTTATTTTCAATCAAATTCCTAACCCGTTGAGTATTTACCCGATGTCGCTCATAATATCCTAAAAGGATTCCTTCAGCATTAATCACATATATATTTGCATCTAACAGTTTACCTAAGGCAAAAGAAATACTTTTTAATGGAAAATCAATTTCTTTTGAATCATTTGAAAGAATGTATTTTGCCCAATCTTTTATGTTAGCCTGTTTGTTTAATTCTTTTATTTTGTCTAAAAAGAGTTGATTACTCATTTAATGTAGTGTTCCTTTCCTTACGAAACTAGATCATCTATCTGGATTCAGACTACAATTTAAAGAATATAACGACTAAGATCTTTATTTTCAACAATATGACCTATTTTATCATCTACATATTTTTGAGTGATCTTAACTTCTCCCATTTGCATATCTGGAGCTTCAAAAAGCAACTCTTCAAGTAGCCTTTCAAGAATAGTATGCAACCGTCTTGCGCCTATATTATCAGTTGATTCGTTTACTTCAAACGCAATTTCTGCAATTCTTTCAACAGCTTCCATTGTGAAAATCACATTAATATTCTCTGTGCTTAACAAAGCTTGATATTGTTTTACCAGTGCATTTTTTGGCTCAGTTAAGATTTTAACAAAATCTTCTTTTGTTAAATCCTTCAATTCAACACGAATCGGGAAACGTCCTTGTAGTTCTGGAATCAAATCACTTGGCTTGGAAACATGGAATGCTCCAGATCCAATGAACAAAATATGATCAGTATTTACTGTACCATACTTTGTTTTCACACTAGACCCTTCTACAATCGGTAAGATATCTCTTTGTACCCCTTCTCTTGATACTTGTCCACTATTGTTTTGACCTTTTGAAGTAATCTTATCAATTTCATCAATAAAAATGATACCAGCGTTTTCTGTGAGATGAACAGCTTCAGCATGAATATCTTCTTGGTTAATCAATTTATCTGCTTCTTCTTCCATAAAAATTTCAATTGCTTCTTTAACTGTTACTTTACGTTTGGTTTTTTTTGAAGGTTTAAATTGACCGAATGTCTCCGAAAGATCAATCCCCATTTGTTCTAATGGAGCGTTCATCGGGCTTACAGATTGCTTTTTCTCTTCAACTTTGATTTCTACTTCTCTAGAATCTAATATACCTTTTCGAATTTGATTTATTAACTCTTCTCTTTTAGATGAGATTTCTGCTGTAACTGTTTCGTCTTCTTCAACAGGTTCAGCATATAATTGATTCGGATCAATTCCCATCCCTTTAAACATACCTGCTAATGGGTTTTGATCCTGTTGTTTTTTCTCTTTTTTTATACCAGGAGCTAATACCTTTGCAATTCTTTCGATTGCTTTATTCTCTGCTCTTCCTCGAACATTCTTGCGCTGTTCTTCACGAACAATTTGTACCGATGCTTCTGTCAGATCTCTAACCATTGATTCCACATCACGACCAATATAGCCGACTTCTGTAAATTTAGTTGCTTCAACCTTTATGAAAGGTGCATCAACAATATCTGCTAAACGTCTGGCAATTTCTGTTTTACCAATACCTGTAGCACCGATCATCAAAATATTTTTAGGGGTAATTTCTTTTTGCATGTCACTATCCAGTTTCAAGCGACGATATCGATTTCTCAAGGCTATGGCAACAGATTTTTTTGCTTCTGTTTGACCTACGATATATTTATCAAGTTTTTCTACAATTTCTCTGGGTTTTAAGTCTGTTTTTGTGCTCATCATAGTCTCCTTACAATTCTTCTGAAATGATATTGTGGTTTGTATAAACGCAGATGTCTGCAGCTATTGATAAACTATTTTCTGCGATTTCTTTTGCCGATAATGGCCCGCCAAATTGTTTCAAAGCTCTAGCAGCTGAAAGGGCAAAGTTCCCGCCTGATCCTATTCCAAGAATGCCATCGTCTGGTTGGATAACTTCACCATTTCCAGAGATTAGTAACATTTCTTCTTTATTCATAACAATCAATAAAGCTTCAAGATTTTTCATCATTTTATCAGTACGCCATTCTTGAGCTAATTCTACTGCTGCCCGCATAAGGTTTCCGTTATATTGATTCAAATATCCTTCGAATTTTTCCTCTAATGTAAAAGCGTCAGCAACGCTTCCGGCAAATCCTACTAAGACTTCTCCATTGTATATTTTTCTTACTTTACGCGCTGTTCCTTTCATTACGACCTGTTCGCCCATTGTAACTTGTCCGTCTCCTGCCATTGCTGACTTACCATTATGTTGTATTGCTAATATTGTTGTAGCGTGAAATTCAGTCATATTGTACCTCCATACGTATTTGATACTATTTATTAATATAATATAAACTATCCATCAAGCTCTAGGATGATATTTTTTATAATCAGATTGTAGATGTTCTTTTGTAACATGAGCATAGATTTGAGTTGATGACAAACTTTTATGTCCAAGTAATTCTTGAACTGTTCTCATATCTGCTCCATTATCCAACAAATGAGTAGCGAATGTATGCCTAAACATATGCGGAGATATATTCGATGTTAGCGTACTTTTTTTAATAATTTGGTTCAACGTATACTGAACACCTGCTGATGTGATCTGTTCACCATGGTGATTAATAAATACGTAGGTATGCTCTTTCGCATATCTAGTCATAAGTTCAGTACGAGTTTTTTCCATATATTCTTGTAATGCAATGGAAGCATAGTGACCAAAAGGAACATATCGTTCTTTATTCCCTTTTCCGGTTACTAACATAACGCCCATCTCAAAATCTATGTCTTCTACCCTCAATCCTACACATTCGCTCACACGGATACCAGTTCCATACAGAACCTCTAAGAGCGCCATATTTCGATAATCCAGCAAGGTGGTACCTGAGGCAGCCTCGAATAACTGCTTAATTTCTTGGTCATAAAAAAAAGTAGGCAGTCGCAGCCCTTTCCTTTTCATATTTAAATAGGAGAAAGGGTTGTCATTAGCTAATTCATTATTCAATAAAAACTGATAAAAAGCTCTAAGGCTAGAAATTTTTCTAGAAATTGACGTTCTGGAATAACCTTTATCATTTAAAAAACCTAAATATATTCTAGCATCAGGTAAAGTTACAGACAAGAAATCGTCGTTTCCTGTCTCTTTCAAAAACATGGAGAAAGCTTGTATATCTTCTAAATAAGCTTTTTTTGTTAAATCTGAATAATGTCTTTCATGTATTAAATAATTCATGAATAGATGAACTAAATTTTGTTCCATTTCTACCCCTCCAACGTTCATGCTACTATAGTTTACCATAATACTATTAAGAATCGTATAAAGGAATACAAACGAAAGAGACGCTTTCACAGTGAATCTGAATTTTTATTAAAATAATAAAAACTCAGATTCTCTATACTGTTTATAAGACGTCTCTAATAATATTTTATTTTTGAATATCCTCTGCATAATCACAATTCGAGCATTTTACTTGGCTTTGTTTTTTTGTGATTTTTTCCACTAAGAAATGATCACATTTAGGACAGTTTCTACCGATTGGTTTATCCCATGATGTGAATTCACACTCAGGATAACGATCACAACCATAAAATATACGATTTTTTTTAGATTTTCGTTCTACAACTTCACCTTTTTTACATAAAGGACAAGTAATTTCCAATTTTTTAACGATCGGTTTAGTATTACGACAATCGGGAAAGTTAGAACAAGCATAGAACTTACCATATCTGCCTATTTTAATAACCATTGGATGACCACATTTTTCACAATCAAATCCTGCTGGTTCATCTTCTATTTCCACTGCTTCGATTTCATTTTCTGCTTTTTCTACTTCTTCTTTGAAAGGATTATAAAATTGATCAATAATTTTGACCCATTCTATCTTTCCTTCTTCAACAGAGTCCAAGTCTTTTTCCATTTTAGCAGTAAAGTGTACATCAACAATATTAGGGAAAAATTCTTTAATCATCTCGTTCACTATTCCGCCTAATTCAGTTGGTTCAAAACGCTTATTTTTCAAGGCTACGTAATATCTTCTCTGAATAGTTTCTAGTGTAGGGGCATACGTGGACGGACGTCCTACACCATTTTCTTCTAAAGTCTTGATAAGACTCGCTTCACTATATCTAGCTGGTGGTTGGGTAAAATGCTGTTCTGGATCAATTTTATCTAATGTTACTTCATCTTGTTCTTGCATTTCAGGCAAAATATTATCTTTTTCTTTTGACTGATCTTTATAAACAACTTGGTATCCATCAAACTTAATACTAGATCCATTGGCACGAAACATTACACTATTTTGCTCAAGATCTACTCTCATCGTATCATAAACTGCCGGTTTCATTAGACTTGCTATAAACCTTGACCAGATAAGATTATAAAGTTTATATTGATCTTTAGACAGATATTGTTTGATGTCATTGGGTCTTCTCATTGCGCTAGTCGCTCTTATTGCCTCATGAGCATCTTGTGCTCCTTCTGCATTCTTTACTTTGCGAACTTTAGAAGCAGAATACTCTTCGCCATAATCCTCAAGAATAAGCTGTGTCGCTTCAGCTTTAGCAGTTTCAGATAAACGAGTGGAGTCGGTACGCATGTATGTGATTAGACCTACAGTACCACCACGCCCTAAGGAAATTCCTTCATATAGTTGCTGAGCAACCATCATTGTTTTACGAGTCCTAAAATTCAGTTTTCCAGCAGCTTCTTGTTGCAAACTACTTGTTGTAAATGGATTCTGTGGATTTCTTTTTCGTTCTTTTTTCGTAACTTTTTTTATTGTCCATTTTTCATCTTTATCGATTCTATCTAAAATTTTATCAGTTTCTTCCTTATTAGATAGAGAAGTTTTTTTCCCATCTACACCGTAGAAATTAGCCTTGAACTTCTTACGTGTTTTAATAAAGTTTCCTTCGATAGACCAATATTCTTCCGGTTTAAAGTTCTTAATTTCTTCTTCACGGTCACAAATAATTTTTAGTGCAACAGATTGAACGCGTCCTGCACTTAATCCACGTTTGACTTTTTTCCATAGTAATGGACTTATCTGATAGCCCACGATTCGGTCAAGTACACGTCTTGCTTGTTGAGAATCAATTAGATTTTCGTCAAGATCGCGTGGATTTTTGAGAGCGTTTTTTACTGCTTCTTTAGTAATTTCATTAAATACAACACGATTTTTTTCATCTTCTCGTAGACCTAACAGAAAGCTTAAATGCCACGCAATAGCTTCCCCTTCACGATCCGGATCGGCTGCGAGATAAACTTTTTCAGCTTTTTTTGCATATTTTTTTAAATCTTTTATTACAGGTCCTTTTCCTCTAATCGTTATATAGTCAGGCTCATAATTATTCTCAAAATCAATGCCCATTCTACTTTTCGGTAAGTCTCTTATATGTCCTAAACTAGCGACTACTTTATAGTTTCTACCTAAATATTTTTCAATCGTTTTTGCTTTGGCAGGTGACTCTACAATGACCAGGTATTTATAAGCCAAATCAACGGCCCCTTTCAATTTATATAAGCTCTACTGAGTAATTTATTTGTTTGTACATTCATTAATCGTACGTTATAACTGATTTTTTCAAGTTTGAACTTTAATATCTAACACCAATTATTTTTTACGAAAGAATCGTTACTCATCATATGCCATAGAATAGGGTTTGTCAACTTGCAAGATTCATTTTTTCACAAATATCTACTATTTTACTTTCCATTCTCTTAAAATTTATAAATTAAATCTTCAATTATATCCTTGGGGGAGTTTACTGTTTTTGCACCAGATTTTATCAAATCATTTGCTCCTTCAGAAAGTTTGCTAAAGATAGATCCCGGTACTGCATAAACCTGTCGATTCTGCTCTAATGCTTGATAGGCAGTAATCAAACTACCACTTCTTTTTTTTGCTTCTACAACTATAATCCCTTCACTAATTCCAGAAATAATCCTATTTCTAAGCGGAAAATGATGCTTTAGCGGCTTTGAACCTATAGGGAATTCTGTTACTACTAAATGTTCATTTTCAATTTTTTTCTGAGTATCATAGTTACTAAAAGGATAGTATTTATCTAGTCCTGTACCAATCACAGCTATGGTCTTTCCATTTCCTTCAATTGTGGTGCTATGGGCGTAAGAATCAATTCCTTTCGCTAAGCCGCTGCTTATAATGATTCCTTGATCGACCAGAGGAGGAACAAGTTTGCTGACAACTGCTTTACCATATTCCGTGCATTCTCTTGCTCCAACAATTCCTATAATAGTTTCATTGATCCATTCTATATTCCCTTTATAAAATAATACTAGTGGCGGAAGGTAGATTTCTTTTAACATTATAGGATATTCATCATCCGATATTGTTATCCATTCTGCACCTTGTTGAAGTAATTCGTTTTTTTTCTGCTGGTAAGGAAATTTTTTTTGGAAATCTAAAAAAAAAGCTTTCTTTTGGTTAGAAAGCTTTTTTAATGGTTTTAAATCATATGAATACTGCCCGTTTTCTACTAAGAGATCTTGTAAAAAACTCCATTTTTCTTCAATAGACATTTTTGTATAGTGAGCTAGTACAAAACATATCTCTTCAAATTGATTAATTAGCATCATTTTGTCTCCTTATAAAATAATAATATATTTCCTTTTCTATATATATTATTTACATTTAAAAGACAAAATCATTAAATTGATAGCCTTTCTTTAACAGGTGCAAAAGAAAGTCTATGAATAGGGGTAATTCCCTTCTTATCTAATCCTAAAAGATGTTGTTTAGTACCGTAACCAGCATTTTGATCAAAGCCATATCCGGGATATTTCAAATGATATTCTTCCATCAGCCTATCCCGTTCCACTTTAGCGATAATACTTGCCGCAGCAATTGAAATACTCTTGGCATCACCTTTAATGATACTCTCTTGTGGTAACTGCAATGGAAGTTTCATCGCATCAATCAAAAGAAAATCAGGCATAGAATCTAGCTCTTTGACAGCTTTAACCATAGCAAGCTTACTAGCTTGATATATATTAATCTCATCTATTACGTTAGCTTCAACCAGTCCTACTCCAATTCCCAGAGCTTTTTCCTGAATCTCGTTATAAAGCAGTGTTTTCTGAGAAGTTGATAGTTTTTTTGAATCATTTAATCCTATAATTGGATTATCAGGGTCAAGAATAACCGCGGCAGCAAGTACTGGACCCGCAAGAGGACCCCTACCAACTTCATCTATTCCTGCAATAATCCGAGCACCTTGAGCGTAAGCTGACCTTTCATAATCACTCATGCGTTCATAATCCATCAGTAATTTTTCTTTTTTACTTCTTGCTTTTTCCCATTGAATTATTGCGTTCTTGACTCCTTTGCGATTATCTTTTTTGAAGTCTTGGAGCCTTGGGTCTTCTAATTCACTTATCTTTTCAAGGATTTTTTTTATTTCTTTAATTGTCAGTTCATTCATTAAAATCACTTTCTTCATTAATATCGTCTGGGGTTTCAAATGTGAATCTACCTAATTTACCATCTCGTAACTCGTGAATCAACACTTGCGCCCCTCTTTCATAGTCATCTTTAAAACCTCGTAAGCGAGTAATCTCCATTAGAAGTTCCGGAAGAGGCATCTCAGTTTCTAGTCTTTTTTCAAACTTATATCGATCTGCTAATACTCCGGGGTAATTATTAACTAAATAGGACATGCCAAATAAAGCAATATCATCTAAATGTAATAATGTATCTTTAATGGCTCCAGTAACAGCTAAACGCTTGCCCACTTCTTGATCTTCAAACTTCGGCCAAAGAATGCCAGGAGTATCTAATAATTCTAGTTCCTTACCATACTTAATCCATTGCTGCGACTTAGTAACTCCGGGTCGATTGCCAGTTTGAGCTATATTTTTACGAGCAAATCGATTAATTAATGTAGATTTTCCAACATTAGGAATGCCTACGCAAACCGCTCTAATAGCTCGAGATTTCATACCTTTAGCTTCTCTTTTTTCAAATAATTCTTTTAAAACAACTTTAGCTAATTTAATAACCTCTTTGATTCCTTGTCCCTGTTTAGCATTGATCGATATTGCATAAATTCCTTGAGACTCATAAAACTTCAACCAATCATTTACTCGTTTCATATCTGCCAGATCACTCTTCATTAAAATAGTAATACGAGGTTTATTCCCAATCATTTCAACTAAATCTGGATTTCTACTTGAATATGGAATGCGGGCATCTACTAATTCAAATACCACATCTACTAATTTTAATTTTTCTTGGAATTGACGTTTTGCTTTCGCCATATGTCCTGGATACCATTGTATTGTCATTGAATATTCTCCTAACACTTTAATTATTGTCAGTGTACCATAAAGGCTTTAATTGCATAAAAAAAGTTGGTAAAAGAGGCTTACTCTCTACCAACTTTTGATTCAAACACTATTATTATTAATCAATACTTCCAAAATGGTTAAATGGGAAAAACCTATAGGTTGTTTTTCCCGTTATTGTATCTCTAGAAACAAACCCGAAATAGCGACTGTCTCTAGAATTATTTCTATTATCACCCATTACAAAATATTGATCTTTTGGGACAGTTTCTACACCTTGCAAAGATTCTAATGAAAATTCATTAATTGTTCCGCCTATTGCATCTTCTGAGCTGCTAAGCTCTGCTCCTCCATCAAGGAACGGTTCATCAACTTCATTATCA
This sequence comes from Marinilactibacillus psychrotolerans, assembly GCF_900101525.1. Taxonomy (GTDB): domain Bacteria; phylum Bacillota; class Bacilli; order Lactobacillales; family Carnobacteriaceae_A; genus Marinilactibacillus; species Marinilactibacillus psychrotolerans. Next base: position 22,217 of record NZ_FMZD01000003.1, on the reverse strand, counting down.
TTGATATAAAGTGTTTCATCGCTATATCGAATCTTATCCCCGGGAAGTCCGATTACCCGTTTAATATATTGTTTATCTGGATCATCTGGTGCTGGAAAAACAATAATATCAAACCGGTCATAATCACTGAATTTATTTAATAATAATTTATCTCCATCCTCTAAAGTTGGAGCCATCGATTCTCCTTCTACACTAACCGGAGCATATAAAAACATCTGGATAAGGTAAAAAACACCTGTCAAGACTATAATATATAAGATCGTACTAACTAGTTCCTGAAAAAAAGTACGTTTTTTTTCAGTTTTTTTCTTTTTACTCTTGCTATATTTGTTTTTTCTTGGTTCAAATTCACTTTCTTCATATTGTTGATCACTCATCAATCAACCTTCTCTCTAACTTAATTCAAAAAATTATACTTATCTATTCTCTGTTATCTCTTAATAATAGGCAACTATTAAATCATGGAATTTGACTAAAAAAATTAATCTTATCCGAAGGGTAATACATCATAACTACTTTACCAAGAACTTCTTCCCTAGATATACTACCATAAAAACGGCTATCATAACTATAACGACGATTATCACCCATCAAAAAATAGTGATCCTCAGGTACTTTGTTTTCATTGTCATTAATCATTGTAAAATTCGAAGTCCACAAACCAGGCTCACCTGATATTTCTGAACGCTTTAAAAAAGGTTCTTTTACTATTTTGTTGTTGATATAAAGATTATCTTGTTCATATCTTACAGAGTCTCCTGGGAGACCAATCACTCTTTTCACCACTGTTTTATTCATGGGATCTGTGAAAACAATAATATCAAACCGATTAATACTTGAAACTGTAGACATAACTACTCGATCATTAGGGTTTAAAGTAGGATACATTGAAATTCCAGTCACTTCTGTAGGAATAAAAATATATAATCTTAGAAACACCAGAATCAATGCTATGCCAAATAAGACTCTTCCGATGCGTAATCGTCTTGATCTTTCAAGACACTTTTGCATATACATCCTCTTCCTCATACGTTAGCTAGAAACCTAATAATTAATTATAGCTTACTATTTCAAGTATTATCAAGTTATTTTTAATATTTTCTTGTAAAATGTAAGTATTTTTATATTTTAAAAATAAAACGATTTATGGATTATCATAAATCGTTTTATTATATTATTTAGATTGCAAATATTTGATTGCCTCATTATATTGTGTATCATTTTTTTCTATTAATGTTCTTAATGCTTCTACTAAAGTGTTCGATGTTGCTCCCGTAACCACTCCATCGACATCAATTTCATTCTCTTGTTGGAATGATTTGACCGCTTCTACAGTCTGTTCATTAAATAGGCTGCTTGTTTTATCAACTTCATACCCTAAAGCATTCAGTACTGCATTAAGGTTTTTTACCTCATCAGAAGAATCATCAGACTTATAAGTTTTCTCACTGTTGATTAATAATAAGCTCTGATATTCAGGCATTGCAATTTCAACGTCTGGGGTTATACCTTTCTCGTTAATCCAAGTACCCTTAGCGGTTAACCATTTTCCAGTTGTATATTTCACTTCACCATTACCAGTTAAAGGCACAACATTCTGAATAGTCCCTTTGCCAAAAGTCGTCTGGCCAATCAAAGGAATGTCAGCAGATTCACTCATTGCTCCAGCTAAAATCTCAGAAGCACTTGCGCTACCTTCGTCAATCAATAGTACGGCCTTTTGGTCAAATTTAAAAGAACCATATTGTTCAGAATCTGCTGTATAGATAATTGGATCTTCTCCACGAATTTCAGATTGCATCAAGGGTTTGCCATCTTCAACGAAAATATTTGACATCTGCAAGGCAATATCTAATAAACCTCCAGGATTTCCTCTTACATCAAATACATATTTTTCAGCGCCTTTGCTATCCAACTCTTCAATTGCAGTAACGAGTTCTTCGTATGTTGGACGATTGAAGTTAGTAATTTGAATATAGCCTATTGAAGGATCAGATTTATCTAATTCGTAAACTACTGATTCAACAGGAATGGCATCACGAATAATTTTGACAGAAAATTCATCTTCAGAGCGCTGAAGTGAAAGTTCTACTTCTGAATCTTTAGGACCTCGAATCAAAGCAACTGCTTCTTGCAAAGAAAGGTCTGCTACAGACTCTCCATCAATCGTTATTATCTTATCATTTGCTTGTAAACCGGCCTTTTCTGCTGGGGATCCAGTGATAGGAGAAACAATTCTTACGAATTCTCCTTCTTTCATAACTTCAGCACCAATTCCTTCAAATTCACCTTGCGTATCCTCTTGTAATGAAGTGGATTCACTTGCATCTAGATATGCAGTATAGGGATCTCCTATAGCCCCTGCCATTCCTTCTAGAGCACCTTCGATCAGAACTTCTGAATCAACTTCTTCAAAATAATTCGTACGTAAAATTGAATATAATTCATCTATTTGTTTCAACTCAGTACTTTGAGAAGTAGAGTTAGCATCAGTATTTTGTGCTGATTCTTGTGCCGTATTTTCTTGATTAATGTCCATTAATCTAGAAAAGGACAATGTTCCAACGACTCCAACAATTAACATAATAATTAAAGAAGTTATATAAACCAAAAGACTGACCTTTTTTTTATGTTTTTTATTCTGCGGTTCTTGTTCCATATATTACCTCTTTTCTTAGCATACATCTGGACAAGTCAGTACATTAAAAATATTTATTTAATTTTTAATGCTGTTTCAAGCGCAATGATCATCATATCATTAAACGTTTTTTCACGTTCTTCAGAAGTGGTTTCTTCCCCAGTTAACAGATGGTCACTGATTGTAAGTAGTGATAACGCTCTTTTATTATACTTAGCTGCTAAAAGATAAAGACCTGCCGCTTCCATTTCAACAGCTAAAACCCCGTAATCAGCTAACTTCATTTTATCTAACTCTTCATTATAAAAACGATCTGCACTCAATACGTTTCCAACTTTAATTTTCGTTCCTTTATCGGAACCAATCTCATAAGCCGTTTTCAGTAAATCAAAGTCAGCAATAGGAGAAAAATCTACTTGGTTATTGAAAGTATTCTTTATAATACTAGAATCAGTAGTCGCTGCTTGAGCTAACACAACGTCTCGTATTTCTATTTCTTTTTTCATCCCTCCAGCAGATCCCACACGCATGAAAGTTTCAACACCGTATTCTTGGATCAGCTCCTCTACATAAATCATAATAGAAGGAATTCCCATACCCGTACCTTGAACGGAAATTCTTTTTCCTTTATAAGTGCCCGTGTACCCGAATGCATTTCGCACTGTATTATATTGTACAACATCCTCTAAGAATGTTTCTGCTATATATTTAGCTCTGAGCGGGTCCCCTGGCAATAAAACTGTTTGTGCGATATCTCCTTTTTTTGCATTAATATGTGTGCTCATATTTCCATCTCCTTTTTTTCAGTGTGAATCATGATCAAGATATTGATTCCAAGCTTCGTCATATACATCCATATTCGGTAAATAGTGACCATTCAATTCAAGATAAGCACTGACTTCATTATAGTCTTCACTTTGCTTTGGAAAACTACCGTCATCTTCTACAGCATTTGCAAACAATGTAACCTCATCTTTTTTATTTGGATCTCTACGGGTCATTAAGTAATGATAAAATGATCTTTTCATTTATTGGACCCCGATTCCTTTTTAGCTTCTTGCCAGTCAAATCGTTCCATTTTTTCTTGTTTATAACGTCTAGGATTCTTTTTATAAAATTCCTGATGTTCTTCTTCTGCTCTGTAAAAGATCTCAGCTTTTTGAATTTTTGTTACAATTGGTTCACTATATCTACCACTCTGTTCTAATTTGAGTTTAGAACTCTCTGCTATTTGTTTTTGCTTTTCATTTAAATAAAAAATAACCGGGCGATAACTATCTCCTCTATCCATGAATTGTCCCATGGCATCAGTAGGATCTGTTTGATTCCAATAAATCTCAACTAATTCTTCAAAACTCATTTTTTCTGGATCAAATACAATCTCTACCGCTTCGGTATGACCAGTAGTTTGAGATTTCACTTGTTCATATGTCGGATCCTCAACATGCCCCCCCGTATAACCTGAAGTAACAGATAGAATACCATCTTGATCTTCAAAAGGTTCTACCATACACCAGAAGCAACCTCCTGCAAATATTGCTTTTTCCATTTCTAATCATTCCTTCTCTGCCAAATTTCTGAACGAATTATTCAACTATTTCAGCATCTTATCTGAAATAGTGTATCATCTTACTGCATCAAGTGGCAAATGAATATTTAGTCTAATATCATTTTCTTGTAAGTTAATACGTTCAAGTGAAAACTGTGTTCCATTATCTAATGAAAACTCATTTAAATTAACAATGATAAACTGATCTTCACTATCGATTGCTATCCATTCCGGAAAATCTACTTGTCTAGATATTTGAGCCATTGCAAAGCTTATAGGCAAGTTCAAAGAACCTATATTTAAAGATTCACCTCGAAGCTGCAGATTTCCATTTTCCAGTACATAAGGTGTCATAAATAGTGAAAATTCAATCGGAAATCCGAATACTTCTATTTCACCACTTAATTCAGCAGAGTCCTCTAAATCAAAACTAAATCCTTCAAATTCCCCATCAAGTTCCTGATTTAAATACTTATTTGTCAGCCTAGTTACATCTTCTTTGGTCGTACTAACTTCAAAGACAAGATCATCTTCTGCTGTTTCAAAAGGTTCTTTATTTTCCTCTCCAACTTTTACTGGCTGCAATTGTACAAACAGCCATATTAACAGGCCGATAAATAAACCAATCACTATGAGAAAGGCCCATTTCCATGGATTAACCTCTCTCTTTTCTTTTTCAGATTTCTTGTTATTTTTTGATCTTTGTTCTGCCAATGTATTCTCTCCCTTGCTTTATTTGAAACTGACCACTACTTAATAGTTTGATTTTTTAAATCTGTTTCCATTAAATCATATAAAGTATCTGCCATAATCTGATAACCTCTATCATTAGGATGAAATAAATCTTCTTTATATAAATAAGGATGGTTCTCATCTTCAAGTTCACTTACATCTTCAACTGTTTCCGAACTATTTTCAGGTTCACTTGAAAATTCAGCAGGATTAAACCGTGAATCTATTTCAACAAAGTTTACATTTTCTGTATCTTCCGCTAACTGTTTAGTTCTAGAATTCCAGGTATCAAAAACTTTTTGAAGTTGTGAGAACTCATTAAAATAATAATGATAAGGGTTATATAATCCATAAATGTAAATAATCGCTTCACTATTTAATTCTTTAAGGGTTGAAAAAATAATGTTCACATTTTTTTCATAGGATTGAATAGTTGACTCAAAATCTTTCAAGGACCCATTCAAGCCTACCTTATCCAAATTATTGACAATATCATTCCCGCCAATTGTCAGCGTTATGATATCTGCTTGAGATAATGCAGACTGAACGGTTTCCTCTTCCTCTAGTAAGGCTAATAATTGCTTTGTTGTATCTCCTGCATGTCCATAATTTTGAGTTTCTACCGAACTCACTATAGGGTTGCTTCTTAATTGCTCTGCAACCAACGGCACATATCCCCCTCTTTTAGTACTATCTCCCACACCTTCAGTCAGAGAATCGCCAATCGCTACTATATCAAGTGCGACTCTTGTACTCTCTTTCTTATTCATATTTTCATTTAATTTATTACCTTGAGTAGAATTATTTGAAATAAAAGTGTTCAATAAAAGATAGCCGATAAGAGCTGATAACATAATGATTAAAAAACTAGAAACAAAAACTTTAAAATACTTCATACAAACCCTTCCTTAATTTTAATGAAAATTGCTATATATTATTTTTCCTCAATATATAATAAGATATTCTTTGAGATTGGCACTAAAGCATGTAAATATGATATACTAATTTTATCAAAAACTTGGTTACTACTTCATAAGTACTCAAAAGATAGTATACCAAATTATCAATTTGAGGTACAGAAACGAAGTTTAGTTAGAAGTCAGTTATAGGAGGTTTATTATGTCAGATAACACATCTGAAAAGTTAACTTCACGAGGATATCTTATCTGGAATGAAGTTTTAAATGCCATCACCCATGGAATGGGCTTTATATTAAGTATAGTCGGGCTAGTGTTCTTGGTTAAAAAAGGACTTGAAATGGGTGGAATAGTAGAGGTTACTTCCTATGTCGTATATGGAACTACGCTAATTTTACTTTATCTATGCTCCACCTTATATCATAGCCTTACTTTTACAAAAGCTAAACAAGTAATGAGAGTATTAGATCACAGTAGCATTTTCCTTCTCATAGCTGGTACTTATACTCCTTATACGTTGATTACCATTTCTGGACGTTTAGGAATTCTTCTAACGGTCATAATCTGGTCAATTGCATTACTAGGTGTTATATATAAGACTGTATGGTTTAAAAAATTTCAAGGTTTATCGCTATGGATATATATCAGTATGGGTTGGATATCACTGTTCTTTCTAAATTATTTATATCAAGGCTTAGGACTAGAAGGATTTATCTGGCTAGTTGCTGGTGGTTTATCTTTTACTGTTGGTGCTATTTTCTATCGTATGAAGTATGTACCATTTATGCATGTTATATGGCATTTATTTGTTCTAGGTGGGACGATCTGTATGTTCTTTTCAATTTACCTATACACTTAAATAAAAAAGGCAGGATCAAGTTTAGATAATTTGATCCTGCCTTTTTTATTTTCGTTTATATATCTGAAAAGTGTGCGCATGAATATTTTTTTCATCCACCACTCCTTCTCGTTCCTCAATTAATTCGAATGCATCATAGTCAATCGGAGACATAACTGTATCTCCTTCAAATTCCTCGTGAATCAGTGTTTTATATAACCTGTCTACATCTTGACTGAATAACTGAAAAATATCAGAACCTCCAATAATATGCAATGGTTTATCACTTTCTTCTGCATACTTCAAAACATCTTCTTTCGAATGTAAAACAATTATATTTTCAACTTCAAAGTTTTCGTTTCTGCTTAGAACTACATTTATTCTATTTTTCAAGGGTGGATTTGGAATTGACTCTAAAGTCTTTCTTCCCATAAGCACATTACCAGTCAATGTTACTTCTTTGAAAAATTTCATATCATTAGGTAGGTTCCATGGTAAAGATCCATCTTTTCCAATTACACCATTTTCATCTTCTGCCCATACAAACGTTAGCACAGTAACACCCTCCTATCAACTTGTCCTATACAACGATATATATTATAAATAGTTGTATAGGGCAAATTCAATTATCTAACTTCTTTACTTAAGAAAATCAGCCTATCAATTTGTACCATTCCCTTGGTTTTATAAAAGAATTCTGCATCAATCCCTTTGTCGGTTAACAAAGATAAAGTACTTATGTTTTTTTCTTTTAGTAAACCAGTAAGCTGTTCAAATAGCGAACTTCCTATTCCTTTACCCTGATATTTAGGATCGACAAACATCTCTTGTACAAAAAATTCATCCCCACTCCACCAATGTTTTCGGTTACCGATAATGGCAGCTACTACACAATCATCTATAATTCCTTCCATACCAATAAACCCAGGTGTATTAAAAATATCTTTTAAATAAAGAGAAGCTTTTTCTGATTCCCACTCATCATTCCATGGTGAATGGTTAAAAACCTTTAGAAAAAGATTTACATATAAATCATAATTTCCAGCTTCAATTTGGCTAATTTCCATATTTTTGACCTCTTTAACAACTAATTTCATACTGCTATAGGTGCTTTTATACCTTTATGCGGATTATATCCACTAACCTTTATGTCCTCTATTTCAAAGTCAAAAATACTTTTCTTTTCTTTATTCAACTCCAAAGTTGGAAAAGGTAATGGTTCTCTAGACAGCTGTTCTTTTATTTGATCCATATGATTCAAATAAAGATGCGCATCCCCTAAAGTATGGACAAAATCTCCTACTTCTAATCCAGTTTCATGGGCAATTAGATGAGTCAGTAAAGCATAACTAGCAATATTAAATGGTACACCAAGAAACACATCTGCACTTCTTTGATATAATTGACAGCTTAGTTTACCATCTTGTACATAGAACTGGAATAAAGTATGACAAGGCGGTAAAGCCATATCAGGAACTTCTTCAGGATTCCATGCGGAAACGATATGTCTTCTTGAGTTGGGATTATTTTTAATTGATTCAATTACATTCTGAATCTGATCAATCGTGTTCCCGTTAGTCATTGGCCAAGTACGCCATTGTGCTCCATAAACATTACCTAAAGTCCCATGTTTTTCTGAAAATTTATCATCTGAAAGAATTTTTTGATTAAACAATTCTTTTTCTTTTAGATAAACTTTGTTAAACTCTTCATCTTCTTGAGACCTCAATCCAAAATTTGTCATATCAGGACCTGTATAATCATCCGATTTTACATACCGCTCAAATGCCCACTCATCCCAAATATGATTATTATGCTCAAGTAAATATTTGATATTTGTATCACCTTTCAAGAACCATAACAATTCACTTTTTATTAATTTAAAATAGACTCTTTTAGTTGTTAAAAGTGGAAATCCTTCTTGCAAATTGAACCTCATCTGATGACCAAAGATAGATTTTGTCCCCGTCCCTGTTCGGTCCCCTTTTTCGCTACCTTCATTTAATATTTTTTGAGCTAAATCTAAATATTCTTGCTCCATTTTACTATCTCCTTTAAATATATTCACTTAAATATTCCCAGCGCTCCATCTTATCTGAAAGTTTATTTTCAACTTTATGCTGCCTGCTATTTAAATCTTCAATCACAGTATAGTCACTTCCAGCCTGATTCATCTCATTTTGTATTTCTTCAAGTTCTGCCTCCAATACAAAAATTTCTTCTTCAAGCGTATCCCATTCTTTTTGTTCCATATAGGTCATCTTTGTTTTTTCTTTTTTATTTGTTTCATCTGTTTGTATTTTTTGAGATGTTTGAATTTTTCCTGAGTCTTTATTGGCTTTTTCATCCTCAAGTGATAAGTACTCTGACATTTTACCGTAATATTCTTCGATTTTACCATTGCCTTGAAAAATTAGTAACTTAGTCGCTATCTTGTCTAAAAAGTAACGATCATGTGAGACGGCAATAACAGCTCCAGAGAACGTTTGAATATATTCTTCCAGTACTGTTAATGTCTGGATATCCAAATCATTTGTCGGCTCATCAAGTAATAAGACATTAGGTTGTTGCATCAATAGTTTCAGCAAATATAATCTTCTCTTCTCACCACCGGATAACCTGCCAATGAGTGTTCCATGAGTTGATCGCTCAAATAAAAATTGCTCTAACAATTGCGAAACACTGACACTTGTACCGTCAGCTAATCGAACTTCTTCTGCAATTTCTTGCAAATAGGATATGACCCGTTTACTTTCATCCATAGATTCATTGGTTTGTGTATAGTAAGCAATTTTTACGGTTTCTCCAATTTCAAGAACGCCGCTATCTAAAGGAATTCTTGAAGAAAGAATATCCAAGAATGTTGACTTTCCAGAACCATTCTCTCCTGTAATACCAATTCTATCATTTTGTTGTATCAATAAGTTATATTGATCTAATATAATTTGCTCATCCCTATGAAAAGTAGCCTCTTCTAATTCAAGCACTTTTTTACCTAATCGACTACCTGATAAATTCATATCAAGCGAAGCATTTGTGTCGTAATTGGATACAGTGTCTTTTAAATCACTAAAACGATCCATCCTTGCCTGCTGTTTTGTTCCTCTAGCCTTTACACCGGCTCGCATCCAAGCAAGCTCTTGCTTGTACAACTGCTTACGTTTATGAGTAATCTGAGCTTCTGTCTCTTCTCTTTCAGCTTTTAATCGAACATAGTCTTGATAATTCCCTGAATACTTTTCAAATCTTCCATGTGTCAATTCAATTATGGAATTGACTACATTATCAAGAAAATATCGATCATGGGTAACTAAGAGCAATGCTCCTTTATAAGACATCAAGAAATTCTCAAGCCATCTGATCATTTCAAAATCTAAATGATTCGTTGGTTCATCTAATATTAATAAATCTGGTTCTTGAATGAGTACTTGAGCAAGTGCGACTCTTTTTTGCTGTCCACCTGACAATTCTCCAACGATTAACTGCATATCTGATATTCCTAAACGGGTTAAAATCGCTTTTGCTCTTGTACTTGCATTCCAAGCATTTTCGCTATTCATTTTCTGTTCGAGTTTGGCAAATACATTTTGTGCCTTTTCATTCATTGGATTTTTTGTCAATGCTTGAAGCGCTGCTTCATAATCCCTTACAGTGGACATTAAAGAATTATCCCCAGCAAAAACGGTGTCTAAGACCGTTTTTGATTCTTCTAAATTACTTTTTTGCTCTAAATAGCTGATTCTATAGTCATTAGGCTGAGTAATATCTCCTTTATCAGGACCAAGTTGTCTTGTCAGTACTTTAAGAAAACTAGTTTTTCCAGTACCATTGACTCCGATCAACCCAACTCGCTGTCCTTCAGAAATTGAAAAAGATGCTGAATCAAATAATCGTTTCATTCCATATGAATGAGTCAAATTTTCTACTTTAAGTTCTTTCACTAGACCCACTCCTCATTTTTTATATTACATATATTCTATCATATCCTAGAAGTAATTTATCGCAAAAATAAATATTTAGGTTCTAGAATACGCTATGGCTATGATTTAGACTTCAACTTATTGTAAGATTGCTTAATTGATTGAATTTCTATATACTAGATGTAAGCATATTAATAAATATAACCTCAATACAATAAATAGGAGGATTATCATGACTTCAGGTAAAGTGAAATGGTTTAGTAATCAAAAAGGATATGGCTTTATTGAATATAATGAACATGATGATGTGTTTGTTCATTTTACTGGAATTGAAAAAGAAGGGTATAAAAGTCTGGAAGAAGGACAACTCGTTGAATTTTCAATTGTTGAAGGAAACCGTGGTCCTCAAGCAACTAAAGTTCAAGTCATTGAGCCAACTGCTGAATAATATATACTAAAAGGATTAGACAACTGTCTAATCCTTTTCACTGTACATAATTTATTTTTTTATGTTAACATTTAGTTTTTCCAATTGTTTAAAAAAGATTTGCTGATTGTTTTTATTTAGATAAAATACAATCACTTTATGATCCGCAGTAGTTAAAGAAGCTTTTCCACCAGGATTCATTATTACTATGTCGTTTATCTCCCCAAGATCAATTATCCTAGTTTTTATTCCCGCAAAATAGCGAATTTCAAGTTCTTCTTCATTGATTGTTAAGTATGTTTCTTTTTTTAAATAAAGTAATATTATGGCTAGTAATAAAAATAAAATCGTTCCCCAATTCAGACTTTCAATCGTGGTTGTACTAACAACTGCCACACAGAAAGATATGAAAATACTGGATAGATAAATCGTTTGAAATGCTGGTTCTAAGTTTAACTTTATCTTTACATTTGTTTCTGTTTTTGCTTTTATATTCATTATATCAATACTCCTACTTTGATTAATGGAAAGGATGACAATATGTTAAAAGTATACACCGATGCAGCTGTAAATGGCAATCCCGGCTTAGCCGGGATCGGTATTGTTGTTTCAGGAAATGGCCTTTATGAACAACTTTCAATCCCGTTATCAGGAAGTTGGGATAACCACAGAGCAGAATGGGAAGCTATGCGTGTCGCCCTGAAATGGATAGAAGCGAATCAAAAATTAAATTCCTTAATCTTATTGTACACCGATAGTCAAATTGTCGCAGACTCCATCAGTAAAAAACATGTAAAAAATATTAATTTCAAACCATTTCTAAATGATTGTTTAGCTTCACTGAATCATTTCTCTTTTTACGAAATTCATTGGATACCAGAAAAACAAAACAGAGGTGCTGATAATCTAGCTAAACAGGCATTGCAAAAGGCATTGAATAATCAAAAAAAGTGAGCTTGGAAGGTCTTTAAAATCAATCAATTTTTACAATAACTGCTTGATCTAATTTATCATCTATCAATTGAATATTTTTCATTATAAACCCATATTCTTTAACCAAAACAATCCGGTCTTCGTTATTTTGGTTATGATCTTTTACGCTACAATATAAATCATTCATAGTGTCATACTTGTCAATCGGTAAATTTAATCCTATCTGAGCAGCAACTTTTTTAGTTGAGGCATTTCCACTTACTTGCCAAGCTCCCTGATTTAAAGATTTAATATCTATTGCATCTTTAGACAGTAAAATATTGTCGTTGAATTCACCTACAATTTGTTTCAGTAGATCATTCATAGTGATAATTCCACTAGTTCCACCAAACTCGTCGATCACTACAGCAAACCGATCCTTTTTTTGTTTCATATTTCGGAATAAAACATCTGCACTTACCGTTTCTAATACATAACTCACCGGCCTTATAACCTCTCTTCGCAGATACTCTTTACTTCTATCTTCTACTCTAAAATAATCTTTCGTATACAGGATACCAATAATATTATCCGTGGATTCTCTACACACTGGATAAATAGAATGATGTCCATAACGTATGGTTTTTTCCCATTCTTCATCAGTATCACTCATCCAAAGAAACACTACTGCCGTTCTATGAGTCATAATTTTTTCTATAGAAATATCATCAAATTCAAAAATGTTTTGAATCATATTTTCTTCATCAGGTAAAATTTGTCCGTTTTGAGCTCCAATGTCCAACATTAATCGAATTTCTTCTTCCGTATTTTCATTGTCTTCCTCACCAATGTTCATACCAAATAAGCGAACAATACCAGTGGTAGAAGCTGAGAATAAACGAACGACAGGTGTAAATATTTTCGAAATAACATAAACTAACCCAGATAAAAATAGAGCAATCTTTTCAGGATTTCTGAGTGCAATTTGTTTTGGAACTAATTCACCTAACACAACTGTGAAGTATGTTAATAACAAGGTGATAACGAATAATGATACAATGCTCAATACAGCTTCAGGAATAGCAATTCCAATTGAAGAGAGCACATTAACTAACCGACTGGAAAAATTTTCAGTAGCGACGGCACTACTAAGTAAGTTGACTAATGTTATACCAATTTGAATTGTAGCTAGAAAATCTGAAGAGTTCTCTGTTAACTTTTTTAATCGAACTGCTCGTATATTTCCATCTCGAGCCATCTGTTCTAATTTGTTGTCATTGATTGTAATAACTGCAATTTCAGCACTTGCAAATATTGCATTTAGAAATATAAAGATAAGTTGTAGTGCTAAAAGCCATATCAGTGAAAATTCCGACAAGAAAATAACCTCCGTTTTATTTAAGTATTATTATATAGGAAATATAATTTAAATACAGTTTTATATCTCTTTAAAAAAATCTAGTTTATTAATCCCTTTAATATCTATCTGAATGTTTCTTATATTAAAATAATAACATTATTGAGTAAAAGTTCGCTAATACTAAGACTAGTTTTGAAAAAAATCCGTTTAATTCTATAATTATGATATTCGTTCGGCCTAATAATAAATTTCACAAAACAAAATAAGCCTCATGAAGAGTGCGATACTTCACGAGGCTAGTCTTATACATCATACTTGATTCACTTAGGTTTATAGTCACCTTTTAACAAGCCCATCAATAAACCATTGGTGTATTTACCATTAATATAATACTGTTGTTTTTTTTCACCTTCTATTTGAAACCCTACTTTTTTATATACATGAATAGCTTTTTTATTATAATCTACAACATCTAAATTAATTTTATTTAAATTCAATATATTGAACCCATATTCTACTATTAAACGAGTTGAATCAGCAGCATGACCATTTCCTTGATGATAAGGATCTAGCATAATTCCAAATGTACCCGTTCTATGACTAAAATTCAGGTTAAAAAGTGAAGTATAGCCTATTTTTTCATCATCTTGATAAATAATAAATTCTCTTATCGTAGTATCTGTCTGCCTATCTTCATAATTTTTTAATACTTTTTCTTTTGTTGTGTATGGTTCTCCACACCAGTATTGCATGATATCATTATTTTTTCTCATTTTATGGATGAAATCTAAATCACTTTTTTCTACTGTTCTAATTTGTAATTTTCCAGCCAATTCTTTGCCTCCTATTTTTATATAATCCAATAATAAAAACTGAAATTATCTTTTTCCCCAATATTGGAAATAATCCGTTCTTAAATAACCATTATAAAGTTTGCGTTTTTTAGTTGCTCGTTCTCCATAATGCTTTTCAAAGTCTAAATCACTGGTAATAATATATTTACTCCAACTTTTTAGCGGTCTGAAAGCTTTACCCATATCTTTATAGATTTGAGCTGCTTGTTCAAGGTCTCCTAACCGCTCTCCGTAAGGAGGATTTGCAACCATTACACCGAATTCTTTATCCGTTGTAAAATCTTTTACTTGCATCTGCTTGAATTTAACACTGTGAGATAGACCTGCTTCTAGAGCATTTTCTTTAGCGATTTCTATCATTTTAGAATCAATGTCGGTTCCCAAAATATCTAGTTCAACATCATAATCAGCTTGCTCTTCAGCATCTTGTCTGATCTTTTCCCACATTTCTTTATCCATCCAATCCCATTCTTCACATAAGAAAGAACGATTGAATCCAGGCGCAATATTATGGCCAATCAAAGCGGCTTCAATTGGTATTGTTCCTGAACCGCACACTGGATCAACAAAAGGTCGATCTTTTCTCCAAGTGGTCAACATAACTAGTGCAGCAGCCATATTTTCTTTTAGTGGTGCTCCCCCTTTGCCCGTACGATAGCCTCGTTTGAACAAACTAGGCCCAGTAGTATCAATTGTGAGCAATACTTTATCTTTCAAAATGGCTACTTCAATTGGAAATTTAGCCCCAGTTTCCGGCAGCATTCCGCGACGATGATAAACATCTTTAAGTTTATCAGCTATAGCCTTGTTCACAATCCTCTGCACATCTGGGACACTGTACAACGTTGACTTATGAGATTTACCTGATACAGGGAAAGCTGAATCGATTGAAAGAAATTCATCCCATGGTAAAGCTTTCGTCTGTTCAAATAATGAGTCAAAAGTATCAGCTTCAAATTCGCCAACTATAATTTTAACTCTATCTGCTGTTCTTAGCCACAAATTCGTTTTAGCTATATCTTCTTTTTCACCCTCAAAACGAGCTCGACCATTATCGACTTGTACTTGATAGCCTAATTGTTTCAATTCTTTTCCTACTAGAGCTTCGATTCCACTAGCGGCAGTTGCTAAAAGCTTATAGCTCATAATAAATAACCCTTTCTTTTCTTTTATAATTTCTATTAAATTAATGCACCCGTCAAAATCGCTATTCCTACGATATAAAAATAGGATGAGAATTTAGAGAGCCTTCTGTTTTGTATTAATTCTTTAAGATCCTTTGCTTTATTAATATTTACTAATTTGACAATAAACTCCGTTACTTGCACAACCATTAATAATAAAGCGATGAATCTTATGACTGAATAATCATAGATTAACCACAAACTAATTAAAGTATACCCAAAGAGGAGAAAAAACTGAAATAAAAAAATTCTACTCACAACTTTTTTCTTTTTGTTAAATTGATTTCCAAGCATTGAAGTCATCAATGACACAGTCAGTTGTATTTCCTTTTGTTTTTCCTGTTTAGGCTTAGTCAGACCCATTATAAGATAGATGCCTATCATTGTCCCATACAAAACCATTAAGATGCTAAGTATTTCTTTCATTATCATTTCAATCCTTTCTATAATTGATTTAGGACAAAAATAAATCCTCCCCTATACAGGGAAGGATTTAACCTGAATGAGTAGATGTTTATCTAGCAACTATCAAGAAGATAGTTGCTATACATCATAAACAAATGTGTAAATTACTATAAGCCATGTTCTGTCTAGAGAAAACGATCAGGCTGTTTTCTCAGAGATAATCATCTGTCTGCAATTAAAATTGCCTCTTCTCTCTGTTCATTTCCAGGAGAAAAGTGCCCCTACCATATGTTTGGGTTGCTCACTCGAGGGGTTTACCGCGTTCCACCAGCAGAGTTTCCCCTGCTGCTTCGTCACTGTGGCACTTTCAAGAATACTCAGGCGTAGCTTTAGCCTTAGCCCTTTTTTCTGCCGTCATCCACTCTATAGAATGGAGCCGCAGCTTATTTTTTCGCTGCGCACGAACACTACAAACATCTCAGTTTGTGTGAGCATGGACTTTCCTCACATTGTAAACAATGCGCGATTATCCGTAATTTACACATTTAATATTAATTATTTATTCATCATCTAATTTTGATCCAAAAACATGTCTTTCTAGATTAGATAATCTTTTCAAAATATCAAAATTAGTTACTGAAGAACCATTTTGACTCTGACCCTGTGGTTTTGCAACAGCCTGTTTAGATAATTCATCTAGCTTATTCATCAGACGATCGTTTTCAGACTTAAGTTGTGCGATTTCAGTTTGAAATGATTCATAATCACGAATCACAACATCTAAAAATTCATCTACCTCTGTCTGATTATAACCTCGCATTGTAGTTTTAAAATCTTTTTCAACAATTTCTTTTTGATTTAATTCTCTATCCATTATTTTGCACCTCTGATTTCTTCTGTTGCTCTTGAGTACATTTTATACTACATACTGCTTATAATTATAAAAAAGCAATTAAGCTACTTCTACATTTCAATTGTACCAAATTATACTCATAAATAAAAGCTAGCTTTCAAAATGATTTTCTTCATACTCTGAGACAAAGGCTTGTAATTCATCAAATGTAATGAAATCTAATTCATAATCATGTGAGTATTTGAATTCATTAATCATTTCTAGTAAAAATTTAGGTTTTCCTTCAGATTCAGTATCATAGAATAATAAGCATCCTTCTGTATGATCTATTAAAAATTGTTGATTTCCTTTAAGCTGCATAGGATTCTTGTAAGGATAACTAGATGTATGATTAGTATAATCTGCTTTTGCAATTATTTTATCAAATAATTCACGATTTCCTTCTTTCCAGTTTTCAGCAAATCCCGAATAAGGTAGTAACACACCTAGTTTTATTTCATTATAAGTTTCTTTTAATTCTAATACAATCTCCCCCACCCATAGTTCCGTACCAAGTTGAGCACTAATTAATACCCATTCAAGCCCTGTTTCAATATATTCAATCAATCTATTCTTTAAATACATTTTTATATAAAATAATTTTGGATCATTTTCTGTGAAAACACTTAATTCATAGGATCTATATCCACTCACATATAAATTTTTGATAAAAATTCACACCTTTCTTTCCTTACCGTTCATTTGTTTGGTATTATACTAGTTAATCATCATTAAAGGAGCGTGAAGTCATTGCTTAACTACCCAAATGGTCGACCTTATCACATCAATGGTGACAAACAGGCACTAAAAAAGCAAGTAAAAACTAAAAAAACAGATTATAGCAATAGAGGGATGACTTTAGAAAGTGACCTTAACCTCACAAATGAGCAATATCTTATAGCTAAAAAAGCTGTAATTCATAAAAAGCCTATTCCAATACAAGTCGTTAATGTAAGCTATCCTAAAAGAAGTGCTGCTAAAATTACAGAAGCTTACTACCAAAAAGCATCTACAACTGATTATAATGGTATTTACAAAGGATTTTACTTAGATTTTGAAGCTAAAGAAACTAAAAACAAGACTTCCTTTCCATTGAAGAACTTTCACGAACATCAGATACTGCACATGCGAGCTTGTATGGAACAAGATGGAATTTGCTTTATTATCATTAGATTTAGTACACTAAACCGTGTATTCGTGCTACCTTTTGATAAATTGGATACGTGGTGGAAACATCAAAAAGAAGCTTTAGGGAAGAAATCTATTCCATTAAAGAGTATCATAGAAGAAGCTCATGAGATATTTTATGGACTTTCTCCACGTCTTCCTTATTTAGACGCTATAGATAAAATCATTAAATCAAAGAAAACTTAATAAATACTTTGTAAAATACTATTATAGTATTATGTTGAGACTTGATTTCATCCAATTTATATTGATAATCAGGCTTATATTAATAAAATTTCTAGGTAGTATACGTAACTTTTCTCTTAATTTTTGAGGATCAGAACTGAAAAGGAGAACAATATGTCAGATAATAATATGTCCCGTATAAAAAATAAACAAAACAATCCACAAAGGAAAAATAAAAAGGATAAAGGCAAAAAGAAAAAATCATGGATTAAGCGTATTTTCCTTGCATTTATTGGTCTATTCTTACTAATTCTAGTTGCTGGGGGCAGCTTATTTGCCTATTACGCTTCAAGTGCACCTGAATTAACCGATGAAAATTTGCTAGGAAGCTTTTCTACGGATTTAGTCGATTCACAAGGTGAGGTATTTTATACTTTAGGAGGACAAAATAGAGATTTCGCAGAAGCTAATGATTACCCTGAAGTCATGAAAGACGCAATGACTGCTATTGAAGATCAAAATTTTTATAAGCACTTTGGTATTGATCCAATTGGGATTGGCCGAGCAGCACTTGGGTATGTTACTAATCTAGGTAAAATTTCTGGGGGTGGTAGTACCATTACCCAGCAATTAATAAAACTTTCAGTATTCTCTACTGAACGTTCAGACCAAACTCTAAAGAGGAAAGCCCAAGAAGCTTGGCTTGCTATTAAATTAGAACGTCAACTTTCTAAAGAACAAATCCTCACTCTATATATGAACAAAATTAATATGTCCGGAAATGTTTATGGTATCGCGACGGCTTCCGAAGAATATTACGGCAAACCTGTAGAAGAACTTGAATTACAAGAAGCGGCTTTATTTGCCGGAATGGCTCAAGCGCCAAATAGGTATAATCCTTATGTAAATCCCGAAGAAGCTACAAATCGTAGAAATACCGTATTAAATGTTATGCGTGATAATGGGGATATTACTGCAGAGGAAGCTGAAAAAGCTAAAGCAATACCCATTGAAGAAGGATTAGTCAATCGTTCAGATAGTAGCTTAAATAGTCAAATGTTCGATAGTTATTTAGTTAAAGTACTAGAGGAAGTCGAAGAAAAAACCGGGTTAAATCCAGCTACTGCAGGTTTAACCATTCAAACTAATATTGATATGGACGCTCAGCAAGCAGCATTTGATATTGCAAACAGTGAAGAATACGTAAACTTCCCCGATGATGAATTGCAAACAGCTATTTCTTTAGTAGATGCTAATACTGGACAAGTTAAAGCTTTAGTTGGTGGGCGTAAGCAAGAAGGTCAATTATTAACAAATAGAGCAACTAGTACTGACCGCCCCACTGGTTCTACTATTAAACCATTAACTACGTACGGTCCTGCTATCGAATATAATAAGTTTTCAACTTATCATCAGTTAGTTGATGAGAAATGGTCTTATCCTGATGGTACACCGTTAAGAAACTACGATGGTAAATATGTCGGACAGCTAAGCCTGCGAGAAGCATTAGTAGATTCTCGAAATATTCCAACTGCCAGGTTATTTGCCGAAGAAGTAGATCGTGCCGATGCAACCGAATTTGTAGAAAACGTTGGTTTAGACACTAATCTTATGTCAAAAGAAGGTGGTTTAGTAAACTCTAATGCAATCAGTGGAACAGCTAGTCCGTTACAAATGGCCTCTGCTTATAGTGCTTTTTCAAATGGAGGGAATTATACTGAGCCCTATACTGTCTCTAAAGTTATTACTCAAGATGGACAAGAAATAGACCTGACTCCTAAAACCAATCAAGCGATGTCAGATTATACTGCATATATGATTACTGATATGCTTAAAGATGTGGCCGCTAATTATAGTAGTTCTGTTGGTATTCCTGGTGTTCCTCAAGCTGGTAAAACCGGTACGACTAATTATACTCCAGAACAAATTCAAGAACATAATCTGCCATCAGATGCTGTTCCTGATTCTTGGTATGTAGGTTATACTTCAAATTATTCGTTATCAGTCTGGACAGGATATGATAAAAAATATGAAGACGGGCACTGGCTTAGCAATAAGGATGGAACTCGTCAGCTACCAAGAGATATCTATCAAGCTTTAATGAGCAAAGTTTCAGAAGGATTAGATAATTCTGACTGGACAAAACCCGCTTCTGTTTCTGAAGTTCGTGTGGAGGCTGGGTCAAATCCTGCAAAATTACCAGGTCCAAATACACCTGAAAGTGAAATTGTTACTGAATTATTCGTTGCTGGTACAGAACCTTCTGAAGTCTCAACCTCTTATGGAGAAGACTTGACTGCTCCAACCGGATTATCAGCACAATATGACGAAGACTCAAATGAAATCAATATTAATTGGAATGAATATACACTACAAGATGAAGATGAAAAAGCCACTTATGTTTTATCGGTAAATGGCAAAGAAGTTTCAGTAGAAGGAACAGAATATACTGTAGCTGATCCCGACAGCGGAACTGTCCAAATCACTTTATCTGTTCAGGCTTATGGGAATACAGGACCAGCTGCTACTACTTCTGTTACTGTCCCAGAACCTGTCGAGGAAGAACCCGAAGAAAATACTGAAGAAGAACCAGAAGCAAATCCTGAAGAGCCTGTTGAAGAAGATACTGGTGAGAACGATGAAGATGTTGAAGATAAACCAGATGATCCAGAAGAAGATTCTAATAATCCTGAGGATACTGAAGACAATCCTTCTGATGAATCAGACAATAATTCATCAACTCCTCCTGCTGACAACCCTGGTACTAACACAAATCCAGAAACTGAAGAATAATTTAAGCGGTAGTGAACAACTGATAACCTTGTTCACTACCGCTTATTATTGTCCCTCTCCTCTTCAGAGTCACTAGTAACTTGTCCCCTCCCACTCCATGATTTGATTTCAATATTCTATTTATAATATCTATTTATTTAAAATAACATTTAACTTTTCTTAACTAAGGATTAATACTCCTCCTGCTTTACATTTGACTCAGTGTACTCTTGATTTAAATCTCAGTATTCCTTACAAAATATTCCAGTAAAATAGTGCCTAAATTACTTTGAACTTGACAAAAGAGAACAAGTGTTTATAATATATTATAAACACTTGTTCTCTTTTTATTATGTATAGAAAAGGAGTTATACTTATGGAAATTATAATGATTGAAGGAACGGTTATTTCTGATGAAATCAAAGTTTTAAAAACTGATAACGGCGTGCCTTTATGTCGCTTCACTTTTTCTGCTAATTCTACTAATTTGAACTGTTTAATAACAGGTAAAATTGCCTACACATTTCTTTATGAAGTTGAAAATAATACAGTGCTTTCTCTAACTGGTAAAATCAATCGAAAAAATCAGTTTATAGTTCTACAATATTTCATTTTAAAGAAACCTACTTATTTTGGAAAAATTTTCAATTATAAAGGTCATGCTTTACCCTTCTCTAAAAACTATTAGTATCTATTTTATTACTCTGTTTAAAAATGAAAATGCCAAAAGAGCTACACCAATTAATGATGTAACTCTTTTGGTATTTTGACTGGGCTACCAGGATTCGAACCTGGGGAATGACGGGATCAAAACCCGCTGCCTTACCGCTTGGCTATAGCCCAATATTACAAGGGCGACTGATGGGGCTCGAACCCACGAATGCCGGGACCACAACCCGGTGCGTTAACCACTTCGCCACAATCGCCATTACGTTTAAAAAAGTTTTTAGCCGATTAACCTAATTAAGGATCGTTAACATACACCTATATATTGCATGCTTTACTATATAGATTGATTTTTTTATTCGCGATTTTAGAAATCAAAACAACAAAAATAGTATACGGTATTTCCCTGATAGTGTCAATTTCTTTTAAATTATATAATTCTTGTTTTTATAATTATAATTTAATTCTTTATTATCTTAGTTTGTGATGTATTTTGCAAGAATAAAATCCATAAGAGTGCAGGAAATTTATCCATAACTTTGCAGTTCCCATTTAGTTAATTTCTTAATTGAGACAAAGCATTGGTATACCGGTAACTTGTGCCCGCAAAAGTGAAGATATGAGCGTGATGAATCAACCGATCCACTAGTGCACTGGTCAATCTTGAATCTTGAAACACTTTACTCCAAGAGCTAAATTCCAGGTTCGTTGTGATAATCAAACTTTTCTCTTCGTAAAAATCTGATATTAAGTGAAATAGTAATTCTGCACCTTCTTTATCAAAAGGTAAGTAGCCTA
>NZ_FMZD01000030.1 GCF_900101525.1 Marinilactibacillus psychrotolerans | reverse complement strand
TAAAGAAATCCGTTACATTAAAGACAAAGTTGCATCTGGTTGGACACCTGATGTTATTATTGGTAGACAAGAAATTGATTTGAAGTGCTCTATGCGAACTCTTTACCGTAGATTCAAGGATAGTTCTTTACTTGATCAAACGACTTTGCCTCTGAAAGGCAAACGTAAACCGAATGGCCATAAAGAGAAAAGAGGAAAACAAGCCTTTAAGAGAAGCCTACAGGATAGAGCCCTATCGTATCCACATTATACGAACGAATTTGGTCACCTTGAAGGGGATACCATTATTGGAGAGCATCACAAAAGTGCTGTTATTACACTGGTTGAGCGCTTGTCAAAAGTCATTTTTACACTCAAACCTGAAGGACGCAAAGCAACTGATATAGAAGAAAAATTATCTGAGTGGTTTTCCAGTATCCCTTCCCATTCTTTTAAATCAATCACTTTTGATTGTGGAAAAGAGTTCTCTAATTGGAGATCAGTCAGTAACCACCATGATATTTCTATTTTCTTTGCGGATCCTGGTTGTCCGTCTCAGCGTGGACTGAATGAACAATCTAACGGATTGCTTCGACGTGACGGACTGCCAAAACAGATGGACTTTAATAAAACCGATCAATCCTTTATTTCTTCTGTTTCAAACTACAGGAATACTATTCCTAGAAAGTCTTTAGATTATAGAACACCTATAGAAGTTTTTCATGAGCATGTATCAGATTGGAAACCGTCTAGCTTAATTTGACAAACGAGAAAATATAAAATTTGTATTTACAAATTTTATATTTAACTTTACATTTTATAAATAAAAAGGTAAACTTCTTTTGTAAGCAATTTCAAAACGAGAAGAACAAGGAGGATGTAGGATGGAAAACAATCGATTCATCAATGCATTAAATCAAGTGGCGTATAAAATTAACAGCTATAAATATATTATTGCGATAAAAAATTCATTTACGCTGTTATTGCCTATTATTATCACAGGAGCCTTTGCGACGCTATTTTCTAGTATGGTATTTGATAGTACCAATGGATTAGCGCAGATCAGTTGGCTGAGCTGGCTGGAAAATCTCAAACCACTCTCTCAAATGATCAATTACGCGACAATGGATATGATGGCATTAGGTGCGGTATTCCTTATTGGGAATGAAATGGGTAAACTGAATAAACTAGATGGTCATTTCCCAGGGCTATTAGCTGCTTTGTCCTATATAGCGGTTGTTCCAACAGCAATTGATGCAATCATTAATGATACTGAAACTGTAAATGTTAGTGATGTAATCTCTAGCGAATATACAGGATCAAGCGGTTTGTTCTTAGGAATGATTGTAGCAATCGGATCTATTGAACTATACACTTGGTTAGGAAAACAAGACAAATTGAAAATCAAGATGCCAGATTCTGTTCCAACAAACGTTTCGAGATCTTTCTCAGCGTTGATTCCAACAGTGATTACAATCGTAGCAATCGCATCAATTGGTTTCTTGATTAATGCTGTAACAGGTGTGCATATCTATGATATTATTTATAACTTAGTTCAAGCTCCATTAGAAAACGTAGTACAAGGATTGCCGGGTATATTAATTTTGATGCTAGTTTCCCAATTGTTCTGGGTCATCGGGATTCATGGAAACCAAATTATCAAACCCATTCGTGAACCAATTTTACTAGCAGCAATTGCTGAGAATACAAAAGCATTTGAAGCTGGAAAAGAAATTCCCAACATAATTAATATGCCTTTCTGGGATATTTATATGACTGTAGGTGGGTCCGGTTTAACGCTTGGACTTTTGATTGCTATGTTTATCGGAAGCAAACGAGAAGATTATCGCTCAATTGGTAAACTTTCCTTTGCACCAGGTTTGTTCAACGTAAATGAACCTGTTATCTTCGGATTACCAATTGTATTAAATCCAATTATGGCTATTCCATTTGTGATTACGCCATTAGTTACAGGAACGATCGCTTACTTCCTGACTACAATTGGATTTGCAGGAAAAGCTGTAGTCATGATTCCATGGACAACGCCACCGATTATCAGCGCTTGGCTAGCAACAGCAGGTGATTTGGGAGCCGTGGTTACACAGATTATATGTATAGCAGTTGCGGTTCTAATCTATCTACCATTTATTAGAGCAGCTAATAATGAAGCGAAGGTAGAAGATATTGAAAAAGAAGAATTTGGAGAAGAAGTAGTAAACGAATAAGTATTTAATCAATAGAATGAAAAAGTATAAAAGGGGTTTATTAAATGAAACAGACAATTCCAGAAAACTTCATACTCGGAGCCGGATCATCTGCTTGGCAGACTGAAGGCTGGCAAGGAAAAAAAGAAGGGCAAGATTCTTATCTAGACGCTTGGTATAAGAAAGAAAATTTTGTTTGGCATGAAGGATATGGACCAGATGTAGCAACAAATTTTATGGAAAAATATCAAGATGATATTGACCATATGCAAGCGATCGGATTGACACACTATCGTACCAGCATAAACTGGTCAAGATTCTTTACAGATTACGAAGAGCTGATCGTTGATGAAGCGTACGTTGAGCATGTAAATAATGTAATTAATGCTTTGATTAAAGCAAATGTTGAACCGATGCTCTGTCTTGAACATTATGAATTGCCTGCCTATTTACTAGAAAAATATGATGGCTGGAGTTCTAAGAAAGTAGTCGAATTGTTTGTTGAGTATGCTAAGATAGCATTTGATCGTTTTGGGGACCGAGTCAAGAGCTGGTTTGTCTTCAATGAACCAGTCGTTGTTCAAACTAGGGTTTATCTTGATGCGATCAGATGGCCGCATGAACAAGACACAGCGAAGTGGATGCAATGGAATCATCATAAAGTATTAGCCACAGCAAAAGTCGTTGCAGCATACAAAAACGCCGGATATGAAGGACGTATCGGTACGATATTGAATCCGGAAGTGACCTATGCCCGTTCCACTTCAAAAGCAGATCAGCAAGCAGCACACCTATTTGATTTATTCTACAATCGAGTATTTTTAGATCCTGCGGTTAAAGGAGTTTACCCAGAGGAATTGCTTTCTTTACTCAAGAAACACGATATTCTTTTTGAACATGATGCAAAAGAGTTAGAAGTAATTAAAGAAAATACGGTTGATTTTCTAGGGATTAATTTATATTTCCCGAAAAGAGTACAAGCACCGAAACATGCATGGAATGAAAATGCGCCTTTCCACCCAGAGATGTATTACGATACGTTTGAATTACCAGGACGCAGAATGAATAAATCTCGTGGATGGGAGATTTATCCTAAATTAATGTATGATATGGCTATGCGTATTAAAAATGAATATGATAACATTCCGTGGCTCATTACTGAGAATGGGATGGGAATCGAAGCAGAAGAACAATTCATGAACGATACGGGTGAGGTTCAAGACGATTACCGCATTGACTTTATCGGTGAACATTTATCCTGGTTGTTGAAAGCAGTAGAAGCTGGTTCTAGCTGTGAAGGATACATGTTATGGGCCTTTACAGACTGTGTCTCACCAATGAACGCGTTCAAAAATCGGTATGGATTAGTGAGAATAGATCTTGATAATGATCGCAGCCGTTCATTAAAAAAATCAGGCAAATGGTATAAACAGATTATTGAACAAAGAGAATTAGTTAGCGAAGATAATGAATACAAGTAAAGAATAGGTAGAGAAGATATCTCAGCGAGGGCATGAAACCTTCCTGAGGTATCTTTTTCTGTAGTCTTTTTGATAGGTAGGGGCTTGAAAAGCCAATATTCATGGAATCAGTTACCACCAATCAAATACTTGATTTATCAAGGATTTCAAACTAAAATAAAATAGCTGTTTTGACAAATCGGACAGATTATGGTTTACTCAAAAATAGGTAAATGATTCGTAAGAATAATCATTTTTGTATAAAGGATCGAGGAGAGAACGAATGAAAGATCATTTAACATCAGCAGTAGATAAAAACACGATTCAACTAGTCAGTCAATTTTTTAAAGCAATCAGTGATCCAACCAGGCTTTCGATCGTCTTCCTATTACATGATAGAGAGTTAAGTGTGGGCGAGATAGCAGCAGCACTAGATATGAACCAATCAGCAATTTCACACCAGTTGAGCACGTTAAAAGCAAAACGACTGGTCAAACCTAGAAGAAGTGGTAAGACAGTCTACTATAGTCTGGATGATGATCACGTCTTAAAAATATTAGATCAAGTTGTCACCCATACGAAAGAAGAATGCTGAAAAAAGCATGAAAAGCTATATATCAGTTAGCTTTTCATGCTTTTTATTGTATCTTATAGAATCAATCTTTGACTGGTAATAACAATCTCAAACCGTTTAAAATAACCAACAGCGTACTTCCTTCGTGAGCAAGCACTCCAATACCAATGTCAATTTTACCGACTAAATTTAATCCATTTAAAAGTAAAACAATAAACATAGAGAACAAGATATTCTGCCAGACAACTTTGTCAACTTTTTTAGAAACCTTATGAGCATATTGAAACTTAGTTAAATCATTTTGCATAATTACAGCATCTGCTACGTCAATTGCAACATCTGTTCCGTTCCCCATAGCGAAACCAATATCTGATGCCACTAGAGCAGGTGCATCATTGATCCCATCACCGAGCATCACCGTTTCACCATATTGTTTTTGAGAGGCATGAATAATTTCTGATTTATTTTCTGGTAGCACATTCCCAATCACTTCATCAATTGCGATTAATTGACCGACAGCTTCTCCAGTAAGTTTTGAGTCTCCAGTAATCATAGCCGTGTGAATTCCTTGATCTTTAAAATATTGAATGACTTTTTTAGCATCTTTATTTGGTAAGTCCATCATGGCGATCAGTCCAACCACGCTGTCATTCTCACTAAAGTACACAACCGTTTTTCCTGCTTTAGCTAATGTTTCATTTTGTTTTTCGATTTCTGCAGGGACGTTTTCAAACGTAGAAGGTTTACCAATGCGGTATTCCTTTCCTTGATGTTCAGCGACTAACCCTTTCCCGATTTCATTTTCTGTATCTATTTTTATGGAAGAATCTGAGGTAAAGGCATCTAGTATAGCATCAGCTAGTGGATGGTTTGCACTTTTCTCCATGGCTACGATAATATTTTTCCAATATGCACTTTTTTCTTTGTTAATAAAGGAATGATCAGTAACAGCTGGTTTTCCTTCAGTCAGTGTTCCGGTCTTATCGAATGCACAAGCCTTAATTTTAGCTAAATTTGAAAGATAAGATCCCCCTTTAAAAAGGACGCCTTGTTTCGCCAAGTTTGAAATACCTGAAAGAGTAGTGGGGACGGCACTAGCAGCTAAAGCACAAGGTGAAGCTGATATTAACATGACCATTCCGCGATAAAAACTAGTATTCCAGCTCCAGCCAACTAAAAATGGTGTGAGTAAAATAAAAGCTGGAACAACTATCATTACAATCGTTACATAGACTGGTTCTAATTTTTTGATTGTGGTAGCTGTTTTAGATAGATTGGACTGTGACTGATTGACTAGTTCAATAATTTTAGAAAATACGGTATCTTCATTATTTTTAGTGACTTCCATTTTGAAAGAACCTTTACCATTTATGGTACTACCAAATACTTCATCCCCAGTAATTTTTTCTCGGGGAATACTCTCACCACTGATAGAAGCTTCATCAATGTCACTAGAACCTTCAATGATCGAGCCGTCCGTAGGAATCTTGTCTCCAGGCAAGACTTGCAAATGATCCCCAATAGTCAATGTTTCTACTTTAACTAACTTAGTTTCACCTGTAGGAAGAATGAGTCTAGCTTCAGTAGGGTTCATTTCAAGTAAATGAGTGATTTCACGTTTGCTTTTACCTTCTGCATATTCTTCAAGGAAATGAGCACCAGCGAAAATCAAGATTAACAAAGCACCTTCGTCAAAGTCACCAATGATCGCAGCTCCTAATGCAGCCAGCGTCATTAAGATATGAACATTCGGATGAAATCTTTTTAAGCGCAGCGACTCGGTAATCGTTTCACCTACTCCTTCTAACATCACATGGTAACCAGCAGTAACCATCGTAATGACGAAGAAAATATCTTCTAATATATAATTAAAGGAACCTACCAATGCAATCAAATAGATAATTAAACCAATGAAAAAAAGAAAGACCGGTATATTTCCGTGATCATGCGCATGTTCAGCATGATTATGTGCTATTTTAGCCTGTTGATGAGTTTCCATAATAAACACCCTCTAGTCAAATTTTTGAATAATCGTTTTCAACAGATGAACAACCATTCATATGTATGACTAGAGTATATATGAATGGTCACTCATTTGTCAAGAGAATTCAAGCATTTAATTGACATTTATATATACTCAGTCAACGTGTCTATTGAGAATGAAGAGAAGTGGCTTTTACGTATCAACTGAGATGGGAATAGTGGACTGAGTAAGACGTAACTGTCTTCTACGTGTAACTGAGATGGAAATAGTGGACTGGGTAAGACGAAACTGTCTTCTGCGTGTAACTGAGATGAAAAAGTGGACTGAGTAAGACGAAACTGGCTTCTACGTGTAACTGAAATGGCAATAGTGGACTGAGTAAGACGAAACTGTCTTCTGCGTGTAACTGAGATGGAAATAATGGACTGAGTAAGACGAAACTGGCTTCTACGTGTAACTGAGATGGAAATGGTGGACTGGGTAAGCTGTAACTGGCTTCTGCGTGTAACTGAAATGAAAATAGTGGACTGAGTAGGACGTAACTGTCTTCTACGTGTAACTGAGATGGAAATAGTCCAATGAGTAGGATATAAAGGCCTCTTATGTATCAACTGAAATGAAATAACCATTTGAGTAGATACAAAAGCCGATTTTATAAGGCATAAGGTAGATTAATTGAAAGATGCAGTCAATTTAGCTTTTAACAATATTTTTCATTGTAGGTGTCTAACGGACAATCTTGTTATATAGAGAGCGTATATTAGAGAAAAGGGTATTTGAGATTTTACTAATCGGTTGAATCAGGTTAAACTTGAATGGGAGCAAACGAAAAATCAGAAGAAAAGGGTTATACGATAGCAACGGTAAATGACAGTAAGCAACAATAAATAATAGTAAATAACAACAAATTATAATATAGGAGCTAGTAAATGAAGGAGACGAATTTAAATCCAATATGGAAGTGTCCAATTGGTGCCATTAAAGGATGGAACGATGAGAAAAAAGGCGTTTTAAGAGCAACCGGTATTCAATATGCTACGGCAGAAAGATTTGAAATGCCAACTGCTAAATCAATAAAAGCTGACGGAATAATAGAAGCAACAGAATGGTCACCTGCTTCTCCACAGCCTAAAGATGAATTTACAGATTATCTTATAAATCAAGATTATAGAGAAATGAAAGTAGATGAACATTGTCAGTATCTTTCCGTAACCATACCAAGCAATACAGATGCAACAGACAATCTTCCTGTTATGGTATGGATACATGGAGGATCTTACGTTACGGGAGCTGGAGACTATCCAATTTATGATCCCGCTGTTTTAGTACGTGAAGAACAAGTTATAGTGGTTACCGTAACTTATCGATTAGGATTGTTAGGATATTTAGGCAGTGAAGAAAGTACCCCCGCAAATCTTGGGTTGCTTGATCAGATTGAAGCCTTAAAGTGGGTTAAGCAAAATATAGCCGGATTTGGAGGTAACCCAGAAAACATCACTGTATTTGGGGAATCAGCCGGAGGGGATGCCGCAGCTCATCTGATGATTTCAGAGGGAACAGAAGGACTATTCAATAAAGTAATTATACAAAGTGCGCCATTTGGACTAATGCCTGCTCCAAAAGAAATGAAAGCTCTTATGCTTGAAGAAAAGAAAAAGGTCTCTGTTGATGACTCTTTAGAAAAAGTAGCAGAAGTTCAAGCGAGTATTCAAGAGATCGTAAAACCATTTGGACTGAAATCCTCTATGCCGTTTGGTGTACAGTATGGAGAATTTCCTCTGCCAAATGAAGAAGATTTAGATCATGAATGGGAGAAAGCAGCCGCACACATAGGAATATTAGTGGGCAATAATAAACGCGAACTAGCCCCTTTTGTCCCCTATATTCCTGTTTTGGATCAATTAACCAACACGCCGATTTTTGGAAAGTATTTATCTGAAGTATCTATTAAATATTTGACAAGGAAAATATATAAATCTGGAGTGGAAAATTTTGCCAGAAGACATGCCTTTGCTGGAGGAAGTGGATATAAATATGAAATCAGCGGAGGAGCTCCAAGGAATCAACTAGCTGGAGGACATGCTTCTGAGATACCGTATATTTTCGAAAATGAGGAACTGTGGGAAGGATCTCCGATATTAGATGGAATAACCTGGGGAAAATTTCATCGTCAAGGTCAGGTACTGCGCCAGATATGGGGAGTGTTTGCTAAAACGGGTCAAATCAAACCTGTTCATGTGGACGGATTAATCAGAATTGAAAATATTTCCTCAAAGTATAGAGTTTATCGATCAAATAGATAGACGGTTAGATATTAGTAAAGGACTAATCTTTAAATAAGGTACATGCGAAAGCTGCGTGTACCTTATTTGTGTAGCTAAATGTTAAGAATACAACAAAAATAAAGAGTGGACAATCAGAATACATAAATTTTTGTTTCTTCAAGGTATATTATTAGTACGATTTTGAATGCATGTGTTATATTAGTTACAGAAATAATTGATTGGAAAATTAGGCTGAAGTAAAACTATAACGCATCAAAGGTCATACATTAACAGGAGGACAAAAAACATGAACGAAAAGAATCAAGGTGTATCTGATAATAGCGCAGGCGAAGTAGACTATTTTAATGATGAATTTTCTAGCAATCTCTATTCAGGACCCGAAAGCCTTATCCACCAAAGAGATAACTCAGGCAACTTTGACCATAATCCATTCGCTGACATGACAGACGATTACTTATTTGACTAAAAGACGCTGAAATGAAAATTATTAAAGAGAAAGAATAAAAGGTAGCAAACCGATAATCATCACCGGTTGGCTACCTTTTGAATTTTCGATTAGTTCATTTTATGCGTATCCGTTAGGGTTTGAATTTTGCCAGTTCCAAGAGTCGCGACACATATCTTCGATACCCAGTTCAGCTGCCCAGTCTAGGACTTTATGTGCTTTAGTTGCATCGGCATAACCAGATCCTATATCTCCAGGTCGACGGTCAACAATTTGGTAAGGAATCTCGACATTGTTCGCTGTTTCAAACGCTTTTACTACATCAAGCACAGAGTAACCAACGCCTGTTCCTAAGTTATACGCTTCAACACCTCTAGTTTCAAGTACACTCTCAAGCGCTTTGATATGTCCTTTAGCTAGATCGACAACGTGGATGTAATCTCTCACTCCAGTACCGTCAGGTGTATCATAATCGTCTCCGTATACAGACAGTTTTTCAAGTTTACCTACCGCTACTTGTGTAATGTAGGGCATCAAGTTGTTCGGGATATCGTTAGGATCTTCACCGATACGCCCTGATTGGTGGGCACCGATGGGATTGAAATAACGAAGCAGTGCTGCACTCCAAGAAGGATCAGCTGCTACTTGGTCTTGAATAAACTGTTCGATGAATAATTTAGTTGTGCCATAGGGGTTGGTTGTAGACAAAGGCATATCTTCTGTAAAAGGTGCTTCATTGTTCATACCATAAACGGTCGCGCTGGAACTGAAGACCATATTTTTCACATCAAATTCATTCATTAATTCCATTAAAACAATCGTACTATTTAAATTATTACGGTAGTACATCAATGGTTTAGCCACTGATTCACCTACAGCTTTATAACCGGCAAAGTGAATAACCGCTTCAAGATCATGTTGCTTGAACACTTCTTTCAAAGCATCCTGATCTGTAACATCTACTTCATGGAATACAAAGTCTTTTCCTGATAATTCTTTAATGCGGTTCAGTACTTCAGGTTTTGAGTTGGAATAGTCATCAACAATGACCACCTCATGACCTTCATTCAAAAGCTCGATAACAGTGTGAGAGCCGATATACCCAGCACCGCCAGTTACTAAAATAGCCATAAAATCGCTCCTTCTATTTTTATGTATAACGTTTGTGATCTTTTTAACTTCTAGGTCATTTTAACACATTCCATTAAATCCTGCATGAATTAATCCAATATGAATAGACAACAAAGACAACCAAAAAATAAAAAAGCAAATACTTTTATTAAATAAGTTTTTATGTATAATGAAAATAGAATGATCGTTCTATCCAGAAAGGAGTGCTCAAATGGATTCAAAAAGCCAAAACATTCTAGATAATGCAGAAACCTTATTTTACCAGCATGGTTTTCATGCAGTGGGGATAAAAAAGATTGTATCACAAGCAAAAGTATCCATTATGACCTTATACAATCATTTTGGATCAAAAGAGAATTTGATTATCCAAATTTTGGATCAACGAGAAATTAGATATATGGAGTATCTTAAAAATGCGCTAAATGATAAAAGGCAACAGTCTAAATATGAAACGGCATGTACGATTGCGCTAGCAAATATGAATTGGTTAAAAAAGAATTCGCAAGGCTGTCTATTTTTACGGGCAAAAGAAGAATACGATCAGGTTAATCCAGATATTATAAATCGAGTGGATCTGCATAAAAGAAATATGCTCTCTTTTTACAAACAGCTTGGGTTTTCAGAGCAAGAGGCTATTCGCTTAGCTATTCAGATTGAAGGGGCTACAGCGCTAGTAGAAACAACAGAGATAGAAACGGTAGAGAAAGAACTAGTTGAAACGCTAAACTTACTTTTCAATAAATAAGTTAATCAAGGCGTTTCAGCTTATTTTTTAAAATAAAATAGAATGATCGTTCTATATAAATAAGAGGTGTGTTATGTTTAAATTAATTGCTCCAGGAGCAGCAATGATTGCTGTAAATTATGCTTTTGCCAGATTTAGTTATGGACTGTTTTTACCTTATATTTCAGACTCTCTTAATCTCTCAGAGAGTGAAGCCGGACTAATAGGAACGCTTGGGTATATCTCATACTCCATAGCTTTGATTTGTTCAAATATCTTTATTGATAAATTCGGACCGCTAAAAGTCACACAACTAGCTGGACTGAGTGCAGTAATAGGATTATTAGGTATAGCTCTATCAGCAAATTATTTTCTACTTGGAGTAAGCATGTTTACTGCAGGACTAGGAAGTGGCTGGAGTTCACCAGCCTTCAGCAAATTAGTCGATCGCTCATTTCCAGAAGACCAGAAAGATCAAGGAAATAGCTGGATAAATAGCGGAACAACTTTTGGGATCATAATTTCCGGTCCCATTGCTTTATTCTTTGCAGAATATTGGAGGAATGCTTTTTTATTCTTTGCCTTACTTGCTTTTGCTACTCTGATCTGGAATTCAATGGTTATACCAAATCCAGAAACCAGTCAGGAAAGTTCAGAAAAAAGGATACCAGCATTTCAGAAAATTATAAAAAATGGTCTTCGTATCATTATAGACTCCATGATTGTTGGATTCAGCAGTTCTGTATTCTGGACCTTTTCCAGGAGTTATCTTACAGCAGAACATGGTTTTTCTAATCAAGAGAGTGTGTTATTTTGGATATTGATGGGCATTGCGGGAATAGCTGGTGGGATTGTAGGGAAAGTTATTGTAATGAAAGGATTGAACTTTTCATTCCGCTTATTTTTATCGCTGCTTATTCTCTCCATAGCGTTGATTATTTTCCCATCTAGAATCATGAGCTATACTGCTGCTGTCTTTTTTGGAATAGCTTATATTGCGATAACGGGGCTTTTACTGGTTTGGGGCACCAAAAGATTTTCGGATACACCATTTGTTGGAGTGAGTCTGTCTTTTTTCTGTTTAGGAATCGGACAAACGATCGGCTCTACTGTAGCTGGAATGATGATCGAAATGATTTCTTACCCATTTACCTTTGGTTTGTTTGCCTTATTCGGTCTTATGGCTTTCTTTGTTCGAGTCAAAGAATAGTTCTGTTAAAAAGTTAGTAGTTGGTAAGCTAACGCAGATAATAAAAATCAATAATCAAAATTGATGAATAAAAATGTAGAGATAATAAAAGCTTTTAAAGACCTTTACATGTTAAATAAGTCCATTTGAATTCTAGATAATCCAACTTCATTTCAAAAGAGGTAAGTTAGCGAAATTTAAAAGTTGCCAGCTTGTTTTATTTTGTTATGAATTTTTATTGAAATTTTTATAATTGATAAGACAGGCTGTGTTATAATATATTAGATTATTGTACGAGTAAAATAAGTCTATAGTTAGGAGCTCCAATATTATGTTTGAAGTATCCATTATTATGCCGGTTTATAACGTCTCAGCTCATTTGCCGAGGGCTATTCAGTCTGTCTTGAATCAGACGAAAATGGACTTCGAATTAATTTTAGTAAACGACGGTTCTACAGATGATTCAGGATTGATTTGTGATCAGTTTGTGGAAGAAGAACCTTTATTGATCCAAGTCATTCATCAGAAAAACCAAGGTTCAGGGATGGCAAGAAACGCTGGACTAAGACAAGCAAAGGGGAAATATATTTATTTTGCCGATCCAGATGATTATTTCAAGCCAACACTTCTAGCTG
This sequence comes from Marinilactibacillus psychrotolerans, assembly GCF_900101525.1. GTDB lineage: Bacteria > Bacillota > Bacilli > Lactobacillales > Carnobacteriaceae_A > Marinilactibacillus > Marinilactibacillus psychrotolerans. The sequence goes on along the minus strand of NZ_FMZD01000030.1, from coordinate 9,955 downwards.
ATAACGTCAGACTAGCTGAAGAAAAGCAAGCTGATCTAGTCGTTTTTGGTTATACGAGAGAAGTTGAGGGTAAACCAGAAGATCGCGAAACACTTTTGCCTAGACAACCACATTTCTATACGCAAGATGGATTTAAAAAACACTTTAGAAACTTTCATCACTTTTCTCCTTATTCTCTATGGAATAAACTGTACCGTAGACAATACTTGAGAGAACATAAAATTAGATTTACGAATCAGAAACTTGGACAAGATGCTTTGTTTAACATTAGTGTTTATAGAGATATTCAAAATGTTGCCTTTAACCGTAAAGCATATTATCACTATGTTACCCATGATGGGTCTGCTGTCAATCGCTACCGAGACGATCGATTTATGATGGAACTGAATATTGCATTACAATTCAAAAATCTGATCGAACATTGGGGAATGGAGACGGAATTCAATGATTTATTGAAGCGGGAATTCTGGCATCCAGTGTACTTAGAACTAGCGAATATCGCTCATCCAGATTGTCCTATGACAACAGAAGAAAAAGTCGAATGGATCAAAACAATTTGCGAAGAAGAAAATATCAATCGATTTGTAATCCAGCAGGACCGTAAAGAATCCAATCCTTTTCAGTATGTATTACAACAACGTGTTCAAAAAGGTAAATATCTTATGGCGATTCAACTGATGGAAAAACGCAATGCTTCAGCAAATAATTACGGAAAACTCTTCAATAAGATGAAACGGTTTTTCACATCGTAAATTGAAAACAAGATTTTAAAAAGCTAGGAGACAATAAAGAATGTTTGAACAATTTAAGAAAGCTATATTATATACTGCAATGGGAAAATATGCAGTAGTTGCAGTGCAATTAGGTGTTCAAGCAGTCTTAGCAAGAATCTTATCTCCTGATGAATATGGAATTGTAGCCACTGTCAATGTATTCCTCATATTCTTTCAGCTGCTTGCTGATATTGGGATTGGACCAGCCATTATACAAAATAAAGAGTTGAAAAGATCAGAAATCAATTCGATATTTGGTTTTAGCTTATATCTTTCGATCGCATTAGGGATTTTATTTGTTTTTCTAGGCTATCCAATCAGCTGGTTCTATGGGAATGATGTATTTATACCATTAAGCATGGTACTTGGAATATGCGTATTTTTCTATGGTGTACTTGTCGTACCGCAATCTTTATTACTTAGAGAAAAGAATTTTAGAATGGTCAATTTCACAACAGTCGGAAGTGCAATCGTTTCCGGGGTGGTATCTATTGTACTTGCTTTGTTAGGATTCAGTTATTATTCCATTGTCCTGGGTAATACCGCTAAAGCGATGACTTTGTTTATTGTATTTTATATCAAAACTGGAACCAGCGTGAAATTTAAATTAGATACAGCACCATTAAAAAAAATCTATTATTTCTCAAAAAATCAGTTTTTATTTAATTTCATCAATTACTTTTCTAGAAACCTGGATAATCTACTAATCGGAGGAACGATCTCGCAAAGTGCTTTAGGGTACTATGACAAAGCCTATACGGTTTCATTGTATCCTAATCAAGTCCTGACTAGTTTGATCACATCAGTTATCCATCCGATTATGTCAGATTATGTTGATCAAACCGAAAAAATCAAACAAGTTTACTTAAGACTTTCCAATCTGCTCGCTTTGATCGGAATCCCATTGTCTGTTTTTCTTTTCTTCTCTTCTGAAGATGTCATTTTATTTTTATTTGGAAATGAATGGTATGGAAGTGTTGCTTCACTGCAGATATTAGCGTTATCGGTATGGATTCAAATGATTCTATCTTCAACGGGTGGAGTCTTTCAGTCAGGAAATCGAACAGACTTACTTTTATTATCCGGCATATTGTCTACTGTATTGAATATTACTGGAATTGTTACTGGAATTTTACTAGGTAGAATAGAGTACGTTGCGCTGTTTCTAGTTATCGCATTTTCTCTGAACTTTATTCAGGCGAACTACCTCTTGATGGTCAAACTATTCCATTCAAGTTTACTGGAATTTGCTAAAGTTATGATTAATCCGTTGATTCTAGCTGTAATGCAGCTTGTAGTGTTTTATTTCTTACCAGTATTTCCTTTTCTGCCTTTCTTCAACTTAATGATTAAAGGGAGTATTTTTATGATTGTCTGGTTCGTTGGACTAGTCATTACTGGAGAGTTTAAGCGGATTAAGGCTGAGCTGAAAGGAAACAAACAATTAGTAGATAAATAAGGAGAATTGTATGACAGAACCACTAGTATCCATTATCATACCGACTTATAATGTGGAAAGATATATTGAAGAAAGTGTCGAATCGATTCTAAATCAAACTTATCCTAATACCGAAATAATCCTGATCGATGACGGATCAACAGATGCTACATCATATCTGTTGCAGCAATTTAACGATAAAGCTCACATTACGGTGAATCCAATTAATCAAGGTCAAGGGGCTGTCAGAAATCAAGGGATAAATCAGGCCACAGGTGACTATATTCTGTTTGTAGATTCAGATGACTGGATTGAACCTGAAGCTGTCAGGGGATTAGTGCAAAAAGCGATTGAAACAAAGGCTGAGATAGTCAGGTTTAACGGACAATCATTTTTTGATGGTAAGGCGACTCCCAAAAAACTTGGTGACTATGATTTTTCTGAAGTGTTAGAAGAAAACGAAATTTACATTGCGCCAGAAATCTTACCTAAAATTCAAAAATCATACTCCGCATCACCTTGCTTATATCTGGTTAAAAGGTCTCTATTGATTGAGAATAGAATTAGGTTTCCGGAGGGGATTCTTCATGAGGATGAATATTTCTCAACTCTAGTATTCTTGCATACTAAAAAAATGGCTTATATCAATCAATTTTATTATCACCGCAGATATAGAGCAGCATCAACCATGACAGAGAGTACACTAGAACATAAACAACGATCGTTTCAATCTTATCTTAAAGTCTTTCAGTTGATGGAAGAAGAGTATATTTCATCACAATATAACCAGCAGCAGAAAGATTTTTTGAAGCGACAGTTACTTTCTATTTATAACGGATTGTTACAAAGTCCGGTTGATACAGGATTGAAAAAACAATTAAAAAATATAACATCTATTACGGCAAAAGACCGATTTAGAATACAGATTTCGAGATTAAGAACAAAATATCTAAAATAGCCTATAAAGCAAAAGGAGTTTAATAAAAACTTCATATCTTTTTAGGTTTTTTTTATGGTAAAATACATGTTGAATGTTTTCATATAGAAAAGCTTAAAAAAGAAATAAAGTTTATTACTTAAATTGTAAAAGGACGTTTAATATAATGGATAGAAAAAAAATAGCAGTCGTATTTGGCACTCGACCTGAAGCCATTAAAATGGCACCGGTAATCAAAGAATTAGAAAAGAACAACCATAATTTCGAGACACAAGTAATTGTTACAGCACAGCATCGTGAAATGTTGGACCAGGTACTCAAAGTATTTAAAATCAAGCCCACATACGATTTGAATGTCATGAAAAAAAATCAATCACTTTCTGAGATTACGATTAGTGTAATGAAAGGTTTGGAAGATATTTTCTTGAAAGAACTACCGGATATCGTCTTAGTACATGGAGATACAACGACAAGTTTTGCGGCAGCTTTAGCAGCTTATTATCAACAAATACCAATTGGACATGTAGAAGCCGGACTAAGAACGTATGATAAGTATTTTCCTTTTCCTGAAGAGGCAAATCGTCAGTTGATTGATAATTTAGCAGACTTTTTCTTTGTGCCAACTGAACTAACTAAGAAGAATTTACTTAATGAAAATAAACCAGAAACTAATATTTTCGTAACAGGCAATACGGCAATTGATGCAATCATGTATACAAAAACTTTAGAGGTGGAACATCCATTGTTAGATAAAATGACGCCTGACAAAAAATGGATTCTCTTAACTATGCATAGAAGAGAAAACCATGGTGAGCCTATGAGGAATGTTTTTAAGGCAGTTAAAAGAATCGTTGATGAACATAAAGATTTAGCAGTCGTAATGCCAGTGCATTTAAGTCCGGCTGTTCAAAAACTTGTAAAAGAACTGCTTGGAAATCAGGATAGAATTTTATTAGTTAAACCATTAGAAGTTGACTTGTTCCATAAAGTAATCGCCAGAGCTTATATGGTATTAACTGATTCTGGTGGATTACAAGAGGAAGCACCAGCTTTTGATATTCCTGTACTCGTCTTAAGAGACAAAACAGAGCGACCTGAAGGCCTAGAAGCTGGCACATTGAAAGTTGTCGGTACAGAACAAGAAATGGTTTTCCACTCGATAAACGGTCTGTTGAATGATCAGAAGTTATACGATAAAATGTCCAAGGCTATTAATCCTTATGGAGATGGTACAGCTAGTAGAAGAATAGTAAAAAAAATTCATGAATATTTTAGTAATAATTAAAGAATGTTTCTAGGAGGTTTCACGGTGGCACAATCAAGCGGGTTTGATCGAACAAAAAAAATTGTAATCGGAATAGTCGATGTTATTATTTATCATTTTGCTATTCTATTGTCTTTTTTACTGAGATATAATTGGGAATTACCAGAAAGAAATTACCAGGCTTTTAAAGAGGCGGATATATTTATTTACATTGGTTTTATCCTATTAAATATTTTATTTGGGATCTATGTTTTATATAACAAGCAAAAAACAGATTTCTTATATTTAACAATTATCATTCAACTTTTAATGTCAGTGTTCATAATGGCAATGACTTTTGTAGGTAGGTGGTTTGCGTTTCCTAGAACGATTATCTTAATAAGTTTTGTTGTTAGTACAGTGCTTTTATTCACGTGGAGAATGTTAATCTTTAAATTATATGAACGAATTGATGGAACAAAAAAAGTGATGGTAGTTGGCTCAGAAAAAAACTGTAAAAAAGCTATTCATAACTTTGAAAGTTCTAAAAATAAAAGACATGTAATTACAAAAGCAGTGGTTGATAATTTTTACGAGAACATAAAGAAAAATATGGATTCCGTTGATATTGTTTATTTAGCAGGTCACATAAAAGATGACGAAAAGACTAAAATTTACGATATGTTAATCAGAAATAAGACAAAACTGTTTTTAAATACTAGCTTTGAAAACATGATATTGGTTAATCCAAATATGATGAGCATTGAAGATGAAAGTGTCATTGAGGTGTCAAATTTCCAGATTCCTCCAGAAGATGACTTAATTAAAAGAATGGTAGATATTGCTGTTTCATTAGTACTCACGATTATTGCATCACCAATTATGCTGATTACAGGGTTTCTCATTAAGGCAACATCAAAAGGTCCAGTTTTTTATAAACAAATTAGAATAACTAAAGATCAGCGAGAATTTAACATATTGAAATTCCGCACAATGAGTGCTACAGCAGAAAAGGATTCTGGACCAGTCTTAGCTACAGCGAACGATGCAAGAGTTACGACAATCGGTAAATATTTACGTTCTTTAAGAATTGATGAATTACCCCAGTTGATTAATGTATTAAAGGGAGATATGTCATTAGTCGGTCCCAGACCGGAAAGACCATTTTTTGTAGACCAATTCAATAAAGAAAATCCCTATTACTATCTGCGCCATAATGTGAGAGCCGGTATAACAGGGTACGCACAAGTTTATGGAAAATACGCAACAGACTTTAATAGTAAGTTAAACTTTGATTTAGTCTATATCAAAAAATATACATTTATTTTAGATATTAAAATTTTACTTCAAACAATTAAGATTTTATTTGATAAAGTTTCTTCAAAAGGTTTAGAAGAAGAGAATATAATTGGAAGAATACCAGATACTGTCGAAATTTTTAAATAGTATATTGACAAAATCGGTTAGTCTATTTTTTCAAGTAGATTAACTGTTTTTTGTTTAAATTTTAAATATTACAAATTTGTTATATTATATAATGTAACAAATTGTCATAATATTAGGCTAAATCACATGCAATTTAGTGTTAATATAGTTTTGTGAGGAGAGAATTATGGATAAAGGAAAAGTTTCGGTTATTATACCAGTTTATAATGCAGAAAAATTTTTAAGTCAGACTATTCAATCAATTTTAAATCAGACTTACGAAAATTATGAGATAATCTTAATTGATGATTGTTCAACAGATAATAGTAAAAATATAATTGAAGAATTCATTTGCAAAGATAGTAGAATTAAACTTTATGAATTAGATAATAATTCTGGAGCGGCTGTTTCAAGGAATAAAGGACTTAAAGTGTCTGAAGGCCAATATATAGCTTTTATTGATAGTGATGATTTATGGAAAGAGAACAAATTAGAAAAACAGATAAAATTTATGGAACAAAATAATTTTGGGTTTACATTTACAAATTATGAAATGATATCAGAAAATGGAGAAGTTCTTAAAGCTTCTATGAAAATTCCAAATAAGTTAGATTATAAAATGCTTTTGAAAAATACTGCAATAGCTTGCTCTTCAGTAATTATTGATCGTTCAATAATTGGGGAATTTACAATGCCAAATGTTAGAAAAGGCCAAGATACGGCTACGTGGTTAAAAATTTTAAGACATTATCAATTTGCAATGTTACTAGATGAGGTTTTAGGATCCTATAGGTTAGTAGAAAACTCAATCTCAGCTAACAAATTTGGTGCTATTAAAAGAACTTGGAATACTTATAGAAATATAGAAAAACTTTCTTTTATAAGAGCAAGTTATTATTTTTTAAATTATATTTTCAATGCTATTGTAAGAAGATTTTTTTCATAAATTGAAAGTGGGTTAAAAATATTGTTATTAGAACAAAAACAACCACAAATCAAATTAGAAGATAATAAAACATTGAATTGGTTGATACTAATATTGGTAGGCGTTTCTTGTGTAGTATCAGACTGGATGATTTCTCTTTTCACAGTTAGTGATTTCATCTTCGGAATAATATTTTTATTAATTGTTATTCTTTCTAAAATAAGATTAGAAAAAAAAGATATCATAAGATTAATTTCATTGGAAAGTTTTGTTTTTCTAATAAATATAATTAATTTATTACTTAATGATTCTTTCTCATTGAAAGTCTTCACATACAACTTTATCAAATTCTCTTTTTATTGCATTGTTAGTCTGTATTTATATAAATTCTTTTCAGAAAAGATTTTGTTAAAAGAGCAATTAATAGTCTTAAATGTAATTTCTGTAATAACAATAATTATAGGAGTATATATAACTGTCATTATCATGAACGACATAAAACTTCCTTATAATTTTTTTTGGACCCTAACAAGATCTGATAGATCTAGTTATACCTTAAGAGGAACTACATATTTAATTAGAACTAGAAGTATTTTTGCTGAACCTGCACATTTTGGATACTTTTTAAATATGGTTCTTGGTTTGAATTTTTTTAGCATTTGCAAAAAAAATATATCTAAGTATTTTAATTTGATTCTGATTATTGGGATAATTCTTACATTCTCGTATGCATCTATTGCAGTAGCATTGGTCTTGATGTTATTAAAAATTGCTTTAAGTTTTAGAAACCTTAAAAATGAGATTTTTAATAAAAAAATGGGATTATTACTACTCATAGTTATGCTAGTTTTGTTAATTTTCAAAGATTTTATATATGTAGGTATAGTTCAACGCACTATAGAAATTTTAAATGGCTCTGACAACTCTTCAATTAACAGGTTAATCAGCAGTTGGGAGTATGTTAATCTTGATTGGATTTTATTAGGAAATGGATTAGGTCATACACCTCCTATACAAAATATTTATGCATATATACTTTCAGACTTAGGATTAATCTCATTTTTATTATATATTTTCTTTACCTTTAAAATTTTAACTATCAATTTTGGAATTGGAATTACTTTATTGGTTCTAAATTTTCAAAAAGGAGGATATTTAACTCCTCTATTTTATCTCTTGATACTATTTATTGTATTGTATTCAAAAAAGAAAAATTTAAATCATAGCTTGGAAAGGAAGATTATGAAATGAGTGTAAGTGTGGTTATTCCTACTCATAATAGAGGGGATTTACTTTTTAAATCTATAAATAGTGTATTAAATCAGACATATAAAGATTTAGAAATTATAGTAGTATCAGATGGATCTTCTGATACTACGGACGAAGCTATGAAAAAATTAGAAAGGGAAAATCATAAAGTTAATTATATAACATATAAGCAAGCAAAGGGTGCAAATTACGCTAGAAATTTAGGGATCAAAGCTTCACATTCAGAATATATTGCTTTTTTGGACGATGATGATGAATGGTTACCTAGAAAAATAGAAGCACAACTAAAAGTTTTTGAGTCTGATGATAATATTGGATTAGTTTACACAGGTATTAATATAGTTTATGTTAATGAAGGTTTAGAGTATCAATCTCTTTCTGGGAAAAGCGGAGATTTATCAAAATCTATATTGCTTAATAATGTTATTGGAGCAACTCCAAATGTCATGGTCAAGAAAAATATATTAGAAAAATCTGGAGTATTTGATGAAGAGATGCCTGCCAAACAAGACTATGATCTTTGGATAAGAATTTGCCAATATACTAAGGTAGGTTTTGTTCCAGAAGCAATGATGAATTATTATAATGTTACTGGAAAAAAACAAATATCATCAAGTACAAAAAAACATGAGAATGCGATAGATTTGATTAACAAAAAATATGTGGAATTATTTTCTGGACTTTCTAGCCAAGAAAAAAAAATACAGAAATCAAATTTTAATATTAGTATTGCCAATGTAGCACTTAGGAATCACCAAAAGACTATAGCGTTTAAATATTCTTTTAAGGCACTGCAGTCAAATTTTTCAATGAAAAATTTAGCATATTTGCTGATTACACCACTTCATTTTAAAACAATACTTAAATTGAAAAGTAAATTAAGATGAACTATCATAGGAAGGATAAAACTATTAATGAATAAATTTAATAAAAATATAATTGCAAAGTTGTTTATCGGAACTAGTTTAATTTCCTCAGGTGCTTTTATTTTAAATGATTTTTATGCTATTAAAGTTGAAGCAGCTGATGCAAATTTTATTTACTCAGACAGTGTCATGAATATATTAAAAGAAGAAAAGCTAAATGTAAATAATTTTGATTTAAACAGTTTACAATTAGATGAAAATATATCCAAAGAGATATTAGAATTACTATTTTTATATAGCGATTCTTATGATTCTGAATCTTTACAACGTGTTAATGGCCTTTTGAATGATGAAAGTCTTTCAGATAACCTAGTTGAAGTATTAAGTATTTTAAAGTCTAAAATGATAGAAGAAATACCTCTTCAAGAAAATACTATAAAAATTATTAATAATTTATCTCTTAATCTAGATGAAAATAATGTAAAAATTGTAGAAACAGAATCAACTGACTCTCCAGAAAATAATGATGAAAAGAAAACTGCTTCTACTACAGAAGGGGACAAGAATAGTAATAAGAGTCAAGTAGAGCAGATACCTAAATTACTTGTTTCTTCCACGACTTTAACTGCAGATGAACTTTATAAAAGTACAGTAAATGCTAAGACAGCAACTGAAGCATGGGTATCCGCAATAGAGTTTAAAGAAAGTTATCCTGAGGATAAAAGAATTTCAGATGCTTTAAATAGGGCTGCAGATAGAGTTTTAGCATTAGGTCAAAGTTATCATCGCTCAGGAAAATTAAGCAGTGCGATTACACTATATAAAAATTTAATTAATGAACCTATGGTAAGCAGTGCTGTTAGAGATTCGTCAACTAAGTTGATGACTTTGGCAGAAAACGGGAAAAATATGCCGTATTCAAGTAGCCTCTATAAACAAACGATTAATGCCAATACAGCGTCAGAAGCATGGTCAAAAGCATTAGAGTTCAAAGAGTATTATCCTACGGACAGCCGTTTGTCGACAGCCATGAATAAAGCATCAGATAGAGTTTTAGCATTAGGTCAAAGTTATCATCG
>NZ_FMZD01000009.1 GCF_900101525.1 Marinilactibacillus psychrotolerans | reverse complement strand
CGATTTCTCCATAGGTTTGTCCTTCAAACCCTTTCGTATACATCATTCCGCGCTTTTTACTGTTTTTTTCTTTTGGAAGAACATCGTGATCTGCGTATTTTCTAACTGTACGCCAATCATAACCGGTTTCCGTGACAATTTTATTTAAAGAATAGCCTTCTTCATTTCTCATTTTTTTGATAGAATAAATTTGGTCCATTGTGAGCATCCTTTCCCACGCCTTTCTGAAGTTCTTAGTCAAACTCCATTTTAGGCGAATGGTATGGGTGGAAGCAATGGGCTATTTTATTTGGCCCGAGTTATGGATTTTTTCTTGCACTATTCTACATATTTATTCTGCCATACACAAAAAAACTTTATTATTAAATAAAACTAATTTTGAATAAGAGGTGATTACTATCTATAAAGTAACATATAGATCTTATTTTATATTTTTAATAACGATAATATTTTTTTCTCTAATTTTATACTTAAGTTTTGTCTTTTTCTTTACAAACCCAGAATTAGATACTGGAGCGATTACAGAAACATCGTATGGAACTCGATATGCAATAGAGATAATCATAAATAATTTAAAAAACTTTTCTCAATATTTCTTTTTTTTCTTTATTTCCCCCTTATTAATAATTATTGATTTGTGTAATTTAGTTTATCAAGTATGGTTAGGAATCAATGTGTACGGAGGAGAAAACACTTTTCTATTATTATATAGACATGGGATTATTGAATTTCCTAATATGATCCTTTATGTTTTTTTGTCTTTAAAATGTATGCTTATTTTTTATAAAAAATTCAATATGAATGATGTGTTTTGCTTTATCAAGTTAAATTATAAATTATATATATTTAGTATTGTTAATGTGGTGCTGGCAGGAATCATAGAAGGGATGATTACATTTTGAATTTAGTATCAATGGATAACTGTACTAAAAAATATGGGGATGAAATAATATTAACCCATATTTCTTTGTCTCTATCTCAAGGTATGTACTTTGTGAAGGGAAATAACGGTAGTGGGAAAAGCGTGCTATTAAGAAGTGTAGCTACTGTAGAACAATTTTCATCGGGTAATTTTGAAAATAAAGCTAAAAATATTTTATATCTTACTGATCAAAGTTTAACCCATAATTACTTAACAATAGAGGAAAATATTTCTTTATTATATAGTATACATAGATTGAGTTTGTCAAATAAGGAAAAAGATTTTATAGAAAGCCTTTTCACCGACACTCAAGTTAGTACTCTTACTGAAAAAGCTTCTTTAGGTATGAAATTAAAAGTAGGTTGTGCTTTATTAGCGAAAAGAAATTATTGGGATCTTATTGTGCTTGATGAGACACTTTCAAGTATTGATCATTTTAGTAGAAATTTGATTTTAGAAATTTGTGAAAAGCTAGTACAGGATAAAGCGTGTATATTAATTGTCTCACATAATGATATAGATAAGGAATATCAGCATAGTAGTAAAATTTTAAGGTTAAAAGAAGGGAGATTGGTTAGTGATGGATAAAAAAGAAATCAAAAAAAATGATAGTCTATTTTTAGTTTTTTTTATTCCTTTCATAGTCACAAATGTTTTATTATTTTTTGAATTAATAAATTCTAATGACTATTTAAAAGACTTATTACAAGATAGTCAAAATCTATTGGAAATAAACACATTTAAATTTAATTTATTTATGGGGATAATAGTAGTATTATTTAATGTTATTATTTTATTCGTTACTTTTTTATTTATAAAAATAGTCATACAATTAGTCTTGAGAAAAGAATTTTTTCATGAAAGAGATCTCCTTATAACTCTCTTATTAAGTGCCAGCCTTTCAGCAATAACGTCTTTATTATTATCAGAATTTTTTTCTATCGGTTATTTTGCTCTTTCAATCACAACTTCTATATTAGAATATGTAATGTTTGTTTTATTATATAGAGTAAATATAAAGGACAATAAAGAAGTCATTATGGTAGCGGGAGTAAAATTAATTTTATTAACAGCAAACATTATATTTGTTATTACAATGTAATCATTTGATAAATTTTGAATAAATAATGAATGATAATAATAAGTGCACTTAACCTTTCGATATTTCTATTCAAAATTTCTGTTTTTTGAAAGCATACTTATGTAAGCTTCAAGTTAGCTACGTAAGATTCTATAATCTATTAATTTTCTGGGATAATTGTTCATCTATTGTTGGATATGTAATCAGTGAGATTCAGAAACTAGATCGATAGGATTGCCTTTGAGAATAAAATGACGAATACACTTATACTGGTTCTCTCGTTAGATTCATAGGAATGACTTAAATAGAAATCTAAGGAATATTTTAGAGGACAAGTGATAGCTCACCAATTTGTCGTCAGTCCATTTTGGTCGAGGTCCATAGTTCAAACGTGAGCTGTTATAAACTGCTTGTCCAGCATCTTGGTCATAACAGTTGTATAAAAATCATAGATTTTATAGTTTTATTTTTGATGTTTGAGTTGAGCACCATTCATCGGTTTATTTCAGTATTGATTGTTTGTGGAACGTGATTCAAAACACGAGCAATATAAAGGCTAGAATAATTTTCACCTTTTAAACTGCAAATTGGGCTTTTCTGCATACGGTTAATGATTTCCAATATGCGATACTGTGGTATGGTTAGGTTGCATCATGTGCATTCATCCTGTCTATTGAGAGCTACTGGTATAGCTTCAATAGCACATGAAATTCACATGGTTTTTTTTATATATTTTAGCTTAAGCGACTAACTTCATTATAAAATCCAGTAATAAAAGAAAATGTCACAAAGAAGTAGGAGAATTTAATTATATAATATATAGCCCAGTTTTAAATCGAGAGGATAATATTAATTGATTTCAGTTGCATTGGAAGAGTTAAAACGTATTTTGAAAAGTATTAGAACGATCATAATTATTTTAATATTTGTTTTATTTAGTTATGGTATGTCATCTACTTTGTCAAATGTTGCGGGTAGCAGCGGTGATGACATCACAGCAGCCTATTCGAGTATTAGGTTATTAGTTTTTATATTAGGGTATTTATTTGTATCTATTCTGTCAAATAATTGCATCAATACAGAGATAGAAACTGGCTCAATAAAATTTGTTCTAGCCAAGATCAATAGGCCACAGTTCATAGTTGGTAAATTTATTGGCATTTTTCTCTTCTGGTTCATTTGTATTAGTACAAGTGTAACTGTCATTTTATTTTTAACCAATCAAGTTGATTTGAGTATTTTTTTCATGCTGATATGCGTAGTTACTTATTATATCTCTTTATGTATATTACTTTCAGTATTAGTTAGCAGATCCTCAATGACTAATTTTATTGGACTAATCATTGGAATTATGTTTCCAATCACTGGACTTTGGGTAACCTTGTCAGATAAATGGTATAGCTCATTTAAGTATTTGTTTCCCTATGAGTACATCTTAAAAGGCGGTTATTTGATAGTTGTGCCTGTACTCATTTCAATTATTTATTTAAGTATAGCTGTATTTAGCTTCAGTAGAAAAGAGGTATGAAATGTCTTTGCTAAATATAAAGCATGTGAAAAAAAGTTTTGGCTCAAAGCTAGTCTTAAAAGATATTAATATGACACTTGATCAAAATGATTTCTATGGATTAGTAGGAAAAAACGGATCAGGAAAAACAACCCTAATTAATCTTATAGCTGGAATAAATAGAACTGACAATGGAGATATCCTATTTTACGATCACATTAATGTAAATGAGTTTAAAAATAAGATCGGTTTAATGCCTGATTCAGAGGGGTTGTACAGAAATATTAGTGGTTATGACTTTTTGCACTATATGGGAAGGCTTAAAAAAATCAATTTATCTAAACAACAAATAATCCAATTACTTGAAAAAGTGTACCTCGAAGTTCCTAACAATCTGGATATTAAACACTATTCATTTGGTATGAAAAAGAAATTAGCTATAGCTCAAACTTTGATTGGTGATCCAGAACTTTTGATTTTTGACGAACCGACTTCAGGTGTGGATCCAGAATCAGCTATTAATATACGTCAACTTTTTTCTGATTTTCATCAAGAAGGGAAAACGATCTTACTTACATCTCATAATCTAAATGAAATTGAAAAATTATGTAATAAAGCTTCACTATTAGACGGTGGAAAACTAACTATATCCGGAAAACTAGCTTCGTTATTGCAAAATAAAGAAAACACTATAAAGTTATTGATTCAGTATAAAACGAGCTATTCAAACTCTGAGTTAATAAGGAAAATCCAAGAACATTCTTTTATATCTAATATTGGTATCAAGAATAATATTTTGGAAATAGATTGTTCTTCTTCGAGTATTAATGATGCACTGCACTCTATTTTGCAGATAAATGATCTAAAAATAGTAGATATTTCAACAAGAAAACCAGATTTAGAGCAACTATTTTTTACAAATAATGGGTAGGGATAATTTAATATACAAATAATCAGATGTGAATGTGTTATAGCTTGGTCTATGGGTTGGATTGTAGACTAATTGCTTTTGATAAGTGAGGTGTTTTGATGCTGAGAGAAATCATTACTTTGGTTTTAGTATTCTGTGTATTAGTTGTAATTGGCTATTTTGTTACAAAAAATAACAAAAGTTAAGTCATTAATAAGCATATAAATGCTAAGATTAAAGTAACAGTAAGCTGAAGATGGAAATTGTTATATTTCTAATAATAGAAATAACAAACTAATTTTAGAATTTAGTAAAAAATTAGTTTTGAAATTCATTTTTTAAATTTAAGTATATTTACATTTCGTTAGATAAAATTAGTTTTTTAGTAGTGAGTTTAAATTTTTATTACTTAGGGAAAGTTTTTATTACGAAAATTACTATATATTTTTGTTGATATAGATGGGATTTCAAGGGGGCAACGGAGCGTTGCTCCCCTAAAGCATATGTTTTAGGGTATGATGAATACTTGAAGAGCAAATTGATTTTTTTTTGGAGATGTTTTAAAAATCTTGATGTTAAAATTTTCCTGTTATACTAAGTTGTTTTTTAAAAATAATGTTGTTATACAATTATCGGTTTGTTACAATATTAATTAGTGAAAAGATTAGTATTTACAGCTTTCCTTTTTGCTTTTCTGAAATATAAGAATTGGAGGTGAAAAGGTGAATGAAGAAATAAAAGAGAAGAAGTTTCCGTGGATCGCTATGATAGTTTATGCTGTGGTTGTCATAGGATCGGAATTATTAAGAACATATATAATCGCTGCAGAAAGTCTAGAAGGAAACAAACTAAATCCAGAAGGACTATTTTTAAGTGGAATAATAGGAATTATCATTTCGGTCATCGCTGCAATTATTGTTTTAAGTATACAATACGCTTTCACAAAGTTTCCCACCCAATGGATTTCTAAAGAAGAAAATGTTTATAAATATGATATCTGGGAAGCTTTATTTTATTCTGGCGCTATAGGGATAGTGCTGAACTTGTTACTGCAATTTTTTGATTATCAAGACAACTTAGTTTCATTAGCAGTGGTCAGTTTTATAACGACGGGTCTTTTCTTGTTATTTTATTATTCAGGAGAAGAGAAGGAAAAACATATTAAAAAAGTCATTACCATTGTCCAAGTAGCTTGGTTAATATTAGGACTCATCTTGAATGTAGTATCAACAATGTTTAGTAGTAGTAATTAAATTATAAAAAAGAGGGATAAAAAATGAATGAAGAAGTAGAAGTAAATGAAAATAAAGGTTTTCCATGGAAAGCACTGGCGGTTTTTGTCGTTGTTATTATAGGAGTTACGCTGTTTAATGCTTTTACGATGGATACAACGGATCTAGGCGAACTTGAAGGCAATTCAGGAGCATTGCTCTTTGGGGGAGCTGCTGTTGGAAGTGTATTTGGAGCGATAGGAGCAATTATCGTTTTAAGTATACAGTATGCTTTTACAAAATTCCCTACCCAATGGATCTCTAAAGAAGAAAATGTTTATAAATATGATATCTGGTCAGCTTTATTTTACTCTAGTGCAATCGGAACGATTATGAATACTTTGTTGCAACAGCTTAATATGGATGCGAATTTAATCGCATCATCTATCGTGAGTATTCTGACAACAGGACTATTCTTATTTTTCTATTTCTCAGGTGAAGAAAAAGAACAGCATGTCAAAAAGGCTATTACAATTGTTCAAGTAGCGTGGTTAGTAATTGGGCTTGTTTTATCTGCTGCATCTGTAGCGCTTTTAAAAAATGTTGGATTATAAAGAAGGTAGGATAAATAATATTGAAAAAAACAAATAAAAAAGCTTCAACCCGCTCATTATTACAGCGGGTTGGGGATAAAAAAGGGTTAGTTGCGATTGGGATTATTTGTGTACTAGTAGCTGTATTGGTTATTGTTCAATTTTTCCAGAATTCCGATCTGGAAAGTAATGCAGAAGAAACGTATTCGGTACATATCGTTAGAGAAGAAGATCCGATTTTATTTGACGGAATAGTCCAAGCTTCTGAAGTTCAAGAAGAGTATTACGATGCAGCCAAAGGTGTGATCGCTGAAGTGCTTGTGGAAGATGGACAAGAAGTAGAAGCAGAAACAGAATTGTTTACTTATACAAACGAAGAAAATCAACAACTACTGAACGAACAGAACCGTCAGTATAGTCGACTAAAAGAACGTCGTTCAGAAGCAGAAACAGAACTAGCGAATGCCAAAGAGGCACTGAATACAGCCAATGCCAATATTAAAAAAAGTAATCAGAATGTGCAAGTGCCTGCTGAAACAGAAGAAAGTATGAGTGTGGATGCTGGAATCGAAACTGCGCAAACTGATTTAATGGAATATGAGACAGAAAAAGCAGAAGCAGAAGCCACAATCGAAAGTGCTGAGATGAGTATAGATGAACTGAACGATCAAATGGAAGATATCGAATATGAGATTGAAACGTTGAGAAAAGGGATTACCACAACGATTACAGCAGATTTTCCAGGTGTTATTGAAGTAAATAACACAAACGCTTCTACACTTGCATCTAGTGAACAACCAGTTGTTCGTTTATTATCTAAAGATGTTAAAATAGAAGCCACTGTTTCTGAATATGATTATGACAAAATCAAAGAAGAAAGTCCTGTAGAAATCAGTTTAATGAGTTCTGATAAAGAAATACCTGGAAAAATTACTCAAATCGGTTCGCTGCCTATGCAAGCTAGTGCGGAAGGCTCAACTTCTTCAAGATATCCATTCACGGTTATACCGGAAGAGCCAATACAATATGGATTTTCAGTTCAGGTAGGGTTTAGCGAAGGTGCTATTTATCTTCCCGAATCTGCTGTAGTTGAAGAAGACGGTAAAAAAATCGTCTTTGTAACAGTTGATGGAATCGTAGAGCGTCGAGAAATCGAAGCCCATAAAGAAAGCAATTTCTATGTGTTAGATTCTGGATTGGAAGTGGATGAAGAAGTATTGCTTGACCCGAGTCCTGAACTAGCAGATGGGGATGAGGTTATGGTGATGTATGATTAAGTTAGAAAAAATCGGGAAATCTTATAAAGCAGATAATGAATGGATTCCTGTACTGAAAAATGTTGAAATGGAAGTAAACCAAGGCGATTTTCTAGCAATTATGGGCCCTTCGGGATCTGGAAAGTCAACATTATTGAATCTGATTGGGTTTGTTGACCGAAATTATGAAGGCAATTACTTCCTGGAAGGGAATATTGTCACTTCTAAAAATGATGCTGATTTGTCTAAACTTAGAAACCAGCGTGTAGGGTTTGTATTTCAACAGTTTAATCTAATAGAAACTTTAACAATCGAAGAAAATGTAGAGTTGCCATTGCTATATGATGGATGGAGTTATCGAGAGACTAAAAGTAAAGTACTGGAACTACTGGAGAAGTTGGGCATTGGAGATAAAGGAAAGAAAATGCCGAAACAGCTCTCAGGTGGTCAGCAACAGAGAGCTGCAATTGCCAGAGCAATCATAAATAATCCTGACTTTATTTTAGCGGATGAGCCAACTGGTGCGTTAGATACACAAACCTCTAATGACATTATGAACGTGTTCAAACAGTTGAATGAAGAAGAAGGGGTTACGATTATTTTAGTTACGCATGACCCGACAACGGTCAAATATTGTAATCGTGTGGTTCACATGCAAGATGGCATATTGACTGAAGAAGTGAGGTGAAGACATGAACCCGTTAGTGTTTTTTAAAGGGGCATGGAACGCACTCCTTAAAAATAAAAAACGAAGCTTTTTAACAATGATCGGAATTGTAATTGGAATCGCTGCGGTTAGTACGATCATGTCTATTGGAAGAGGATTTGAGAACTATGTTTTAGACTCTTTGAATCCTGATGAAGGAGAACTGTTAACTGTTGATATTCAATTTCAGGCAGATGATCCAGATTGGATGCTTGAAACGAATGAAGATCTATTTACTGATATGGATATGCGAATGATTGAGAATGTACCTGGCGTTCAAAGCGTAGAGACGATTAACATGAATTCAGAATATGCCTCATTTGATACTACGATTGACGGTGAAGAGAATTATTTGGAAGCCTCTCTAATAGAAGACAGCGGTAGTCCTGTCGTAGCAGGAAGATCACTTGATTCTATCGATAATGAAAGAGAAAACCGAGTTGTAGTGGTACCTTACTCGCTTATCGAGAGCCAATATGCATCAGAAGAAGCAGCTTTAGGGAAAGGGTTATCGCTTGGGGATCAGCTGTATACAATCGTTGGAGTATCTGAAGGAGATGTTGACGCTTCGGGTATTCTCGCTGGGTTTTTACCGCAAGAGATCGAAATTCCCAAAAGCAGTTATAATCGCTATCATGAAGAGGATACCATTGAAGATCAGATTAGTATAACAGTTGCCAGAGGCTCTCTTCCTTCAGATGTTGCAGAAGAGAGTGTGTCACTATTAGAAGAAGAAGGCACGATGAGGGATAGAGGAACCTATACTCATTTTGATATGTCTGCTTTAGATGATGGGTTGTCTCAAGTTCTGAGAGGAATTACGCTATTTATCGCAAGCGTTGCTGGAATCTCCTTATTTATTGCCGGAATCGGCGTTATGAATATGATGTATATTTCAGTATCCGAACGAACAAAAGAGATTGGTATCCGTCGAGCTCTTGGAGCTTCTCAAAAGAGTATTCGAGCTCAATTTGTACTAGAAGGCGTTATGATGACAAGTATTGGTGGAATATTCGGCTATTTATTTGGCTGGTTATTCTCTTCTATTGCTTCCTTCTTTTTACCGTTTTCTACTGGATTAGATCTATTTACAATTCTTGTTTCTATTGGTGTTTCCGCACTAGTAGGATTGATTTTCAGTTATGCGCCAGCGAATGCTGCAAGTAAGAAAGAAATTATTGATATCCTTTAACCTTGAAAAACTAGATAGAGAAAAAGGGGATTTCTGAATGATGGCTTATATTCGTTTCCTAGTTAATCAATTTTCTAGGGATCTTAAAAACCAAACAAAACAGCTTACCTTTTTGTTTGTCGTTCTTATGTTTTTACTGATTTTACATGAATATCCTGACTTGTTGATCTTAACGTATGTAGTGATTTATCCAATTAGTTATATTGTGATCAACTCTATTCGATATTTTTATGGTAAAAGCAAGAATAAGCAAGCAGCAAATGAATAAGTAGTTATTTGTTTAAGTTAAAGTATTTCATCTTTTTGAGAAAAGTCTTTTGTATTGATGTACAGTTAGTAAAAATGATTAAGCGTACTGATTTAATTTCAGTCGAAACCAAGTAACCATTTGAAAAGGATCGAATAATTATTGAAATAGATTATTCGATTCTTTTTTATTTATCTAGTATGCTTTACAAACTAGTTAAGAAAAGGTATTCTATAATTAACTAGTATGTATTACAACTTAGATTAAGAAATTTGAATAGAGGTGACAAATTGAAAAAAACGCAGCTATTAAAAGGTGTGCTTGAAGGATGTGTTCTGTTAATCATTCAAGAAAAAGAAGTATATGGATATGAGTTGGTCCAGCAGTTAAAACTGTCAGGTTTTACAGATATTGTCGGAGGAACAGTTTATCCTTTGCTGCAAAAGCTTGAAAAGAATGAATTGACAACAAGTGTCAAAAAGCCATCTAAGGACGGACCAGATCGTAAGTATTATCAGATTACATCTAAAGGAAAAGAATACTGCCAAGAATTTATTCAGAATTGGCAAGAGCTAGAAGCGAGTGTTCATAACTTGATAGATAAAGGAGGAAAAGAACTATGACAAAAACGCAAGAAATGATTAAACAGAATAATGAATTGAGAGAGCAATTGAATACGGAGAATAAAGCGTACTATGAAGAAATACTAATTTATATGAGGTTAAGAAATTGGCTAAAAGATGAGGAAGATATAGAGTCAAAATTACTGGAAATCTTACAAGATATGATTTCCGCTCAAGAGGATGGTATGTCAGCAAAAGAGTATTTTGGTCAAGAACCTAAAGAAATTGCGGATGAGATACTTTCAAATGTTCCGATCAATTGGTTAGACGGGCTAAAAATATTGGGACTAGTATTTGGGATTTCAATTTTTTTCTCCATTCTTTCTGATTTATCTGCTGACCAGTATAAATTTAATTTACTACAGTTAATCGTTCATTTCGTAACGATAGGTGCAGGAGTCATCATTTGTTTATCTATTTTGAAAAAAAGCACATTTGAGAAAGAAAAATCAAGTTCTAAATTAGAAATCTTACTATTCGGTGCAACCTTTGCAGGAACAATAGGCATCTTGCTTGCATCCTCTTATTTCATTTCGGATGCATGGACAATTGCTTTGCCTAAAGAAATTGCTTTAGTAGTGACTACACTAGCAGCTCTAGGAGTAACATGGAAAGTCTTTATCCTTCCAAAAGGAGAAAGACTATTATGGTCTAGTTTTTTACCCATTATTTGGTTATTCGTTCTTTTAGCTTTCTTGAACTATTTTCCCGCAAGTTCAGATTGGATTCAATCTTCAAACGGGAAAGTAGTAGTGGTTACCGGAGTGATATTGGGACTAATCATTAATTATCTAATCGGTTTCTATGCCATTAAAAAGATGGATGTTGACTAAAAAGAATATCTCTAAAAGGATTATATCAGTCAGCTAAAGTGCTAAATAGTGAACCTGTGACGCTAATAATACTCTCTTCTAATTGGAAAATATCTAAGAGGAATATTACATTTAAGTGTAAGGATAGATTGAGGTCGTATTCCAATGCAGACGGTACATTTGTACGCCGAATGCCCAGATTAATCAGTTGATTAAAGCGAATAAAGAATTGATACAATATAAAAAAATTATTAATAGATCAATGAACGAATCTGTTAAAAGGATCAATGGACAAGATTTAGGGAAAAAATATGGAGGAAATGGAAAAACAAGCAATAATGTTGTCACATTTATAGGGCTTTAAAAATAAACATATTGATACTAAAGCTTTTTTTAGGGGGCAACGATTCGTTGCTCCCTCTTTGTGTTGTATTTATATATAATCAAATTAGTAACAAAAATAGAAATAAGGTAAAGAATTGCACAAATAGGAGGTGGGTTTATGGGGAAGTAATATTTCATGTAATTTCAGTCGCGATGTTAGGAGTACTTGTATATGTTTATACAGTATATGTTAATCAGTATGGGAAAATAATTTGGTTTCCAGGTATCTTATTGTTTATAGGACTTTGTATAAATTGGTATCTTATTTCTAAATTATTTAACAAAAAAAATGAGGATAAAAAATGAAGAAAATCGTAGTTTCATTAAAAAGAGAGAATGATGCTGTTGGACCTTATGATGTAAAGTATTTCTTGTATAAGAAACAATTCGGTGTTAATTCTAATTGCGGAACTGTTAACGGTAAAAGTAACAGATCTTTTCAGGAACCTCCAATAAGGTGTTGAGGAATCCAGTAATTATTACTTAATAATATGGAAAACAAATGAAGACGGTTATACTACAACTGGGTCTGGAAAATTTTGTAATTAAAAAATTGTAGAATCAAAGAAGACTAAAAATTAGGCTGCCTTAATTCTGTTGTTTGTTCAGGAGGTATAAAGGTTGTTAATTGATTTTAGTGGGCTTGTTCTGGTATTTGCTATTGCATTATTGATAGGAATACTTTTCTTTTTAAAGTTTAAATTTAAATGGAGCATCAATGGAAGACTACTTAAAAAGACAGTTTAAATCAATCGTATTTTTATTTTCAATTGACGAATTAAAATGATAAGTCTAATGGGGAAAAAATTAGGGAAAAACTAATAAATAGAATTAAAAGAAACTGGAAAAATCGGAAATGGATAATTTATGGAGCTGCGTTAGCGCTTTTACTGAGGAATATAAGTAGGTGTTTTATGTAAAATTGGTAGATAGCTTTTTTAAACTACTTAACCTCATAAGAGAATGTACTCCGTTATAAATTTTTTTCGTGTGCTCTGCATGAATGGCAACTTGACTTAGAAAATTTCTATACAAAAAAAGAAAATATGAGGTATAAATATAAGAGCGAATCTTTAGTTTGTTTTTTGTTTTGTTATCAATGTTATTATTTTACTATAAATAAGAAAAGTGATTTAGAAATAGCTGTTACGATAGTAAAAACAGGATGAAATTTCAAAAATAAAAATATTGCACACAGAGAACTTGTTCTATTAATTTATACAAAAGGAAAGGTGGGGCTGATTTATTTGAACAATTGGGAAAAAGTAGAAGTGTTTTGTAAGGTTCTTGGTTTGATTTTAATGCTTGTTGGTTTTTGGCTATATGGACGTACGCTGAATTTTGCTGACGGAGAATATTTTGTGCTGGCTGGTATTCTTGTACAACTTGTTGGTATGCCTGCTTATTACCATAATAAAAAAAATAAGAGATCAAAATAAAAATTATGGAAATGTTATATATGAAAACTAATAGTTTGAAGAAATTTGTTATTAAAAATTTTGCTGCTATAATCCTTTTTGTTTCATTCCTTCAGTCTGGTTCAGTAGCTGCTAGTGAAGTAGTTTCGAAAAAGCCTTCAGAGAACATTGACAAAAATTTTGATGATTTAAATAGTCCTTTAAAAAGTGTTGTCTATAAAAATATTGCTTCTGATGAATTGGTAAGACCAATGGTTAAAGAAGGTGAATCAGGAATGTACTTAATTCGTACTAAGAAAAGTAGTTTTAATGAAAATTTTGCTAATTTTAGTTTTGCAGTAACTACTCTCAGTGGTTTGTTTAATCTACCTGGATCTTTTTTCACTGGTATTGGGAGTTTCCTTGGAAGTAAGACCATAAAAAATGTATGGTATACTGAAAGAACCTATAGTGATAAAAAGTCATATAGACCAACTTATAGATATTATACACAATACTATAAGGACCCAGCTAGAACGCAATATATTGGTTATTCAGACGGTTACTTACCAACATTTATTAGTAGATAATAATAAAACAAAGATTTGTAAAATAAAATACTTAAAAACATCATCAAACCAGGATATTTATGGTTCTACCCCTAAAAAATTTAAAATTTAATATTATACAGCTAACTGGTTGGTTTGAGTTTGGTATTCTACTGGACTTAAGCCAACCAGTTTTTTTGTTTTATGCGGACAGCGTTATACCAATCAATATATTCTTTAATTTATTTTTAAAGTTGATTGTAGGAAGCTAGAGGCTCCCTGTAAAATATTTTTAGTTTCATAATTTCAAAGAAATTCTATGTTTCTTTATCCTCTTTTGAGCATATAACACAGGCGAGTTTTAAGTCATGTGGTACGATTATATTGAAGAAATATGCCTGCTGGGAACGTAACCGATCATTTTATAGATGATCGTACATATCTTAACTCTTTTTTTAAGAAGGTCATTTATAATGTAATTAAGATAATAGAAACGTTTTTGTGAGTGTATATTATAGGAGGACGATTATTTGGAAATTGGAATTGATAAAATAGGGTTTTATACACCGGATGTATATATAGATATGGAAAAGTTAGCTGAAGCTAGAGGAGTGGAACCAGCTAAATATACGATTGGAATCGGACAAGAAAAAATGGCAGTAGCGCCTTTGTCACAAGACGCAGTATCAATGGCAGCCAATGCAGCGCTTGAAGTGCTAGATGAAGAAGATAGAGATGCAATTGATTTTGTCTTGTTTGGAACAGAATCAGGGGTAGATCACTCAAAATCAGGTGCAGTTTGGGTTCATCATTTAGCGGGTATTCAAAAATATGCTCGTTCAGTTGAATTAAAACAAGCTTGTTATAGTGCTACTGCCGCAATCAAGATGGCTATGGGTCATATTTCATTGCATCCTGAAAGCAAAGTCCTTGTATTGGGAACAGATATTGCAAAATACGGACTCAATACTGGTGGAGAGCCGACTCAAGGAGCAGGAGCTGTTGCAATGGTATTGTCTGCTAATCCGAAAATTCTAGCAATTGATACAGATAGTGTGTCTATGACAGAAGATATTTCCGATTTCTGGCGTCCGTTATATTCTGATTATGCTTATGTAGATGGAAAATTCTCTAACCAAGCTTATTTAAACTTCTTAACAGATGTCTGGGGTCAATACAAAGAAAGAAATAACCGTGATTTAAGTGACTTTGAAGCATTATGCTTCCATGTTCCTTATACTAAAATGGGTAAAAAAGCATTAAAAGCTTTAACAGAAAATGCTTCAGAAGAAGATACAGCTCGTCTGATGGGATATTATGAGCCAAGTGTTTCTTACAATAAGCAAGTTGGAAATATTTATACTGGATCACTTTATTTAAGTTTGCTTTCTTTATTGGAACAAGGACCGCTACTAGAAGATAATGCGCGTATTGGTCTGTTCAGTTATGGCTCAGGAGCTGTTGGTGAGTTTTTCAGCGGAGTTGTAAAACCCGGATATAAAGAACACATGTTGAAAGAAGAACATGAAGCATTACTGAATAATCGTCGCAAATTATCTATTAAAGAATACGAAGAAATTTTACAGCAATCTTTACCTAAAGATGAAACAGATATTGAACTGGATAGTGAAGCGCCTCGTGGAACCGTGATCTTAAGTGGGGTTCGTGCGAACATTCGCGAATATAGTAAAAAGAAATAGACGATTCTGATGGAATGAAAAATTTTGCTAACTAAAAGGAGTGCATACTTTTATGCAAAAAGTATATATAGCAGGGGCAAAGCGGACGCCAATCGGTTCGTTTCTTGGTGCACTGAAAGATGTTTCAGCTGCTGACTTAGGAAAAACAGCTATCCAAGGCGTTTTAAACCAAAGTGGCGTTGATCCGACTGATATAGATGAAGTATCTTTAGGAAACGTTCTGTCAGCTGGTCAAGGTCAAGGTGTTGCCAGACAAGCTTCTATCAAAGCAGGTATTCCAGAAACTACGCCAGCTTATGGAACAAATATGGTCTGTGGGAGTGGCTTGAAAACCGTCATGAATGCCTTTATTGGTATCCGTGCGGGAGAATATAATGTAGTTGTTGCTGGTGGAACAGAGTCTATGAGTCAAGCGCCGTACCTTATTCCTAATAGAACCCGGACGGGTATTAAAATGGGGAACTTTCAGACAATAGATCATATGGTGCATGATGGATTGACAGATGCGTTCGAAGGCTATCATATGGGCGTTACTGCGGAAAATATTGCTGAACAGTATGGAATCTCACGTGAAGATCAGGACGTCTTTGCATTTGATTCCCAGAAAAAATCAATTGAAGCACTGGATAATGGGTTGTTTAAAGAAGAAGTGGTTTCAGTAGAGTATACAACTAGACGGAAAGAACAAGCTATTGTTGATACTGACGAATATCCTAATCGTAAAGCCAATCTTGAAAAAATGAGTTCACTTAGACCAGCGTTCAAAAAAGAGGGTACGGTAACAGCTGGAAATGCTTCTGGGCTGAATGATGGTGCCAGTGCAACCTTGATTGTTGGAGAAGACTATCTGCAAGAAAAATCTGTTCAACCATTAGCTGAAATTGTCGCAATTGGACAAAGTGGTGTAAATCCATCGATTATGGGAATAGGACCTGTTCCAGCTATTCAACAAGCATTGAAGAAATCTGAACTATCTTTTGAGGATATTGATGTATTTGAATTAAATGAAGCTTTTGCTTCTCAGAGTTTAGCGGTAGTGCATGAATTGTCTGAAACGTTTAAAGTAGATGAACAAGCACTTAAAGCTAAAACAAATATGAGCGGTGGCGCTATTTCCCTTGGTCATCCCATTGGAGCAAGTGGTAATCGCATTTTAGTTACTTTGCTGTATACATTAAAACGCAAAGGGTTGAAATATGGTATAGCTTCTCTATGTATTGGTGGCGGTATGGGTGCAGCTGTTATTATCAGAAATACAGATATCGATTAAGTGATATAATCAAAAAAACAGAGGATCATCAATTGAGATGACCCTCTGTTTTTGGCTTATTCAGGTTATTTTTCTGCTTTTTCAGCTAATAAATCGCGAATTTCTGCAAGATATTCTTCGACTGTCGGAGCTTCTACTGGTGTCTCTTCAGGCGCCGGTTTATTTTTTGCAGTTAACGTATTAATGGTTTTAACAACAATGAACAAAGCGATTGCGATCAATATAAAATTAATAATGGCTTGTAAGAAAAGACCATAGCCTACTTCTGCAGAAGCAATATTGATGACTAAACTTTCGACTTTTGTCTGACCAGTCATGGCTACGATCAGAGGCATAATGATATTATCTACTAATGCTCTAACAATGGCTGTAAAAGCTTGCCCCATAACGAGACCGACGGCCAACTCAATAACGTTACCTCTAGCAATAAATTCTTTAAACTCTTTAATCATAACTATTTGAATTCCTTTCTAATGAATAAATATTTCTTTTGTTCGCTTTTTATTTTACTGAATGAATATGGCTATTGCAAACGATGAGTAAAAAGTGTGAATTTACGATAACTTTACAAAAAATTGATGGAACATAGCTTAAGGAAAAGGCTATACTAAGTTGTAGTCGAATGATTAGCAAATAAAACATAAAATTCTAAGTATAGAAATCTGATAATGTTCGTTTTTTGGTATATATATTATATATAATCTCTAAAATATACTGTAGACATTTCTATTGTCGGATGTTATTATTTTTATGGAGACGAAATATGCACGTTTTTGGGAATTCCGAAATTCTATACTTAGTTAAAAATAGGAGGAAAAATTTTGTCTAAAAAATGGTTAAAAGGTTTGGGAGTAGCTTTCGCATCAACACTAGTACTAGCAGCTTGTGGAAATGGTGAGGATAATTCAGCTTCTAAAGAAACAAATGAAGATGGTAACGTAGAGATTGAAGAATTATCAGTACAATTTGTCCCTTCACGTGATCCTGAAGAAATCGTAACAGCAACAGAACCTCTAGAAGGAATGTTGATTGATGAAATGGCAGAATTGGGATATGATATCGACAGCGTAAAAATCGATGTAGGAACAGACTATGAAGCTGTAGGGGAAGCAATGTCAGCTGGATCTGTAGATGTTGGGTTTTTACCAGGCGGAACTTATGTCTTATACGATGATGGTGCGGATGTTATCTTGACATCTACTCGTGCAGGATTAAGTAACGATTCTGAAGATCCTGCTGAATGGAATGCGAACAAACCAACTGAGCCAACTGAAGAACAAGTAACGTACTACCGTTCAATCATGGTAGCAGGGCCTTCTGAAAAAGGACGCGAACTTGCGGATAAAGTTAATAACGGCGAAGAATTAACATGGGAAGACTTAGATTCAGCTTCTTGGAGTGTTATGAGTTCATCTTCATCAGCTGGGTATATTTATCCAACAATCTTTTTACAAGAAAATTATGACAAATCTCTTTCTGACTTAAGTCAAATTTCTCAAGCTGATTCTTATGGAACTTCAGTTTCTCGTTTAGCAACTGAACAAGCAGACGTAGCTGTTATGTACGCAGATGCCCGTCGTGATTACGTTGAAGACTGGGAAGATACTTTCGGAGGTAGTGGAGATATCTGGGATCAAACAGATGTGATTGGTGTAACACCTGGAATTTACAACGATACAATTAGTGTAAGTAAAAATTCTGACATTATGGATGATGATTTGAAAGCAGCATTGCAAGATGCGTTTATCAACATTGCTAAAACAGATGAAGGTAAAGAAATCATCGCAATCTATTCTCATGAAGGATACGAAAAATCTGAAAGTTCTGATTATGATGTTGAACGTGAAGCGCAAGAAGTGCTTAAAAATCTAACCAATTAATATAAGCTAATCAAACTTAATACTCAATAACCTAAAGAACAAGCTGGGAGTTTTTTTCTCCTGGCTTTCTTTTTGAGTATGTCTTAGAAAGGACAAAGTGAATTATGATCGAATTTATTAATGTAAATAAAACCTATCCGAATGGGGTTACTGCATTAAAAGATATTAATCTGAAAATCGAACAAGGTGAATTTGTTGCGATTATTGGTTTATCTGGTGCTGGTAAATCTACTTTGATTCGTTGTATCAATCGTATGCATGATATTAATGAGGGCACACTTAATGTAAATGGCGTAGATGTAAGTAACTTAAGAGGGAAACAAATTCGTAAATTTCGCCGTAAAATTGGAATGATTTTCCAGTCGTTTAATTTGGTTACTAGAACAAGTGTGATTAATAATGTATTGGTTTCGTCTGTTCCTGAACTTCCGTCATGGAGAAAAACTTTAGGTCTGTTTCCAAAAGATAAAAAAATTGCCGCATTAGAAGCATTAGATAAAGTGGGCATTTTGGATAAAGCCTATAACAGAGTTGATCAACTGTCCGGTGGACAACAACAACGGGTAGCATTAGCTCGTACCTTGGCTCAAAATCCTTCTATTATTTTAGCAGATGAACCGGTAGCATCTCTGGATCCTGTAACAGCCAAAGTTGTTATGGATGATTTCAAGCGAATCAATCAGGAAATGGAAATGTCTATTCTAATTAACATTCATCATGTTGAATTAGCATTAGAATACGCAGATCGAGTAATTGGAATTCGTAAAGGTGAAATAGTCTATGATGGTAAGTCTGAAGAAGTGACTCAAGAGGTGTTAGATAATATTTATGGAAGTGTTACTGAAATACCTCACATGAATAATCCGGAAGAAGCCAACGTGTAAGGAGGGTGCAAATTGAAAGAAACAGTTTATGATAGAATTTTCAAGCCGAGATCTTATACGCTAGAAAATGGGAAAACAGTTAAACAGAGAGCTTCTAGAACCCCACTTATACTTGTTATGGTGTTTTTAGCTATATATGCTTCATTCCAAGCAACTGGAGTAGATCTGTCATTAATCTTAACGCGTGGTAATGAGTTTTTTGTTATTATATGGAGTATGTTTCCGCCTGATTTTGAGTTTCTTCCAAATATTTGGAAGCCACTTTTTGATACGATTCAGATGTCTTTCTTAGGGTCGCTTATTGGTGCTTTACTGGCTGTGCCACTTGCACTCTTGTCTTCTAGTAATGTGATAAAAAACAGATTCCTAAATGGATTTTTCAAGCTATTTTTAAGTATTTTAAGAACTTTACCAACGTTAGTTCTGGCTTTGATCTTTACCTTCTTATTTGGTTTAGGAACCATGGCAGGAACGTTAGCTATCTTAATATTTTCAGCATCTTATGTTGGCAAGCTGATGTACGAGCATATTGAAAATGTTGATATGGGCGCTTTTGAAGCGCAAGAATCTATGGGACTGTCTAAGATACAAGCGTTTAGATATGCAATTGTTCCTGAAGTATTACCAACATATTTATCTGTTTCTTTATATGCTTTTGAAGGAAATGTACGATATGCTGCAATCTTAGGGTATGTTGGTGCTGGTGGAATTGGGTTAGTATTGAATGAACGATTAGGCTGGAGAGATTATCCGAGTGTAGGAATGGTTCTGCTTGTTTTGATGGTCGTTGTCTTCATTATTGAAAGAGTCAGTGAATACTTCAGACGTAAACTATCTTAGAGAGGAAGAGTAAAACATGAACGAAGCAATTCGAGCACAAATGGGTAAAGCGCCTAATCGCAAACTTTATTTTACTACTATTATTATTATTGTATTAGCTCTTCTAATCTGGTCGACTCTTGGTGTAGACATTACAGGATTAGACAAAAAAGGAACAGAATTAGCTGTAAATATTGTAAAAGGAATTGTAGCGCCCGATTTAGAATTTTTATTTGATTTTTCAACTCAAGGTGTTGCTTATCTATTATATCAGACGATTGCCATTGCTTTTTTAGGTACGATATTTGGTTCAATTTTGGCGATTCCTATTTCCTTTTTAATGGCACCTACTGTGGTAAGTGCTCCGGTAGCTTATATAACCAGATTATTTGTTATCTTTATCCGTACAATTCCATCTTTGGTGTATGGGATTATGTTTATCCGAGTAACTGGTCCAGGGGCATATGCTGGGGTTCTGACCATGTCTATTACCTCAATAGGAATGATATCCAGGTTGTATGTTGACGTTATTGAGAACTTGGATCGTGGTGTGTTAGAAGCAATGACTTCTATGGGCTGTACAACTTATGAAAAAATTCGATATGGAATTTTACCACAACTTTTCTCAAGTTTCTTATCTACTACGATTTATCGATTTGATATGAATCTTCGTGATGCGACGATTTTAGGATTAGTTGGAGCCGGAGGAATCGGCGCACCATTGATTTTCGCCATGAGATCCTATCGCTGGAATCAAGTAGGTGCGATTCTGATTGGATTAGTTCTATTGATTCTGTTAGTTGAAGTGATTTCCAATAAACTTAGATCAAGGTTAGTGAGCGGGACAAATTAATAGCTAAAGTAAGTCGAGAAGTTGCATCTTGAATAAGGTGCAGCTTTTTATTATATTGAAGTAGAGATACATATGAAGAATTTTTATCGGGAGTATGTTTTGGAGGCAATGATATGGGAATGAATAAATTGTTTTTTAAGTATGTGAGCTTGAATGTATTAGGAATGGTAGGAATATCTTTATATATCTTAGCTGATACATTTTTCATTGCTCAGGCATTAGGATCCAATGGTATCGCTTCTTTGAATTTAAGTATCCCAGCTTATGGCTTCATTAACGGAGTAGGATTGATGCTGGGATTAGGAGGCGCTTCAAGATATAGCATTTTAAATGCACAGAAGAAAACAAAAGCTGCACAAAATGTATATGCCCAAGCGCTTATGTTTGGTGTATTGGTTGGAGTTGTTTTTTTATTACTGGGATTATTTGGCTCAGGATTCATTGCGCGTAGTTTAGGTGCAAATAAAGAGACACTTGCGAGTACCTCTATTTATTTACAGACGATACTCTTTTTTTCTCCATTTTTTATTTTAAACAATACACTTCAGTCATTTGTTAGAAATGATGGGGACCCATCGCTTGCTATGTCGGGAATGATGATAGGCAGTCTTTTAAATATTGTATTGGATTATATCTTTATATTCCCATTAGGGATGGGTATGTTTGGAGCAGCTTTGGCAACTTGTATAGCGCCAATCAGCAGTATTGCGGTGTTATTTATCCATTTTAAACGCCCGGTAAATCATCTGAAGTTTGTTTTTCAAAAGGTAAACTGGAATGTGCTCAAAGACATCTGTTACTTGGGCGCTACAGGATTTATTAACGAAATTGCTTCAGCAGTCGTGCTGTTTTTATTTAATACAATTATTTTTTCACTTGAAGGCAATCTGGGCTTAGCGGCATATGGAATTGTGGCTAATATTTCTTTTGTAGTATTATCTCTGTTTACAGGTGTAGCTCAGGGAGCACAACCTTTATTAAGTGATAGCTATGGGAAACGGGATTTAAGTAAAATGAAGCACGTTCTGACCTTATCTATACTAACTGCGTTGATGATTAGTGCAATGGTTTATCTGACTACTCTATTATTCAAATCAGAGATCATAGCAGCCTTTAATAGTGATCAAAATACTCATGTAGCTGAAATGGCAGCTATAGGTTTAATGATTTATTTTGTTGGCTTCTTCTTTGCAGGGATTAACACTATATCCACAACCTATTTTAGTGCAACAGATCAACCAAGACTTGCTTTATTCTTCTCATTGCTTAGAGGTGGCGTTCTCATTATTCCAATTGTCTTGCTGTTTAGTTATTTGTGGGGGATGAATGGAATCTGGATGTCTTATGTTACTGCCGAAGCTATAGTAGTCTTGTGGATTTTGATAAAAATGAATCCTGAAAAGAGAATAAAAAAAATCTGATAAAAATACAAAAGTCCAAGCTTACGAATTAAAGGGTAAGTTTGGACTAGTTTGTATAATATTTAATTTATTTATGTTAAGTTCTCTAAAATTTCTTTCGCTGTCTGTAAATTCATATGTGTGGCATTTTTTAAATATTCAGCAACTTGTTCTATTTGTTCCCCTTTTGCACCAGCGCTGATTGCCAGCGAACGAGCGTGCAATCCCATATGTCCTTTTTGAATCCCATCAGTGACTAAAGCACGTAAAGCTGCGAAGTTTTGCGCTAAACCTACAGATACTAGAATACTTTCAAGTCTTTTCGCATCAGGTTCTTGTAAAAGGATTCTTGAAAGTTTTGCGGCAGGATGAATACCAATTGATCCACCAACTGTTCCAATAGGCAATGGTAAGCTTAACGTACCGACTAAATCTCCCGCATCATTTGTATGCCATTTAGATAGAGCCCGATATTGACCAGAACGAGCTGCGAAAGCATGCACGCCGGCTTCGATTGCCCGCCAGTCATTTCCGCTTGCAACAACGACAGCATCTACACCATTCATAATGCCTTTATTGTGTGTAACCGCTCGGTATGGATCGACCCATGCGACTTGAGCGGCTTCAACAATTCTATCTCTCACTTCTTCTCCGGAGAATTGACCAGATGTGAGCTTGTGAGTGGGAATGGTGCAAGTAGCCGTTGCAATACATTCGGTAGCGTAATTAGATAAGATACGTAATAATGCTGTCCCACCTGTTAACGCTTCGATGTAAGGAGCGATGCCTTCCATCATTGTGTTTACAATATTAGCACCCATTGCTTCTTGCGTATCAATGTGTAGATGGACGACTAAAAAGGAAGGGATATTTTCAGATGGGTCTGATTCTAAAAGACGAACTGAAAGGTCTTTAGCACCGCCACCCCGTTTTACGATTGAAGGATGGGCTTCATTAGCCCGATCTAGAATTTTTTGTTTAGAAGCTTTAATCTTTTTAATAGCGGTTGAAGGATCAGTGACGTCTTTTAAGATTATTTGTCCAATCATCATGCGCTCAGATACTACGGTAGTAAACCCTCCAGCAGATCCGATGATCTTAGCAGCGAAACTTGCTGCAGCGATTACAGACGGCTCTTCAATAGCCATCGGAATCACCGTCTCTTGATCATCAATTAGAAAGTTCATCGCTAAGCCTAAGGGTAAGGAATAATTTCCGATATAATTTTCAATCATATGTTCACCGATTTCTTGACCTAAATCGACACCTTCACTTTTTAAGTTATCTGCTTGTAATTCTGTTAGTAATTCCGCTTTAACTAAAGCATCGATTTTTTCTGTGTACGTTTTTTTATAAAACTTAGCTAAATAGTCTGTATTCATTTCTAAGGTCCTTTCTTGATATTTCTAACTATATTATGAAGGACGAGAATGGAAAAGGGAAGCTAAAACCTGAATAGACTTGACAATGCTTAGCAAAATAAGGATAATAGTAAAAGTGTTAAGGTTCCTTAGCTCAGTTGGGAGAGCACTACCTCGACAAGGTAGGGGTCGCTGGTTCGAGCCCAGTAGGGACCATCATAGTTTTTATTTCGGGGGATCTGCACAGAATATGTGTGGATCTTTTTTGAATATTTATTATAAAATAAGTGCAATTACTGTATTCGCATAGACTAAAATGAGTGTATCTTATTATTGTGGAAACATAAAATGACAGCGCATACAAAGTTGTTATGATAACACATATGTAGAAAATGGCTATAGAATAAACTTACCTAGGACGAACAGGACTTGAAATGTTCAAAACCTCTTTTATTTGTTTTCATCTAAGTAATTAGACAAAATTTAATGGTTGACCTTAAAGTATAGTTTAATGTTATAGTCT
The DNA here is from genome assembly GCF_900101525.1 of Marinilactibacillus psychrotolerans. Classification (GTDB taxonomy): domain Bacteria; phylum Bacillota; class Bacilli; order Lactobacillales; family Carnobacteriaceae_A; genus Marinilactibacillus; species Marinilactibacillus psychrotolerans. The sequence goes on along the minus strand of NZ_FMZD01000009.1, from coordinate 77,895 downwards.
TTTTAAAGGGAGGCACCAGCATAATGAATATAGGAGAACTATCATCTGCTACGGGTTTAAGTAAGTCTACAATTAGGCATTATGAGGACCAGAAAATTTTAATTCCAGAAAGAAATGAAAATGGATATAGAAACTATACAATTGAAAATTTAAAAGATTTTCGTATGATTTCTGCTTTGAAAAAATCTGGATTATCACTTAAAGATATTCAGCAGATGATCTCATTAAAAAACAGAGAAACTTCTTCAGAGTGCAAGGAAGATATATCACTTTTTATTGAAAAACAAATGAATTTAGTGAGTGAATCTTTAAACATGCTGACGAAAGTTAATCAAATATTCCAAAAGATAAATGAGATTGTAACTACTAGTGACGGTAATAATGAAAAAGACATTATTGACTTACTAGATGAAATCAGTGACCTTGGAGGAAACTAACATGAAACTAATCATAAGATTAGAAAATTTTTTTTTATTCATCGCGGCTATCTATATTTATTTTTTTATCTTTCATTTTTCAGTCTCTGTACTAATACTCTTCTTCTTTTTGATTGATATATCTGCATTAGGCTACTTAATCAATAACAAAATCGGAGCAAACATTTATAATTTAGCTCACAATTTAATTATCCCATGTTTGCTTCTTACGCTTGGATTATATTTTCAAGTGAATCTCTTTATTTATAGTTCATTAATTTTATTTATTCATATTTTTTTGGACAGAACTTTGGGGTATGGATTGAAATATTTAGATAACTTTAAACATACTCATATCAGTTGATCTTATTCTCGGTATGATTAATTTGAAAATAGTCTGGAAAGTCTCTCAAAGCAAAATTCTTTTTGCACATACTTTAATATTTTCTATAAAATAAAAGTAGTAACTAACTATGTTTTTAAGTACTTCTCTCTTGTAGGATTACCTTTTCTGGAGCGCAACTTCGTAATTTTTTATGTTTCAGTTAAATCGAATCGAAAAAGTAGGGGGGCACTGTTTATAGCCCGCTAGGAATCATACTATATAATTATAGAAGTCTTATAAACGTTGATGGAAAGGCAAATTCACAACGTCTTGAGACTTCTTTTTTGCTTGTATAAATTATAAGTATTCATATGCAGTAGGAACGACTTTTTAAATAGAAATTTCTCCGTTTTCGACTTCTTTTGTAAGGGATTGAATAATTTTGATACCAGAACTTGTTCCTATTCTTGTTGCGCCTAAAGCAATCATTTGTTTAAAAGTTGCAGCATCACGAATTCCTCCGGCAGCTTTAATCTGTACTGTTTCTTTTGTATGCTTTCTCATTAACTTAATATCTTCGAATGTAGCTCCACTTGGGGCAAAACCGGTAGAGGTTTTTATAAAATCTGGCTCTACAATATTTGCAATAGTACAAAGCTCGATTTTTTCTGTATCCGTTAGATAAGCATTTTCAAAGATGACTTTTGATAGAACGCTGACTTTTCTACAAATAGTTACTATTTCTTCCATTTCTTTTTTTAAATAGTTCCAATTCTTATTTTTCACTTCAGCGATATTTATGACATAATCAATTTCATTTGCCCCATTTTTTATGGCATCTTCTGTCTCTGCTACTTTAGCTGGAATAGAAGTTTGTCCTAATGGGAAACTGATTGCTGCTCCAGTTTGGATGTCCGTTCCTGCTAATAACTCACTACAGATTTTTGTTTGTACTTGGTTGATAGCAACTATTTTAAAGTGATAAGTAACAGCCTCCTCACAAAGCTTATGCATGTCCTTTTCCGTAGTAAAGGGTTTTAAGTTTGTATGGTCAATCAAGCGAGCTAATTGATCGATGGTATAATATACCATGTAACTTCCTCCTTTTATGTAATCGTAGATATAGCTATTCTATTAATCCGCTCCAGCAGTTTGATCAGCTGATTAGAACGCGATCTACCTTTTTCTAATAGTTTATTTAAAGTATGTATAAAATCAAAATGTAAGTCAAACAGTAGCTAATAGTAAGAATTACTTAAAGGGTACTTTTTATAAATAGACGGGATTTATGATAGACTTTAACAGTGAGATCAATAGATTAAATTTGTTATGAAGATAGAACAGAAAAAAGATTCAATAGATGTCTTATTTAAATTAGTAAATTATTCAAATACTGATCAAATTTTACAATTTAATCGAAAAAAATTCGTTAGTTATGCTATATTAAAAGGAAAAGGGCACAGTTAAGTAAAGCATAGAGAAGGAGTCAGGAAATGTTCTCAATAATGATTGTAGAAGATGATGAGACGATAGCTCAATCATTGAAGCAAGAAGCAGAGCAGTGGGGGTATTCTGCCTATATAAGTGAGGATTTTAGCCAGATCACTGAGATAGTGATGGAGAAAAGTCCGCAGCTTATTTTAATGGATATCCAGTTGCCAACTTATAATGGCTATTACTGGTGCCAAGAAATTCGCAAATTTTCTGAGGTGCCAATTATCTTTGTCTCTTCTAGAACGGACAATATGGATATCGTGATGGCTATACAAATGGGGGCCGATGATTATATCCAGAAACCATTTAATTTGTCAGTTGTTATGGCGAAGATTCAGGCTATCTTAAGAAGAACATATGATTTCAATGAAACCCAAGACTTTTTGATGGTAAATGAAGTTATACTCAAGTCAAATACTTCTAGTATAGTCTATCAAGAACAAGAAGTTGAACTGACACGAACAGAATTAAAAATCATGGAAATTTTGTTTAGACAAAAAGGCGATTACGTAACTCGAGAATCAATTATGACGAGTTTGTGGGAAGATGAATCATTTATAGACGAAAATACACTAGCCGTTAATATTACTAGATTAAGAAAAAAATTAAAAAGTTTAGGACAAGATCAGTTAATTACCACAAAAAAAGGGGTTGGGTATGCTGTCGGCCGAAATGAATAGAACTCAACTACCTTTAAAATTAAGATTGAAGAGCTTTTTTATATTGATGTTACCTAAGTTCTTACTAGTATTGTTGATCCTTGGGACTTTTGGATTACTATTCTTTTTATCTCGTACACCCTTAGATTTATATTGGTATGGAGTACAACTATCTTTATTTTTTTTATTCGTATCATTTTTCTTCGAATGGCTACGATACTCTAAAAAAATACAGAGAGCTGAATCTATTCATAAAATGGGATTGGAATTAGGTAACAGCAAGCTGGATAGAGCAGATTTATCTGAAAGAATTTATCAAAAACAATACAATATATTAGCAGGAGAGTATCTTGGTTATAAGCAATCGGAAACTGAAAAAAGTAAAGAACAGATGGAATACTTTTCACTCTGGCTGCATCAGATAAAGACACCAATAGCTGCAATCAGTTTGATTTTACAACAGAATAAAGAAGTTTCAGGGCAAAAGCAAATGGAACAAGAATTATTAAGGCTAGATGATTATACCCATATGGCTTTGAATTATCTGAAACTTGAAGATGTTGGAAAAGAACTAGATCTAGAATGGGTGTCTATTGACGAGATCATAAAAGAAACATTAAAAAAATACTCGATTTTATTTATTTATAATAAAATACAATTAATTTATCAACCATTAGAAAAAAATTTCTTAACGGATCGCCAGTGGGTGCAAGTGTTGGTAGAACAGATATTATCTAATAGTTTGAAATATACAAAGACTGGTAAAATTAGTATTTTTCTAGAAAATGGACATACATTAGTGATTGAAGATACTGGGGCAGGGATTCGTCAAGAAGACTTACCAAAAATTTTTGAAAAAGGATATACTGGATTAAATGGTAGGCTGCATGAGAAATCAACTGGTCTGGGCTTATTTCTATCGAAAAAAATCTGTAATAGATTAGGTCATGGCCTGCATATTGAGTCAGAATTAGGGTCAGGTACTAAGGTATACATTGACTTTAAACGTCCGGATTTTCAATTATTCGACTAACCTTACAAAGGAATCTTACATTTTTGTAAGGTTCCTTTTCGATATGTAAGATTGGATAAATGCTGAGTCATTAGCAAAGCGGTATCCTTAAGATACAAATAAGGAGTGAGTATAATGACATTTATGGAAGTAAATAATTTGAAAAAAATTTACACACCACGTTTAGGATCAAAAGGTACAGAGGCATTGAGTAATGTTAATTTCTCAGTAGATAAAGGCGAATTTGTTGCAATCATGGGAGAATCTGGTTCGGGAAAAACAACTTTGTTGAACATTCTTTCCACGCTGGATAATCCGACTGAAGGTGAAGTGTATTTAGATGGCACACCGCTTTCTGAAATTAAAGATAAGTCTATTTCAAGATTTCGTAGAGAGCAACTAGGGTTTGTATTTCAAGATTTCAATCTATTAGATAACTTTACGATAAAAGATAATATCCTACTACCACTAGTACTTGCACGAACATCTGTAGATAATATGGAAAAGCGTATCCAGCCATTAGCTGAAAATCTAGGTATTGGGGCTTTGCTGGACCAATATCCTTACGAAGTTTCAGGTGGACAAAAACAAAGAGCAGCTGTTGCCCGAGCATTGATTACAGAGCCCAAAATTGTTTTAGCAGACGAACCTACAGGCGCATTGGATTCAAAATCTTCCCAAAGTTTATTAGAGTTGTTTGAATCTATTCATCAGGAAGGTCAAACGATTTTAATGGTCACTCATAGTGCTCAGGCTGCCAGTTATTCTAGCCGAGTATTGTTTATTAGAGATGGACGTGTTTATCATGAGATCTATCGTGGTGGACAATCAAATGAGAAATATACTGAAAAAATCACGCAAGCTCTTTTAGTGTCTTCAAGTAGAGGTGAGTACAATGAAGATTAGTTTTATTTCAAAGATGGCTTGGCAGAATATTAAATCAAACCGTAAGTTGTATATTCCTTACATGATGGCGGCAAGTACTACAGTAGCGATGTTTATTATGATGTCAGCCCTCCTGACAAATAAGTTTGTTCAAGAGCGGTCAGCCGTACTTACCTCTTTGTTTGGAATGGGAACAATTGTAATTGGGATATTTTCTTTAATCTTTATTTTTTACACAAATAGTTTTCTAATGAAGAGAAGAAAAAAAGAGCTAGGTCTATATAGTATATTAGGTTTGGAGAAAAAACATGTTAATACGATACTAGGGATGGAGACCATTATCGCTGGAAGTATCAGTATAATATCTGGAATGATCGTGGGCATATTATTTGGGAAAATGAGCTTTTTAATTTTAAATTATGTATTAAATTTCCCGGTGGAGATTGAATATAGTATTGGTTGGAACACATTTGGACTGACGATTGCTTTGTTTATAGGAATCTTCTTTTTGACTATGCTTTTCAATATTACCCAAGTAACTTTTTCAAACCCTATACGTTTACTAAAAGGTGGAAAAGAAGGGGAAAAAGAACCGAAAAGTTCACCGATTCTTTTTGTGCTTGGTCTTCTATCATTAGGAGCAGGTTACTATATCTCTTTAACGATCGCGGATCCAATGAGTGCTTTGACCCAATTTTTTGTAGCAGTATTATTAGTTATCATTGGAACGTATCTCTTATTTACGGCAGGCTCTATCATCGTTTTAAAACTGTTGAAGAAAAATAAAAAATTATATTATAAACCAGGTCCTTTTATTTCAATTTCTGGAATGTTATACAGAATGAAACAGCATGCTGTAGGATTAGCAAATATTAGTATCCTTTCAGTAATGGTTATTATTGCTGTTTCTACTACAATTACTTTATTCTTGGGAACCGAAGAGACATTAAGTACTCGATTTCCTGCAGAGAATAATTTAACTATGTCTCCCCCAGATATGTCAGGAGAAGAATTAGAACAGAATGCTGAAGTGCTTTATGATCGAGTGGAACAATATACAGAAGAACAAAACCTTCAAATTAAGGATGGTGTTAAATATCAATCTGTAAACTTATTTGGAAATTTAAAAGAAAATGTTTTCAATATAAGAGAGATAAGAGATGCTGATGGAACGATGCTATTATTATTTCCTTTAGAGGATTTTAATCAAATGAGTGCTGAGGAGTATAATTTAAAGGAAGGAGAAGCACTTATTTACAGTAATGAATCTTCTTTAAACTTAGATTCTTTTACAATTGCAGAGAAGGATTATAATGCTATTTCATTAAAAGAAGTTCCTAAGATGATCAAAGCTAATACCCAAATTGTAGATACGATTATAGCAGTTCTTCCTACGGTTCAAGATATTGATGAAGTGCTGAATTATAATAATGAATTGCCAGGTAATATAGACAGTGAATGGAATGCTGAGTACCACTGGAATACCACAGGATCAGAAGCAGTAAAAAAAGACTATGCAACTGAGATAAACGGAATTACACAAGCCGATGACCTAGAAGTGAGTGGTTTCTATGAATCTAGAGAAACAAGTCGTCAAGAATGGTACAGTATGAATGGCGGATTTTTATTTTTAGGTATTTTCTTAGGCGGGTTATTTACAATAGGTGCTTTACTCATCACCTATTTCAAACAAGTATCAGAAGGATACGATGATAGGGAAAGAATCCAAATCATGCAAAAAGTCGGACTAGATAAACAAACGACTAGACAAGCAACGCACTCTCAGATTGTCTGGATGTTTACACTGCCGATTTTGACGGCTGCCATTCATACAGCCTTTGCCTACCCGATTATCCATAAATTATTAATGATCTTTGGCATTATGCAGCATAAACTATTAATACTTTGTACAGTGGGAGTAGTGGTTGCATTTGCTTTAATTTATTGGGTTATTTATAGAATTACTTCAAAAGTATATTTAAGTATAGTAGAATAAAACAGAAAAAACCACCTCAAAATCGTTTAAAGCAAACGTTTTTGGGGTGGTTTTTGCTTTTGGGAATGATGTTAACAAAATTATATTATGATGGATTGGAATATTTGAATTTTTTATCCATCTTAAATAAACACTAATTTTGGTATAATTTGTTTGTATAAAATTAAAATAATCGAGATAATAAAAAAAGAGCCGAATACTCAAGGTACTTGGCTCTAGGAGATTATACATATAAAGACTTGATTTGATTTTGAACATCTTTATTTTCTAAAAACTCATCATAAGTTGTTTCAGAACGATCAACTATTCCGTTTGGTGTAACTTCAATGATACGGTTAGCTAGTGTCTGGATAAACTGATGGTCATGTGATCCGAAAAGGATTGCGCCTTTGAAATCAATCAGGCCGTTATTCAAAGCGGTGATGGACTCTAAATCTAAATGATTTGTAGGATCATCCATTACGAGTACGTTAGCTTTACTTAACATCATTTTTGAAAGCATACAACGAACTTTTTCTCCTCCGGAAAGGACAGAAACTTTTTTTAGTACTTCTTCTCCTGAGAACAACATTCTTCCTAAGAAACTACGTAAGAATGTATTGTCATTTTCTTCTTTTGAAGCATACTGACGTAACCAATCTACAATTGTTGAGTCATTGTTTTCGAATTCATTACTTGTATCTTTAGGCAAGTAAGATTGAGAAGTTGTTACACCCCATTGGAAGGATCCGGTATCAGGTTCCATTTCACCCATGATAATTTTGAATAGGGTTGTAATGGCAACATCGTTCATACTGGTAAAAGCAACTTTATCATTTCTACCTAAATTAAATGATATTTTATCTAGAACTTTTTTACCATCAATCGTTTTTGAAAGATTTTCGACACGCAATAAATCATTTCCGATTTCACGTTCTGGTGTGAATCCAACAAATGGATAACGTCTAGAAGAAGGTTGGATATCATCTAAAGTAATTTTATCCAACATTTTCTTACGGGAAGTTGCTTGTTTGGATTTAGAAGCGTTCGCACTGAATCGAGCGATAAAGTCTTGTAGTTCTTTGATTTTTTCTTCTTTTTTACTATTAGAATCTGCCGCAAGTTTAGAAGCTAGTTGACTAGATTCTAACCAGAAGTCGTAATTTCCAACAAATAATTTTATTTTACCGAAATCAACATCCACCATATGTGTACATACTTTGTTTAAGAAGTGGCGGTCATGGGAAACAACGATAACAGTATTTTCAAAGTTGATCAGAAAATCTTCTAGCCAGCTGATTGATTGAGCATCCAAACCATTGGTAGGCTCATCTAGGAGTAATACATCCGGTTCTCCAAATAGAGCTTGAGCAAGTAAAGTCTTAACGTGTTGTCCACCAGTTAGTTCGCTCATTTTCTGGTTATGCAAAGTTTCGGGAATACCTAGACCTTTTAATAGAGTCATAGCTTCAGGTTCAGCTTCCCATCCATTTAATTCCGCAAATTCTCCTTCAAGTTCAGCGGCGCGGATCCCATCTGCATCAGAAAAGTCCGCTTTTGTATAAATCGCATCTTTTTCCTGCATGATCTCATAAAGGCGTTTATGCCCCATGATGACAGTATCGATAACCGTTTGGTCTTCGTAATCATAGTGATTCTGCTTCAAAACAGCCATTCGTTTATCTGCTGGAAGAGAAACATTTCCAGAAGTAGGAGAAATTTCCCCAGATAGAATTTTTAAGAAAGTAGATTTACCGGCGCCATTTGCACCAATTACACCATAGCAATTGTCATTATTGAATTGTAGATTCACATCATCAAATAATTTTTGATCTGAAAAGTTTAAACTTACATCCGTTACAGTAATCATTAAAATATAGCCTCGTTTCTTTTTGATCTTTATCACAAGGCAATTAATGCCCATTAGGCTCTATTATACTTTATTTTGAAAATAATGCATTGTTTATGAGAAGGGAAAAAGAAAAAAATTGGTAAATTTAGAAACTGTCACAATTTATTCATTGCACACAATGTAATTTGTGTAAAAAAGCAGGTTTTTATATAAGAATAAGTAATATAGTCTAAAAAAATACAATGTTATGCTATAAATTTTATTAAAAAGTAGTCGATAAGTATAAGTGAAAGCGGATAAAAGGATATTTTTAAGATATTCCTAATTCGTATTAAGTGACATTTGTCTTTTTTGGTACTATAATAAGCTTGCTTTCAATCATTTACTTACTTCTGATTCTGAATCAGCAGAGGTAAGCAAAGGTGTTTTTAACAAAAGGAGACTGAGGAAGATGATGGAGAATGTAAAGGTTGAAAAAGATGGGTTACATGAAAAATTAATTATTGATGCTTTAGAACAGAACATTGCAATTATACGATTCGATATAAATAGAAGAGTCATTTATGTAAATGATAATTTTGCCAATGTACTCGGATATAATAAAGAGGAATTATATGGGAAAGAGCATAAGTTATTTTGTTTTCCTGATTTTTCAGAGAGCCCGGCTTATGAGGAATTATGGAGAAACTTATTGAGGGGTATGAGTTTTCAAGATAAGATCATTAGAAAAAATGCAAATTCTGAAATTGTCTGGCTTGAAGCAACATACTTTCCTATCTATGATGAAGCGCACAACGAAGTGATTGGCGTTGCAAAAGTAGCGACTGACATTACGGCAAGACAAAATGAAATCGAAAAAGTTACCGATGATCTAATGGAAATGTCTAAAAAGTTGACTGAGTCTTCTCAATTAGGGATTAAAAGAGGAAAGGACTTATTATCTGAAAGCCAAGAAATGAGCAATTTGTCTGCGGTAAGTACTAACAACCTAAGTGAACTTCAAAAGAAAAATAGATCCATTCAGAATATTATAGAAACCATTCAAGATATTGCTTCAAATACTAATTTATTAGCAATTAATGCTTCGATAGAAGCAGCACATGCCGGAGATTATGGATTAGGGTTTGGTGTTATTGCACAGGAAGTTAAAAACTTATCTCAAAAAGTTTCTGAATCTGCCCAAACGATTGGAAAAGATATTCTAGCCGTCACTAACAACATCAATTTAGTTGTAGAGGGAAATGGACAATTGAAAGAGCGGATTGAGATGAGTGAAAAGGAAATAGAAGGTACGATAAAAGAATTTAACCAAATAGATTCTGAATCAAATAATTTACAAAAGCAAGCAAAAAAACTAGATACGATCATTTAATGTAGATAGATTAGAAAGATTGTTAATACTGATTAACTATAAGATGAAAATAATAAGGTATCCAGCTTTTTTGATAAAATAAAGCATGAGATGCCTTATTATTTTGAATATGTCCAGCTTTTTCTATCGAAAGAATTTTTCTTATGTTACTTTAGGAGTGCGATTATTTGATTGGGAGGTATTTTATGGGGACTTATGACCAGCTACTAAAAAGACAACACGATTTTTACGAAACCGATAGTACAAAAAGTATAGAATTTCGGATACAAGCATTAAAAAATCTGGAATATTTATTAAAAGCAAATGAACAAAAGCTTATGAAAGCTATGAAAATAGACCTGAATAAATCTGCCTTTGAGTCTTATTCTTCTGAAATTGGGATTGTTTTACACGAAATCAGCTTTGTAATTAAGCATTTAAAGAAATGGAGTCGGCCAAAAAGGGTGAAAACGTCCCTAACGCATTTGGGATCAAAAGGATATGTCCATTATGATCCTTATGGAACAACCTTGTTGATAGGACCGTGGAATTATCCTGTCCAGTTGACGTTGTCACCACTTATTGGGGCTATAGCAGCAGGCAATTGTGCAGTTGTTAAACCTTCTGAATTAACACCGAATACTGCGGATGTATTAAGTCAATTGATTAGATCAGCCTTCCCGGAAGAATATATTACCGTAATTCAAGGTGATGCAGAAGTAACGCAAGAACTCTTAGCGCTAGATTTTGATTATATATTTTTTACTGGAAGTGTGCCGGTTGGAAAAATCGTGATGGAGGCAGCTGCAAAAAACTTGACTCCAGTAACATTGGAGCTTGGTGGAAAAAGTCCCGGCATTGTACATAAAGATGCTGATATCAAACTTGCAGCAAAAAGACTTGCTTGGGGGAAATTCATAAATGCAGGTCAAACGTGCGTTGCGCCAGACTATCTCTATGTACATAGAGAGGTTAAAGAGAAATTTAAAGAGGCGTTGATTGATGCCGTGAAGTCTCTTTATGGAGAATATCCGCTTAAGAATCAAGCATACACGCACATCGTGAATCAAAATCACTTTCACCGAATTGAACAGTATCTTACAGAAGGAACCATGGTCTATGGTGGGGACAAAGATTTGAACCAATTAGTCATTGAACCTACAATCCTAGAAGAGGTGGCTTGGGAAGATTCTGTCATGCAACAGGAGATATTCGGGCCAGTCTTACCTATTTTAGAATACGACGACTTGTCAGAGGTGATGGAGGGAATTGCTAGAAATCCTAATCCGCTTGCTCTTTATCTGTTTACCCAAGATCAGCAAGTGGAAAATCGGATTGTAGGATCGGTATCTTTTGGTGGAGGGTGCATTAACGACACTGTGTTTCATATTGTGACACCCTATTTACCATTTGGTGGGGTTGGAACAAGCGGTATGGGAAGCTATCATGGGAAAAGCAGTTTTGAGACATTCTCTCACCAGAAAAGTATCTTGAAACAAACGACTCTTTTTGATAATCCTTTCAGATATCCGAATGCTAAAAATGGGTTAAAGATACTCAAGTATATTATGAGATAGTATTATAGAAAGAGGTATTCCCCTAAATGGCGAATACCTCTTAGTTTATTTTCAATCTTTAAATTCCATAAGGATGCCTTTAGTATATTTAAGGGTTAAGTAACTGAAATAAACTTCTATTCCAAAAACAACTACATAAATGATCCATATATTTAGCTCTATAATGAGAGGCGTTAATAATAAAAATAGGATGACCGGGAAAAGGAAAATAAGTAGAGCAAAAAACAAACGAACCTTCTTACTTCTTTTTTCATTTCTGAAAAAGCTTTGTCCTGACTCTGATATTACAAAAACGATAAAATTAAAGACCAGTTCAAACAGATCTGCCAATTTAAATCCCATCCCTTTAGTGATAGTAGAAATCTTCATAGAAGAATTATATTATAAAAGCCAACCAATTAAAATAATGATTAAAACAATGATTGGAGCAGGGATTTTTCTACTGGATAACAAAAGTACAGTGACTGCAGTAATGAGGAGGTTATCCCAAGAGAGACCACTTTGCTGAGTTAATAAGACTGCAGCGATCGCAATCAAACCACCCGCTACAGCAGCTACTCCTCTTAAAGCAATTTTAAATCCTTTAATATGTTTAATTTTCTCCCACATCGGGTAAACAAAATAGATAAGCAATAGGCCCGGAAGAAAGATGCCGATTCCTCCAGCTATAGCCCCAATGGTTTGATATAAGGCTGAACCTGAACGTGCAGCCATCCCCCCTGCATAAGCACTAAAGCTGAACATGGGACCAGGGATACCTTGAACCAGTCCGTAACCAGTTAAAAATTCATTACTGCTCATAAGCTGATTGACTTCGACTAATTCACCATACATCACGGGAATAACCACTTGACCACCACCAAAAACGAGATAGCCATAACGATAGAAATGCTCAAATAGCTGAATCAGCTCATTATCAAAAAGGATTGCTAGTAACAAAGAACCAAAAGTGAAAAACAGAAATAATCCAAGGTATGGATAGGGTGGATTTAATTTAACATGATTCCATAATTCTTTCTCCTTTGTTGAAAGAATACTAATAAGTCCACCGGCTATTAAAACAGTGGGGAAAATCCAGGGGTCACGAATAAAGTAAGTTATGCCTGCTCCAAAAAATAATAAGAATAAAGTGAGAGGATCTTTGACCACTTTTTTTCCGATACGATAAGAAGCAACAATAATAAAACCAACTGCCATAGGACCTATATATCGCAAGATATCCGTAGAAATTTCCTGATTATTTAGAAACTGATACAGAAAAGAGAGGATGGTCATGATGACTAAGGCTGGAAGGGCCCAGATAAGCATAGTTAGAAAAGCTAACCAAGGTCCGCCGGTTTTATGCCCGATTGCAACGATTGTCTGCGTACTGCTTGGACCTGGTAAAAAACTGCATAAAGCAATTAATTCGACTAACTCTTCTTCTGAGAGATAGTGCTTTTTAGTCACCAATTGGTCTGTGAATACACTGTAGTGAGCTTCAGGGCCCCCGAAAGCCCCTAGTGAACAGATGAAAATATCCATTAGGAAAGATTTCCACTCCCTGACCGGAAGGGTCGAATGTTCTAACATAGTTTCACTCCATAACAATTAAATTTTATAGTCATATATTAAAGATACAATAAATTTATATGGACTACTATAGAAATTTATATCTTTACAATCTTTACAATTCTCTGGTTGCACCTCTTATCAAGTATTGATATACTTGCTTCATCAAAATAAATTGATTAAGGAGTTTAGTGAATGAGTCAAACTAAAAATGTTTTGATCGATGCACCTGAAATCTCCAATTATGCGAAACAATTTAAAGCATTATCAGATCCTATTCGATTGACCATTCTGCATTTATTAGCTTTGAATGGCAAATCTTGTGTATGTGACCTGGAAGAGGTTCTGGATCTCCATCAATCTAAACTTTCGTATCATTTGAAGATATTACTGAATGCTAAACTGATCAAAAAAGAAGTTTCTAAAACTTGGAGTTACTATTGGGTAGAAGAAGAAAAAATTAATGAGTTGCTATCTGATCAATTTTGCTACTTTTTAAAATCAGAAGACGATAACTGCTGTTAAAAGGAGGATATTATGAAAATTGTTGTGATTGGATCGGTCGCTGCTGGAACATCTGTAGCTGCTAAGGCGCGTCGAAATGATGAAACAGTCGAAATTGTAGTGTATGAAGAAAACCAGGATATTTCTTATTCTGTGTGTGGAATGCCTTACTATTTAGGTGGAGAAGTAGAATCGATTGAAGAATTGATTCCTAGAAATCCTAAATGGTTTAAAGATCGCTTCGAAATTGATATCCATACAAATCATCACGTAACCGCTATTCATCCACTCGTCAAAGAAATTGAAATATATGATAAAACTACAGAGAATGGGTTTAGAGAAACTTATGATAAATTAGTGTTGGCGACAGGATCTTATTCTTTAACACCTCCGCCATTCAACTTAAACACTTACGAAAATGTTTTTCACGTTAAATCGATGGACAATACGAAAGCTATTGATCAATATATGCATAATCAGGAAATCAAAAAGGTAGCAATAGTTGGTTCCGGGTTTATTGGATTAGAAATGGCTGAACAGTTCACGCAAAAAGGATTAGAAGTCTCAATTGTTGAATTGGCAGATCAAATCTTCCCTAAAATCGATGCAGACATGTCTTATCATTTGAAAGAAAAGTTGAAAGAAAACAATGTTCAATTGCATCTTGCGGATAAAGTAGAATCGATTACTGGAGATAGAAAAGCGGAGCAGCTCCACACAAACAAAGGAAAAGATATTGCTGTAGATCTAGTTATTTTAGCAATTGGTGTTAGACCGAATGTTTTTTTAGCGAAAGATGCTGATATAGCGTTAGGAGATACTGGAGCAATCAAAGTTAATGAACATATGCAGACTTCAGAAGAAGATGTCTATGCTGTCGGAGATGTCGCTGAAAGTTTTAATTTGATCACTAAGCAGCCTTCCTATATTCCATTAGGTTCTACAGCCAATAAAATGGGAAGAATTGCAGGAGATCATCTTACTGGAGGATCTTTATCTTTTAAAGGGATATTAGGTACAGGAATTTTCCGTTTATTTGATTTAACAGTTGGTTTTACAGGGTTATCTTATAGAGAAGCACAACAGTCCGGATTTGATCCGGTTGTGATCCACAACATTAAACCAGCTCATGCAACCTATGTGGGTGGTAAGAATCTGCTAATCAAAGCTGTTGCAGATCGAGAAACTGGGAGAGTGTTAGGTGCACAAATCATTGGACCTGAAGGGGTAGATAAACGAATTGATGTGTTAGCCACCGCCATCACATTTGGCGCAAAAGCGGAAGATTTATTCCATTTAGATTTAGCTTATGCACCGCCGTTTAGCACGACAAAAGATCCTGTATTATATACGGGAATGGTTCTGGAAAATGCCCGCACGGGTCAGCCAGTCCTAACACCAGAAGCGTTAGTGGAATTACAAGAGAATCAGAAAGTGGTTCAAGTTGTAGATGTTAGATCAAAATCGGCTTATGCAAAAAATCATGTTAAAGAGGCCGTTCATATTCCGATGCCAGACTTACGTAAAAGAGCAGCGGAATTAGATAAAGATAAACTTACGGTTGTTTACTGTAATAAAGGCGTAACGAGCAATACTGCCCAGAACCTCCTATTGAATATTGGCTTTAAGCAAGTGTATGTATTATCTGGAGGAAATACCAATTATCAGTATTATATAAAAAGCAAAGAAAATTAATATGTACTAAGTGGTTCTTTTAAACCATGTCTAGTTTTGATAACAGACATGGTTTAAAAGAACAAATTTTAGAATGATAGATCAAAATTATTTGATGAATGATGCAAAGTGGAGGATAAGAATGGAAAAAGAAAGTAAACAGCAAGCAGCCATTAGTATTTTCGAAAGATATTTAACAGTCTGGGTTTTATTATGTATGGCAATAGGAGTCATGATTGGACAATTCATCCCCTGGATTCCAGATGTTTTAAGCCGTTTTGAATATTATCAAGTCTCTATTCCAACTGCTATCTTGATTTGGATCATGATTTTCCCTATGATGCTCAAAATTGATTTTTCGAGTATAGTGGATGCAACCAAAAAGCCTAAAGGATTACTTTTGACAACAACCATCAACTGGGCTGTTAAACCCTTTACCATGTTTTTAATTGCTTCATTTTTCTTTTTGTTTGTCTTCAATGGATTTATTGAAGAGGGGTTAGCGAGAGAGTACATTGCAGGAGCCGTTCTTTTAGGTGCAGCACCATGTACGGCGATGGTATTTGTGTGGAGCAAGTTAACAAACGGGGATCCAGCGTATACATTAGTTCAGGTTTCAATCAATGATATTATTATATTGGTCTTGTTTGCCCCAATTGTTGCATTGCTACTAGGCGTTGGTAATGTTGTCGTACCATGGAATACTTTGATACTGTCAACAATATTATTCGTTGTCGTTCCTTTAGTACTTGGAATAGTAGTAAGAAAATTAGTAGTCAGTAAAAAGGGAAAAACTTACTTTGAAAAAAACTTTATAAGTAAGTTTGATCGAGTAACGATGATAGGATTATTGCTTACTTTGATTATAATCTTTTCTTTTCAAGGAGAACGCATTGTACAGAATCCCATTCATATCTTGTTGATATCAATTCCGCTTATTTTACAAACGTTTATCATTTTTGGCGTGACTTATTTTGGAGCTTATGCATGTAGACTACCTTATAACATCGCTGCTCCATCTGCAATGATTGGAGCAAGTAACTTTTTTGAATTATCTGTAGCCGTAGCTATTTCGTTGTTTGGTTTAAATTCAGGAGCTACATTAGCTACAGTGGTAGGCGTGCTGGTAGAAGTTCCTATTATGTTATTACTGGTTAAAATAGCAAACCGTACACAAAAGTGGTTTGATTTTAAATAACAGAATTTTTAGTCCAGAAAGGTCAGGTGTAGTTACCTGGCTTTTTTTGCGTTGTACAATATCTGAAGAAAAGCTACAATATAAATAGAACTTTTTTCACAAAATAATTAGTGATACATACAAACCAAAGGAGTGATTGCTAGTGCAGGTAATTCAAAATGATAAAGTAGATATTGTTGTGGTAGGGGCAGGAGGAGCAGGGATGGCTGCTGCTATTTCTGCAAAGTTATCTGGAGCAAATGTTGTTTTGGTTGAACAGCTTAATGAGATCAAAGGGAATACAATCAAATCTTCGGCAGGAATGAATGCTTCAGAATCAAAATTTCAGAGTAAGCAAAATGTTGAAGACTCTAACGAATGCTTTTTTCAGGAAACATATAAAGGTGGAAATCAGGCGAATGATAAAGAGTTACTAAAATATTTCGTAAATCATTCAGCAGATGCGATTGATTGGCTGGATGGATTAGGCATCACTTTATCGGATTTGACCAAGACCGGTGGGATGAGTGTGAATAGAACACACCGCCCAGCAGATGGATCAGCTATTGGTCAATATCTAGTGTCTGGATTATTGAAAAAAATAAAAGAATTGAATATTCCAATCCTATTCCAATCAAAGGCAGAAAAATTACTAGTAAAGAATAGCAAAATAGTTGGAGTACAAATAGAAGATAATTTGAAGGAAAAGAAAAAAATATTAGCAGATTGTGTTATCGTAACTACTGGAGGATTTGGTGCTAACAAGGTATTATTACAGAAGTACGCACCGCAGCTTGATGGAATCATTACAACTAATCATCCAGGAACCCAAGGATCAGGTATTCAAATGATTCAAGCGATCGGGGGAGCTGTTCGTGATTTGAATCAGGTACAAATTCATCCAACAGTTCATCAAGAAACAGGGATTTTAGTAACTGAAGCTTTGCGAGGAGAAGGTGCACTACTTGTCAATAAATGGGGCAACAGGTTTGTTGAAGAATTAGATCGACGAGACGTTGTATCAGATGCGATTTTAAAGTTGGAAGAACCCTATGCTTACTTAATATTTAACAATAAAATCAGAAAACGAGTACTCGCTGTCTCCTTTTATGAATATAAAAAAATGGTTTATTCAAAAGATTCTATTGAAGCATTAGCTCAATATTTGAAAATGACGGAAATTAATTTAAAGCAGTCAGTTAAAAAGTGGAATGATACCAATGTAAGTCAAAGTGTAAGAGATGAATCCATTGAATCCTCTATGGATGGTGGGCCATATTTTGCGATTAAAATCGCACCGGGGATCCATCATACGATGGGTGGAGTAAAAATCAATATCCATGCAGAAGTATTGAATAAAAATGGAGAAAGTATTAAGGGACTTTACGCAGCTGGGGAAACCGTTGGCGGATTACATGGACAGAATCGGATTGGCGGCAACGCAATTGCTGAAACGATTGTCTTTGGGAGGACCGCTGGAGATAAGGCAGCAGAGTACAGTAAGAAAAAACATAAAGTTTCTTTTGAACAAGATAGCTGGAAATAATGAAGAAGTATAAAATGAGCGTTTTAATAAATAGAGATTTAGAAGAAAAGGTGATTAAAACTGAAAATTGTATACAAAACAATAAAAAATATTGAAATAGAACAGTTAAACAATTTATATGAAAGTATAAGCTGGTTAGACTATGTCAGGGATCCTTCTATTTTAGAGAAAATGATTCTAAATACACGGCAAGTTTTTTCGGCATGGGATAAAGAAGAGCTAGTCGGCCTAGCAAGAGTTGTAGGAGAAGAAGCATATAAGGTTTATATTCAAGATATTCTAGTAAAAAAAGATTATCAAGGTGGAAAAATCGAATATACTCTATTAAAAAAAGCGTTAGAAAAAAATGCACAAATCCCTCAGAAAATATTATTGACGGAAAGCAGCAGGAACGTGATCCGGTATTGTAGAAAAGAAGGATTCACGGTTTCTGAACAAGAGGCATTCGGACTGATAATTAATGAATACAGTATAAAAAAAGAGGACACTTTTTAGAAGAGTGTCCTCTTTGTATTGTTTAAAGTTACTCAGATAAATTGGTTTGTTTAATTTTCGTAGAATCTACTTGATGATGATTTTTGTAAAGCATATCGTAATGCGCAATATCGTCTTCGTAATAAAGTTCTGAGATAAGTTCGAAACCGAAAGACTCATAAAAGTCTTTCAAATAAGCTTCTGCTTGGATTTGAACTTCTCTTTTAGGATAACGAACGGTGATATAATTTAAGGCTACTTGCATTAACTCTCTTCCATGACCTATATTTCTGCAGTGCTCTGGAACGAGTACACGACCGATTCGTACCTTTCCATCTTTCAAGTAAACTCGACAATAGGCATTCACTGTATCTTTACATCTTTTTAATAGATGTGTGGCGTGGAGATCGATATCATCCACTTCTTGATAAGCAGCAGCTTGCTCTACTACGAATACTTTGGTTCTTTCTTTTAAAATTAAGTGAAGATCTTTTGCGCTTAATTCTTCCAACTGTTTATATTGCCACATACGAATTGAATACTCCTCCCGGACATTGATTTTTACTTTAGATAAAATGTCCTCGAATAATGAAAAAGCTGTGATGAATAAATGAATTTTCTGTGCAGATAATTCTTGATTCACTTCAGTATACATAAAATAAAAAAATACTCAACTATGTAAAATATATGCGCTATCCTGAAAGAAATAAACAAGATATTTTTGTATAAACTAACGAAAATAAAGCGCTTTATTTGTTTTTTTAAAACGATTATAAATTTATAAAAGAATTTTCATCGATTTTGCTTAATTAAGTTAAGAGAAAACGGACAAACAAGCAGATAGATGAGAAATAAACAAAAATTATAAAGGAATTATATACAATATATAAAGGGGAATGATTTTAGGGCACAAAAATAAGTCCGCACTTTTTCAAGTAAGGACTTATAATTGGGGTTGTTCATATAAAGTTGAGAGGCAATATATGAACTACGGTAGAGGTCTATTGTTTGCTACGGATCTATCATATCGGCTTTAGCAAGGAGAAAATAGATAGGAGTTAAGCCTTGATCTCGTAACTTGAACACAGTATACTACAAACTTTTCTAAAACCTCCAAAATAGTCATATAATGGTATAAAATATATAAAAAAGGGAACGTATTGTTCGGTTTAATTCGATTTTACCTCCACAACAAGATAATCAGTTGATAAAAAAGAGGGTAATTTTAATTTATGAATGATTTTATTTCCTCTTTAAGGAGTTCTTTGAGTTCGTTTTCTTCAATAATATCTAGCATGTTCAAACCTTTATCAATCCAATCTTCTCCACTTTCATCCCCTGATTTGATCATAGATACACCTTTTCTAGCATAACAAACAGCTAACATGTCATGTTTTTTTAATTCTTTAGTATATGGAATTAAATTTTCAAGAGCAGATAGTGCCTCCTCGTATTTTTGGCTATCCATAAAGAGGTACACGAGATTGAATTTTAAATTATATCTTAACTTGGAGCTGTCGTTGAATCCTTTATATTTTTTGAGTTGTTCGATGGCTCTACTAGAAATATAGATGGCAGAATCTGCGCTGAAAAAGAACATGATATTATTGACTAAATAAATTTCAGTTAATTGCCATTCATCAAAAGCTTCTATTCTGTCCCATACTGGCTGTACATATTTTCTAGCTAGTTTAATATCATGTGTTCTTCCAAAAACAATTAGTGATTCATAAATGGACTGAATATCTTTTACCACAGTATCTTCAAATTCAGTTAAATAATCTTCGGCTTCTTTTTTTAATTTCTCTAACTCATCGGGAGCGTTGTACTTTTGGTTTACAAATGAATAAAGGATTGCCCCTTTTTTTGAGTGAGCATAGTCTCCTTGTATGAATAGAAATTCTCCCACAGACATTTCTAGACGATCCAATATTGTGAAGAGCTTTGAAGCAGCTGGTTCAGCCTCTTCTCTTTCTATTTTTGAATAGGTTGATTGCTTAATAATTCCTTGCGCTACGTATTTTTGAGTATAACCTTTTGATTCCCGAATTTTTCGTAGTGTTTTTCCAGGTAAATAATCGAGAGATAGTGGTTGATCTGTAGAATTTTTCATAAATATCCTCTTTTGTTAGTTAATATTTAAGAAAATTATACAATTTATGACTGGATTTTGCTATAATAATGATAGAAAATCATCATATTCTAAGAAAGGAGCTGCTTTAGTTGAAAAAGAAAATAGCGTTGATTACATTAATGTTAATGTTTGCTGTTCAAGTATCTTCAACACCAACCACTTCTGCAGATAGTTATTCACCTACAGCTATTTGGCTAATCGGTACGTAATGAATTTCTTAGTTAGAACATACTTAATATAAGTCGTTTAGCATGATTATGCTGAACGGCTTTTTCTTGTGAGATAGTAACCTCAATGAAAGAAGATATTATTTAAAAAAGTCATATATTATTTATGGATTTCATGAAACAATTGCTCATAAAGCATTGTATTTATAGGTGATTTAGTATAAAGTGAAGAGAGTGACTTTGTGAAACAAAAGCTGTTTCACGAGTTGAAATAAAAGGAGTTTTTGGTTATGAATCCAGAGGAATTTAAAGCCGAGTTAGAGCGTCGTGGTTTGCCGATTACAGACGATAAAATGATTCAATATAAACTTTATTTAGAGTTATTACAAGAATGGAATCAAAAAATTAATTTAACTGCAATTACTGAACAAGAAGAAGTCTATTTGAAGCATTTCTACGATTCTTTAACTGCCGGGCTATATGTAGATTTTAGTAAAGGGGTCCACAGCTTATGTGATGTAGGCTCAGGTGCTGGCTTTCCCAGTATCCCCCTAAAAATACTTTATCCTGATTTAAAGGTCACTATTGTCGATTCTTTGAAAAAAAGAATCAGTTTTTTAGAAATTGTTATGGATAAACTTAATTTATCCGATGTGACGCTTCTCCATGATAGAGCAGAAACATTTGGGCAAAATAAGACTTATAGAGCAACTTATGATTTCGTAACTGCCAGAGCAGTAGCCAGAATGAGTGTATTGGCTGAGTTATGCTTGCCCCTTTTGAAGAAAGATGGTGTATTTATTGCTATGAAAGCTGCGCATGCACCTGAAGAGATGAAGGAAGCAAATAAAGCAATCACTACTTTAGGCGGTAAATTTAGAGAAGACTTTTCTTTTGAGCTGCCAAAAGCTGCAGGAGAAAGACATATTATCTTGATTGACAAAAAGAAAGAAACGCCAAACAAATACCCTAGAAAACCAGGCACACCAAATAAACAACCCTTATAATAATAAATAATAGAACCGGGAGGATTCACATGGCTCAGATCATTGCCGTTGCGAACCAAAAAGGTGGTGTAGGCAAAACGACTACAACCGTTAATTTGGGAGCGTCACTTGCATATGCAGGGAAAAAAATATTGTTGATAGATATGGATGCTCAAGGGAATGCTACAAGCGGATTAGGCATTCGTAAAGGTGAAGTAGATAAAGATATTTATGATGTATTGATCAATGAAGTACCATTGGATGACGTTATCTTACCAACAAGTAGAGAGAATTTGTCTATTGTACCCGCGACTATACAGTTAGCAGGAGCCGAAGTAGAGTTAACCAGTCTAATGGCTAGAGAAACTAGATTGAAAAGTGCAATCGAAACATTAGGAGAAACATATGATTACATTTTTATTGATTGTCCGCCTTCATTAGGTCATTTGACGATCAATGCGTTTACTGCCAGTGATTCAGTCTTGATCCCGGTACAATGTGAATACTACGCATTAGAAGGGTTAAGTCAACTGTTGAATACTGTTCGATTAGTCCAGAAACATTTCAACAAAGAACTGAAAGTAGAAGGCGTTTTATTGACGATGCTCGATGCTAGAACCAATCTAGGTTTCGAAGTTGTTAATGAAGTGAAAAAATACTTCCGCGAAAAAGTTTATACAACTATTATTCCCAGAAATATTCGTTTGTCAGAAGCACCGAGTTATGGTCTGTCAATCATTGATTACGACTTGCGCTCAAAAGGTGCAGAGGTTTACCAAGAGTTAGCAAAGGAAGTGATGCTGAATGGTAAATAAAAAGAAAGGTTTAGGACGTGGGATCGATGCGTTGTTTGATGTGCCTGATTTTGAAAATGAAGTTAGTGGGGACGATGAACGTGTAGAATTGATTTCTCTTGAAGAGATTCGACCTAATCCTTATCAACCAAGAAGACATTTTGATGAAGATGCATTGAATGAACTAGCAAAATCAATTAGTGTATCTGGAGTATTGCAGCCCATCATATTGAGACAATCTTCAGTAAAAGGGTACGAAATTATTGCTGGAGAACGTCGTTTTAGAGCGTCTAAAATTGCTGAAAAAGAAAAGATTCCAGCCATTATACGTGAATTGAATGAAGAAGTCATGATGCAGGTTGCTATCTTAGAAAACTTGCAACGTGAAGACTTAACCTCGCTAGAAGAAGCAGAAGCTTACAACATGATGATGGAAAAGCTTTCTATGACGCAAGAAAAAGTTGCAGAAAAACTGGGGAAAAGTCGTTCTTATATTGCGAATCACTTACGACTACTAACTCTGCCCGCAGAAGTTAAAAATCTACTCCAAGAAAATAAACTTTCAAACGGTCAAGCTAGAACACTACTTGGACTAAAAGATAAGAAAAAACTGACTAAGTTTGCTAGACGGACGGTAAAAGAAGGATTAACGGTAAGACAGCTAGAACATTTAGTAGCAGAAGCAAACCAGAAACCCAAAATAGAAAATAAAAAGCAAGTGGATACAGATAAATCGATTTATATTCGTCGCTCTGAAGAGCTTTTAACAGATAAATTTGGAACAAGTGTTGTGATTCGAGAAAAAGGTAAAAAAGGAAAAATCGAGATTGAATACGTTTCTCAAGATGATTTGAATCGTATTTTAGAAGATCTGGATATCGAATTTGAATAAAAGTAGGGAGTGAGGATTGTGGAGAAGTCTTATGAACTGCATGATGTAGTTGAGATGAAGAAAAAACATCCCTGTGGAGTGAACCGTTGGGAAATTATTCGACTGGGTGCTGATATTCGCATTAAATGCGTCGGATGTGGCCAGTTAGTCCTCATGCCTCGAAGAGAGTTCGAGAGAAAAATGAAAAAAGTACTCAAAAAAGCTGATGAAATAGATTAGTTAGCTATTCTAAAGAAGTCAGCATTATTTCGTTTAAATTATTTTAAAATCATGAAAGCAAGGAAAGGTGAATACTAAAAATGCCTTTAACAGCAGGAATCGTTGGTTTACCCAATGTAGGGAAATCAACGTTATTTAATGCCATCACAAAAGCTGGTGCAGAAGCAGCGAATTATCCGTTTGCAACGATTGATCCAAACGTAGGAATCGTAGAAGTACCAGATAAAAGACTTGAAAGATTAAAAGAACTTGTAAAACCTCAGAAAGTTGTTCCCACTACTTTTGAATTTACAGATATCGCTGGAATTGTAAAGGGTGCGAGTAAAGGGGAAGGCTTAGGAAATAAATTCTTGGCGAATATCCGTGAAGTGGATGCAATTTGTCATGTTGTTCGTTGTTTTGATGACGAAAACATCACACATGTTTCAGGATCAGTTAGTCCAGCTGATGATATTGAAACCATCAATTTAGAGCTAGCACTTGCAGACTTGGATTCTGTAGAAAAACGTTATGACCGTGTGAAAAAGCAAGCCAAATCAAAGGATAAAGATGCTCTTGAAATGCTTACTGTTCTTGATAAGATCAAACCTGTCCTTGAAGAAGGCAAGCCGGTTAGAATGCTTGATTTCACACCGGAAGAACTGCCAATTGTTAAGTCACTATTCTTATTAACAAGTAAGCCCGTATTGTATGTAGCTAACGTTGCAGAAGAAGACATTGCAAATGCAGAAGGTAATAAGCACTTAGAAGTGGTTAAAAATATTGCTGCCGAAGAAGGTGCGGAGGTTGTCACGATTTCTGCAGCTATTGAAGAAGAAATTGCAGAATTAGATGATGAAGAAAAAGCGATGTTTTTAGAAGATCTAGGTGTGGAAGAACCCGGGTTGGATAAATTGATTCGATCTTCATACGATCTATTAGGATTAGCGACATTCTTCACTGCGGGGGAAAAAGAAGTTCGTGCTTGGACATTCCGTAAAGGGATGAAAGCACCTCAAACTGCAGGCGTGATTCACAGTGACTTTGAACATGGATTTATTCGTGCAGAAACAATTGCTTATGCGGATTATGATGCATTAGGCAGTGAAAAAGCAGCCAGAGAAGCTGGGAAATTACGTTCAGAAGGAAAAGAATATGTCGTGCAAGATGGCGATGTCATCTTGTTCAGATTCAACGTATAAAAATTTACACCAGAAAGGAGAAAAATCATTTGTTCAATAAACATAATAAAGAAGTTCCTGAGCAGTCTGACAAAGCAAAAGAACTTTTAGCGAAGAAAGAAGAAAATACTGAATTATATGAGCAGTTAACGAATAAAAATAGAGAATATATGGTCAAACTGAATCGCAGCTTAGATGATCATAAAGTATCGGAAGAAAGAAAGACAATCATTTATAATGATATGTTGAAAAAAATAGTTGAGCAGCAAAGCCACCATTTGACAGCTCGACGTATTTACGGCACGGTTACGGATCAAGCGAACTATCTAACGGATAACCAGACAGCTAGTGAACAAGAAGAAGTTGTACGTTCAGAAAGCTGGAAAATATATCTGGATGGGGTATTAACAGCTGGTGGAGCCTACACAGGAATTACTGGATTAATCAGTTTGTTTACAGATCAATCTTCTACAATGACTTTATTTATGGCATTTCTGGCGTTTGTTGTAGGGGGTCTAGCATTAATGGTCATTGCAAAATATGCGCCTGTCCCAGGTCAAAAGGGTGGATTTTTGAAATATATTTTAGCCACTTCTGGAGTTATGATAGGATTTGTTTTATTAATGACATTAGGTGCTTTCCCAAGTCCTTTCAATCCTATGTTATCACCAATGATTTCTGTTATCATCGGTGTCGCAGCAATTGGGGCAAAAATTTACTTGAAACGCAGATTGAATATCCAAGGAACATTATTTTAAATTCTTTGTTAAAACCTCTAGAGACTATTAGTCTTTAGAGGTTTTTATAAATTCTAGCGGAGCAAGAAAAAAGAGAAAACATACATTTATATATATATAATAATAATTAGTTCGTTTTTTAAGCGTTATCAAAATATTTCGTGGTTAAGTTTATGAGAAAATTCTTACAAGGCGAACTCTAGTGTTGACGCAGCTTGGTATGGGTGGTAACTTAATAATTAAAAATTACGTGAGGATTAGTTGTAATTATAAAATGGAGGAGAAAAAAATGGGGAATTGGGAAACAAAGTTCAATAAAAAAGGATATACGTTTGATGATGTACTTTTATTACCGGCAGAAAGTCATGTTTTGCCAAATGAAGTTGACTTGCAAGTAGAGCTTTCAGAGTCCGTGAAATTAAATCTGCCAATACTAAGTGCAAGTATGGATACCGTAACGGCTTCTGGAATGGCTATTGGAATGGCACGACAAGGTGGACTTGGAGTTATTCATAAAAATATGACAATTGAACAACAAGCTGATGAAGTTCGTAAAGTTAAACGTTCTGAATCCGGTGTAATTATTGACCCATTCTTTTTAACTCCGGAAAATCTGGTTTCTGAAGCAGAAGCGTTAATGTCCAAATATCGTATTAGCGGAGTACCGATTGTAGAAACAATGGAAAATAGAAAGTTCGTTGGAATATTAACAAACCGGGATATGAGATTCATAACGGACATGTCAGGGCAGATACAAGATGTCATGACAAAAGAAAATCTCGTTACAGCTTCTGAAGGAACGTCTCTAGAAGAAGCGGAACTTCTACTTAAAGAACATAAAATAGAGAAATTGCCTTTAGTTGATGCTAATGGATGGTTGAGTGGTTTAATTACGATTAAAGATATAGAAAAAATTACTCAATTCCCTAATGCTGCTAAAGATAAACATGGGCGTTTACTAGCTGGTGCGGCTGTGGGGATTACTAAAGATACATTTGAGCGTTCCCAAGCGCTGATTGATGCAGGGGTGGATTTAATTGTTGTAGATACAGCTCATGGTCATAGTGCAGGTGTTTTAAGAGAAATGAAGAAAATTCGTGAAGCCTTTCCCAACGTTACGTTAGTTGCGGGTAATGTAGCTACGTCAGAAGGGACAAGAGCTTTATTTGAAGCAGGGGCCGATGTAGTAAAAGTTGGAATTGGTCCGGGTTCAATTTGTACAACGAGAGTAGTTGCAGGAGTAGGCGTTCCTCAGATTACTGCTATTTATGATGCCGCCTCCGTTGCACGTGAATATGGAAAACCTATTATTGCAGATGGTGGTATCAAGTATTCAGGAGATATTGCTAAAGCTCTTGCTGCTGGAGGTCACGCTGTCATGCTTGGAAGCATGCTTGCAGGAACGGATGAATCTCCAGGAGAATTTGAAATTTATCAAGGTCGTCGTTTCAAAACGTATCGAGGAATGGGCAGCCTTGGTGCAATGAAAAAAGGTTCCAGTGATCGTTATTTCCAAGATAATAAGACAGAAGCGAATAAATTAGTTCCAGAAGGAATTGAAGGTCGGGTAGCTTACAAAGGCAGCGTTCAAGATATCCTGTTTCAATTGACTGGTGGGCTACGTTCCGGAATGGGCTACGTGGGGGCAGCTGATTTGAAAGAATTAAGAGAAAATGCTCAGTTTATTCAAATGTCAGGTGCAGGTCTGAGAGAATCTCATCCACATGACGTGCATATTACTAAAGAAGCACCAAATTATTCTGTTTAATTAAATTGGTTTATGTAATAAAAGCACCGATAAATATTTCGGTGCTTTTATTACATTTTTTACTATCTTTTAAAATGTCATTTTGGTATTCTTGAGAATGACTACATATTTATATAACTAGATTGGAGATTAAGATGAAAGTATTTGAAGGATATCCATTAAGAAAAATTCTGAAAAGAGAGCAATTGTTATTGTGGGGGCTTTCACCTATAGTGCTGCAAATAGTTTTTGGAGTACTTTTTGTTGTTTACTTTATATCCAATAATATTGCTCTCATAGAGACTCTTGAATCCAGCATAGCACTAATGGAATATATAGAACCTGAAATTATAGCTGGAACTATTGTAGGGACTATCTTAGGAGCCGTGTTAATCACCATAGTTGTTATTTGGAGAAAGATCCCTCTGTTTAATCGTAAACAATTAAGTAGAAATGAATGGAAAATTATTCCGGGGTTAAGTAAAAAAGATTGGATATTTTTAGGTTGGTATATTCCAGTTTCTTATATCTTGTATATAGGAGGGAATATTTTGCTTTCCTATATATTTGGAGAAGCAGAAGCAGCTAATCAGCAAACGATTGAAGGGATGGTTGGACTCGCTCCCGTTTGGGCTTTGTTTTTAATGATTGTTATAGCTGCTCCTATAGCGGAAGAGGTATTGTTTCGGGGACTTATTCTGTTTAGACATAATTCATTAAACGCCTCTTGGATTTCTGTGGTTGTAAGTGCATTTTTATTTGGATTGATTCATATGCCTACTGATATTCCTTCTGCGTTTTCTTATATCGGAATGGGTTTCTTATTTGCATTTGCCGCTAAACACACAAGGACTGTAGAAGCGGGCATTGTTTATCATATGCTGAATAACTTAATAGCGTTTATTGTTTTGTACCAGGCATAACAAAAATCCGTTTTGCAAAATCTTATTTGATTTTGCAAAACGGATTTTTTAATCTAATTTTTCTAAAGATAGCAGGGCTTTTTTCATTGGCAAACCGCCACGAAACCCTTTTGGAGATCCTGTTTTGGGTACGACTCTATGGCAAGGATAAACGATCATTAGTGGATTTTTACCAATTGCTGTACCGAC
The DNA here is from genome assembly GCF_900101525.1 of Marinilactibacillus psychrotolerans. Classification (GTDB taxonomy): domain Bacteria; phylum Bacillota; class Bacilli; order Lactobacillales; family Carnobacteriaceae_A; genus Marinilactibacillus; species Marinilactibacillus psychrotolerans. The sequence continues at coordinate 49,475 of NZ_FMZD01000009.1, read as the reverse complement.
TGCTCGTGAGTGTGTTGGTTTTTTATTTAGTGCTGTAGCAATCTCACCATAGGTCGTTGTTTCACCATATGGGATAGTTAGCAAGTGGTTCCATACCTCAATTTGAAAAGAGGTTCCGATTAATTCAACAGGGAAAGTAAAACTTGTGCGTTGTCTTGTTAAATATTCTTTGAATTGACTAATATATAGAGTTAGAATACGATCATCTCTAATCAATTCTGTATTCACCTTTAAATTACTCACCCAAGTTTCGAGCTCGGTGAATCTTTGAGGAGAAGATCCTACATAAACCAATCCGTTCTCAGTAGCAGCAATATAAAACGACCAAGTATCATATATGACTTCAGAATAGTAGATTGTTTTGACCATATCTTTTTCTCCCCTAATATTTAGTATTAAATTGAGTGTGTTTTCAAAGCAGTTTTAATTTCCTGCATGACCTTAATTCTATCTTCTTCTCGTTCTAGGTCAACTGAATCTATATCAATCACTAATGTAGGACTCTTATCATATTCGCTAAACCACTCATCATAACGACTATGTAGCTTCGTATAATAGTCTAATAATCCGGGATTTTCTTCAACCTGTTCGAAAGGACGACCTCTTTTTTTAATTCTTTCTAAGTGAGTATCAAGAGAACCTCTAAGATAAATCAATAGATCAGGCGCTTTTTTAGGAATTTCCTGTAATTCTTCCATCATATTCTCCAATAGATCTGTATATAATATCATTTCAGCTTCGCTCATATTTCCTTCTTCATAATTGATTTTAGTAAAAAGAGCATCTTCATAAATTGATCGATCGAGGACATTATGTCTGTGGACTAGTGCCTGTTTAATACTTCTAAACCGAGTGTTTAAAAAGAAAATCTGTAATGAAAAAGCCCATCTTTTAGGATCTGCATAAAAATTTTCAAGAATTGGGTTTTCTACCACCTGTTCATAAAAAGCTTTACTTTTAAATTCTTCTGAAATGAACGTGGTGTACGTGCTCTTACCCGCTCCTATCATACCAGCTAATACAATCACTGACATCTTATCTCCTTCCATTCTTTAAAAATTCATCCCTATTATCATACCACAGGAAATAGGCAGAAATCATTACTAGTAAAAATTCCATAGTTTATTTAATGGAACTGTCATTTATTCGATAGGAATGCCTGACAGACTATAGTTCAATAAATCATACCTCTCAAAGTAGATTAGTAAAGCACTTTGGTTGTTTCTTGCTTTCTTGTAGCGGTATAGTGAAACTATACGAATGAAAAGGAGAATGGTCATGGAAAAATTACAAGATTTTTCATCAAGAGACTATTTAAATAAAGTAGATGCTTGGTGGCGAGCAGCTAACTATTTATCAGTTGGTCAATTGTTTTTAAAAGATAATCCTCTACTTAAGACCGTTTTAAAGTCAACCGATATTAAAGTCAATCCAATTGGTCACTGGGGTACAATCCCAGGACAGAATTTTGTTTATGCTCACTTGAATCGGGTCATCAATAAATATAAGCTAAATATGTTTTTCATTGAAGGTCCCGGTCATGGTGGACAAGTAATGGTATCAAATGCATATTTAGATGGTACTTACTCACAGATCTATCCAGAAATTTCCCAAGATGAACAAGGAATGCAAAAACTATTCAAACAGTTTTCTTTTCCAGGTGGAATTGGGTCACATGCAGCACCAGAAACTCCTGGCTCTATACATGAAGGTGGAGAATTAGGATATGCCTTGTCGCATGCTACAGGTGCAATATTGGATAATCCAGAAATGATTGCTGCTGTAACCATAGGAGATGGTGAAGCGGAAACAGGAGCCTTGGCAACTTCTTGGTTCTCTAACGTGTTTATCAATCCTAGAAAAGATGGGGCAGTGCTGCCAATACTTTGTTTAAATGGGTATAAGATTGCAAATCCAACGATTCTTTCAAGAAAAACAGATAAAGAACTGACTCAGTATTTTAAAGGATTAGGCTGGGATCCGATATTTGTTGAAGGAGACGATGCTGAGAAATTGCATCCGGAAATGGCGGAAAAACTGGATGAAGCAATTGAAAAGATTCAGATGATTCAAAAATCTGCCAGAGAAAATAAGGAAACTAAATTTGCAATGCCAACTTGGCCGGTGTTTATACTGCGAACACCTAAAGGTTGGACGGGACCAAAATTCTGGGATAATAAACCGGTTGAAGGTTCTTTTAGATCTCACCAGATTCCCATTCCAGTAGAACAGAATGATATGGAAGATAGTGAGGCACTAGTAGACTGGTTAAAATCCTATAGACCAGAAGAGCTATTTGATGAAAAGGGTAAGTTAAAAGAGGATATCAAAGCCATTGCGCCAAAATATGAAAATAGAATGTCTGCTCATCCAATTACGAATAGCGGAATTAATTCTAAGCCACTAGATGTGCTAGACTGGAAAGAATACGCTGTTTCAATCGCAACCCCTGGAGCAGAAAAGAAACAAGATATGACGGAATTTGGTAAATATAGCCGTGACATTGTCGTTAAAAATCCAGATAACTTTCGAATTTTCAGTGTAGATGAACTCAATTCAAATCGGTTGAATGCAGTGTTGGAAGTGACTGATCGTCAATGGATGGAACCTACACATGAGCCAAATGATGCATCAATGGGTACGGCAGGAAGAGTGATTGATTCTCAGCTATCGGAAAATCAGGCAGAAGGCTGGCTGGAAGGATATGTTTTAACTGGACGACATGGTTTCTTCGTAAGTTATGAAGGCTTCTTGAGAATAGTGGATTCTATGCTGACGCAGCATTTTAAATGGATCAGAAAAGCGGATGAATTAGAATGGCGAAACGATTATCCTTCACTGAATGTAATCGCATCTTCTTCTGTTTATCAGCAGGACCACAATGGATATACGCATCAAGATCCAGGCATTGTGACTCATCTGGCTGAAAAAAAACCAGAATATATTCGTGCGTATTATCCAGCTGATGCAAATACTTTGATGGCTGTAATGTCAAAAGTGTTAAGTTCTAAACAAAAAATCAATTTAATTGTTTCTAGTAAACATCCGCGTCCGCAGTTCTATTCAGCTGATGAAGCAGAAGAATTAGTAGAAAACGGCTTGAAAAAAATTGATTGGGCAAGTACAGATCAAGATGAAGAACCTGACATTATAATGGTTGCCGCAGGAACAGAACCTAACTTAGAATCATTAGCAGCAATTACAATTCTTAAAGATTATTTTCCAGAAATGCATATTCGTTTTATCAATGTAGTTGATTTGTTCAAGTTACGTCATCAGAAGATAGACGCTCACGGATTAACAGATAGTGAATTTGACGCGTATTTCACTCCAGATAAGCCTATTTTGTTTGCCTATCATAGTTATGAAGGATTAATTAGAGATATTTTCTTTGATAGACCCATTCATCCTATTTCTATTCATGGATATAGGGAAAATGGAGCTGTTACTACACCATTCGATATGAGGGTTTTGAACGAACTAGACCGATTTAGTTTAGCAAAAGATGCAGCTAAAATGGTATATGGATTTGAAGCACAAGATTTTGAAGTAGAAATGGATAAACGCCTCAGTAAGCACCATGCGTATATTCGTGAACATGGCGAAGATATGCCTGAAGTTAGGGAGTGGAAATGGGCTATGTTAGATTAAGTACTAAGTTATAACGAATAAGGTCTATAAGTTGAATAGTCTATTTGTTTTTCAATAAAATGAACAATAAGAAATAGGAATGGATATTTATCTAAGGAGGAATGTAATATGGAACAAAGAGCAGTAGATAAAGGAATGCCATTAAATAGTATGAAATTAAAATTGAAAAAATTAAAAGATCAGGTAATGGTCATCACAGGTGCTACGAGTGGAATTGGTCTAGTGACTGCTAGAATGGCTGCAGAGCAAGGTGTAAAGCTGGTATTAGCTTCAAGAAATGAAGAAGCATTAAGTATATTAGAAAAAGAGCTGAAAGTTAGAGGAACTGAATTTGTCTATGTCGTAGCCGATGTATCTAAAGAAGAAGATATAGATAAAATTGCCGAAAAAGCAATTGAAAAATTCGGCGGATTTGATACATGGTTAAATAATGCTGCGGTGTCTATTTATGGATACTCAGCAGAAATTCCAATTAAAGATATGCGCCAATTATTTGATATTAATTTCTGGGGAGTAGTCTACGGGACTCGTAGAGCCATCGCTCATTATAAAGAAAAGAATGAACCGGGATCTATTATTAATATGGGTAGTGTTGTTGGGAATCGTGCTTTTCCAGTTCAATCAAGTTATTCAGCCAGTAAACATGCTATTAGAGGGTTTACAGATGCTGTACGTATGGAGCTGGAAAAAGAACACGCACCAGTAGTTCTTTCCCAAATTCATCCAGCTAGAGTAGATACCCCTTATACAGATCACGCAACAAGTTACATCAATAAAAAACCAACCCATAAAGGGGTCGTTTACCCACCAGAAAGTGTAGCAGAAGCCATTCTTCATGTTGCTGAACACCCTAAACGCGATATGTATGTTGGAACACAGTCTAAGTTTTTCTCAATTGTAGGTATGCTGTATCCTAGATTAACAGATAAAATCATGGAGATTAATACGTATCCAACTAATTATGATGAAAATACAAAAGCGCCAGCTCCTGAGGCAGGTAATCTCTATGAGCATAAAGAAGATTTGGATGAGCGTGGCAATAACTTAGGCTGGCACCGACCAAAAAGCTTAATGGTAAAAGCGAAAAAAAATCCAGGTGTAACGGCAGCAGCTATAACTGTAGGAGTTGCTCTAACAGCTTTGAAATGTATGCAGTCTAAAAAATATAAAGTAGCAAGATAAAATACTCTCTAAATATTACTTCTGAAAGTTAGGATATAGTCTAACTTTCAGGGGTTTTTATAATAAAATACTATACAAACTTAATAAAATAGTAGTAAAAAATGCATTAAATTTATATTCTTATGCTACACTCTTTTTATAGAATAACAGCAAAATAACTATGTAAGCAAAATAACTGAGCAGATCTTTAGAAGGGAAGTAAATAGGATTAGGACATTAAATTTGGCCCACCGAGGATTTAGTGGGAAGTATCCAGAAAATACGATGATTGCATTTCGAAAAGCTTACGAAGTGGGGGCTGACGGTATTGAATTAGATGCCCAATTAACGAAAGATGGAACGATCGTTATTTTCCATGATGATACTTTAGAACGGTTAACAAGTGACAAAGGACAATTAACGGAATGGACTTTAGATGAACTTAAGTCTCTATCCATTAATAGTAAAGATCAGGAAGGATTAGCAGAACAAAAAATCCCGACTTTAAAAGAATACTTTGAATGGATGCAGGATAAAAACCTGCTTACCAATATCGAACTTAAAACAGTTAACGGTAATGATATTGGATTAGAAAAGAAAGTATTAAAAATGATTGAAGAGTATGGATTAGAAAAACAGATAATCATATCTTCTTTTCACAAAGAAAATATGATTCGAGTTAAAAAATTCAATGCGACGATTCAGACTGGACTGTTGACATCGAAATGTACTAAACAAATTATCCAAAAAGCCAAAGAGATCGGAATGGACTATATTCATCCAAATGCATTATCTTTAAATGAAGAATTAATAGAATATGCAGATTATTACGATTTAAAAATCAATACTTGGACAATCAATGAGAAATTGGATTTAGAAAAAGCAATAAATGTGGGGATAAATGCTATAATTACAGATTTTCCTGATCGTCTTAAGGAGATTCAAGATAAGGGATATGTAGAGATGTGAAAATTGGACAATACACTATTATTAATCAGCATAAAAACTTGAAACAAAAACAGATACACTATTTAGTGTATCTGTTTTTGTTTTTTTGTCTATTTATAAGTTATTAATATAGGGTTTTTGAACGATACACTAAAGTTGGCACGGAACTTGCAATATAGTAGATGACGGACAAATAATATAGTTTTTGTCCCTCTAGACTTATAGAAAGTTTAGAGAATCGGGAAAATTGAAAGGGGGAAATAGTGTAAGAAAGAATAAAAAATATTTGAGTTATAGACAGAACAATCAAATTAAGGAAACTTATTTTGATAAACGTGTCTAAAAGTAATAGAAAGAAACTATTTAGGAGGTTAAGAAATGGTAGGAATTATACTAGCAAGCCATGGCGAATTCGCTGAAGGCATCTTGCAATCCGGTGCAATGATCTTTGGAGAACAAGAGAATGTTAAAGCTATTACCTTGATGCCAAGTGAAGGTCCTGAAGATGTCAAAGCAAAAATGAAGAGAGCAATTGCATCATTCGATGATCAAGATGAAGTACTATTTTTGGTGGATCTATGGGGAGGTACTCCATTTAATCAAGCTAATACTTTATTTGAAGAAAATAAAGATAAATGGGCAATCGTTGCTGGTTTGAATTTACCAATGTTAATAGAAGCCTATGCATCTCGCTTGTCAATGACATCTGCTCAAGAAATTGCCGCACATATTATTGAAACAGCAAAAGATGGTGTAAAGGTCAGACCTGAGGAATTGCAACCTACATCGGCTAATGGAGTTGAAATTGCAGACGATGGACAACCTAAAGGAGAACTACCTCCTAATACAGTTGTTGGAGATGGAAAAATAAAAATCGTTTTAACACGTGTAGATTCTCGTTTATTACATGGACAAGTAGCAACAGCATGGACTAAAACAACACAGCCAAACCGTATTATTGTTGTCTCCGATGCAGTTTCAAAAGATGATCTTCGTAAGAGATTAATCGAACAAGCTACACCACCAGGAGTTAAAGCAAATGTTATTCCAATTGATAAGATGATTGAAATATCTAAAGACCCTCGTTTCGGGAATACTAAAGCACTATTATTATTTGAAAACCCCGAAGATGTTCTTAGAGTAGTTGAAGGCGGCGTAGAGATTGAAGAAGTCAATGTTGGATCACTTGCTCATTCAGTTGGTAAAGTCGTTGTAAATAATGTGCTCTCTATGGGACAAAATGATGTAGAAGCTTTTGAAAAGCTTAAAGAAAAAGGTGTTAAGTTTGATGTACGTAAAGTACCCAACGATAACCGCGGCAATATGAATGAAATTATGAAAAAAGCAAAAAATGAATTAGCAAACAAATAATAAAAAAATTAAGTAGGAGGTCTATTATGTCTATTATATCAATGGTTCTAGTAGTTTTTGTTGCGTTCTTGGCAGGTATAGAAGGGATCTTGGATGAATTCCAATTCCATCAACCACTAGTAGCATGTACACTAATCGGTTTAGTAACAGGTAACTTGACAGCAGGTATTATTTTAGGCGGAACACTTCAAATGCTCGCATTAGGTTGGGCAAATATTGGAGCTGCCGTAGCACCAGATGCAGCATTGGCATCTGTAGCATCAGCAATTATTTTAGTATTAGGTGGACAAGGCGTAAATGGAGTTTCAACAGCAATTGCAATTGCGATTCCACTTGCAGTAGCAGGTCTTTTCTTAACAATGATCGTTCGTACATTAGCTGTTCCGATCGTACATTTAATGGATAGTGCAGCTGAAGAAGGTAATTTTAGAAAAATCGAATTCCTTCATATAGCGGCGGTTTGTATGCAAGGAGTGCGGATAGCAGTTCCAGCAGCAGCACTTTTATTCATTCCAGCTGAATCAGTTCAAGCATTCTTGACTTCTATGCCAGCTTGGCTAACTGATGGTATGGCTATCGGTGGTGGAATGGTCGTTGCGGTTGGTTATGCAATGGTTATTAATATGATTGCAACAAAAGAAGTATGGCCATTTTTCGCTATTGGTTTTGTAGTAGCAGCGATGACTGATTTAACTTTGATTGCTCTAGGTGCTCTAGGTGTGGCTATGGCATTAATTTACTTGAATCTTTCTAAAATGGGTGGCTCTTCAAATGGCGGAAGTAATTCTGGAGATCCATTAGGCGATATCTTAAACGATTATTAATTTCAAAGGAGGAATTAAAACATGGCAGCAGAAAAAATTGAACTATCTAAAAGAAATCGATTAGCCGTAGCATGGCGTTCTACCTTTATCCAAGGTTCTTGGAACTACGAACGTATGCAAAATGGTGGTTGGGCTTACTCAATGATTCCCGCAATCAAAAAATTATATACAACAAAAGAAGATCGTGCAGCAGCTTTAAAACGTCATTTAGAGTTTTTTAATACGCACCCATATATTGCATCTCCTATCCTTGGAGTTACTTTAGCTCTTGAAGAAGAACGTGCAAATGGTGTAGCAGTAGATGATGTAGCAATTCAAGGTGTTAAAGTTGGGATGATGGGACCTTTAGCAGGTGTTGGCGATCCTGTTTTCTGGTTTACTGTACGTCCAATGTTAGGTGCTCTAGGTGCATCTCTAGCGATAGGTGGAAGTATTTTAGGTCCAATTCTTTTCTTTGTAGCTTGGAATCTTATTCGTTGGGGATTCATGTGGTATACACAGGAATTTGGTTATAAAGCAGGGTCAGCAATTACAGATGACCTTTCAGGTGGATTATTGCAAGATATTACAAAAGGTGCCTCAGTTCTAGGAATGTTTGTGTTAGCAGCTTTAGTTCAAAGGTGGGTTTCAATCAATTTCCAACCTATAGTTTCTAGAGTACCTTTAGACGAAGGAGCTTATATTGATTGGGATGCACTACCATCAGGATCAGAAGGTATTCGTACAGCTTTTGAACAATTCAACTCAGGATTAGCCCTTTCTCCTACTAAAGTAACTTCATTACAAAATAACTTAGATCAATTAATTCCAGGACTAGCACCATTACTTCTAACATTGCTATGCATGTATTTGCTTAAGAAAAAAGTAAATCCAATTATCATTATTCTTGGACTATTTATAGTTGGTATTGGTGGACACGTAATCGGACTTTTATAAAAGGTTTATAAAAGTTTGTGGATCAACACTAATTCGTATAAAAGTGGCTGGGTCTAACTCTCAGTCACTTTTTTTATTGATATAAGTACTTAAATCCACGTATAATAGAAATAAATAAAGAAATTGGAGCGGATAGAATGGTTGAATCAATTAATACAAAAGTTGACTTGGTAATAGATGCTACCGCTTTTACGGGATTAACTGATTATGGAAAAATAATGATTGGTAATAATGGATTTGAATTTTTTAATGAGCGTGATACACGTAAATTTATTCAAATTCCATGGGAAGAAGTAGAGAATGTTATTGCTTCTGTTATGTTTAAGGGTAGATGGATACCTCGTTATGCGATTGAAACAAAAAGATCTGGGACATTTTCTTTTGCATCAAAACATCCTAAGAAAGTTCTTCGAGCTATACAAGTATATATTGATCCAGAGCATATGATACATTCGTTAAGCTTTTTTGATGTCCTTAAGCGTGCTTTTAAATCAATAGGAAAGAAAAGAAACAAATAGCAAACGCATATCTATTTATTGATAATCAGCTTATGTTAACTGGAGAAAGTATAGAGTATTAAAATGTCTTTCGTTTACTATATGAAAAATTCTAAAACACAATGTTCATTAATATTTTGTTTGATAAAATATTAATAACATTGTGTTTTTTGAGTATTTTTAAAGGAATTGCTTTATTTTTAGAAAGGGCCCTATATAAATCAATCAATAGAGAACTAGCATATATTGAGTATTTCTAAATAATAGTATTTATGAGTAATATTTAATGACAAGGGGGCTAGGGTAGAGAAATTCTAAAGCAGAAGAATTAACAAAAGATTGACTTCTTAGAATATTCCCCTAATATAAAATTGAGGTGGGAAATAATGTTAAGAGAAAAATTAGCTGATTATTTGAAAAACCAAACGGCTTTCTTTGATCAGGAAAATGTAAGCGATATTTTTACGGCAAAAAAAATAGCTGAAAAATTTGAAATCAAACGAAATACCGTTAGTCATTATTTGAGTCAATTAAATGAGCAGGAGATCATTGTTAAAATCAATACTCGACCTGTGTATTTTTTGCACAAAGAAGCTTTTGAAAATCAGTTTTATTTACTTTCTAAAACTATATACAGTAGTCTAGAAGAGTTGAAAAATGATCAACCTTTATTCTATAATAAAGCAGATTTTTTCTCAGTACTCATAGGAAACAGAGCCAGTCTATCTCGAAGTATTGAGCAATTAAAAACCGCTGTATATTATCCTGATAATGGTTTACCAGTTATATTAACAGGAGAGAGCGGAACAGGAAAAAGTTATATGGTCAAGATGCTCCATCAATTCTGTTTAATCAATGATTTAATCGAAGAAGATGCTCCATTTGTGACTTTGAATTGTGCTCAATATGCGAATAATCCGGAATTATTAACCAGTCAATTATTTGGACATGTCAAAGGTGCTTATACAGGAGCAGAAGAAAATCGAAAAGGCGCTTTTGAAGAAGCAGAAGGAGGGATATTGTTTCTGGATGAAGTTCATCGATTGAACGCAGAAGGACAAGAAAAATTATTTACTTATTTAGATCAGGGAATCATCTATCGAATGGGAGAGTCAAATAACCCGAGAAAAGTAAAAGTGAGACTATTCTTTGCTACTACAGAAGATATTTCAAGTAACTTTTTAACAACATTTATGCGGCGAATTCCAATTAGAGTAGAATTACCTCCTTTGAGTAGCCGTACTCCAAATGAACGGTTAGAAATGATTTATGATTTCCTGGTAAAAGAGCAACGGAAAATAAAAGTACCACTAGTAATTAGTGGACAAGTATTGCATTTATTGAAAAACGGGACATATAAAGGGAATATTGGAGAATTGAAAAATGTAGTGAAGGTTACTACTGCAAATGCCTTTTCAATGCAAAGAGAACAAGCAGAAGTAAAAGTGGCTATTCATCATTTGTCTCCTGAGTTTATGCTTCATAGTGTACTGAATACAAGTGCAGTAGTTGAAGAAAGTATTCGAATTGATGAGTCGACTGTTTTAGAGAATTTAGTGGCTCAAAAAAATCCTGATCAACAACGGATTGTTCATACGTATAAAAAGTTGCTGATTGAATTTAGTAATAATAAATTAGATTTAACTGAATCAGAAGAAAGTATGAAGCAAGAAGTAGAAAATTTGTTTGATTTCTTGATTTTTGAGACAGATAGAGAACAGAAACAAGAATTGCTTTTATTTATGACACAGTATGTCCGAGATACATTAAGACAAATGGAAGCATCTTACCAAATTGCATTTAATGGAAATACAGTTTATGCCATTAGTTATTATCTGTTTCAACGCAGTACAGTTCGCTGGCAGCCAGACAGTATTGAATTAATCAATTTGATAAAGGAGTGTAAAGAAAAAGTAGCACAAATTTATACCACACAGTATCAATACACAGAACGTCTACTGACCTTGATACAACCAAAATTGGATATCGAAATATTAGATATGGATAAAATATTGCTTACCCTTTATCTTGATCACCTAGGAGTAGCTCGAGAATCTACCTTTGCCAAAGCGATTATTGTGGCCCACGGATATGCAACTGCAAGCAGCATTGCTAATGTTGTTAATAAAATGTTGGGAAAGAATATATTCGAATCGTTCGATATGCCTCTGGATACAACACCACAAAAAATTGCAGAGGAGATTGTGGATTATTCAGAAAAAAATGATATAAGCAATGGATTGGTTATTTTAGTGGATATGGGATCTTTAAAAGATATCTATGAGTATTTTCCACAACAATTAACGGCTCCTATTATGATTATGAATAATGTCACGACACCAATGGCTCTGACTATTGGGGAAAATATTCAAAAAGAATTAAGTCTTTCTGATATAGCTATTCAGTCGGAAAGTTATCTTCAGTTAGACTGGAAACTGATTTACCCAGAAGAAAATAAAGCAAAAGTATTGCTCACAACGTGTCTTACTGGTATTGGAACAGCAAAACAAATCAGTCAATTATTAGAAGAAAGTTTACCAGTAACAAGCCGATTAAAGGTAATCCCTTATGATTATGAGACGTTATATCATCATAAAACGGAAGAGACAGTCTTTTCATTATATGATGTTATTGGGATTATCGGTACAGCCAATCCATTAATTAGCGATGTCCCCTACTTGTCTCTTGAAGAACTGATTTCAGGTGAAGGGGCGCATAATCTTTCCTACTGGCTAAAAAAAGTAATGTCCCCAGAAGAGAATGAGCAGTTTAATAATCGCATGATCCGGAATTTTTCAATTAAAAAAGTGATTGATTCAGTAACCATTCTGGATACGGATAAAGTAATGTTAGAAATCGAACTATTTATGCGCAGATTTGAAGAGCTAACGGAACAAGAGATAGCGAATGAACGTAAGATAGCTTTGTACGTTCATATCAGTTGTTTAATTGAGCGATTAATTCGTCACGAAACAATTGAAACTTATAGTGGAATAAGTGTTGGTGATCAGTGTCAACAAAATCAATTTAAAAAAATAAAAGAAGCATTTAGTGTCATAGAAGAAAATTATAGTGTCAAAATCCCCCAGTCGGAATTAGCATATGTCCATGACATTATCTTTCAAAAGCTTGATTTAAAAGCAACTGAAGATGAATTTTAATATATTAAGAGCGTGCCACTATAGTTGGCACGCTCTTTGCATATAGTAAAGTGTAAGAGAGGTGAATAAGGTGCGAAGGAAAATAATTTTAGCTAGTCATGGGAATTTTGCAACAGGAATATTAAGTTCATTAGAGTTGATATGTGGAAAAAACGATAACATTGTAACGATAGATGCGTATATGACAGCTGATTATAATTTAAATGATGAAATAAGTAAGATAATGAATGAGAATAAAGGAAATGAGTTGATTGTTGTAACAGATATTTTTGGTGGAAGTGTGAATAATGAATTTCTTAACTATATCCATACTGAAAATTTCTATTTAATTGCAGGAATGAACTTACCATTAGTCATTGAATTAGCAACTCAATTGGAACATACAGATTCAATAACAGCATTGATTAAACAAGCATTAGAGAACTCGATAATGACTATCCAATTTTGTAATGAAACAATTCAAAATGAAACAGAAGAAGAAGATTTTTAATAATGAATAGGAGGAAATTAATGTGCTTAAATTATTAAGAGTAGATCATCGTTTGTTACATGGACAAGTAGCCTTTTCGTGGACGCAAAATTTAGGAGCAGATTGTATTTTAATTGCAAATGACGACGTTCCTAAAAATGATATTCGCAAAACAACGATTAAACTGGCCAAACCACAAGGTGTGAAACTAGTAATTAAGAGTATCGAAGATTCTATTAAAGCTTTACAAAGTGGAGTGACAGATAAATATAAGTTATTTATTGTAGTAGAATCCGTGAAAGATGCTAAAGCATTAGTGGAAGCGTATCCAGTGATCGAACAAATTAATCTGGGAGGGATGAAAGTACGAGAAGGCACAAGAAATATTTCTAAAGCAATTAATATTACACCTGAAGAAGAGGTGATGGTAACAGAACTAGTTAACAAAGGAATTGAAGTAGAAATTCGTCAAGTTCCAACGGATAAAAAAATAACTGTATTAAATGCTTTATAAAAGAAAGGAAGAAAATAAATGATCATGCAATCTATTTATTTAGGTATTGTAGCCTTTATTGCCCAGTCTGAATATGCTTTAGGAACATCGTTATTATCTCGTCCGATTGTTACAGGATTATTTACTGGTATTGTATTAGGTGATATTAAAACAGGTATTATTATGGGTGCTACCTTAGAGTTAGCGTTTATCGGTTCATTTTCGGTAGGAGCTTCCATACCACCAGACGTTGTGACTGGCGGTATTTTAGGAACAGCTTTTGCAATCACAGCAGGAGCTGGTACTGAAACAGCTCTGTTATTAGGACTTCCAATTGCAACCTTAACTCTGGTATTTAAAAATGTCTATTTAGGATTATTAATTCCAGTTATGAACCATAAAGCTGATGATTATGCTAATGAAGGAAATTATAAAGGTGTCGAACGCATGCATCTTGCTGCGGGATTCGGTCTATCTTTAATGCTGGCTTTAATCGTTTCAATTTCATTTTCAGTTGGTAGTAACACGGTAAAAGGTTTATTAGATATGATTCCTATGTTTGTACAAAATGGACTATCAGTTGCAACTGGAATTATTCCAGCATTAGGATTTGCAATGCTAGCTCGTCTATTAATTAATAAAACTGTAGCACCATACTTTTTCTTAGGATTCATTATTGTAGGATACTTGGATATCCCAATTACTGGTGTTGCAATTTTAGGAGCAATCATAGCAGTGATCGTTATAAACATTATGAACTTTAGAAAAGGGCAAGCTGATGCAGTTCAAACCACAAATGGAGGGATTATTGACGATGAAGAATTCTAATTCAAAAAGAGAAAACTTAATAACAAAAAAAGATCTAAATAAAGTATTCTGGCGTTCTTTTCAAATGGAATTTTCTTGGAATTATGAACGTCAAATGAATATGGCTTATGCATATGCTATGATCCCGATTTTAAAAAAATTGTATAAAACAAAAGATGAAATGGCGGGAGCATTAAAGCGTCATTTAGAGTTTTTTAATACCACACCACATATCGTCACGTTAATTCTTGGAATTAACGCTGCAATGGAAGAAGAAGGTGTTGTAGAAGAAGACTTTGATGTAAAAACAATTGATAGTATCAAGACATCCTTAATGGGGCCATTAGCTGGTATCGGGGACTCCTTCTTCTGGGGAACTCTAAGATTGATTGCTACGGGTATTGGAACGTCACTAGCTCTTCAAGGAAATATTTTAGGTCCGATTTTATTTCTACTGATCTTTAATATTCCTCATTTAATTTTACGTTATTTATTTACAATTTTCGGATATAAATTAGGAACTGGATTCTTGAAAAAGATACAAAGTAATGGCATGATGGAAAGCTTGACTTTAGGAGCGTCAATTATTGGGTTAATGGTAGTTGGTGCTATGACGGCATCACTGGTTAGTATATCAATCCCATTGTCAATTGGTACAGGTGATAGCGCAGTATCAGTACAA
This sequence comes from Marinilactibacillus psychrotolerans, assembly GCF_900101525.1. Classification (GTDB taxonomy): domain Bacteria; phylum Bacillota; class Bacilli; order Lactobacillales; family Carnobacteriaceae_A; genus Marinilactibacillus; species Marinilactibacillus psychrotolerans. The sequence goes on along the minus strand of NZ_FMZD01000009.1, from coordinate 34,475 downwards.
AGTATTTTTGACGATATTGTACCGGGATTACTACCTTTGGGAGCTTTCGGAATTGTATTCTATTTATTGAAAAAAGAGGTTAAGCCATTAATGATATTAGGTGGAATGGCTGTTGTAGGAATTTTCGGATCATGGATTGGTATCTTTTAAGGAGGAATAGCATGGTAACAATGTTAGATTATATTAAAGAAGAGCAAGTTAGCTTAACCACAATCCTTGATGAATTTGATTGTAATAAAAAACAATTTGGAGAAGTAAAATACTGTTTGATATTAGCCACGGGCTCTTCGTATAATGCTTGTTTAGCAGCAAAGTACTATATGGAGAGTACATCCTCGCTTCATATTGACATTCAAGAGCCCTTCAATTACCTACACTATGGCAAGGTAGATTCTAAAGTGGATTTAGTAATTGCTGTATCTCAAAGTGGTAAAAGTACTTCTACAATTAAAGCAGTTGAGAAATTAACCTTATCAACAAATGTAAAAACAATTGCCATAACAAGTGACATTACTAGTCCTATCACTAAGGTTGTTGATACAGTTTTTGATTTGAATATGGGCATTGAGAAAGTGGGATTCGTAACAAAAGGCTATTCAGCAACCATCTTAAATCTTATGTTAGTAGCTCTCTCAGCTGCAAAAGAATCAGAATTATTAACATCTGACGAAATAGAAGATGAGATAAACAATATTCGTTCAGCTATTATGAATATTGATAATGTAATTACTAAATCTGCTGATTTTTTTGAAATACACAAAGAATCTTTAATTTCGGGGCATCGATTTATTGCAATGGGTTATGGTCCTAACTGGGGTACGGCAAAAGAATTTGAAACAAAATTTACCGAAACCGTTAGAAAACCGTCACAAGGATTTGAATTAGAAGCATACATGCATGGGCCTTACCTTGAAGCAAACCGAGACCATACATTATTCTATATTGAAACAGACAATAAGTTAAAAGATCGCTCAATAGCATTGAGAAATTATATGAAAGAGTATGTTAAGAGCTCGTTTACTATCACCATAGAAAAAAGTGAAGATCCAAATACGTTGGCATTGGATGCAATCGTTAGTGAAAAAGTTAGTCCATTGTTACTCATTATTCCTTTTCAGTATCTAGCTTATCAAATAGCAACTGCTCAAGGAATTGATTTAAATAAAAGAATTTTTGACAATTTTGATCAAGTATTAAAAAGCAAAATATAAGAATAAAGGAGAAATAAAAAATGTTGAAATTTGACGAATCAAAACAAGTTAATAGTGTAAACGGAGCATTAAAATTAAGAAGTGAAGTAGAAAAAATAGTAGATGAAGTTTGGGAAAAAGGATTTGACAGCATCTACTACCTAGGAATTGGCGGCACTTATGCCTCAAGCATGCAAGCTGTTACTTACATCAATGGTAAAAGCAACTTACCTGTTTATGTTCAACATGCAGCTGAATATTACACAACAGGCAACAAGCGTCTAACAGAAAAATCTGTAGTCATCTTATCATCAGTGACAGGAACAACACAAGAAGTTGTGAAAGCAATTAAAGAAATTAAAAAGGTAGGAGCTACTGTTATTTCTTTTGTAGATCTACCTAATACACCTTTAGCAGATGCGGGAGATTATTTAATTACCTACTCAGGAAATGAACAGTTGAAGTTTTTTATGGCAGCAGATCGATTGATGTACCGTAATGGAGAATTTGATGATTATGAAGATTACTATAAAGAATTAGATGCGCATTTAGCTATTGGGCTGGTAGAAACAGAAAAATCTGCAGATGAATTTGGTCGTGAATTTGCTGAAAAGCATCGTCATGATGCAATGCATTATTTTATTGGAGCTGGTAATCAGTGGGGAGGAGTCTATTCCTATGCAATGTGTTACTGGGAAGAACAAAGCTGGTTACCTTCAAAATCGATTCATGCAGCTGAGTTCTTACACGGAACATTAGAAATTGTAGAAGAAACAACTCCAGTTACGCTATTTATTGGTGAAGATGAACAACGGTCTTTATCAGAAAGGGTAGCAAATTTCTTACCGCGTATTTGTGCAAATTATACTATTATTGATTCGAAAGACTACAATTTAGAAGGAATTAGTGAAAAATATCGTGGCAGACTCTCTCATCTGATTGCACATTGTGTAACACAACGAATTGACGCACATGTTGAGAAACTGAACTGTCATCCATTAGATATACGTCGCTACTATCGCCAGTTTGATTATTAGAATAACGAAAAACTAAATTTTAGTAACGATACGAATCAATGAAAAACTGTTAAAGAAAATCGCTGACAAAATTAGCCTCTTTAATACTTTGTAATTAGTTTGAACTGAACCTTGGCAAGTAGACAGAAAAAAACAGCGAAATTACGATACAACCTGCTACCGATATTTTATTGGTAGCAGGTTGTATTATATTTAATGAATTATTTGTTTTGAAGAAAGGATACGATATTTCTTTAGGGCTTTAAAATTAGGTTTTTATACTTATAACTCTTTTTTAATATGCACAGTATTGTAACTAAGCCCCTAGCGCCAGCTAGTCACATGAAAGAAAGACCTCTTCCTAAACCTTTGTCTTTAAATTTATGACTAGTAATTTTTAAGTAAAGACTTGAAACATCTTTAGAGAGCTTTTGTTGGACGGCTAGTGGTGTTAATTTATCTTCTAATTTACTAATTATTTTAGGGAGATACTCTTTTTTTTCTAAACGTTTTTTAGCATCAATTAAAATGTCTTTCTCTTCCATGCTAATTGTAGATTCTAGTATAAAGTTAATATCATTTAGTATTTCCTCTTCTTTTTTGCTCATATTACACACTACTTTCTGGATTTGAATTTAATTTAATATTACCAACATTTTTTTGGGTTTGCTAATATTTTAAATATTGCGGACAGATTGAGTTGCCTATGCGGAGGAGAAAAGGCCACTGAAATGTAATTGTCAGTGGCCGAATCCCTTTTGTCTAGAGCTTTTTCAATTATATGGAATGACTTTTACCCTATTATCTTACACCTTCCAATCCATGTCTTTCACGTATAGAAACTTCACCATTAATCAAAACATTATAAGAATAAGGATAAGTGATAACGAATTTTTCCTTATAGCCAAACAGGATCGTTCCAGGGAAGAGATAACTAACTCTTGATAAAAGAATTAAAAGAACTAAGGAGAAACAATGCACAACTTCAAATGGAAAATGACATTTCAAATCAATCTTGTCTCTTTCGTAAATATAGAAGTGTACAATCAATTTTTTTAAGGTTATTGTTTATTAGAATTGAAAATATTGACTATTTCAAATAGAATACTCATCAGAAAGTACGGTATCAATAATAAAAGCAAATAGCTGATAACCATTAATTGTGGACTATTGATATTAGGAGGCATAATTTGAGTATTTCTTAAACCAGTTAATAGTCCTCCTGTATTGAATTGAATTTCAATAAAAAGCATTACTGTAATCATTTCTAGATAGATAAATTTCATAATAGTTTCTAAAAAAGTTAATAAGTTAGGAATGACATAGGAAAAGAATAGTTTGGGTTTAGGATACCCTAGAGATTTTGCAAAAATAAAATAATTGGATTGATAAATCATTTTGATATAAGGCGTCATGTATTTAATCAGGAAAACAATTGGAAAAACACTTAGTATAAATAAAGGGAAAAATAATGCTGGTTCATTTGGAGTGCCGACAGTCCTTAATAAATAAATGGAAGTTTCTTTATAGATAACGATACTAAACCAATGGATAAAAAAAACAACACCGACTACAGGTAATCCCTCAATATCTTCTAAAAACCTTGTGATTTTTACAATCGTTCTATTTTTGAATTTCGGAAAATAGTAACTATATAAGAGTAGTGAAAATAATGTTATTGCTAAACTAGCACTAATTAAATATAAAGTATACGCACCATTGGTCTGATGATAAATAACCCATAGTTCAGATAAATAGTGATAGGTAAAAATTTGTGCAATCGTATTTTTGAACGAGGTAATTAATAAACCTAGATCTTCTATACTTAAAGGTAATAAATAACTCAAACAGACGAGTAAAACAATACCGATTAGAATTGTAATAAGCGAAATGAATTGCTTTATCATTTTGATGAATGAATTGATTTCGCACCCTCCTCCATTAAGTAACGCTTGATTCTAACGAGTAAGAAAATAAGAACACTATAGAAACCTAAGGGTATGAGGATTGTCCAGGGAGTGCTAGCCAGGTTATTAATGTTTTGACCAATTAATCCGCTCCATTCATTAGAGATTGAAGCGGTATATGTAGCACTTTCGTCTAACTTTGTTACTAAGGATCCACCTAGATAAAGGTTGAAATAAGCTAAGTAAATAAAAAGAGATAAATTTTTTATTAAGATATTGAAAAATAAATTTACTGTAAGTTCTGTTATTTGTGGTCTAAAGGAATAGCTAACCGTTCTAATTTTGGAACTGCCTAATGTTTGGCTAACAAGAGAAAAATCTTGCTTGAAAAGAAAAGTTAATTCGGTATGATACAGTTTAACTAAATTAGGGATCCCTATAAGAAATAAAATGAATAATTGAATGATTATGAACTTTAAGTTTGCTTGCGGTTGAACGTTATCTGTATTAAAAGACAGCGCACTATAATAGGGACCGATTAGTAGAAGCAATAAAAAAGGTTTAGGAATCAATGAAAAAAGCTTATCAAAATACAAAAAAATAGGTAGCAGAAATTTTTCCCCAAATTTATAAATCAGTAGACTATTAATTATTAAACTACTGACTATTTGAAAAAAACTTAATAATAAACCAATGAAAAAAGTATACTTAAATCCTTGAATAATTTTAGCAAAAATAGTAAACCCGATGATATCCGTACCAAAGGGAGGTACTTCAAGAGGAGTAAAAGGAGGATAGTTTATTTCTCCGGCTATTAATGTCTTTTCTACTCGAAGTGTTAAAATTTTTGATAAAAAAGGTTCATATAAACAACTGATTAATAAAAAAAATGACAAGAGTGAACATAAAATCCATAATTTTATAGGTTTATTTTTTAATATAATCATAAAAACCTCCTTCATTCTTAATGTTATTATATCTGACGTACTAAGAATAACCAAGTTTACAATTGGTGTATGTCAACACATTTTCGATAATCGATAGGGGTTTCGTAGCCCAAGGATCCAAGGGACTGAAAATGATTCCACCATTGAACATAGTCTACAAGGTGAAATTGCAAAGTTCATGGAACGTAGTCTTGTAGACAAGTTTGAACTTGAAAAATCTATAGAGGGAACCCCTATGGCATGAGCATAAGGGATCCCTTTTCTACTTAACGAGTGTACAAGATCAAAGATGTATAGTAACTCATCTTAAGGTGTGGTCGTCGAATTACTTTCCTCGATTGGAATAGAACACCTAACACCTTGACTGTTTAATTCTCCCTTAAATGTAGAGAGTGCATATAGAAGTTCGGGTTCCATATCCTCTTATCACTTCGACTTTCGCCCCACCTGCTTTAAAATATTATTTCGAAGCTGTGCGGTGTCTTTCCTTAGTTCTTTTAATTCATTTCTTTACTTTATGTAAATCAACCATTTGTTTCTTAAATGCTTCTTTATAAGTTTGACGTTAACGACGAGAGCAGGCATGATTGATTCCTCCTATACATGTTGTTGTGTTCAGTATATACACCTTATCTTTTCCGTCCAACTCAGTGTAACCTATCCAGAAACAGATTAGTGAATTAAAGTAGGATCATCTATAAATCAAGCTAAACCTAATAAAATTAAGTAATTATCTATTTTTGGTTAATAATCATATGAAAATATAACGAGTAATAGATAATGTTGTTTTCATCCTTGTAATTACTGTATAATTTAAAAGATACCGTGTCATAAATTGGAAAGAGAAAAGGATGGATAGTATGAAAGGTTTCAGGAAAAATAAAATAACATTAGGGTTGCTATTCGTAGCTGCTTTGGTTTTAAATCTATTTTTATTTCCCGCAGATGTCAATGCAGAAGAAGAAACATACATTATTGCAACTGACGCTACCTTTGCACCATTTGAATATGAGAATGAAGATGGAGAGTATGTAGGGATAGACATTGATATACTTACAGCTATTGCTGAAGATCAAGGTTTTCAATTTGATTTAAGACCAATGAATTTCAGTGCAGGATTACAGGCTTTGGAGGCTAATCAAGTTGATGGGATGATTGCTGCAATGAGCATCACCCCGGAGCGTGAAGAGGCGTTTGATTTCTCCGAGCCCTATTTTGATGCTGGTCCAGTTATGGCCGTACGCGAAGATAACGAAGAGATTAATTCTTATGAAGATCTTGAAGGGAAAACAGTAGCGGTAAAAGTGGGAACGATTGGAGCAGAATTGGCAAATGAGCTCCAGGAAACGTATGATTTTGAGATTAATCAATTTGAAGATTCGTCAGGAATGTATGAAGATGTTCTGTCAAATCACTCTGATGCTGTTATTGAAGACTACCCTGTTATGGCTTATGCCATTCAACAAGATTTACCATTACGCTTACCGACTGAGCCGGAAGAGGGTGATTCATATGGATTTGCAGTTAATAAAGGATTGAACCCTGAATTAATTGAAAAATTTAATGCCGGTTTGGTTAATATACGAGAAAATGGAACATATGATGATATAATTGAAACCTATTTGGGCGAGAATGTACAAGGAACAACAAGTAGTGGATTCTTTGGTTTGATAGAAAAAAACTATGAAAACTTACTTAAAGGTCTGGGCCGTACTTTGGTACTAACTTTAGTGTCTTTTGCAATTGCTTTGGTTGCCGGAACAATAATTGGTTTGTTTAGTGCTGCTCCAAGTGCAGTGCTGAATTTCATAGCGAATATCTATGTGACAATTTTACGTGGGATACCATTGATTGTATTAGCGTTTTTCATGTACTTTACTGTTCCTCAGTTATTAGGAATACAAATCACAGCTTTCATGGCAGGTATCATAACCTTAAGCTTAAATACAACTGCATATATTGCTGAACAAGTACGTGGCGGAATTGCAGCAGTTGATAAGGGACAGCTAGAGGCTGCTCGTAGTTTAGGTTTGCCGTATGGACTTTCAATGCGTAAAGTTGTAGTCCCTCAAGCAATTAAAATTATGATTCCTTCATTGATTAATCAGTTTGTGATTACTTTGAAAGATACATCTATACTGGCAGTGATTGGAATTGTAGAGTTGACTCAAACAGGTCGTATTATTATTGCTCGTTCGTATCAGTCGGGTTCAATGTGGATTATTGTAGGATTAATTTACTTGATTATGATTACTTTACTAACTAAACTTTCGAATTTGATTGAAAGGAGACTTATTACAAATGATTAAACTTAAAACAGAACAACTAAAAAAGAGTTTTGGAAATTTAGAAGTATTAAAAGGCTTGGATCTTGAAGTAAAAGAAGGCGAAGTCGTAGTAATTATTGGTCCTTCTGGATCAGGAAAAAGCACTTTTTTACGCTGTATGAATTTATTAGAGGAAGTTAGCGGCGGTAAGGTTATTGTAGATGATCATGATTTAACGGACCCTGCTCAAAATATCAATAAAGTTCGAGAAAATATTGGAATGGTGTTTCAACAGTTTAATCTTTTTCCCCATTTATCAGTTACAGATAATATTATTTTAGCGCCCCAACAGCTATTGAATATTTCCAAAAGTGAAGGAGAAAAGTTAGCTATGAAACTTTTGGAAAGTGTTGGAATGGAAGATAAAGCGGATGCTTACCCAAGTTCGTTGTCTGGAGGACAAAAGCAGCGTGTCGCTATTGCGAGAGCTTTAGCCATGGATCCTGATATTATGCTTTTTGATGAACCAACAAGTGCGTTGGATCCAGAGATGGTTGGAGAAGTGCTGGGAGCTATGAAAAAACTAGCGCAAGAAGGAATGACAATGATTGTTGTTACTCATGAGATGGGATTTGCTAGGGAAATGGCTGATCGTATAATCTTTATGGATGAAGGCCACATTGTTGAGATAGGAACACCGGAACAAATCTTTAACAATCCTGAAAACGAACGAACAAAAGACTTTTTAGATAAAGTATTATAAGCTGAAAAATTCTTCATGTATTCTATTGAATTAGAATGCTTGAAGAATTTTTATTTTTGAATTACTTTTTTGAGAGGAAAACTATGGATTTTAGACTAAAAGATTTTATGACGATCTATTACATTGTCTATTAAAAAAATCTTCAAAAACGAAAATTTCCATATAGATATAAAAAGGGGCTTTTTAGATAGTTAAGGAATAAAAATTACTTTATCGATTAATGAGTATGAAAAATATATAATAATTAAAGTGCTAATAGCTGCTATTAAAGAAGTCGTATGAGATAATTATTGAATATAAATAAAAGAAAAATATATGAATGGAGAAGATGAGCATGTTTAATAAAAATAAAGATACGAACAATAATCGTTTTGTAGTAAAACATACTGAAGATATTTCAGAGGTTGGAAGATTAATTATTCTTATTGACCAGGAAACGGGTGTGAATTATCTTCAGTCTTGGGTAGGCGGGGGAAGCAGTATTACACCGTTACTGGATGAACGTGGGGAAGTCGTTATTGATATTACCCCTCAAGTGTAAAAATAGAGTGGATTACTTTGATTTTTTAAACCGTTTACATTAAAATTGAACGATATAGTATTATTTTTTTATAGTTAACGTTGTAGACAACTATTTCATTTAATATAAGGAGTGAACGCTTTGTCAGGAGATAAAAACAACCAATATAATGCCCCAACAGAAGTGAAAGAAATTGACATAGTAAATACGTTTGAACTGGAAGCATTAGCAAAAGAAGTCATGCCAAGTGGCGGATATGGCTATATATCAGGTGGTTCAGGGGATGAATATACAAAGAAACAGAATATAGATTCTTTTAACCACAAAGGCATTTTACCTAGAGTATTAGCAGATGTCGAAAATCCAGATACAAAGACCACTATCTTAGGACATAATATTCCAGCGCCTTTTATCATGGCACCTATTGCGGCACACGGGCTAGCCCATGCAACAAAAGAATCTGGAACAGCTAGAGGCGTTTCTGAATATGGAACAATCATGTCAATCAGTGCATACTCTGGCGCAACTTTTGAAGAAATTGAAGAGGGATTGAAAGGATCTCCTAGGTGGTTCCAGCTTTATATGAGCAAGGATGATGAATTAAATAAACTGATTGTTGATGAAGCAAAAAAAGATGGGGCCACAGCCATTATCTTGACCGCCGATGCTACGCTGAGTGGAAATAGAGAAACCGATATTCGAAACAAATTTGTCTATCCATTTGGCATGCCGATTGTTTCTCGCTATCTATCCGGTAGCGGAGAAAATATGTCATTAAATAATATTTATGCTCAATCAAAACAAAAGATCAGTCCAAAAGATGTAGAGTTCCTGGCAAGTTATTCTGGCTTGCCAATTATTGTTAAAGGAGTGCAGACGCCGGAAGACGCCTTGCTTGCAATCGGTGTTGGCGCTTCTGGAATCTGGGTATCCAATCATGGAGGACGCCAATTAGATGGCGCGCCAGGATCTTTTGATACACTTGCAGAAATTTCAAGAGCAGTTGGTAAACGTGTACCCATTATCTTTGATAGTGGGATTCGTCGTGGAGAACATATCTTTAAAGCGTTGGCTAGTGGAGCGGATATCGTAGCGCTTGGTCGGCCAATGCTCTATGGACTAGCGTTAGGTGGCTGGAAAGGCGTATACTCTGTGCTTGAATATTTTGAAACAGATTTGAAACGTGTAATGCAGTTGGCGGGAACACAGACGATAGAAGACATTAAACAGGCCAAATTATTTGATAATGCTCGATATAAATAAGCAATAGGAACTAGACTAGCTGATCCTCCTTGAGATGATAGGGGACAGCTAGTCTCGTTTTATATGCTGACTTTCATGAATCGAAACGATCATTAATTAATAAAGTCTCAGATTCAATTCGTTTAGTCTGATTTTTCTCATAATTTGCCACAAAAATACAACCATATAAAGTGTTTAAGATATAATCTATAGCGATTTGAGATGAAAAAGTTGAAAGTTTTACAGATTTACTTTCACTTTTTGCAACAGGAAGAATTAAATCAGCCAGGCTAGCAATGTGAGAATCAGGATTTGCAGAAATAACAATAATACGTGTATGATTTTTTTTCAAAATATTTGTAATAAAGTAATTATTTTTACTTTCTCCACTGTACGAGAGAATAATAGCACAATCATTTTGGCCGAAATTAGCTGCTAAATGGCGGTTCTCTCCCGGAAGAACAGATAACTGAATAGGCATATCGATTTTCATCATTTTATTTTGGAAATTCAAGGCTGGAAGATAAGTATCTCCATACGCAAAAATCCCAATACGTCTTGCACTGAGTAAAAGATCAACGGCGTCTTCCATACGTTCATTTGAATTGATGGAATGCGTTTTCTGCAGTGATTCTGTAAATAATTCTAAAATCTTTTTTTGTATTTCTTTATAGGAATCGTCTTCTGTAAATGGGAAGTCAGGATTTACATTTGTTATAGCATTATATTCTTTTTGAAGTTCTGCAGACCACTTGATTTTAAAGTCTTTATATCCTTTCAAACCTATTTTACGACAAAAACGGACAATAGTAGAAGTTGAAGTGAAAGTGTTTTGTGATAAAGATTGTATAGAATAATCCAAGACCTTTTCACGATTATTTAATATGTAATCAGCCAATGCTCTTTCTGAGTCGTTAAATCCAATCTGTTTTTGAAGTGCAGTTAAAATCATCATAATAGACCTCCTAGTTATATTTTGAATGATTCCCTATTTCTTGTCAATCTATAGATTATGAAAAGAAATTCCACATTTATCTTCGTAAAGGATAAAATTTTTGAATAAAATGTCTACTTTTTGGGATTCGTTTACTTATCTTTTTTTTAATGGTTAAATGATATTGAATAAGCAATGCTAAATATAGGTAAAAGATTTAACCTGAAAATCAGCAGATGCTTAGTAAAATAGAAAATATATAGGAGGAGCTACTTTTATGTTAACTATTGCTTATATCGGAAATGGAAAGAGTGCCAATCGCTATCATATTCCATTTTCAACTAAAGTTGAAGATATCAAAATCAAGAAAATATTATCCCCAGAAGATCAATCTCCTTGGGACGCTTTACCAGATGTAGAGTATGTGAAAGATATTAATGAAATATGGGATGATTCCGAAGTGCAGTTAGTGGTTATTTCTACGCCTCCACAAAGTCATTATGATTTAGCTAGAGAAGCGCTGATCAATGGAAAAAACGCATTAGTAGAAAAACCTTTTTCTGAAACTTCTGAACAAGCGAAAGAATTATTTGCTCTAGCAGAAGAAAAAGGATTATTTATTCAATGTTATCAAAATCGTCGCTTTGATTCCGACTTTTTAACTGTGCAAAAAGTAATTGAAAGTGGCGTGCTAGGCGAGGTTTTTGAGATGGATATGCATTTTGACTACTTCCGACCAGAGGTACCAAAGTCTAGTGACACATTCAGTCCATTAGATAGTTTCTTATATACGCATGCATGTCACACGGTAGATCAGGTTATAGCTTATTTTGGTAGCCCAAACAAAGTGAATTATGATGTCCGTCAACTTTTGGGAAGTGGTCGAATGAATGATTATTTTGATTTGGACTTACATTATGCTAGCAATTTGAAAGTATCTGTAAAATCAAGTTATTTCAGAATGAAAGAACGGCCAAGTTTTGTTGTCTATGGTACAAAAGGGACTTTTATCAAAGAGACAAAAGATCGTCAAGAAGAACACTTGAAATTATTTTATATGCCTGACAATAAAGACTTTGGTGTAGATCTCCCAGAACATTACGGTACTTTATACTATATGGATGAGTTAGGACAATACCACGAAGAAAAAGTGGTATCAGAAGTAGGAGATTATAGCCGTATATATCAAGGGATATACGAATCATTAATAAACGGGAAAGAAAAAATAGTGAAGGACGAAGAAACCATTCGTCAAATTGAGATTTTAGAAGAAAGTATTCGTCAAATGGGTCTCAATAATCAATCAAGTTAGTCAGAAATGATTTTTGAGTAATAAAAATAACAGAATTAAACCGTTTATCCTTTGTAGAAGGTATAAACGGTTTTTATTCTGCACTTTTAATAGTTAATGTTCATTTGGATCATTTTCTGCATCCTTATGGGTAGGATGAACGGTTCCTTCTAGGTGATCAGGACCAGCATAAATGGTATAAAGTTTAAGGGACTCGTCTCCAGTATTTTCAATATTGTGCCACATGTCAGCCGGTACAAAAACAGCGTCATCGTCAGAGACAGGTTTTTCAACATTCAAATTGTCTTCAGTAGGGCCCATTTTGCACAGTCCAGTGCCCTTTTCAATACGAATAAATTGATCGATTCCGTGATGCACTTCCAACCCGATATCATCACCTGGTTCTATAGACATTACAGTTACCTGCAACTTTTCACCAGTCCAAATGGTTGTACGATAATTCGAATTTTTAGTTGTGGCATCTTCAATATTAATTACGTAAGGTTCTTTTCCATGGTCTTTATAGTCAATAATCATAATTCCGCCTCCAGTTTATATTTTTTATTACATTGTAATTATTATAAACTGAGTATATCACCAAGTGGATTTTTAAGCAACGCCTTTATAGCAAATATTTTTAAAATATAGTAGTTTAAATTTGAGATAAAAAAGTTCTGTTTAAAAAATAAAAAAGCTCTTTCCTCTAATTTTAGAGAAAAGAGACCTTGTCAGGGTGAAGTTAAAGTAACTCATTAAGGAATTAGATTTTATTTTTTTCAAAGTAGTTGTTCAAATCTTTCTCTGCAGCATTGAATAGAACTGAATTAGGATTCAAATAAAGTCCCTTATTGTTAAAATAAACAGAATCATCAAGTAAGAATTCCGGCAGTAACCTTGGTTCACCGTTGGATTCAATTTTATACTTGAAAAACAAATCAGCCATAGCATTTAGTTGAAATGTTCCGTAATCCGATTGATGATCAGGAAATTTCATATTTTTTATTTTTGACATAAATTGGGTCCTCCTTTTTATACTTTACCCATTATTCATTTTTGAGAGCGTGATAATTGATCGTATCATAATATCAATTATATATGGTAAAATAACTTAAATGAACAGTTCTTTAGTCTATGCATTATGAAATTCTCTATTCAATATACTGAGCGAAGGAGGGCACTTATGGAAATGATCTATCTTTTACAAGAAGTATTAGAAATCAGATGGCCAATCTTGCTATTTGAACTTATCTTTTTATTTGGGGGTATCATGCTTGTAGTGACTGGAACAAAAGTCAGAAAGCAAAGCAAATCTACAGCGCTAATGAGTATAATTTTAGGCGTAATCATTATATTGATATCGTTATATTTATTATTGTGGGCTGTTATGTTTGGATATAATGCCTAGTTAGTTAATAAAAATCATTCTTTGAATAGCTTTCGTCAAATCAAATGATTGGTTTTTACTTTGATAGATTAGTTTCTGTTGGTACATATTATAGATGGAGTATTTGAAAATTACTTGCGCTTTTTAATTATAATATACTTCATCCAGAAAAAGGCCTTGAGCAGGTACGGTCATCCCGGCTTCGCTTCTAATGCCACTCTCAAATATAGTGTCAATTACTTCCAAATCTGTAATTCCTGAACCGATTTCTAGGAGTGTTCCCATAAGAATTCTAACCATTTTGTATAGAAAGCCTTCCCCTATAAACGTAAAGTGCAGTAAATTGTCTGCTCTCTGGATAGAAATTTCATCAATAGTTCGAACAGTTGATTTTTTGGATTTTTTAAGAGCAGAGAAACCGATGAAGTCGTGTCTTCCTATTAATTTTTCACAGGCTTTATTCATTTTGTCCAAATCCAATTGTTCAGAGTAATGGAAGCTGTAATTGCGCTCAAAAGCAGAAGGAACAACGTTATTCCAGACGTAATAGCTATATTTTTTCCCGACGGCATGATACCTGGCATGGAACCTTTCTGGAACTTCTTCCAATTCTTTGACGATGATATCTTGAGGAAGATATCGAATCAGATACTCCTGCATTGTAGGGAGATCCATATCGATTGATGTCTTGAAATTAGCTACCTGTCCTTTGGCGTGAGTACCTGCATCTGTGCGACCTGAACCTACAATTTCAATTTCGGAACTGGTCATTTTGGTTAGAATATTTTCTATTTTTCCTTGAATGGTCTTGTCCGAATCACCGAGTCTTTGCCAACCTAAGTATCTACCACCATCATACTCAATTGTCATCTTGATATTTTTCATTTTATACCTCGCAATCATCTTAATTTTAAGTTTTGTTCTTCAAAATAATCGGTTAAATCCTTTTGAGCTGTTTTGAATAAAATAGAGTTAGGATCTAATTGGATCCCATTGTTATTTATATAAACAGAATCATCCATTAATAATTCAGGTAATAGTTTCGGCTCTCCATTAAACTGTATTTTATATTTGAAAAATAAATCACCCATTGCATCTAATTGAAATGTTCCGTAGTCGTCTTCCGTCTTGGGAATTTTCATATTTTTTAACCTTACCATGGCTTAATCCACCTTTCTCATGTAAAAAGTTTGAACGATTCACTTACGAGAATGATCACTTTTATTATATCAGTATATTGGCTGGATACCACTAAAGTAATAATCGAATTCTTTCTTATATATGCAGTAAAGTACTAATTGTGCCATTTTCTAACATGATATATAGTCCAAGTCCTATGAATACGACCGGAACAATAATTCGTTCATATTTTTCAATCGTTTCAGATACAAAAGAGATTTCTGCTAATTTGTAACTAACCTGGCAAAGAAGAAAGGTTGAAATGAAGAATACAATCAGTATCACTATAATTTCTGAAAAGGATAGAGAAGTAAAGTAAGGAATATAAATTCCTAAATTATCACCGCCAGAAGCAATGGTTAGTAGAGTCACAACCCAAAATAAGCGTGTAGATCCGCGTTTTTCCAGTTTCTCGACCACTTTCCCCTCTTCTTCTTCGCTTTCTTTCAGCAAGGCGATACGAACCCCTAAGAAAATTGGAATCAATCCAAGCAGTCCGATCAACCAGTCTTGAGGAATGAAATTTAATATATAAGCTGCGAATAAGCTCGCAACTACTAAGATACCAGTCCCAATATATTGACCACCATAAATTTGAAAAAGCCCTTTTCTAGTATAGCTTTGAGAAAAAATAATCATTAAGATAAACAAATAATCAATGCTGGTAGATATATAAACAGCAATTGCTGATAAAATCGTTTGTGTCATAGAGGTTTCCTCCATATCAAGTAATAGAATAATCTTATATATTTTAGATTAACCTTTTTAACAAGCTATGGGAAGACATTAGTATATAAAGTACCTATTTTAAATAAAATAGTAAACCAAATATATGTTTCTATAAATGAAGGTTTTTGTTAAAATGAAAACAATTATAGAGTAGAGATTGGAGACTGGACATGCGGATTTTACATACAGCAGACTGGCATATTGGGAAAATTGTTAATGAATTTTCTATGTTGGAAGATCAAGAATATTATTTAAATCAGTTAGTTGATAAAGTAAAAGAATTGAATATTGATGTATTGATTATGGCAGGAGATTTATATGATCGGGCAATTCCACCAAAAGAAGCTGTGACACTGGCAAATAAAATCATTACCAGATTAATCAAAGAAGCAGGGATTCCAGTGTTAGCGATAGCCGGTAATCATGATAGTAACGAACGGCTAGAATACGCTGCAGAATTGCTCGAAACAAGCAATTTATTTATTGAGGGAATGGTTAAAAAAATAACGAGAAAAGTAACAATCAATGGTGTGAATTTCTATTTGCTTCCATTTAGTGATCATATTACTGTCAGACAGTTGTTGGAACAAGACGATATCAAAGATTTGGAAGATGCTACTAAAGCCCAAATAGAATTAATGAAAGCAAGTATGAACTTAGAAGAAACAAACATTCTGATTGCACATGGATATATTGTGAATCAGACAAAAGAGTCAGTAGAAGATTCTGATTCAGAAAGACCCTTAAGTATTGGTACGGCAGAATTTGTGGATGCTAGCCTCTTTGAAGACTTTGATTATGTTGCGCTAGGACATTTGCATAAAGCCCAGAAAGTGAAATGGGAAAAAATCAGATATAGTGGATCGCCATTGAAATACTCAAAATCTGAAGTTCCTCATAAGAAGAAAAGCTGGGTCGTTGAAATCGAGAAAGATAAATTGGAAGTAGAGCCGATTCAAATCGAACCATTGCGAGATATGCAGGTACTGCGCGGAACTTTTGAAGAATTAATGAAAAGTGAATCTAATCATTATACTTTTTTTGAGCTTGAAGATAAAGATTACGTAATGGATGCGATGAATCAGTTGAGAAGACGTTATCCTTTTGCGATGGGATTAGAATATATTGGTCGTGAAAGAAACGCTTCAAAGACAGCGAAACAGACACAAGAAACACTTCAGAAAAAGTCTATGGTAGAGCTATTTGAAGATTTTTATGCGACATATAAGCTAGATACGATGGATAAAAATCAAAAGTCTGCTGTAGAACAAGTGATGAATGAAGTTCAGAAAGGAGAAAGCTGATGCGCCCATTAAAATTAGTCATGAATGCTTTTGGTCCTTATAAAGGCAAAGTTGAAATAGATTTTACTCAGTTAGCTCAGTCTTCTCTTTTTCTGGTAAGTGGACCGACTGGAGCAGGGAAGACGACGATTTTTGATGCTATTGCCTATGCTTTGTTTGATTCCGCAAGTGGAGACTCGCGCCAGAAAGATACTTTTAAGTCACAGTTTGCTAAGGATACTGACCTTTGCTACGTTGAACTTGAATTTGAATTAGGAGAAAAGCGTTACTTTATCCGCCGTGAACCAACACAAACTGGTCCAGGTACCCGTTCGAAAACAAAACAGATTCAATCGAATGTGGAATTTCATAAAGACGGAAAAGTCACGACTAAAGTAAAAGAAGCCAATGATGAGATTCAAGAAATATTAGGACTGACGTATGATCAGTTCAGACAAATTGTCATGCTGCCGCAAGGATCGTTCAAAAAGATGCTTGAGTCAAACAGTGGCGACAAAGAAATTATTTTCAGAAATATTTTTCAGACTAAACAGATCGAGCAGTTTCAAGAAAAACTAAAAAATAAAGCGAAGGTTCTGGAAGATCAGCGTAAAAGTCATGCCCAAGCCATAAAACAAGTTTTTTCAAGTATAGCGATTGAAGATAATGAAGTTCTGGACAAAGCGATCGAGCAGCATGATGTAGAAAAGACAGTAGCCATTCTGGAAGAAAGTATCGATAAAGAAGAAAAAGAATTGGCGGCTGCAAAAGAAAAAATTTCTCACTATCAAAACGAACTGAAATTATATGATCAAGTCATCGGCTGGTTGGAACAGCAAGAAAAATATATAAATGAGAAAAATGAATTGAATGCCAGAGAAGACACCATCAAACAAAAAGAATCAGCTGTACAAAAGCATACTGAAGCTATAAAAATAGTTGAATCTAAAAATTTGGTAGATGAAACAGAATATCAAATCCATAAACAAAGAGCTCAGCTTGAAGAATTAAGAGAAACACAAGCCGAGTTAATCGAAAAAGAAAAAACCGAATCAGCAAAACTGGAAGCTGTAAAAGAAGATCTTAATCATTTAGCGCTTGTTCGAGCAGAAATTACGAAACTAAATGATGAATGGAAAGTCTTTGATCAAGTAGAAGAAAAAGAACAATTGATCAAACAACAAGAAAAAACAATTCAAGAGAAACAGGAAACATGCGAAAATTTAAACGAAGTGTTAGTGGAAGTCGGAAAAGAAACTGAAAAAATAGAGACAGACTTAAAGCTGATTGCGGACTTAAAGAGTAAACTGGAAGACCTGAAAGCAACCACTGCAACCTCTAAAGAAACGCTTCAACGAGTAAGTAACCGTAATGAAGAATTAAATAGGATTTGTACTCTTCAAAAAGAAGAGGCTGAATTTAAAAAAACTTATATCGAAGTAAAATCAGCAAAAGAAAAAGCTTATCATGAACTCATCAAAGGAAAAGCGGCTTACTACTCTAACTTAGCGAGTGTTCTAGCTAAAGAACTAGTTGAGGGTGAACCTTGTGCTGTGTGTGGGTCTGTCCATCATCCAGCTAAAGCAACAGGAGATAAAGAAAGTCTGACAAAAGAAGAACTGGAAGTATTGGAGCAAGCAGAAACTGAAACAAATACTCGATTTACACAAATCTCAGCGAAACTGGAAAATCTTACAATAGATATCCAATCTCGTTCTGCTCGTTTAGAAATCGCTCCTTCAGAAACAGATGCAGCATTCAATAAAGGGATAACAGAAGAGCAAGAACTCCAAAACCAGTTACAGGTGTTTAAGAAAGAACTTGAAACCGGAGAAAAGCAAGTAAGTGAAGAAGCAGATCTGAAGCAAAAACTGGAAGAGTTGCGCAAAGAAGAAAGTCGTATGAGGACAGATTTCCAAAAATGTGAGTCTACTATCGATTTCGCCACAGAAAGAAAACAAGAATTAATAGAAGAACAAGTCAAACTAAAAGGACAAATGGATGCTGAATCTAAACAGGCTATACAGCAAGCTATAAAAGAAAAAGAGCAGTATATACAAACAACGGAGAACACTCATAGAACTCTTCAAAACAGTATGAGTATATTGAAAAGCGAATTAGCTTCAACTAGAACAGCCATTGAGTTGACTGAATCTCAACTGGTAGAAACGACAGCGAAAAAAGAACAGCTGATAAAAAAATTCGAGCAGTTAAAAGAAACGAGTCAACTGGGGGAAGCATTTGCAGAATATGTACTGGAAGAAGTAGAAAAAGAAACATTCATCAAAGAGATAGAAGAATATAGAACAGCTGTGCTGGTCAATCAGGATAGAATAAAACAAATAGAGGAAAACCTGAAAACAGTTGATTCAATCAAAGAAAAATCAGTATATGAAGTAGAAATAGTTCAAATCAAGACCCAAGCGAGTGAGTTGGAAACACAAAGGGATAAGCTGCTAACCTCGTCCTCACAGAACAAACGAGCTGCAGAAGCAATTCAGGATTATCAGAAACAAAGCAGTCAAGTGGAGAAAGAATATCAACTATACGGAGCACTTTCTACTCTGGCCAATGGATCTAAGGAAACAGATTATATCTCATTTGAACGGTATGTTTTAGGTATCTACTTTGAAGAAATTCTGATGGCGGCCAATCAAAGATTCAGTCAGATGACCAATCACCGCTATGAGCTGCAGCGCCAACTAGAGAAAGGAAAAGGTTCTGGAAAACAAGGATTGGATATGGAAGTATTTGATCATTACACAGGAAAAACGAGAAGTGTGCATACGCTATCTGGAGGCGAAACCTTTAAAGCTTCACTAGCATTAGCGTTAGGACTAAGTGATGTGATCCAAAACCAGAATGGCGGCGTTAGCGTGGATACCCTATTTGTGGACGAAGGATTTGGGACGTTAGATTCTGATTCATTGGATATGGCGGTTCAGACCTTACTTGATCTGCATCAAAAAGGTCGATTAGTTGGCATTATTTCTCATGTAGACGAGTTAAAGACACGTATCCCCGCACATATCATTGTAGAAAAGACAGCGACAGGAAGTACGGCATATATTCAGAAATAACTTAGAGAAAACAAAGTGATTTCCTTTAACTATCTAATGTAGGAGCGTTATAATAAAAAAGTAGAGATTTAAAAAGTTTATTATACGAAAGGAAGGGTTTAATTGAATAAAGAACAATTGAAACGAATGGGTTCTGGAGAAGGGTTTATTGCGGCGCTGGATCAAAGTGGTGGAAGTACGCCAAAAGCGTTAGAAGCTTATGGTGTGCCAGAAACATCTTACTCCACAGACGATGAGATGTTTACACTAGTTCATGAAATGAGAACGCGGGTCATAAAAAGTCCTTCGTTCACTTCCGAATATATTTTAGGTGCAATTCTTTTTGAGAACACAATGGATCGCTTGATTGATGACAAATATACTGCAGATTTCTTGTGGGAAGAAAAAGGAATCATTCCTTTCCTTAAAGTTGATAAAGGATTAGCAGAAGAGGCAGAAGGTGTTCAAATCATGAAATCAATGCCTGATTTGGACCAATTGCTTAAAAGAGCAGTTGATCATCATGTTTTTGGAACAAAAATGCGTTCTGTCATCAAAGAAGCAAATAAAGAAGGCATTAAAAAGGTTGTCGATCAACAGTTTGAAGTTGCTATGCAGATTGTTAAAGCGGGGCTGATGCCAATCATAGAACCTGAAGTAGATGTCTATAGTGAAGATAAAGTGGAATCAGAGGAATTGTTGAAAGCTGAAATCAAATCACACTTAGATCAATTGGATGAAGATACACAAGTGATGTTGAAGTTATCTATCCCAACAAATGTTGGATTATATACTGAATTCAGTGAACATCCTAATGTATTGCGGGTAGTTGCTTTATCAGGCGGATATAGTCGAGAAGAAGCAAACGAAAAACTTTCTAAAAATAAAGGATTGATTGCAAGCTTTTCTCGTGCTTTATCACAAGATTTAAGTGCAGATCAGACAGAAGAAGAGTTCAATAAACATCTATCAGATGCAATTAAATCAATTTACGAAGCATCTATAGCACCAAAATAGTATAATTTCCAAAGGGGGGCAGCGAATCGTTGCTCCCTTTTTATTATGTTTTATAGTATATTTTATACATAAGTAAATATTTTTATTGTTCAGGAATTTATGTAGAAAGAATTTGAATATTCATTTATCGTTTTCTACTAGTAAAAGGAAGTATAGAATACTAAAAAAATATAACGAATTTAAGCAAATAAGTCTCATTGCTATTAGAGAAGAGGAGCAGTCTTGTGGATAAACGGTATGTATTTAAAGGCCTTACGCTACTGGTATGGTTTGCTTTAATCCTTTATGCCTATTTTTATGAGGGAAGATTTTTACAACCAGTAACGATCAGTTCGATTTTTGTCCTTATACTTTTAGGGATAAAAATTAATGAAGAGAGACAAATTTCAAAGTCAGCTAATATAACACGGTCAAGATTAGAAAAAACGATAGACTGGTTATGGCTTGCTTCAATAATATTCGTCTCCCTTGATATTGTAATCGCATCTGTCTTATCAATATTTTTTTAAATAAAGGGTTATTTAACTGAAAGGCCTTGAAAGAGCCCCTCTTTTTCAAACTGAGTGAGCATCTTAAAAATGCCTGCATTATTGTGGTCGTCTGCATGGAAGTTTGCTTTTTGTTTAGCTGAAGGTAATGCATTTTTCATAGCTATTGAATATTTTCTGTCTTTAAACATCGAAATATCATTTTCACTATCACCAAAAACCAGTAATTCTTCGTTACCAATATTATATTTTTTTTGAAAGAGATTTAAGGCGTTGCCTTTTGTTATATATTTATTTGTAAGTTCCATTTTTCTTTCATCAGAAAAAACGGTCTCGTAGTCTATAAGAAAAGAATGACCTGCTATAGTATCTTTTAAAAATTTCATGTAGTGAGGATCTTGAACAATAGAAATTTTATTACAGAAACTAGGAGAGTCATTCAGGTTCCGAATCATATATTGATTAGGATAGCCATCTCGGGTATCGCATAACCACCCATACATTCCCCCCATCCATGGATAATCCTCTGGCAGTTTCATTTCTCCGCGAATATTTTTTTTGAGCTTATAAATGTTTTCAGGTAAATACGTATATATGGTATCATCTTGGCTGTATTGAATCTCTACGTTAAATAGAGAAAAGAATTCATTTATTTTTTTAATCTGATTTGATTCTAAAATTCCAAGTCTGTTTCGTTTCTTCGAACCTACATCATAAATTGAAGTGCCATTTACATCAATAATCATTCCATCATAAATATTCATATCTAAACTAAGTGCATGAGGTAGTAGTCGTATATAGCTTCTGCCGCTAGCAAGTATAAGTCTGATTCCCTTTTTTTGCAGTTCTTTTAATTTGTTTAAAGTTTGTAGATCTATATTATTATCTGAGTTGAGCAGTGTGCCATCCATATCACATACGATTGCCTTAATAACCATAAAATCATCCTCCAGTTTTTGTCACATTTAATGCATTTCTTATCTTATCAAGAGACTTCTTGTTTTCAGCTTCATTATGGTACATAACATTAACATATAAAATATCTATCAAAGTCAAATAGAGAATTCGAGAAGTTAAGGTTTCAGATCGAAAAGTGGATTCTTCAGAATAAATAACAAAAGATATATCAGAAATCTTTACTAATTTAGAATTTGGATTTCCAGTAAGCGATATAATCTTTACGCCATTTTCCTTTAAAATTTTTGCAACTTCAATTGTTTCGTTTGTTTTCCCAGAATGTGAAAAAAGAAATACACAATCTTTTTGAGTAAGCTTAGTGGCATAACTAAGTTGCATATGGTAATCAAAAATATAATTGCATTGAAAGTTTGTACGTAAAAACTTGTGATAACTATCAAAAGCAACGACTGAAGAAGCACCTTGCCCAAAAAAGTGAATAGTTTCTGAGGAATTAATAATTTCCAACGCATCTAATAGTTCTTTTTCTGTGAGAGAATTAATTAGATTTTCTAAAGATTCTTGACTAGAGTTGACGACTTTTTGAGCCATAACTAGAGCGCTATCATTTTTGCTGATATCTGTAAAAGCAGTCAATTCACCCTCGTGTGGAATATTTTCTCTGAAGTTTGAAGCAACAGAAATTTTGAAATTCTGAAATTCTGAAATCCTTCGAATCCAATCTTTTTAACAAATTTAAATATTGTTGCTTCTGATACGCCTATTTCTTCTGAAAGGCTACTCAATGTTTTATTAACCACATCTCCTCCTAATTTAAGAAGATGGTCGGCTATTAAATTTTCAGTATCATTAAAATGTTTTCTTCTTGGAAACAAAAGTTTTTGCAAATAATTGTGTGACATGATTTGGGCCTCCATTAATAGAATAAGTTTGTTAATTAATATATATCATAAGGAAAGTATACTATAAAACACAAATAAAAAATATTTTTTATTTGTAAGTGTTTACAATAAATAATATTTTATGTATGATGTATTTATATTAAATAAAGGAGGAGCCGAATTGGAAATAGGCATTATAGGATTAGGTAAGATGGGCATGAACCTTTTGTTGAATTTAAAGGAGAGTGATGTAGATAGCGTTGGTTATGATTTGTCGGATGAAGTAAAAGAAATAGGCAGAAAACAAGGATTACATATAGTTGATTCATTAGAAGAACTATTTGAATCTCTTGAAAAAAGAAAAATAATTTTATTAAGTACTCCAGCGGGGAAAGTAACGAATCAGCTAGTAAACGATTTAAGTAATCTGTTAAGTCCTGAAGATATCTTGATTGATAGTGGAAACTCAAACTATAAAGATAGTATGAATAATTATAGTATCGCTAAAGAAAAAGGTATAAGGTTTTTAGATTGCGGAACTTCCGGAGGGATGGAAGGAGCTCGTTATGGAGCATGTCTAATGATTGGAGGGGATAAAGAAGTATTTGATGAAGTGGAATCATTATTTGAGAAAATTTCATGTGAAAAAGGATATTTATATACTGGTAAAGCTGGGAGCGGCCATTATTTGAAAATGGTCCATAATGGAGTTGAATATGGAATGATGCAATCTATTGGAGAAGGATTCGATATTTTAGAAGCGAGTGAGTTTGAATTCAATCATAAAGAAGTGGCCTCTGTTTGGAATCATGGTTCTGTTATCCGTTCTTGGTTAATTGAATTGATAGAAGAAAGTTTTTCTGAAGATCCAAAACTGAATAAGATAAAAGGAATCGTCGATGCTAGTGGAGAAGGTAAATGGACAATTGAAGAAGCATTACGCTTAGGGATTCCAGTTCCTGCGATTTCTAATGCTTTATTTGCTAGGAATTCAACAAAAATTAATGATAGTTTTTCAGCAAAAGTAGTAGCAAGTATGCGAAATGGTTTTGGTGGACACAAGGTCGTTGAAAAGTAAGGAGGAAAGCAAATGGGTAATAAAATAGCTATCGTAAATTCCAGTAGCTTTGGAAGGGTTTTTCCTGATCATCTTAAGAGATTGGAAAAATTAGGAGAAGTCAAACGGTTTGAGTTTGAGAGCGATATTAAAGGTAAGGACCTTGCTGAAGAATTAAAAGGATATAACATAATCATAGCTAGTGTAACGCCTTTCTTCACTAATGATTTTTTTGAAAATAAAGATGATTTGAATTTAATAACCAGACATGGGATAGGGTTTAACAACATAGATTTAGAAGCAGCTAAAAGGCACAATACTATAGTTAGCATTGTTCCCCCTTTAATAGAGAGAGATGCAGTTGCTGAGAATAATATTACAAACCTATTAGCGGTAATGCGCCGCACAACAGAATCTTATAAAAATGTTTTAGAAGATAAGTGGGAAAACCGGGCGGAATTTACTGGAAGAGGATTGAGTGATAAAACGGTCGGGGTAATTGGAATAGGGAATATTGGTAGTAGAGTTGCAGAAATTCTTCATTATGGCTATAGATGTGAGGTATTAGGATACGATCCATATAAAACAGACTTAGAATTAAAGAGATTTGGAGCAAACAAAGTTGATTTAGATAGACTACTTAAAGAATCAGATGTTATTTGCTTATGTGCTAGTTTAAATAAAGATAATTTTCATATGATATCTACTGAAGAATTAAACAAAATGAAAAATAATGTCTTTATTTCAAATACTGCCAGAGGAGCATTAATTAATGAACAGGCCTTAGTAGAAGCAATACGATCTAAAAAAATAGCAGGGTTTGCAACAGATGTATTAGAGGTTGAACCGGGAAGATCTAACCATGATTACTTAAAATTTGAAAACGTTATCGTCACTCCGCATACTTCCGCTTATACATTGGAGTGTCTCGAAGGTATGGGAACGAAGTGTGTGAATGATTGTGAGGATATCTTGAACAATCAATTACCTTATTGTGCTGTACAGAAAGAGAATGGCATATTGAATGGAGTAATGTGATATGAGTATAGATTTGAGTGTGAAAGTTGGGCCTCAATTTTATAGATATAATGAAGATGCTTTTGAATTTATTCCAAATATTTTAAATGAATATAAACCCAGACGAATACTCATTATTCACGGGACTATTTCGTGGACAAAAGCTCACCCCTTTTTAAAAAAAGTTTTTCCTGATCAGTATGAATTGTACTATCAAGAATATAGTGGGGAATGTAGTTACTCAGAAGGTGAACGATTAGCGAATATAATTAATTCAAAAAATATTGATTTTGTAATAGGAGTAGGCGGAGGCAAATTGGCTGATTTAACTTTATATACCTGTCATTTAGCTAATGTGCCTTTTGGGGTTATTCCTACGCTTGCTAGCAATTGTGCATCTTGGACACCGTTATCTGTTATGTATAAAGAAAATGGACTAGCAGAAGGTAAAACTGAACATGTAAGTAGACAAGCAGTTTTTTTACTGATTAATCCCAAGCTAGTTATTGATGCACCTGTCAATTATTTTATAGCTGGAATTGCAGATACCCTTGCTAAATGGTATGAATCGGATATGATTTTAGAACAACAAAAATTTATTGAGGAACCTTTTGCAGATATGGCTAGGTATGCTGCTTTAATGTGTAGAAATAAAATATTATCAGAAGCAAATACAGCTGTTTTAGATATGAAAAATGGAGTAGCATCAAAAGCATTTTTACATGTATCCGAAATCGTGATAGGAATTGCTGGACTGGTAGGAGGGTTAGGAGGTAAATATGCAAGAAACACTGTAGCACATTCCATGCACGACGCATTATCAGCTACTTTACCTGAATTACATGATTTCTTACATGGAGAAAAAGTAGGATATGGTATCTTGTTTCAGTTGGCGCTTGAAGGAAAATGGGAAGTGATTGATGAGTTGATACCCTTTTATACCAGCTTAGATTTGCCAAAGAGTTTAACTGAAATGAAGGTTTACCCTCTATCAAAAGAAAAACAAAAAGAAATTATTTACTTAATTAATAATAAGAAAAAGGTACATTTACTTCCAATGGAAGTAAATGAAGAAAAATTAAGCAAGGCATTGAACGAACTAGAAAATTATATTAACAAGTGAGGAGATAAACAATTATGGAAACGCTAACAGTTTGGCAAAGCTTAATAATTGCTCTATGGGTAGGAGCTGTAATGTCTCGTTCCTTTTTAGGTGGAGCGACATTAATGCTGCGATTTTCTCCATTAATGACGGGTTTAGTTGTGGGTATCGTAATGGGAAATGTGGCGGATGCTATGATAGTTACTGCAGCTATTCAATTAATTTATATGGGAGTATTTTCTCCAGGTGGTACCATGCCTTCAGAGCCATCAATTGCAGCGGCCATTGCAGTACCAGTAGCATTACTCGGAAATTTACAGCCTGAAGCAGCTATTGCTATTGCAGTACCGGTAGGGTTGTTGGGAACCTACTTATATCAGTTTAGATTTTTTATCAATACATTCCTTGGAAAAAGAACAGACAGAGCAGTTGCACAGCTAGATCATTCAGGAATAACGAGAAGCGTTATAATTTATCCGACGATTGCATCACTTTTGTTATTTGTTCCTTTAGTTTTTATCGCACTATTTTGGGGAGCCCCAGTTATTGCTGACGTCATAGCCGCTTTAGAAGGAACAGTTATATTACACATTCTAGAAGTTGTTGGCGGAGGACTAGCTGCCATTGGTATTGCAACAACTATATATGTCATTGGGCGTAAAGAGTACATTGTTTTCTTTTTAGCTGCTTATTTTATGAGTGTTATTTTTCAAGATTTAGGCGTTACAATGGTTACTTATGCAATTATCGGAACATTAATAGCCGCTATATTTGTTTTAGCTAAAAGCAATACAAGTGCAGCTACTACCACAAATACCCCTGTGACAAATGAATTTGATGACGACGAAGATGACGATGACTTTTAATATTATCTAAGAGAGGATGGAAAAAATGGATAATAATCAAACTACATTATCAAACCCTACAAACAATCCCGAAGAAATTACGCATAAAGATGTATCAAAAGCCTATTTACGCTGGCATTTCGCTAATGAAATCCCGCATTCTTTCGAAAGATATTTGGCACCATCGCTATTATGGGCAATGATGCCTGTATTAAGAAAACTATATAAAGATGACGATAAATTGAGAGATGCTTATGAAAGACAATTACTCTTCTTTAATACTCAGTTAACTTGGGGCGGAGGCATTATTACTGGATTGATGTCTTCGATGGAGCAGGAACGTGCAAAACAAGAAAATGAGCATAAAGAAATTACGATGACAGATGACTTGATGTATAACACTAAAGCTGGGTTGATGGGGGCTTTAGCAGGTATAGGAGATTCGATTGATTCGGGGACAATTCAGTATATTTTTATTGCTATTGCCATTCCGTGGGCACAAAATGGGAATCCCCTTGGTTCATTATTCCCCTTTATTGGATTTGCATTGTATCAAGTTCTGATTGGGTTATTTTTTGCACGACAAGGCTTCTCAACAGGTAGAAATGCTACTAGTTTGATGGAAAGCGCTGGAGTTCAGAATGCTATCGAATTATTATCTATTCTCGGATTATTTATGATGGGGATACTTGCTGGAAACTATGTACAAGTCTCCTCTTCCTTATCATTTGAAATTTCTGGCAGGCCATTTGTTTTACAAGAAACGTTAGATTCTATAGTACCAGGATTGTTACCGCTGGTTGTAGTCTTGGGTGTTTATTATTATTACAGTAAAAAAGGATTGAAGGTTACTCGTGCGTTACTATGGCTAACAGGAATTTTGATTGTACTGGCTGCAGTCGGTATTTTGTAAAAAGTAACTATATTATGAAAGAGGATGGGAGAGAATTATGGGAGAAGTAAATTTAGCAAGAGTAGATGAACGTTTGATTCATGGACAGGTGATGGTGACACTTTCAAAAAGGAACAATGTAAATTCAATATTTGTAGTAGATGATGTTGTCGCAAAAGATAAATTTATGAAAAGCCTATACAAAAGTGCTGGAAGTCGAACGGGACAAAAAACAGTGGTAATGACTTTAGAAAAATGTAAATATTACTGGGATGAATTCGAGTTTAAAGAATATAGTAGTATTTTAATAGCTAAAACAGTAAACACAATGTATGAACTAGTTAAATACGGAATTCCGATGAAAGAAATAAATATCGGTGGAATTGCACAAAAGAACCCTGAAAAAGATATTTTAGTAACTAAATCTGTTTATTTAAATAAAGAAGACGCATTAAAACTAAAGGAATTGAATGAAGAGTATGGAGTTGAAAATATTTATTTTCAAGCAACGCCTTCTTCTCCAAAAACTAGTTTAAAAGATGTATTAGCAAAATTTGGTATATAAAGATGTAAAAAAGGGTGATTGTATATGGAGAGTGAAGAGCTACAGAAAGATTGGTTTATCAGATACAACTATATATTAGGTACAAGACAAACGGACAAACAAAAAGGGAAATTTATAGATAGTATATTGTTTGACTTAGAAAAGTTAGGCAAAAAAGCGTATGTACATCCATTTGGACAAAATAATTATGGGAAGAATATATATGTTGGGAATATAAAAAAATCAAAAAAAATCATTTGCACCTATTATGATACGCCCATATCACAACACAAATCCTATCATTTAAATGAATATAAGTTGAATAAAAAAAATACAGTGAAATCAATAGCGATTCAATCGATTATTTTTTTAGGAATTGGTCTATTATTTACGCTTTTTGTGGGAATATCAATTTATCAAGTCTATAACTTTGTATCATTACCTTCTATACTCACTACTTTATTTTACGCTTTTTACTTTATTATTTTAAAAAAAATATCAACAGGTTGGCCGGAAAAAAATAATTCAGTTAGAAATACCTCGTCACTGCTGTTATTACTTCAGTTTATGAATCAGTACCATACTAAAGAAACGGCTTTCGCTCTATTAGATTCAGGCACATATAATCAAGCAGGATTAGATGAATTAATTCAAAACTGCCAAGGAGAGATCTATTTATTAGACAGTGTAGGAGCAGACCAACCAATGTATCAGATCAGTAAGAATAAACAATTATTTGTTTTAGATAGCCCTATTATTCAAGTTGAGAAAAAGATTACTGATTTTAAAAATGTACTGATTTTAACCAGTATGAAAAAAAATGATCAATCTTTTCAGTTAGAAAGAGATAGTCTAAAACAGAAAGAAATAAATGAAGCGAATATGAATATGACATTTGATTTTTTAGAAAAAATAATAAGGAGGTAATTATTTATGATTGGAATAGTTGTGGCTGCGCATGGAAAAATGAGTAAGGGAATAATAGATGCTGCAGAACTGATAATAGGGGGTACTGATGATATAGTACCTATCAGTCTAGAACAACAAGATGATGTTTCGTTACTACAAGAAAAGATAATTAAAGGAATTAACAAGGTAAATAAAGATGAAGGTGTGATTATTTTTACTGACTTATTTGGAGCGAGTCCGTATAATCAATCTACACTTGCAATTCGCTCTTTACCAATAGAAATTCAAAATAAAATCACGATTATAACGGGTGTTAATTTACCAATGTTGCTGGAAGCCATTAATCAGAAAATGATTGATTCCTCAATTGAAAGTGCTATAACTGCAATATTAGATACTAGTAAACAAAGTACTATAGAATGGTCTTTGAAAGATGAAGATGATTTGGAAGTAGATGAAGAAGACGAGTTCTAACTGATAATGAAATATAATGAAGTACAGTGATTCCAAAGCAGATGGGTCGCTGTACTTTTTTGCATAGTGTTAAATACGAAAAATAATGAATTGAAACATACATGAATTACTGTGCAATATACATAATACCCATAAAGGAACTTGATTAACAATTGGATCCATTTATGGTAAGTTTTAATCATTATGATGAAAACGCAAAATCGTATTAAAAATCAAAGTACTAGGTTAAATTGCTTAATACATTCTCAGTAGCTTATGGATGGGATTGTTGCTAGAAGCAATATAGGCGAATCCGGTATTCAGCACAGGTTTCTATAATATAACATAAGAATTAGGATAAATTTTTGAGAGGAATAAGGTAATGAAAAATAAAAAGTTCGCTTTATGGCAGGCTCTTGTACTATTTACATCATGGATCCTCATCAGAATGATTGTTGCTCAGTTGACGGGGGATTTTGAAATAATGAAATTTCTGCTACAAATCATTACGACCTGGATTGCTACAATTGGAACATTTTATTTTTTCAGTAACAAGACCTTTAGACCACTGAATCATGATGCAACAGTAGGTATGATCATTGTGACTGGATTTTTGATAATGTTTCTGCAGATTTTTCTAGTCGTTCTATATCTATTTATTTTTTGATTGGATATTGTATAAAATTTCAATATATTTCAAAGTTAAATTAATTGGATATTGACTATGTTGTTTATTAAGTCTAGAATAATTAATAAATTATAAGAAGTGATGTGAATTGAATGGTTGAAAAATATACAGAAAAAATTCAAAATATAATTAAAGATTTACGACCAGAACTACAAGAATTAAGTGAATACATATATGAACATCCAGAGTTGGGTCATGAAGAATTCCTTTCATCAAAAGCCCATGTAGAACTTCTGAAAAATCATGGATTTGAAGTCGAATACCCTTATTTAGGAGTAGAGACAGCCTTTAGAGCTATCTATAAAGGAGAAAAAGAAGGACTGGCCATTGCATATCTTTCTGAATACGATGCGCTTCCTGGCATTGGTCATGGATGCGGGCACAACTTATTAGGATCTACTGATACGGGAGCGGGAATTGCTTTATCTAAATTAGTGGATGAAATTGGCGGAACAGTTGTTGTTTTAGGGACGCCTGCTGAAGAAACCAATGGAGATAAAGTAACAATGGCAGCAGCAGATACATTTGATGATATTGACGTGGCATTCTGTACACATCCTTCAGACGGATACTATACTAGTGGGACATCTATGGCAATGGAAGCCATCGAATTTCGTTTTTATGGAAAAACCGCTCATGCAGCAGCAGCGCCTTTTGAAGGCCTCAATGCATTGGATGCTTGTTTGAATATGTTTAATAATATCAACTCATTTAGACAACAGATGCACCCCTCAGCACGTGTTCATGGTGTAATTAAAGATGGAGGAGAAGCAGCGAACATCATTCCTGAATATACTAGGGCAGAGTTTTATGTCCGGGCAATGGATATGCCCTATTTGAATGAATTAAGAGAGAAAGTTATTAAGTGTGCAGAAGCTGGTGCAATGGCTGCAGGCTGTACAATGGAGTGGGACTATTATGAAGCGAGTTATCAGAACCTAGTCACGAATGAGTCGCTTTCTAAGCGGTATAATCAGAATATGAAACTGTTAGGAGTCAAAATGCAAGAAGAAGAACGGGACTCAATGGGCTCTATGGATATGGGAAATGTAAGCCAAGTCGTTCCGGCTATTAACCCGTATTTTGAAATTACAAATGGAAAAACTGTATCAGCCCATACT
The DNA here is from genome assembly GCF_900101525.1 of Marinilactibacillus psychrotolerans. Taxonomy (GTDB): domain Bacteria; phylum Bacillota; class Bacilli; order Lactobacillales; family Carnobacteriaceae_A; genus Marinilactibacillus; species Marinilactibacillus psychrotolerans. The sequence goes on along the minus strand of NZ_FMZD01000009.1, from coordinate 2,832 downwards.
ATAGAATTTAGAGAATGCACAAGAACTGAAGAAGCGTATAAAGGTATGGAAAACACCATCGCGGCTTTTACGCAAACAGCTATTGATTTAATTACTGATTCAACTTTATTGGAATCTGTAAAAGAAGAGTTTAATAACAGTATTTGAGGTGATTATTTATTGGAACTTAGGAAACTAGAAAAAACAGAGGAAGCTAACTATATTGAGTATATAAAAAGCTGGAAAACTGAAAAAATCGTTCCCACATCTTCTGATAATAAAGGAAAAGCATTTAATGACTTTTTGGAAAAGTTGAAATCCGATGAAATAGAAAACAACGGAAGAGTTCCTTCCGAAACCTATTTTCTATTTATGAAAAATGGAGAAATAGCTGGTGCAATCAATTGTCGATATGCCCTAAATGAACATCTGAGAGAAATCGGTGGGCATATCGGATACGGTGTATCTCCTAATTACAGAAATCAAGGTATAGCAACCACAATGTTAAGATTAGTATTGGATAGTTACCGAGAAAAAAACTTTGATAGAGTAATGCTTACGGCCGACGATGAGAACCAAGGAAGTGTCAAAACGATTCTTTCATGTGGTGGAAAACTTTATGAAACAGGAAAAAAAGAACAGAAATCTTATGGAAAATATTGGATTGAACTTTAATAATTTGCTAAGCAGAAAATTTATAGGTGAACCATTAAAAAAGATTACAGAGAAATTTCCTTATAAGGAAACTTTCTGTAATCTTTTTTAGTTTATTAGTCTTTAATACTTGCGCGACTTAGGTCAAACTCGACACCAACTGAGTTGAAGATAATTCCTTCAACAGCGGGGTTACGTAGTTGTGTTTCAGCTTCTTGATACAAAGGAACAAAGGCAAAGTCATCTGTCAAAATTTGATGAGCTTGTTGAAGATCTTCCCAACGTTTATCCTCATCATTAGCATCTGTTGTTTTTGCTTTATCAATCAAAGCATCAAACTCTGAGTTTGCATATCTACCTCTATTATACGGAGAATCACTATACTTTAGATCCATAAAGTTAATTGCATCAGAGAAATCAGCTCCCCAGCCAGTTAACAGAAGATCGAAATCTCCATTATCTGATATTTCAAGGCGATTTTTCTTTGGTACATTTCGTAATTCAACAGAAACACCTGATAAATTATTTTGGATTTGACCTTGAATATATTGGCTTAGTTTCTTGCTTTTTTCATCATCGTCTCCTAGGAAAGAAAGCGAAATGCTGTCAGCACCTAGTTCTGATTTTGCTTCTTCCCATAACTCCTTAGCGCGTTCAGGATCATAGGATAGGAAAGATCCTGCTTCTTCAGAAAAGTCTTCACCAGTAGATGGATTTGTTACAAAGTCAGCTGGTAAGAATCCGCCGATTTCAGTTGAGCCATCACCCAATAAAGTATTAACTAAATCATCTGTATTGATTACTAATCCTATTGCTTCTCTTAGTTTATCGTTTTGAAGATATTCATTGTCCCAGTTAAATTCTAGATAAGAAGTTCTAGCTTTCTTTTGAACTACAACATTTTCATCATCAGCATACTGTTGTACAATATCACCTGTCAGTTGAGCATTATCAACTTCACCGGCTTCAAATAAATTCACAGCCGTACTGGTTTCTTTAAGAACTTGAACATTAATAGCGTCTAACATGATTTCATCAGCTGCATAGTAATCTTCATTTTTTTCTAAGTCCCAAGTTAATCCAGTTCCATCCCAATTTTCTAATGTAAATGGTCCGTTTGCTAGCACAGTATCGCTTGAGGTTCCGTATCTATCACCTTGTTCTTCCACATAAGCTTGGTTTTGAGGGAAGAAAGCGGTAAAGGCTAATAGATATTTAAAGTAAGGAGTAGGCTGTGTCAATTTAAAAGTAATTTCCTGATCGCCATTGGCTGTAACTCCTAATTCACTAATCTCTTTTTCTCCAGCCATAATTTCTGGTGCGTTCTCAATCGTTTCTGCTAGATAACTATATGATGCCCCAGTATCAGGATTGACTAATTTCTGCATTGCGAATACAAAGTCGTTTGCAGTAACCGGGTCGCCATTTGACCATACAGCATCATCACGCAGCGTGTATGTATAAGTGAGTCCATCCTCTGAAACAGTTCCTTCGTCAGCTGCGATAGCTGGGACTGGTTCTCCTTCTTCATCAATTTTTAATAAGCCTTCGACTACTTGTCCTAAGTAGTTTGAGCTGTTAATGTCGGTAATCATAACCGTGTCCATTGTAGACAATTCCGTGGGAGCAGTATAGTGGACAACCTGTTCCGAAGACGCATCATCCTCTGAGTTACTACTTGATGAATTGGCAGATTCATCATTTCCTCCACACGCGGTTAATAAAAATACAGCGCTCATTGAAACTAATGATTTATAACGTACCCTCATTTTTAACACTCCTTATTCTAATATGTTTAATTATATTTTAATATAATACCTCTTTTATCTATTTAAGTCCAGTGTCTTTGTGAAATATTTTTTATTTTATCTCGTTTGTCAAATTAAGCTAGACGGTTTCCAATCTGATACATGCTCATGAAAAACTTCCATAGGGGTTCTATAATCTAAAGACTTTCTAGGAATCGTATTTCTGTAGTTTGAAACAGAAGAAATAAAGGATTGATCGGTTTTATTAAAGTCCATCTGTTTTGGCAGTCCGTCACGTCGAAGCAATCCGTTAGAGTGTTCATTCAGCCCACGCTGAGACGGACAACCAGGATCTGCAAAGAAAATAGAAATATCATGGTGGTTACTAACTGATTTCCAATTAGAGAACTCTTTTCCACAATCAAAAGTGATTGATTTAAAAGAATGGGAA
>NZ_FMZD01000044.1 GCF_900101525.1 Marinilactibacillus psychrotolerans | reverse complement strand
TAAAAAACAAACGTTTAATGACATTAGATATGGGTTCTTTAGTAGCAGGAACGAAGTATCGTGGCGAATTCGAAGAACGAATGAAAAAAATTATTGATGAAATTTATGAAGATGGAGAAGTTATCCTCTTCATTGATGAATTGCACACACTTATTGGTGCGGGGGGAGCAGAAGGTGCAATAGATGCATCTAATATTCTTAAACCAGCACTTGCAAGAGGTGAACTACAGACAATTGGTGCTACAACTTTAGATGAATATCAGAAACATATCGAAAAAGATGCAGCATTAGAGCGGAGATTTGCTTCTGTACAAGTAAATCCACCATCAGAAATTGAAGCTGAAGCAATATTGCTTGGGCTGAGAGAACGCTATGAAGATCACCACGGAGTTAGAATCACTGATGAGGCAATTCATGCGGCTGTGCATTTTTCTACGAGATATATTACTTCTAGACAATTACCAGATAAAGCAATTGACTTAATGGATGAATCTGCATCTAAGGTCAGAATTGATGCTTCTGATCAGCCAACAACAATGTCAAAAGCTACTGAAAAATTAAATGATTTGTCTCGAATGAAGGAAGAAGCCATTCAAGAACAGAATTTTGAAAGAGCAGCTCAAATTCGAGAAAAAGAAATGAAACAACGCAGACGAATTGAAAAGATGATTGAAAATGAAGATACCTCAGATGAAGTTACCTTAGAAGTAACAGCTCAGGATATTGCTGAAGTAGTATCTCAATGGACAGGTATTCCCATCCAACAAATGGAGCAAAAAGAAACAGACCGCTTGTTGAATCTTGAAAAAGTATTGCACGAACGTGTAGTAGGTCAAGAAGAAGCCGTTGTTGCAGTATCGAAAGCTATTCGACGTGCAAGAAGTGGGTTGAAAGATCCGAAAAGACCAATTGGATCATTTATGTTCTTAGGGCCAACAGGTGTAGGGAAAACCGAACTTGCAAAAGCATTAGCTGAAGCGATGTTTGGCAGTGAAGAATCCTTGATTAGAGTAGATATGTCTGAATATATGGAGAAATATAGTACAAGTAGATTAGTAGGTTCTCCTCCGGGCTATGTTGGATATGATGAAGGTGGACAATTAACAGAGAAAATTCGTCAAAAACCTTATTCTGTTATTCTGCTTGATGAAGTAGAAAAAGCACATCCTGACGTTTTTAATATTTTACTGCAAGTACTGGATGATGGATTGTTGACAGATGGAAAAGGTAGACAGGTTGACTTTAAGAATACAATAGTTATTATGACTTCTAACCTTGGAGCAACAGCCCTAAGAGATGAAAAATCAGTTGGATTCGGTGCTGTTGATAAACGATTTGATCATAAGGCAATGGAGAAAAGAATTCGGGAAGAGCTTAAAAATGCTTTCCGACCAGAATTTCTGAATCGTGTAGATGATACAATCGTATTCGAATCACTTAAAAAAGAAGAACTTCGTGAAATCGTCAAATTGTTAACTCAAAGCATTACTACACGTATGGATGAGTTAGGAATTAATTTAAAAATTACATCTTCAGCAATGGATGCAATAGCTAAAGCAGGGTTTGATCCTGAATATGGGGCAAGACCTTTACGTAGAGCTATTCAAACAAAAATCGAAGATAAACTAAGTGAAGAATTACTTGCTGGGAATGTTATTGTTGGAGACAAAGTAACGATTGGTGCTTCTAAAGGAGAAATAACGTTAAAGGTAAGAAACAGATCTAACAATGAAAAGGAAATAACTGTTAAAAATTAAATTAGATTTTTATAGAAAAGGACGGACGCTGACAGGCGTACGTT
>NZ_FMZD01000029.1 GCF_900101525.1 Marinilactibacillus psychrotolerans | reverse complement strand
CGCCTAGTACTATGCCCGTAACTCGCTTTGCTTCGAACGGTCATAGCAAAAGAGCGAGATGTAAAATACATCTCGTCTCATGATTTATTTATTCTCTAACATTGTTAAAGCAATGCGTCCTTTTTTTAGATCCACAGAATCAATCCAAACTTTGACAATATCTCCAACAGCTACGACTGCGCTTGGATGTTTGATATATTTATTACTTAATTTCGAAATGTGGACAAGTCCATCTTGCTTAACGCCAATATCAACAAAAGCTCCAAAATCGACTACATTACGAACGGTTCCTTCAAGTTCCATTCCTTCTTTTAAATCTTCCATTGTCAAGACATCTGTACGCAAAAGCGGAGCCGGCATATCGTCACGCATGTCTCGCCCAGGAGCAACTAATGCTTTTACAATATCTTTATAGGTTTCAATTCCCAGTCCAGTTTCTTTCAAAACATTTTCTTCATTTATTAATTTGAATCGCATATCTAATTCTTCAGAGCCAATCTCTGACTTGTTGACACCTGCCATTTCTAAAATCAGTTTAGCTTCTTTATACGTTTCTGGATGAATGCCAGTATTATCAAATGGTTCTTTTCCATCTGGTATACGTAAAAATCCAACTGCTTGTTCAAAGGCTTTTGGTCCCAATCGTTTAACCTTTTTCAATTGGGCACGACTTGTAAACTTCCCATTTTCTTCTCTATAGTTCACGACGTTTTCAGCCGTTGTCTTTGTTAATCCTGCAATATGTTTTAATAAAGCAGCACTTGCCGTATTAACATTAACCCCAACTTGGTTAACGACTGTTTCTATAACAAAATCTAACTGCTCCGTTAAACGTTTTTGAGAAACATCGTGTTGATATTGACCGATTCCGATTGATTTAGGATCTATTTTCACTAATTCTGCTAACGGATCCTGTAAGCGGCGTGCAATACTCACTGCACTACGTTCTTCAACTTGAAGATCTGGAAATTCTCTTCTTGCTTCTTCACTTGCTGAGTAAACAGAAGCCCCTGCTTCATTTACGATAACAAAAGCTACTGCTTTTGAAACTTCTTTCAGATTTTCTGCCACAAAAGTTTCGGATTCTCTGCTGGCTGTTCCATTACCAATAGCAATTGTATCAACATCAAATTCCTCAACTAATTCTTTAAAGCGTTTAGCAGCTTCATTTCTTTTTTGTTGAGAAGCCGGTTTATGCGGATAAATTACATCAATTGAAAGAACTTTTCCTGTTGCATCAATAACAGCTATTTTACAACCTGTCCGATAAGCCGGGTCTAACCCTAAAATTGTCTGATCTTTTAGCGGTGCTTGCAGTAACAAGTTACGAAGATTCTCTCCAAATACTTGGATGGCCTGTTCTTCTGCTTTTTCAGTTAATTCATTACGAATTTCTCTTTCAATAGAGGGACCAATAAATCGCTTATAAGCATCATTAATTGCTTCTTGAATTAACTTGACTGCTGGCGTCATATCATTAACTGAAATTTCTTGTTTATACATGTAATGATGGATTCGCTCTTCATCTATATCAATAGTAACAGATAGAATCCCTTCTTTTTCTCCACGGTTCATGGCTAATATACGATGAGACACAAGAGATTTGATAGACTCTGAGTAATCATAGTACATCTCAAAGACCGATTTTTCATCCGCTGCACTATCTTTTTCTTTAACAAAAATCATTCCATTTTTACTTGTATAATTACGAATCCATTCTCGATATTTCGGATTATCAGAAATATATTCTGCAATAATTTCATGAGCGCCATTAATAACGGACTCAATAGTCTCAAGGTCCTTATCTTCATCGAGATACTTCTCAGCTTCTATTTTTACTTCTGTTTCTGGGAAAGCAAGGATCCATTCTGCAAAAGGTTCTAGACCTTGTTCTTTAGCAATCGTGGCTTTTGTACGACGTTTCTGTTTATAAGGTCTATATAGATCTTCAACGCGTTGCATTTGTACCGCTTGACGTATTTCTTTATCAAGTTCAGGAGTTAATTTCCCTTGTTCTTCGATCGAAGCCAATACATCTGCTTTTCGTTTTTCAAGATTTTGTAAATAAGCATTTCGTTCTTCTATTTCACGGATCTGAACTTCGTCCAACGTCCCGGTAACTTCTTTACGGTAACGAGCAATAAAAGGCACTGTATTTCCGTCATTTAAAAGATCCAATACTGACGTGATCTGTTTCTTTGAGTAATTAGTTAATTCTTTTGTCAACAATTCTAAAATTTGTTTACTTTCAATTTCTGCCAAACTTTTTCATCTCCAATAATTGTATTCAACTCTTCTATTTTATCATAAATTTTGATTGAGTGATTGTTTGGGTTGTTTAGAAAAAGATTTAACCGCACTATCCATTCTATAAAACCTCTATAATTAGAATAAATCTCTAATCCTTGGAGATTCATCATTTCCATGATATAAGCTTCTTTTCAAACGATTTAATTGTCTTTTTTTCAAAAGGTTCTAAATATCTATGACTACAAGTGTTTTTTCTAACTGTATTTTCACATCTTTTACGCTCCAGTGTCTTTTATTTCCTAAACATGCCGAAATATAGGTTGTATCCGCTTCTCGAAAGACTTTCCTGAAATGCACATGTCCCATTAAGCTATATTTAATATCAGGAAATTCTTTATATAAACTTTCGTATGACTTCGCTCCTAGGAAGGCATTCGCAAAATCATATATTCTATGTGGTAAAGGAACAACAAATTCATGATGAGTAGCTACATGTGTCATTAAGATTATTTTTTTATTTCCTACTGAAATAATATCCTTTCTCAGCTGATTTAACATCTGCATACTGACATTCTGATCACCTTTACCCCAATCTACATAATGTCGATCATTCCAAGAAGCAAATTTATATTTTTTTTTGTTAAATTGTTCTAAGGAATATTTTTCTTGATTTCCATATCCATAATCATACCATCCAGGTGTTCCAACAATTGCCCATTCTTGATTCAAGTGAACAGGGTGCCCTACTAGCGATTCTGCTTTTGACTGAAAAAATGCATCCACTTTATTTGTATCTTTAACATTATGTTTTTTTGCCCAGTAATCATGATTTCCCGGTACAAAATAAATACTTATACCCGATCTTTTTTTAATTTTTTCTATAAATTCCTGACTTTCCAAGTAATGATTCGAAATATCTCCAGCAATCAGCAAAATTTCTATCTGCTTCTCTTCAATAAATTGAGCAAGCAAAAAATCAACTGTCTCTCCTTCATTCAACGCTTTTTCATTAATATCTATATGCAAGTCAGATATCATTCCTATTTTCATTATTTAGTTTTATTCCTTCCGTAGAAGGTCGTTGAATGCATACCCTGTATTATCTACACTGTATTGTTTAACGATTCCTTCTTGGTCTAGTACAATGCCGTGAAGAGCCCCCCCATATACTGCTCCTCCGTCAATGCCGATTTTACCATCTTCTGTTGTCCAGATTGAAGTATTAGAGTGATCCTCATGAAGCATAGCTGTAACTGTATGTCCGAATACAATCGTTTTTCCTGTCTTATTTGGTTGGTCGTAAAAACCTTCTCTTATCCAGACAAAGTCATTATCGCTTGTATTCTTCCAATTATCGATGGTAAGATTCACTCCCGCATGTACAAACAGAACATTTCCCCATTCGTACTTTATAGGTAAGGTTTCAATAAACTGTTTGAGCCAAGGTACCCTGCTTTGTAAAGCAGCAGATAGCTCATAAGCATCATAAATAGTATGATCAGTTTTTAAAAATGAGTCTATCGTTACCATTCCGCCATTCATTTCGTAAAGTGCTGCATTATTTTTAGGATCCTTTATAAAGTCAAGCAGCATCTCTTCATGATTTCCCCTAAGACAAATTGCATTATGCTTTTCCATCAGGTCTTTTGCTAACTCAAAGCACGCACTTGGATCTTCCCCTCGATCTCCAAGATCTCCTATCATTAATAACTGTTCTTCTTCTGAATTCCAATATTCAAGCAGCTTTTTAAACATAGTAATTTGGCCATGTATATCTCCTATTACAAACATTTTATTTTTCATTATATTTCCCCCATTTCCTAGTCAACAGTTGTTCTGTATTTAATATTTTAACATACATTGATTCTTGTCTTAAAATATCTGAAACAGACTTTTTTAGTTACCGATTTAGCTTTCCTTATGAAATACAAAATGACATTTTCTGAAAAACACTCTTACTCAGATGAATTTCAAGCTTTCTTCATAGTATTCCAGTATTTCTAAAGGTATACTGAAAGTGTAAATAAAATTGAATCAATACACAGGAAGGAAGCAAAACAAATGAATTGGAAGAAATGGACAGGTATTGTCATTGTTTTGGCAATCTTAATTTTTATTGGATACAGTGTCTGGAATAGTTCTCAAACCGAACAATTACCGACTGCTAGAACCGCAACTGTTTCTGAAGATACTGTAACAGAAATTGTTGCATCTAACGGAACCATTGTGCCTTCTGAAACTCAAGAAATATCAGGACAAGGAATTGTTTCTGAATTAAATGTTTCAGTGGGAGATTCGGTTAATGAAGGAGATTCGATAGTTACTTATATCGATGGTACGGAATATACAGCTAACTTTAACGGTACAATTACAGAAGTAAATATAACAGAAGATGAACCTGATACTAATGCTCAGCAAGGTCAGTCATCCATTACTTTATCTAACTTAAATAATTTAGAAGTAGAGGTAAATCTTTCTCGTTCTGACGCTACTGAAGTCAAAGTTGATCAACCGGTTAAGCTGACTTACAATGACAAAGAATATGACGGAACTATTTCAACTATTGATCCAGTCGCAACGCAGCAACAGACACAGACTGGTTCTTCAAGTTCACTTGGAGCAGTCATTACTTTTAATTCCAAACCAGAAGGTCTTATTGCTGGGTTTGAGATTGATGCAGATATTACCGTTGCTTCAGCTGATCAGACATTAGTCATTCCTATTGAAGCTTTAAATTATGATGAAGATAATCTGCCTTATGTATTTACTATTGATGACAGCGGAATAGCGAACAAAGTAGATATTGAAACTGGTATTCAATCCAACACAAATATTGAAATCACTAGTGGGCTAGACAAAGGTGATCAAGTCATACTTTCACCAAGTGATGAAATTTCAAATGATACTCAAGTAGAAGTAGAAGACTAAAAGGAGGTGTTCTCGTGATTGAAATTACAGATATAGAAAAAATATATCGAATGGGTGGCGAAACCCTTACAGCTTTAAACAAAGTTTCTTTATCCATTCAAGAAGGAGAGTTCACCTCTATCATGGGGCCTAGCGGATCCGGGAAATCAACTTTAATGAATATTCTTGGCTTGCTTGACCGATTTGACAATGGACAGTATTTTCTTAACGGAACCGATGTATCAAGTATCTCAGATACAGAACGAGCTCATATCAGAAATAAAGAAATTGGATTTGTGTTTCAGTCATTTAATCTTATGTCACGGATGAATGTTTTAGAAAATGTGATGCTGCCCCTTGTTTACGGGAAAGTCCCAAGAAAAGAACGCAAAGAGCGCGCTATTGATGCCTTAGAAAAAGTTGGATTAAGCGACCGACTGAATCATTTGACAAATGAAATCTCTGGTGGTCAAAAACAGCGTGTAGCTATAGCTAGAGCAATCGTTAATCGTCCTTCCGTTCTAATGGCAGATGAACCCACTGGTAATCTTGATTCTAAAACTACAGAAGATATCATGCGAATTTTCCAAGATCTGAATGACGAAGGAACAACCATCGTTATGGTTACTCATGAGCCAGAAATGGCAGAATATACAAAAAGAACGATTCATTTTCGAGATGGCGCTCTGCAAAAAGATGAATATCTGGTACCAAAACGTTTATCTAAAGCGGAGGTGCGCTAATGTTTTTTAAAGAAAATTTAAAAATGGCTTTAGACAGTATCTTTGCAAATAAGATGCGTTCATTTTTAACTATGCTTGGAATTATTATAGGGATCTCTTCTGTCATTGCTATTTTATCTGTTGGGAATGGCGCTGCTAGTGAAATAACAGGAACTTTTAGTGATCTAGGTGCCACTACCATCAGCTTGAGTGCAGATGATTCTGAACAAACAGCTGATGTGTTAACAAACGAAGACTTGAATGTATTAAAGGAATCTATCGATGAAGTTCGGTATATTTCCCCAGATGAACAAACTCAAGGAACAGTCAGTTCAGGCGACAATTCCAGACAAGCTGTTATCTCCTATGGTACGCCAGACTTGCAATATGTCAGCCAAGCAATGAGCTCTTCATTAATAGAAGGTCGTTATTTTAATCAGAATGATTTTGATGAATCAGCAAATGTTGTGGTGATAGACGAAGATACAGCAGAAGCATTATTCGAACGCACAGATGTTGTAGGTGAGAGTGTTAAAGTAACTGTTGCCCAAACTTCTTTAAATTTAAGGGTAGTCGGAATTGTTGAAGGTAGATTTGGAGATATGCAAGGAGCCTTTGATACAAGTGAGTTACCTGTTTTTCTTGCATTACCAAATTCCACGATGGGTAGTGCGATACCACAATTATCAGGAATGAATTCTGCTACCGTTGAAGTTGAAGAGACAGATCAGATCGAACCGGTATCAGATAAAATTGTACGCTTACTTGAACTCAGAAATAATGCTGTTGGTGATAATATCTATACAGCAACAAACTTCCTGCAAGCATTAGATCAAGTAAATAATGTGTTGGGATTATTCATAAACTTTATTGCGGCCGTCGCAGGGATTGCTTTACTCGTGGGCGGTATTGGTGTAATGAATATCATGCTTGTCTCTGTAACAGAACGTACAAGAGAAATTGGTACAAGGAAAGCATTAGGAGCCACTACGAACACGATACTTGCTCAATTTCTGATGGAATCTGTTATTTTAAGTCTAATAGGTGGAGTAATAGGATTAACATTAGGGATTTTGCTAGCAAATGTTATCGCCGGAGCACTCGATATTGTTCCAGATATTACATTAAGCAGTGTTATTTTAGTTCTCTTATTCTCCACTGCTGTGGGTGTTTTCTTCGGGATTTATCCAGCTAGAAAAGCGGCAAAATTGGATCCTATCGAAGCATTAAGATACGAATGAGTTTTAAATTATATTAAAAAAATGCTTACTCTCATCTTATCCATATTAATGGATCAATTGAGAATAAGCATTTTTTATATGACTTAATTTAAACGTGAAGCATTGCCATTACAATAAAGTTTATAACAAAAAGGCCAGCAGTAACCCATATAACAGGATGAATTAGTTTAGCTTTACGTCTTACAACCTTTGTAATAATATAAAATACAAATCCAGCTGCAATCCCGTAGGAAATGCTATAAGCAAATGCCATGAAAATAGAAGCAAAAAATGCAGGAACAGCTTCTTCAAGGTCATTCCAATTAATTTCACCGAAAGCAGACATCATCATAATCCCTACCACAATCAACGCTGGAGCTGTAGCGGCTCCCGGAACAACAGCAATTACAGGAGAAAAGATTGCCGCTAGTAAAAATAAAATCCCTGTAGTTACACTAGTTAAACCAGTACGTCCACCTGCCCCAATTCCAGCTGTACTTTCCACAAATGTTGTTACATTGGAAGTACCAAAAACTGCTCCTGCCGTCGTTGCAATAGCATCAGCAAATAATGCTTTTTCCATTTTAGTATTGATTCCTTTGCCTTCATCCATCGCTTTCTCATCATCAAGAGTAAAAATACCTGTTTTACGCCCTGTTCCAATAAAGGTTCCGATTGTGTCGAAAATATCAGTTAATGTAAAAGCGAATACTGTAATAAATACTAATGCATATCGTGAAGGATCTGCTAGTAAAGAACCTAAGCCTTCGGAACTAAAAGCTGCTCCAAAGGTAGTACCAAGATCAGAAAATGCCGCTCCAATTGAGTTTGCTGGATTAGTCAAACCAGATAGGTCTGTAACACCCATAGGAATGCCAACTAGAGTAGTTGCAATAATACCAATCAAAATTGCACCTTTTACATTAGCCACTAGCAAAATAACTGTTATAATCAAACCAAATAATGCTAAAAGCACTGCTGGACTTGTAAAAGATGTTAAATCGGGTATGATACCCCCGCCCGTTACGACCGTACTTAATCCACCTTGATAAGTTTCATTAACTGCATCGAATGAATCATTGTTAACTACCATAATATCTTTAGCTTCAGAAGTGAACTCCAGAAAATTCGCATTCTTCAATCCAATATAGACGATAAATACCCCTATCCCTCCACCAATTGCGTGTTGTAATGTTTCGGGAATGGAATGAATGATCATTTTTCGGATACTTGTCATCGTAATAATAATATTTACAATCCCACAAATGAAAACCATCATTAGCGCTTCCTGCCAAGAAAATCCTAAAGCGAAAACTACCGTATAAGTGAAAAATGCATTTAGTCCCATTCCTGGCGCTTGTGCATAAGGGACTTTTGCATAAATCCCCATAATTAATGTACCAACAGCTGATGATATAATTGTAGCCAAGAATACTGCCTGAGAAGGCATGCCTGTTAAAGATAAGATTTGTGGATTCACAAAAACAATGTAAGACATTGCAAAAAACGTTGTTACTCCAGCTGCAATCTCCGTTCCGATATTGGTATTATTTTCTTTCAATTGAAAGTATTTTTCAAACAATGACTAAACCCTCTTTCAAATATTTTTTCTTTAATAAAATTGAAGAAATAAGTCAATACATCCCTATGTTTTAGCTTTTATAAAGCTAGCAATTATCCCTTCACTAAAAGTTGACTTTTCATCTATGACTAATTTTAGCGCATATAAAAAAGGATGAGTATGCTCATCCTTAAAAAGCCCCCGAACCAAAAAAACTGCTATTACAGCATTCTTTCCAGGTCCAATAGTCAATCTTTTAAGGTGATTGGTAGAAACGTTAGCCCATATCGCTAAACTATATTAGACGTATCATTTATAGATTCAGCCTCAATTATAATATGTGGAATACAAAAAAGCAACCTAATAATAGAACATTAAGATATAATATATTGATATCGTTCGTATTTTTAGGATTATAACTTATTCTTAGCTTTTTTATACTCATTTTTCTTTTGAAACCTTAACTATGAAATCACTTACATAAAAAAAGAGGAGCTATAAGACTGCTCCTCTTTTCAAGTATTTATCTCATCGTGACGAATTCTTCAGCTGCCGTTGGATGTATTGCTACAGTATCATCAAAATCAGCTTTCGTTGCCCCCATTTTAATTGCGACTGCAAATCCTTGCAGCATCTCATCCATTCCTCGTCCGATTCCGTGCAATCCTACTACCTTCTCTTCTTCCCCAACACAGACTAATTTCATATACGTTTTTTGTTTATTTCTAGTAATAGAGCTGTGCATAGAAGTGAAAACAGATTGATAGACTTTTACTTTCCCTTTACCATATTCATCAATTGCTTGTTCTTCTGTCATCCCAACAGTTCCGATTGTTGGATGAGTGAAAAATACAGAAGGAATATTTGTATAGTCAAGATATAAGTCTTTTTTTCCATTGAACAACCGCTCCGAAAGCCTTCTTCCTGCTGCTATAGCTACTGGTGTTAGTTCAACTCTACCTGTAACATCCCCCACTGCATAGATATTAGCAGCAGTCGTGTTCTGATACTGGTCAACCTCAACGTAGCCATCTGGGTATACATTTACATCTGTTGCTTCAATATTTAAGTTACTTGTATTTGGGTTGCGTCCAGTAGCCCATAGAATCAAATCCGTTTCATGAATAGTTCCATCTTCAAAAAACATCGTAAAAGAATGATCTTCATTTTTTTTCACTTCTGTAACTGATTTGTTCGTATGAACCTGTTTTCCTTCATTTTCTGCTAGTTCCATAAATCCTTGACAGATAATCGAATCAAAACCATACAATGGTTTTGGTTTCCGAATAAACTGATGAGTATTTGAATTAAAAGAATGGAAAATACCACTCATCTCAACTCCAATGTACCCTCCACCCACTATTGCAATTCGTTTAGGTAACTCTGTTAATTCAAACACACCATCTGAATCAATACCATATTCGCTGCCTGGTATATTAGGACGCTTAGGTTGCCCACCTGTTGCAAGTAATATATGTTCGGCAGAATAAACTTCACCGTCAACTTCCACTTCATTCTTACCTACAAATTTAGCATATCCTCTAATTAATTCGACTCCATTACTATCCAGGCCTTTTTTGTAAGCAGTGTGTAAGTATGAAATATAATCCTGTCTGTTTTTGACCATGCGCTTAAAATTTAGTTTCAGAGACTGTCCTGTTTCTATTCCATAATCTTCAGCATATAATCCAATCTCTTCCATCATTTCTGAAACATACCACATTACTTTTTTAGGCACACACCCAACATTTACACAAGTTCCACCTAGATAATTCGCTTCAATCAAAGCAACTTTAGCACCATGCATACCTGCTCTGTTAGCCGAAGCAATTCCACCGCTTCCACCTCCGATAACAAGATAGTCGTAATGGTTCTCTGATTTAGTGTTTTTCATTTTTCTCTCATCCTTTAAATCTCTTAGTTTTTATATTCTTACTAATTGTACATGAAAAGCATTAATTATTCTAAACTGTCTGAAAACATTAATTAATCACAGCATTAAGCTTTTCATTCTTTATTATACTTTCTCAATTATAAATCATCTTGAAATTTGCTTGAATTTATCCAAAAAAATAATACGTTCTATGTTACAGGTTCACTTTGAAAGATTTTTATGTTTCGGTTATACTGATAGATAATCTTAGTATGATTTAGAAAGGACTTGAATATGAAAAACAATGCTTCTCTCTATAAAACGCTTTTTAAATCGACATTTTTTTTGAGTATGTTCACTTTTGGCGGGGGCTACGTCATTGTTCCACTAATGGAAAAAAAGTTCGTCAACGAACTCAAATGGATTACTGAAGATGAAATGCTCGACTTAATAGCATTGGGACAATCTTCACCTGGACCAATTGCTGTCAACACTTCTATTCTAGTTGGATATAGAATGGCTGGCATACTAGGAGCATTGGTTACTGTTTTAGGTACGATCATACCACCTTTAATCATTATGTCACTACTCGCATACGTCTATAGGGCTGTAAGCACTAATCCTATTGTAAATAATATGCTTTTAGGGATGCAAGCTGGGGTGGCGGCAATTATTGTAAATGTTCTTTATAATATGGCTTCTCGTATTATTAAACAAAAAAAAATTATTCCAATAATCGTAATGATCTTGGCACTGATTGCAGGGATCATACTACAAGTAAATATTTTATGGCTACTCTCAATATCAGGAATTATTGGTGCAATGACTACTTATATAACCCTAAAAAAAACATCAACTAAGGAGGATGAAAATTAATGATTTATATTAAATTGTTCCTTAGTTTTTTTCAAATTGGATTATTTAGCTTTGGTGGTGGATACGCTGCACTACCATTAATAGAGCAACAGACAATTGATGTAAATGGTTGGATAACCAATCAACAGTTTATTGATATCTTGACATTATCAGAAATGACGCCCGGACCCATTGCAATTAATGCCGCGACATTCACCGGGAACCAAATTGCAGGCCTACTAGGTGGAGTCGTTGCAACAGTTGGGGTTACTATGCCTTCAGTTATTATTGTCCTTCTATTAGCTTATTTTTATTTTAAATATCAAAATATCAAAATGGTCCAAGGCATTATTCAAGGTTTGCGTCCAGCAGTTGTTGCTTTAATTGCTTCAGCAGGATTAACGATTTTCCTAACCGCCATGTTTGGGCATAGTGCTTTTCCTTTCCAATTAAATCAGCTTAAAATAGTCTCAGTCGTTTTATTTATAGTAAGCATTTTCTTAATGCGTAAATACAAACTAAGTCCCATTCAAATTATGGTTCTTTCAGGAGTTTCAGGGATTATCGTTTATGCTTTCGTTTAGCATATGCTAAAAAAGTATTTTACTCTTATCAAATGATAAGAGTAAAATACTTTTTTAAATAAATTATCTATTTAATTCGCCTTGACGATCATATTTTGTTTTTGGACGACTTTTGTGTCCATAAATCCTCGGCATTAATTTGCCATCAATAAACGGAGCGCATGCATTCATAATTAATATAGCAAATCCTACTCCGCCAGGGTAATCAAAGACAATTCTGAAGAAGGCTGTTAAGATTCCGCATCCAATAGCAAAAACCGTTTTTCCAGCAGGTGTTAATGATCCCGAACTATAGTCAGTTGCCATATAAGTAGCCGCAAAAAATAAAGTTCCTGTTAATGCATGAGTCATCATAAACGTAAAATCAAATCCGCTCCAAAAGCCCATAATCAGTACGGTAGTTAGAATATATAAAATGGGAATTTTAGGATGAATCACTCTTCTAAAAATCAAATACAGCATACCCATTAATATAGCTAATTTAGATGTTTCTCCAACATTTCCCCCTAGATTAATTCCTAAAAATAAATCCCATAATTTAGGTACCTGCTCTGAAACTGTTTGAGCGCCATCTCCAATAAATTCAAGCGGAGTAGCACCAGATATTACATCTATTCCCCAGGCACTAGGTAATACCCAATTGGTAATCCAAGGTGAGAAGAAAGCTTTCAACATAACTCTCGCAGCCACTGCAGGATTAAAATAATTTTTACCAATACCTCCATTCAGCTGTTTAACGACAATAATAGCAAAAATTGAACCAATCATCACAGTCCAAAGTGGAGCAGTTACTGGTAAACTAAGACCAATCAACATTCCAGTAACACATGCACTTAAATCATTGATTTTCACTTCCTGATATCGGAATTTCTGATAAATGTATTCACTTAGCACAGCTGTACCAATACCGACCCCCACCATTAACAGAACCCGAAACCCAAAGAAGAATATGGCAGCAAGCAAAGGAGGGACAAGCGCAATGAGCACTTGGCTCATAAGCCAAGCAGAAGTTCTTTTAGATCTGATATGAGGTGATGGTCCAACTCTCAATTTACCTTTAATATCCATTGTCTGGGCCATGATTTATCACCCTGCTTCCTGTTCTTTAATAGCCGCTTTAGCAGCACGAATGTTATCCAGCAGAGGTATTTTTGAAGGGCATATAAAAGAACAATTTCCACATTCTATACAATCCATTGCTCCAAGTTCTTTTGCTTTTTCAAGATTTCCTCTATCGAAAGCATCACTAATCAAAATAGGCTGTAAGCTGACTGGACAAACATTCAGACATTCCGAACACATTATACAATCTTTTTCTTCTCCTTCATTTGCCTCTTCAGGTGTCAAGACTGTGATAGCAGTTGTCCCTTTTATAATTGACACACCTAAATCAGAGACTGGTTTCCCCATCATAGGTCCTCCGGAAAGTACTTTTCCAGGTACTTCAGAAAATCCACCACAATCTTCAATAAGAGAATCCATAGGTGTACCAATTCTTACCCGCAGATTCTTAGGTTCTGTTATCGGGGTTCCTGAAACTGAGACAATCCTTTCAATTAATGGTTCGCCCAGTTCACATGCTTGGTAGCACGCACGAATAGTGGAAGTGTTCATAACGACACACCTAACTTCAGCAGGCAATCCACCTGGTGGAACTTCACGACCAGTCATTGACTGTATCAACCCTTTTTCAGATCCTTGCGGATACATAGTCTTCAATGGTTGCACAACTACGTTGCGCATCCCTTCTGTTGCTTTTCTCATTGATTTTAAAGCATCTGGCTTATTATCTTCGATCCCTATGTATACTTTCTTCAGTTTAGGGAACAGCTTTCGAATCACTTGAATTCCTTCAACAATCTCATCTGCGTGCTCTATCATAACCCGATTATCTGAAGTTGAGTAAGGTTCGCATTCTGCTCCATTAATGATCAATGTATCGATCGTCATACCAGGAGGAGGACTTAGTTTGACGGCAGTTGGAAAAGTAGCTCCACCCATACCAACTATTCCTGCTTTCCTAACCGTTTCTATAATATCATCAGTCGACATTTCTTTTGACTTTCCTGGCTCAACGATTGGTTCACCTTGAATGTACTCATAATCATTTTTTATAATAATCGAGTCAACATCCCCGCTGGCAGAGGGCCTTTTTTCAATTGCAATCACTTCTCCAGAAACAGAAGAATAAATATTAGCAGAGATAAAACCTCCTGCTTCAGCGATCATCTGCCCAACTTTCACTTGATCTCCGACTTCAACTATAGGTTTAGCGGGCGCTCCAATATGCATTGAGACAGGAAAAATAAGCACTTTCGGAACAGTAGCTTCTTCAATTTTCAACTGTCTTGTTCTTTCTTTCTCTTCTTCAGGGTGAGACCCACCCTGCTTTCTCATAAAAGAAAATCTCATCATAACCGCCCTTTCTATTTTAAATTTAATTATATATTATTATCAAATATCATTTCATGTACTCTTTTTTATTATACCCAACATAAAAACTATATAAAAGTAATAACATTCAAAAGGCAAAATATTGCAATTTATTAAACTTTTCTTTAGATTTCTTGTATTATAAATATTAATAATATATGAGGTGATAATCCTATGGTTGAAACTTATTGGGAAATGTTGATCAGATTAGTTATTGCTGCTTTTGTAGGCGGAATTATTGGTTATGAGAGAGAGTTAAAAGGAAGAGATGCAGGTATCCGTACACACACGCTAGTTAGTCTTGGGGCAGCTGTTATTACATTAACACAGTTAGAAGCGAGCGAATGGGTCATCAATTTTGCTAGAGAAAATGCAGATCTACCGCCTGTGCTTACTACAGATATTACCAGATTAACCGCCCAAATCATCAATGGGATAGGTTTTTTAGGCGCAGGTTCAATTATTGTTAGTAAGCGAAGTGTAACTGGATTAACTACTGCTGCTTCTATATGGGCAGTGGCAAGTTTGGGTATTGCAGTAGGAATGGGTTATTATTTTATTTCATTGTCTGGAACATTAATCATGCTGCTCGTGTTGAGGGTTATCAAAAACCTATTTCGTTTTGATCGCTCAAAACAATTCGAAGTTAAATACAAAAACCGTAATGAAACCATTCAATATTTAGAATCTTGCTTTCAAAAGTATCATGTCACAATCGTTTCTACAGACCATTCAATTTCTTATTTAGAAGACGGCACATCTATATGCCAGGACTCATACTCTTTAAATTTACCTGAACAATTTAATATGATGGATTTCATTGCTGATATTGGAGAATATTATACAATTTTAGAAATAAAAACGATTAAAACTTCTTTAGATAATTGGAATTAATCATTAATTTTTTCACTTATCCAATCATTACTTCAAACCTAACTAGATATTACATTTAATCCATAAATATACTTTAAAAAAGTGAAACCAAAAATTAATGGTTCCACTTTTCCCTCTATTTAAATTGAGATTCATGTAAACGATAATAAAACCCTTTTTTCTGCATTAGTGTATCGTGATTTCCAACTTCTACGACAGCTCCCTTATCCATTACTAAAATCACATCAGCTTCTCTAATTGTTGATAGTCTATGAGCAATAACAAAGCTCGTCCTATCCTCCATCATTTTAAGAAAAGCTGTTTGAATTCTCACTTCTGTTAGTGTATCCACAGAACTAGTTGCTTCATCTAAAATTAGCATCGGAGGGTCTGCTAGCATGACTCTTGCAATTGTTAGAAGTTGCTGTTGTCCTGTTGAAAGTGATATGCCTTTATTCCCTAATTTTGTATCATAACCTTTCGGCAATCGTTCAATAAAGGAGTGTGCATAAGCAGACTTTGCAGCAGCAACAATTTCTTCCTCTGTAGCATTTGGTTTTCCATAGCGAATATTTTCTTTTACAGATCCATCGAATAACCATGTATCTTGTAAAACCATTCCAAAGTTTTTCCTCAAGCTGTCTCGTGTATAGGCTGTACTTTCTATACCATCTATTTCTATAGTCCCATTATCTAATTCATAAAATCTCATTAATAAATTAATCAATGTAGATTTCCCGGCACCAGTTTGACCAACAATCGCAACAGTCTCTCCTGCTTTAACATCTATTGAAAGATTTTTGATTAACTCAACATCGGGGTCATAAGTGAAAGAAACCTCTTTGAATTCTACTTTTCCATTTGGATTTTCCATTACAATTGCTTTTGTTAGATCGGGTACTTCATTCGGCGTATCAATAATTTTATAAATTCGGTTAAGACCTGCAATCGCTGTCTGAACTTGTGTCATAATCCCAGAAATTTCTATAAATGGTTTTGAAAATTGAGAAGAATAGATAACAAAGCTTGAAATCGTACCAATTGTAACGGCTCCTACATTATTGATGACTAACACTCCGCCGATCACACCAATCATAAGGTAAGCGACATGATCAATAAATCGACTAGCTGGATTCGTAATCGAAGAGGCAAATTGTGCTTTTTGACCCCAATTATATAATGTTAAATTCATTTCTTGAAAGTTTTCTTCCATTTTTTTTTCATAATTAAATGCCTTAACCACTTTTTGTCCAGTAATCATCTCTGAAGCATACCCAGAAAGATTCCCGAGAATATTTTGCTGCTGGGAAAAGTATTTTTGCGAATGTTTCGTTACCAGCCAGCCAACAAGAAAAAAAAGTGGTGTAACTGATAATACCACTAGAGTAAGCACCGGACTTAAATAAAGCATAAATCCTAAAGCAGATAAGATTATAATAATCCCTGTAAATAAGTTGCTGAGTATCAATACTAATGCTTCTGATAAACTCTCTAAGTCATTAGTAAAACGGCTGACCACATTACCATGTACGGTTTGATCAAAAAAACTAAGTGGTAACTGATTCAACTTTTTGAAAGTATCAATCCTCAAGTCTCTAACAACCTTGAATGAAACTTCATTTGCAAACACCCGCACTAACCATTGAGATAACAGGGTAATAAGATAAGCAATTCCTAGCCAGATAAGTATCCTAGTCAGGGCATTGAAATCTACTGCTCCTGCTTCCACTAAAGCATCAATCCCAACACCAATCAAATACGTCGAAAGAACCGTCCCTATCCCAGTAATTATTGCAAAAAACAAAGCTGCTATGACAATCAATTTATATTGTTTTAAATAACTCAATAATCTATTAAAATCTGAAGGTCGGATCGTTTTTATTTTCATTCTTTTTCCTCCTTCAGTACAATTGATTCTGGTTCAGTTTGGGACTTATAAATTTTCTGATAAGTCTCTGATTCTTGTAATAAATATTCATGAGTCCCACTGTTCTCAATAATTCCATTATTCATCACTAAAATCTGATCAGCTGTTTGAATCGAGCTAAGTCTTTGGGAAACAATGATAATACTGGCATTTTTTATTTTTTTCAAAGCCTGTCTTAATTTATAATCTGTCTCATAATCCAGTGCACTCAGCGAATCATCTAGAATAATCACTTTAGGCTTAGATACTAGTGCTCTAGCAATCGTCAATCTCTGCTGCTGACCACCAGAGAAATTTTTCCCGTTTTCTGAAACTGGTGAATAGAGTCCTAATGGTAATTCTCTTACAAAATTATCCATTTGTGCTATCTTCAATGCTTCATATAGTTCTTCGTCAGTAGCTTCTTCTTTGCCCCATCTTAAATTTTCTACAATCGTCCCCCTAAAAAGCGTATTTTTTTGTGGAACATAACCGATTAAATTTCGTAATGTTTTTAGTCTATAATTTTTCACATTTTGATTAAAGACTGTCACGCTACCTTCAGTTACATCATAAAATCGAGGAATAAGCTGTACCAAGGTACTCTTACCACTACCAGTAGGGCCTGTAATTCCAATGACATTTCCAACTGGAACAGTAAAATTAATTATATTTAATGCTTTAGCAGCCTTTTTACCGTAATCGAAAGATACCTGGTTAAAATTTATAGCAGATGTCCCCTGAGTATCAGTTAACTGGTCTGTTATAGAAGATTCAGGTAGATCTTCAATAGAGACTGCAGTATCCAGCACTTCATTGATCCTAGAAGCTGATGCTTGTGATTTCGTAAAAATTACCACTAGATTAGCCACAACAATTAATGCTAAAAGCATTTGATTCATATAATTAATAAGTGCTAAAACCTCTCCCTGAAATAACGCACCATTATTGGTTTGGACAGCTCCAATATAAAGTATAATCATAATTCCTAGATTCATTACTAAAGTTGTACTTGGTGTCATCAAAGCCGATATATTATTAACAATAATATTTGCTTTTGACAGTTGTTCACTATTTTCTGTAGAGCGATTTAATTCGTGTCGTTTTCGTGCGAAAGCTCTAATCACTCTAACTCCAGTCATATTCTCACTAACCGTCTGGGCCATATCATCTAGTCTTTGTTGAACTTTTTTATATAGAGGTATGGTTATCCACATAATCAATCCTAGCATTAGTGCAAAAATAGGAAGTAATACTGCAAATATCAAAGATAGCTTCGGACTAATATAGAATGCCATAATAATTGATCCGATACTAAGAAAAGGAGCGCGTATAACTAATCTTATCAACATGGCCAAAGCCAGTTGCATTTGATTGACATCATTGGTCACCCTTGTGATCAATGTTGAAGGACCAAATTCATCTAATTCTTTATGCGAAAATGTATTAATTTTTTTCGTCAGAACCTCTCTTAACTCTGTTCCATATCCTTGAGAAGCAATAGATGAGAAATATTGACAAATCATTGCAAAAATAAATCCTGCAATGGACAGTCCCAACATCATTCCACCCATCTGTAAAACATATCTTGTATCTCCTTGATTAATTCCTCGATCAATCAACCTAGCTAAGAAAATGGGTAAAAATAATTCGAACACTGCTTCTATCAATTTCGAAACAGCTCCTATATAAGCATATATCTGATTTTTTTTAGCATATTTCAATAATCTTATCAATTGATCGACCCCTTATCATACCTTACTTTTAACTCTATCACTAAGTTTAGCGTATGGTTCCATTACTAACAAATACTTATATCATTCATATACATATATATAATGATATAGTAAAGCGCCTTCTATATTATTTTATTGATTCAATCGAATCTGCAAAAGCTTCTATAAAGTCAAGGGTCAGAGCCGAATGTTGCCGATCAGTCTTCCATACTACTGCCATCTGAGTAGTTAACTCTTTTGCATTAATCGCTTTATATTGAAGTGTTTTTCTATCATGGAATGATAATGCAGACAATGGTACCACCCCAACACCTAACCCAGCTTTAGTCCAGTTTAATGTTGTTCGAGCATCATCATTTCTACATCTAATATTTGGTACGATTTGCTCCGTTTCAAACACCGATTGAAGTAACTCATTAAATCTTCTATATATTATCAAAGGCTCTCTTTCTAATTCCTTTAAACTAATTATGTCTTTATTTTTTCCAATAACTTCTCCCATAGGAAAAACAGCTACAATAGGTTCCGTTTTTGCATACCGCACGGTTAATCCACTTTTCCTAAATGGTGTTCTAACTATTCCAACATCAATAATCCCTTTATCCAACATTTCAATTACCTCATAGCTGTTTCCTTCATGAATATCAAATTGTATATTTGGGTAGAGCTCGGCAAATTTCGCTATAGAAGCATCAGGAATAATCGTGCTTGAGGATGAAATTGTCCCAATAGCTAAGGTACCAGCATTTCCCTTTTTGTATAATTCCAACTCTCTAGTAGTAGAAGTGGTCAATGAAAAAATTTGCTCTGCTCTTTCTTTAAGTAATTTCCCTGCTGGAGTTAAAGTAATATTTCTTGACCCTCTTTTCATCAACTGAACTCCTAATTCTTCTTCCAGCATTCTTAACTGATAACTTAAAGGAGGCTGCGCTATATGAAGTTTCTTTGCAGCAGCTGTAATCTGTCCTTCTTCTACGATCATCAAAAAATATTTTAATTGTTTTAAATTCATATGAATCTCTCCTTTCATAACTATACAAATTTCATTATACTACACTGTCTATTATACATTTTAATCTAATTTTAGCCTGCTTCTATCTTCTAGAAGCAGAATAGTTTGCAAATCTTAAAATAGACTATAAGATAAGCTTAGAGATAAAATTAAATAATTAAAACTTATAGGAGGAATAATCATGGTAGAGACAAAAGCACCTTTTCCACTAACGAATAAGGTTACCGCAAAGCTTGGTACAACAGACTATGAAGTTAAAAATGGTACAAAAGAAGATGTGCAAAAAATTTTAATCGAAGAAGAAAATATCGTTTTTTATATTTTTCCTAACCAGATTTTCTTGTATTCACATCCCGTATCAACCGGTAGAGAATGGCATTCAAATGGTGCGATTTCTGTAAATGATGATGACATGGTGTAACTGTCAACCACAAATGTGCACTTTTTGCCAGATGACTTTGTGCACTTTTTATTCAAAAATTGTTTCACGATGTTTCATTCGATGACTTTCGCCATCCATATGAATCACTTCACAACGATGAAGAAGTCGATCAAGGATCGCTGTCGCAATCCCTTGATCTCCAAGCATCTTTCCCCAACTGTCTGGGCCTTTATTAGATGTTAAGATGATCGAACTCTTTTCATATAAATCACTAATGAGTTGGAAAAAAAGATTAGCTTCGTTTGTTTCCATTGCCATAAACATCATATCATCAATAATGACTAAATCAGCTTCTCTCATACGTTTGAGGCGAATTGCCGACTTTCGCACATAACCTTCGGTTTTGAGCAGTGAAATCAACTCACCCATCGAGATAAAAGTGACTTGTTTGCCTCGTTCAATAGCTTCCAATCCTAATCCAATCGCTATATGCGTTTTCCCCACACCAGGTGGACCTAAGAGAACGAGATTAAACATTTGATCTAACCAATCGTATTCTTTAAGCTGATCAATCTGTCGTTTACTGAGTGAAACTGATTCTTTAGGATCAAAGTCCTCTAAGGACTTTTCAAAAGGAAATTGTGCCCATTTTAAATACTTTAATCGTGTCTTTTCTTCTCGACGCTGTTCTTCATGATTACATAATGCCACAAGCAGCTCTTGATACGTCCAGGACTGTTGTTCCGCTTCCCGAAGGAACGAAGGTAGTGCCTGGGCTGTTTCGGTCATACGGAATTGCTTGAATTGTGCTTGAAGTACCTCTGTTGTTCCTATTGTCGTTCGCCTCCTAGTACCTCTAAGTATGACTCAAAAGAACGTTCTCTAGCGGTAATTGTTTGATAGTTTTCGGATAACTCGTCACTCTTTTCAGAGTGAGTATCTGTCTGGACATGTCGACGAGCTATCTCTATTGCCACGTCTCTTAAATCGACGGCACTGAACAATTTCAATGCTAGACATTCGGTTAATGCTTGGTCCAACACATCACTGTTTTTATCTACGATGGACTCTATGACTCGTAATTGATCCCTAATGTGTCTAG
Organism: Marinilactibacillus psychrotolerans; assembly: GCF_900101525.1. Taxonomy (GTDB): domain Bacteria; phylum Bacillota; class Bacilli; order Lactobacillales; family Carnobacteriaceae_A; genus Marinilactibacillus; species Marinilactibacillus psychrotolerans. The sequence goes on along the minus strand of NZ_FMZD01000029.1, from coordinate 1,410 downwards.
GATATTTAACTTTTAGTTGATCAATAAAGACTGCTGCTTTCTCTTTTTCTTCAAAGTTGCGGAGTACTTCACAGATATGCAGCTCAAGTTTTTGTCTCTTATCTTTTTCGCGACCATGATTAGAATCCTTGATTAGCTTGCCTTTTCCTTTTGTTAAGGGATGTTGGGCAATCAGTCGATCGCTCTTCATATCGTACGCGTAAAGATGGGTGTCGCTTGTTGTTATACGGACCTTCGTTGTTTTTCTTGATTGGTAGGTTCCTATAGGAACCGAGTAGTAATTTGATTGAAATTGAAGCGTATTGTCTTTCAATATGGTCTTTGTTATACTTTCATTATTCGAAAGAATGCGTTTCTTAGAGATCGAGATGAGGTGTGGCTTTTCCAGAGTGAACACGTCTATCGGTCTCTTTTTTGTTTTCTCATGAACTTTGTAATTGCCCGTTCGTTCTAACCAGGCTTCGCATTGTTCTTGCCATGACCTAATTGTCCGAAATCGGCGTCCTCTCGCAAAGTTATATTTAACAAATTTAATAACAGCTTCGACTTTTCCTTTTGATTCTGGATCAGCGGCACGACAGACATGAACGATAAATTGTCTCTCCAATACATACGACTGAAATTGCTTAGTAAATAAGATATCTCCATGATTTTCACTGACAATCATTAGCTTATCTTGATCATATACGATTTCTTCTGTTCGTCCACCAAAATAATCGAAGGCGTTCTCGTGAGTTCGGATGACATCTCTGGTGGTGAAAGGCTTCTCCTGCCATTCAATGTATTTGAATCGAGAATGGGAGAGAACAAACCCAATACAATACAACTTTACTCGTTTATCGGTTAATGTACGTTGTACTATGATTTCACCAAAATCTACTTGAATTTGTTTACCAGCGGGTAGTTCAGGTACCGCTTCGTAATGACGATAAGTAAAGGATTTTGAGATACCGTAGGTTTCCCTTAACTCTTTGACATAAGAGCGAATGGTACTTGAAGCCGCTTCTTTGTAGTTGAATTGTTCATTCAGCCAGTCTTCAATTTGAGCTGCGGACAATTCTGGCTCATCACTAAGCCAATTAACTATCGTTTCTTTATAAGGGTCAAGCTTTCTTTCCCGAGTGGTCAGTGATTGAACCCAAGATATTGCTTCTTTGGGCTTCTTATGTAAATCACTTCTAACGGTATTTCTATGAATGCCGAGCATTCGACTTATCTTTGCGTTTGAGAATCCTTTCTTTTTATAATGGTGCACCTTTGCAATTCTATTCACTTTTTTAAAATCCACCTTTTCTTCTCCTTCCAGTCAATAAACTAACTGTTCTAGTTTATCAAAAGGAACGAAGTATTAGGGTAAAAGTGCACATTCTTTTCTAGCAATAACTGCACAATACAGTTTAGCAGTCACAC
>NZ_FMZD01000027.1 GCF_900101525.1 Marinilactibacillus psychrotolerans | reverse complement strand
CTTTCTCTCTAGTTTCCGCAAATTCTAGATTAAGGGTCTTCTTTCTTTTTGTCTACCCTATTTTTTTCCATTTCCTACATAAACTTTACACATAGCTCTTCTTTTCTCTTAACTGGATACTCTCTCTTAAAAAAAGATAAAGATGAGGAGTGTTCATCTTTATCTTTTTACATTATTAAATTTTAATAAATGTATTATTAAACTTTTGAAACAAAGTCTTTGACTAAAGACTTAAACGATTCTTTTACTCTTGTTGTAACTTCAACTACTTCAGCATGATCAAGATTACTTTGCATTCCAGCGGCATAATTTGTAATGCAAGAAATTCCAGCTACTCTTAACCCAGCATGGTTAGCAACTATAACTTCGGGAACTGTAGACATTCCTACAGCATCTCCACCTAATTTGCGAATCATGTGAATTTCTGCTGGCGTTTCATACGTTGGCCCTGTTAGTCCAAAGTAAACACCCTCTTTAATAGATACTCCAAGATCGTTTGCACATGTATTCAGTGTTTTTTGGTAATCCTTATCATATGCTTCAGTCATATCGGTAAATCTAGGCCCTAGAGTGGAATCATTTTTCCCAATAAGCGGATTTGCCCCTGTGAAATTAATGTGATCCGTAATGATCATAAGATCTCCAGGGTTAAAACTAGCATTCACTCCTCCAGCAGCATTCGTTACAACAAGCGTTTCAACTCCTAAGGCTTTCATTACTCTAATAGGAAAAGTAACGGCTTGTAGTGAATAGCCTTCATAATAATGAAACCTTCCTTGCATTGCTAACACCATTTTTCCACCTAGTTCGCCGTATACTAGTTGTCCAGCATGGCCTTCTACAGTAGAAATAGGAAATCCAGGAATTTCAGTATACGGTATTGCAATTTGATCGTTTGTTTCTTCAGCTAGTTCACCAAGTCCAGATCCTAACACAAGACCTACAGTCGGTTTACTGATCCCTTTACTTTTAAGATAATCTGTAGCTTTCTCTATACTATCTAAATAATCTCTATCCATATTTATATTCCCCTTTACTCAGTAGATAATTTATACTCTTATTTTAAATCTGATAAGATACTCGTACCAAATCCAGTGCTCTCTACATTAAAATTGTCTGCTATTGTAGCACTGATATCGGCAAAGTACCCTTGTGATAAAGCTCCGTTGCTTTCCATACTAGGTGAATAAAATAGCACAGGAACAAATTCTCTTGTATGATCGGTACCGGGATGTGTCGGATCATTTCCATGATCAGCTGTTATAATTAATAAGTCATCTTCTTCAAGCATGCTTAAAATTTCTGGAATCCTAGCATCAAATTCTTCTAAAGCTTTGGCGTACCCTTGCACATCTCTTCTATGACCAAACAAAGCATCAAAATCCACAAGATTAGTAAAACTTAATCCGTTGAAATTTTTTCTCATGACTTCAATCAGCTTATCTACTCCATCCATATTAGATTTTGTACGTACCATTTCAGTGATTCCTTGGCTATTAAAGATATCATCAATTTTCCCAACTGCTATGACATCTTTACCATTTTCTTTAAGAGAATCTAGTACAGTATGACCGAATGGACTGAGTGCATAATCATGTCTATTACTTGTTCTTGTGAAATTTCCAGGTTCACCGATATAAGGTCGCGCTATAATACGACCGATCATATACGGATCATCTTTGGTTATTTCTCTTACATATTCACAAATTTCATACAATTCTTCTAGTGGAATAACCTCTTCGTGTGCTGCTATCTGAAGTACGGGGTCAGCAGAAGTATAAACGATTAAATCTCCTGTTTCCATTTGGTGCTTCCCATATTCATCAATAATTGCAGTTCCGGAAGCTGGTTTATTCGCTACAATTTTTCTACCCGTGTGTTCTTCAATTTGTTGGATCAGTTCTTCTGGAAAGCCATTTGGAAATACTCTAAAAGGTGTTTTTATATGAAGCCCCATAATTTCCCAATGACCAGTCATTGTGTCTTTACCGACTGATCTTTCTTCCAACTTAGTATAATATCCTATGCTAGTTGGAGTTGCTTCGACCCCTTTAATCTTTTCAATGTTGCTTAAACCTAACGTTTTAAGATTCGGTAAATCCAATTCAGTATTTTCAGCAATGTGACCGAGAGTATGGGCGCCCTCATCATTAAATTCTTTTGCATCTGGTGCTTCTCCGATACCTACTGAATCCATAACGATTAAATGAATACGTTCGTAACTCATACTAATTCCTCCTATAATGAATTTTTTCAACTATTTAATTGAATTTCCTTATAATTTATGCTCTTGGGTGATATGTGTCATAAACTTCTTTCAAGCGATGTTTTGTAATGTGAGTATAGATCTGAGTAGTAGAGATATCGGAATGTCCTAGAAGCTCTTGGACTACTCTTAAATCAGCTCCGTTCTCCAGCAGATGAGTAGCAAATGAGTGCCTTAAAGTATGTGGTGTAACATTTTGCTGTATACCTGCTTGTTGAACCATTTTCTTGATTTTTTTCCAGACACCTTGTCTACTAAGCTGTGTACCTCTTATATTCAAGAAAACATAAGGTGAAGACTGTACAGCTTTTCGTTCTAGTTTTGGTCTACTATACTCTAAGTAATATTCTACCCATTTTATTCCTTGTTCACCAATTGGTAAAATCCTTTCTTTGTCTCCTTTACCAATTGTCTGAATCAATTTCATCGAAAGATGTAATTCTTCTAATTTAAGGTTTACTAGTTCAGAAATCCTGATGCCTGTAGCATACATAACTTCTAAGATTGCCCGATCTCTTATTCCAATTTTATTAGAGATATCTGGTATGGATAATAGTATATCAATTTGATTGGTGGAAATCACTTTAGGTAGAGTTTGTGCTTTTTTTGGCGTTTCAATGTAGAGCATTGGGTCTTCAACAGCTAAACTTTCCTGTTTTAAAAACTGATGAAATCTTCTTAAGCTTGATATCATTCGAATAAGAGAATTATCAGATTTAAGTCCGTTTTTCTGATTTTCCAAAAAATTCAAAATAATATATCGATCTACCTGATCCCAACCCTTAATATTTTCTTGATCCAAATAGGTAATATACTGTTTTAGATCTCGTTGGTAACTTTCAATAGAATTTTTAGAAAGTCCTCTTTCGATTTTTAAAAAGATAAGGTATTCTTCTAATGATTCTTTTTTTAACTCTATCGACACAGTACATTACCCCTTATTTAAATCCTCAGATTCTTTCCTGCATTTATTACATAGACCATGAAAAGTCAGACGGTGATCTTTTATTTTAAAGTGATAATTTTTTTCAATTTCATTTTCTACATCTGTAAGCATATCCTGTTCAACTTCATCAATTTTACCACAATTTAAACATAGTAAATAGTGGTGTTGATGCTGTTGGTCATTGTTATTTATATCATACCGTGAAATGCCATCCTGAAAAGCTAGCTTATTGATTATATTTAGTTCCCCTAATAATTCCAAAGTACGATATACGGTTGCTAAGCCTATACCAGAATTTATTGCCTTAACTTGCAAATATATTTCTTCTGCACTTAAGTGCTCTTTCTCTAATATTACCTTAAGTATATCTTCTCTTTGAGGGGTTAACTTATAACCCGCTTTATAGATTCTTTGTTTAATCTTTTGGATAGCTGTATCTGATTTTTCCATAACTTTCCCCTTAGAATAAAAACAATTATAATCTTGTCTTAAAATGTCCAATTAATTATAATCAGTATAATCTAGAAAAGCATAAGATACAACCATCCATCCTTAACTAGCTCTTATCAAATTGATTTTCTTCTAATAACTTAGTACCGGTAGTATCTTGTTCAACTAGTTTTTGTTTTAATAGACGTCCTATAGCACGTTTGAATTGTCCTTTACTAATCCCGAAGTGATCTTTTATAGATTGCGGATCACTTTTATCATGATATTCAAACTTGTGATTTGGTGAACGTCTTAATACTTCAAGTAACATTGCTGCATCATCATCTAATACTTCATGAGCTCTTGGCATCATTGATACATAATATACGCCATCTTCTCTCAATCCTATTATACGTCCGTTGACTAGCTCACCCAATCTTGGTTCTCTTTCACGTTCTGATGGATGAATAAAGCCAACATAATTATCTTCCATATAAAAATAGGTTCCACTTTTTTTCATTTTAAAGGCATGTCCACTTACATCCTGATTATGAAATTCTTTTTGACCCGTTCTAGAGATTGCATAAAAATCTTCTTCCTCAGCTAGTTTACCCCACATACGTTCCTGTTCATCCACACTTACTGTAACATATAAGCGGTCACCTTTTTTAGGCCATAAATGCCCCTCATTAGGAAGATCATCAAGTGAGATAACTAAATCTTTATTTTCCCAGTTTACGTTTACGAAAACTCCTAAACTTCGTTTAACCTCTATAACTTCTCCCCAACCAAAATTTCCAACTCTGACTTCAGGAATTTCCAAAGAAAATAATTGATTGCCCTCTTTGTCAGTATAGGCAAACCCTTCGATCGTTTGTCCTAATGTTAAATCGATTGAATTTTCTGATACTACTTGGTAAGTTATTCCATTATTTTGAACAAATGTCACTTTATTATTCTTATCCGTCACCATACCCGTTATTACTTTACCCGTATTCATTTATTCTCACTCCTTTTTTTATAGTAATTATGAACTTTAAAAGAAAAACGATGAGATATAATCTTAGAGAAAGTTATTGTTACTATCTCAGATAAATCATGACTATCTGAAATTCAACTTATTCCAAGATTTATATTATCTCATCGTCAAATTCATTACTACAAAACTTAACCCACTCAAATTATGGTTTAAGTTAAATTAAATTGCTGTAGTTGCTCCACGGTAAATAATACCTCGACGAGCATCTACTGTAATTAATTCGTCTTGTACGATTAGTTCAGTTGCATTTTCTGCTGACACAACTACTGGAATACCCATTGCTATTCCAATCACTGCAGCATGGGAAGTTAATCCACCTTGCTCTACGACAATAGCAGCAGATTTTTCAATTGCTGGCAAATAATCCTTGTCTGTATTTTGAACAACTAAAATGCCACCTTCAACCGCTTTATCATTTGCTTCATCGGCTGAAGAAGCTACAATTGCTTTACCAATAACAGATTCTGAACCAACGCCTTGTCCACTGACTAATTTAGAACCGATTAATTGAATTTTCATTACATTAGTTGTTCCACGTTCTCCTACAGGGACTCCAGCTGTAATAATAATCAAGTCACCTTCTTTAGCGTACCCTTTTTCCATTGTAGTTTGAGTTGCTAAATTAAACATATCATCAGTTGATGTTGGTTTCTCAGCAATCGTTGGGATAACACCCCATTGAAGTGATAATCCACGTGCAGTTTCTTCAGAGAAAGTAACTGCTAGTATATCTGATTTTGGACGGAATTTAGAAATCATACGAGCAGTATGTCCAGATTCGGTTGCTGCTACTATCGTATTAATTTTTAAATTACGAGCAGTATGTCCTACTGCTTGTCCAATTGCTTCAGTCATATCACCTTGATCATATGATTTAAGCGCATAAGCATCTTGACCTACTAATGCAGATTCCGTACGGATAGCAATGTTATACATCGTTTGAACAGCTTCTACTGGATAGTCTCCGGCTGCTGTTTCTCCAGATAACATGATTGCATCTGTTCCATCAAAAATTGCGTTTGCAACATCGGATGCTTCTGCACGTGTTGGACGCGGGTTAATTTGCATAGAATCTAACATTTGGGTAGCTGTAATAACTGGTTTCCCAGCAGCATTACACATACGGATCATGTGTTTTTGAACGATTGGTACTTCTTCAGCTGGAATCTCTACACCTAAATCTCCACGTGCTACCATTAATCCATCAGCAATTTTAAGAATTTCTTCAAGGTTATCGACACCTTCTTGGTTCTCAATCTTAGGAATGATTTGAACATGTGTTTTCCCAGCTTTTTCTAAAACTTCAGTAATTTCTAGAACATCAGACGGGCGACGTACAAAAGAAGCAGCAATATAATCAATATCATTTTCTAATCCGAAATTAATATCATTTCTATCTTTTTCAGTCAAACCAGGAAGATTTACAGAAACACCAGGTACGTTAACCCCTTTTTTATTTTTAAGGTCACCAGTATTAAGTGCTGTAGTAATAATTTCCCCTTTATCATGATCGATATCTGTCACTTGCAAGTTGATTAAACCATCGTCTAGTAAAATACTTGATCCGGGATTTACATCATTAATCAAATCTGCATAAGTCACTGAAAATTTCTCAGTAGTTCCTTCAACTTCAGTCATTGAGATACGAATGGTGCTACCTTTTACGATTTCAATTTTACCGTCTACCATGTTATGTGTTCTGATTTCAGGTCCTTTAGTATCTAACATGATCGCGATCATTTTTCCTGTTTTCGCAGCTGCTTCTCGAATGTTTTTAATACGTGCTAAATGCTCTTCATGATCACCATGTGAAAAATTCAAACGAGCTACGTTCATTCCAGCTTCCATTAATTTTGTTAAAGTTTCTACCGATTCACTTGCCGGTCCAATAGTACAAACAATTTTTGTCTTTTTCATAAAAAATAACTCCCACTTTCATTTTATGTTTTTTAGATAATATAAAGAAATGTTTAGATCCCCTGATAATCTTTTCCACCATTATAGCCTAAGCTTAGTATCAGCTCGAGATTTCTTTGTTCAGTTTGTACAGGTCTAGATTTGGCTTGTGTTTCATATTGTCTAGTATATCTACAATATCATGCGCTACGATTTTTTCATTTCGAAGTCCCAAACATAATCCACCCTTATCAGCTTTTAGATACTCTACAGCACCAGCACCAAATTGACTCGCTAGCACTCGATCTCTTGCTGTAGGTGATCCTCCACGTTGTACGTGACCAAGTACAGTTACACGGACATGGAAATTATCAATTGCATCCAGTTTTTCAGCAAATTCTTTTCCATCCATTACGCCTTCAGCTAATATGATAATAGTGTGTTTTTTCCCTTTTTCTCTGCCTTCACGAATATTATCTGCTACTCCAGTTATATCAAATCCTTTTTCTGGAATAATAATCTGTTCAGCACCGCTTGCTACACCTGCCCATAATGCTATATCTCCAGCATCTCGACCCATTACTTCAATGACAAATGTTCTAACGTGGGAAGTTGCTGTATCACGGATTCTATCTAAGGCATCTAAAACTGTATTAATCGCTGTATCAAATCCAATAGTGTAATCTGTTCCAGGGATATCATTATCAATTGTTCCAGGAAGACCGATACATGGATAGCCGCGTTTAGTTAAAGCATATGCTCCTCTGTATGATCCATCTCCACCAACCACAACTAAACCTTCAATACCAAAACGATTTAATTGTTCGATCCCCTTTAATTGTCCTTCTGCAGTTGCAAATTGAGGATATCTTGCTGAATATAAGAAAGTCCCTCCTCTTTGGATAATATCTCCTACATCTCTACGAGTCAATTTGCGAATATCTCCAGCTACCAATCCAGCAAATCCATAGTTGATACCATAAACTTCCATACCTTCGTATAGTGCTTTTCTTACTACAGCACGAACAGCAGCGTTCATTCCTGGGGAATCTCCCCCACTTGTTAAAACTCCAATACGTTTCATATCAATCTTTCACCTCTAATACATATTTTAAGAACCTATAAAGTTATAACTATATTATACTTCTGATGAATCAATTGCTTTGGAAAGCTCAGAAATGAACATATTACATTCAATTACAACACCAGAACCTATCCTTGCATATCCATCTAGTTTCCATACAAGTATTATTCTATCACTTTTTACTATTTATGTCTCTTAAAAATGGCAACTAACTCAGTTTTTCTATCAATTTATTGCAAAACAACCTTTTTTTCACCTAATATTTCCTTTAATTCATCTATTACTTCTTTTGTACCATCTGTATAGTATGTCCTTTTTAATAAATGTTTTTGGTCTGTACTTGCATCAAAGACCACCACTGAAACATCACCTGGATGCAGTCGAAGAATCGACTGCACATTACGAAAGAGTTCTTCATTTTCTCTAATCGATTTAAATTTCAAATACAACTTTTTATTTTGCTTCGCTTCTTTTAAATTTTTTACATTTTCAATTTTTCTTACTAGGATTTTAATTTCCTTTTGATCATTCTCTACCTTACCTTCCACTAAAATGATTTCGCCTTTAGAAAAATGCTTGATATATTTTCGGTGTTGCTCAGGAAATAGAGTTAAAGAACAAACACCTGTCTGATCTGTCAATTCGACAAATGACATCGGTTCTCCTTTTTTAGTCTGGATAGTTTTAATTGCTTTAACTGTCCCAATAAACTTCATAATTCGATTTGCTTTTGCATCTGCTATAAATTCAGCCTTAAATGCTTCTCTATATTTATTATATTGTTCACTAGGATGGCTAGATAAATAAAATCCTGTCACTTCAAATTCCTGATCCAATTTCTCTTCAAGAGAAATATCTTCAACTCGTTCTATTTTCGGTGATAAAGATTCAAAGAGTTCCATATTGCCGTTACTCATAGTAACACTATTTATAATGGCTTCTAACGAATGCATAATTGTTCCTCGATTATAGTTCAATTGATCAAACGCTCCGGCAAAAATTAATGGTTTTATATAGGTCTCTTTACGCCACTTATTTTCTAGCTTACCAATAAAGTCAATAATATCTTTATACGGCCCAGTATCTTTTCTGGTTTTGTATATAGAGTAAATTAAATCTCTTCTTAGTCCTTTTATAACATCTAAACCAAATAGAATCGATCCGTTATACATCGAAAATGTATAACTACTCAAGTTTATATCTGGACCAATCATTTCAACACCACGCTTTTTAGCCTCTAATACATATTCTTGAAGTTTAGTTTTATTATTAGAAGAAGCTCTCATTAATGCTGCATAGAAGGCAGCTGGGTAGTGTGCTTTAAAATACGCTAACTGATAAGCTACCATCGAATACGCTACTGCATGAGATCGATTGAATCCATAATTAGCAAATTGTTCTATATAATGATAAACATCTTTTGCTGTTTCTTCAGTGTATCCTTTTTTAATAGCCCCGTTGACAAACTGTTTTCGTCCTGTATCAATCTCACTCCTGATTTTCTTAGAAATTGCTCGGCGCAGCATGTCTGCTTCAGCCAAAGAATATCCCGCTAACTTTGAAGCTACTTTCATAACTTGTTCCTGATAGACCATAATGCCGTAGGTGACATTTAAAATTTCTTCAAGATCATCATGGGGATAAATGATTGCCTCGTTTCCTTTTTTTCTGGCAATAAAGGTATCAATTTGTTCCATAGGGCCTGGTCTATAGAGTGCATTAACAGCCACTACATCTTCTATATCAGAAGGCTCTAGTTTTCGAAGTACTCTTTTAATACCAGGAGATTCAAATTGGAAAATGCCATTAGTATCTCCGTTTTTAAAAAGGTCTAGAGTTTCGGGATCATTTAACGGGATATTAGAAAGAGAGATAGACTGATGCGTCTGAACATTCGCAAATTGGATACAGTCAGATAGTATCGTTAAATTCTTTAATCCAAGGAAATCCATTTTCAACAATCCCATTTTTTCTACATCCGCCATGGCAAACTGTGTTAAAGAGAGTTCTCCACTTCCTAATTGAAGTGGAACAGAATTCACTAATGGCTCATCAGATATAACTACTCCAGCAGCATGGGTCGAAACATGTCTTGGTAATCCTTCTAGTTTTTTTGCTGTATCATAAATCTTTCGATTCTGCTCTGACTCTTTTAACAGACTTTGAAGTTTGGAAGACTCTTTTAGTGCTTTCGTTAATGTCATACCTAGACTTGTCGGAATTGCATCTGACCATCTTTTTAAATCTTTAGTCGTCAATCCGAAGACTCTTCCTGAATCTCTAACAGCCATTTTAGCTGCGAATGTTCCAAACGTTGCAATTTGTGCTACATGTTGAGTTCCGTATTTCTTATTAACATAAGCTAGAATTTGTTCCCTTTTATTATCTGGAAAGTCTAAATCAATATCCGGCATGGAATAACGTTCTTCATTTAGAAATCTTTCAAATAGCAATCCATATCTTATAGGGTCTACGTCCGTAATCTCTAGAACGTAAGATACTAATGATCCCACAGCGGACCCTCTTCCTGATCCAGTAATTATTTTCTGGCTATGAGCATATCTCATAAGATCCCAGACAATTAAGAAATAATCAGAAAAACCCATTTTTGAGATAATCGTTAATTCTTTTTCAAGTCGATTTTGATATTCGGAAGTAACCTCACCAATTTTTTTATCTGCTGCTTGTCGACATAGTTCAGATAAATATTCATCTGTTTCTCTACCTTTGGGAATCGGGAACTTAGGTAATACCGGTTTGCCTAGTGTTAAATTAATTGATATTTGAGAAGCGATTTGATCAGCTGTTTTAGCAAGTTTCGTTAATCCAGCGTCTTCATATTGCTTTGTTCTATCCCAAGCGCTTAACAGACTCTTTTCTTGTTCCAAAACTTTGTCTAGTTCTATTATTTCATTTGCTCCAATGGTTCTCAAAACATCCGCCGCAAACGCATCTTCCTTATCTAAATATTCCACAGCATCAAATGCAACCAGGTTACTATTAATACGTTCGGAAAGTTTAATTAAATCCTGCTGAATAGGAGAAAGTGACGATTGAAATGTGTATCCTAAATACAGTGCTTCAAACACTTCACTATACTGATCTATTATATTTTCAGCTTTTTCAAAATCTCCTGATAGTAAGAGTTGTTCTATTTCCCCTGTAGCTCCGGGAGTAATTGCAATAACCTGATTACATTCACTTTTCAAGTATTCCATAGTAATAGGTTTCTCATCAGTCATTACTTTAGTTGATAGTTTAATTAGTTCTTTAAATCCTTCTTCATTCTTAGCCAGCAGGACAATGCGAGCTGTTTTCACTTCCTCACTTAATGATTCAATGTCTAGTGTTAACCCTAAAATGGGATTCAATCCAGCTTTTAAAGATTTTTCATAAAACTCAATTGCACCATATAGAACATTGTGATCGGTAAGAGCAATCGCTTTGTATCCACGCTCTTTGGCAGCTTGAACCAGTTTGTCGATAGTTATAGTACTTTTCAATAAAGTATAAGTACTCATAATCTGAAGTTGTGTCTGCAATGATGCTCTCCTTCCTTCTTTTCATCTTATAAAAAATACATTTGTAATGTGCAGTAAGGATCTTTTATTTAATTACTGAATATCAGTGGTTTGGAAAATCAAATGATTGTCTTTTAGGTCAACTTTAATCGTTTGTCCTTTTTTGATAGTATTGCTAATAATCATTTTTGCGATTGGAGTTTCTATCTCATTAGTTAGATATCGTTTAATTGGACGAGCTCCAAATGCAGGATCATAAGCTTTCTCAGCTATCCAGTTCTTAGCTGCTTCTGTCAGATAGAGTGCATATGAACTTGCAATTAACCTGGTTTCCAGATTTCTAACTAGCTTATCGACAATTTTAATCATACTTTGTTTAGTGATCGGTGAGAACAAAATAATATCATCTAATCGATTTAAGAATTCTGGTCTGAAAGAATCAAATAATAGATCTTTTACTTTTGCTTCTGTTTTAGAATTGATTTTTCCTTCTGAAGATGTCTCTTGCAGTAATAATTCAGAACCAATATTGCTAGTTAAAATCAAGACCGTATTTTTGAAATCTATCAACTGTCCTTTAGAATCAGTCAATCGCCCTTCATCTAGTACTTGTAAAAGAATATTGAACACATCAGAATGTGCTTTTTCAATTTCATCAAGTAAAATAATTGTGTAGGGATTATTACGGACTGCTTCTGTCAATTGTCCACCTTCATCGTACCCAACATACCCTGGTGGTGAACCAATCAATCGAGACACACTATGTTTTTCCATGTATTCACTCATATCTAACCGAATCATCTGATCTTGTGTATCAAAAAGGTTTTGTGCTAATGTTCTAGCTAATTCAGTCTTTCCCACACCGGTTGGCCCCAAGAATAAAAACGATCCTAAAGGACGATTTGGATCCTGTATTCCTGCTCTTGCACGCAGAATAGCATCTGTTACAGTATCAACAGCTTTATCTTGACCGATAACTTGTTTTTTCATAGATTCATTTAAATTAAGCAGTTTTTCTCTTTCAGATTCAACTAATCTATTTACAGGAATACCTGTTATTCGGGCAACAACTTCGGCCATTTCATCTTCAGTAACGGTTTCTTGAACCAACTTATTTTCCGATGATCTATTTTGTTGATGTATCTGCTCAAGTTCTGCCAATTCCTTTTCAAGTAACGGAATAGTTCCATGCCTTAATTTAGCTGCTTCTTCTAAATTATACTCAGATTCTGCTTCTTCAAGTTTACGTTTTGCTTGATCAATTTCAGCTTTTTTATCCTGAATATCTTGCATTGATATTTTTTCTTTATTCCATCTCATCGACATAATTTCTACTTCTTCACGAATTGACGCAAGTTCGCGCTGGATGGTAGCTAGTCGATCTTTACTTTTTTCATCTGTTTCTTCTTTTAATGCTTGTTCTTCAATCTCCAGCTGCATTTTCCTACGCGTTAGAAGATCTAATTCATTAGGCATTGAATTCATTTCTACTCTTATTGTTGCACATGCTTCATCCACTAAATCAATAGCTTTATCTGGTAAAAATCTATTTGTCATATATCGACTAGATAGTTGCACTGCTGCTACTAATGCATTATCTTGAATATTCACACCATGGTGAATTTCAAATCTTTCTTTTAAACCTCTCAAAATACTAATTGCTTCATCAATCGATGGTTCATTCACAATTACTTTCTGAAATCTTCTTTCTAATGCTTTATCTTTTTCCATATAGTTTCGGTATTCATTGATAGTCGTTGCACCGATACAATGGAGTTCCCCTCTAGCAAGCATGGGTTTAAGTAAATTACCTGCATCCATACTTCCTTCTGTTTTACCAGCTCCTACAATTGTATGAATTTCATCTATAAATAATAAAATGTTGCCTTCACTTTTTTTAATTTCTTTCAGCACAGCTTTTAACCGTTCTTCAAATTCCCCTCTATATTTTGCGCCTGCAATCAGAGTACCCATATCCAATGAAAAGATTTTCTTATTTTTCAAATTCTCTGGAACATCGTTTCGTACAATTCTTTGAGCTAGCCCTTCGATTATAGCCGTTTTACCAACCCCAGGTTCTCCAATTAAAATGGGATTGTTTTTCGTTTTACGAGAAAGAATTCTAATAACGTCTCTGATTTCATCATCTCTACCAATGATGGGATCTTGATTTCCTTCTTTAACTTGTTTGACTAAATCAATAGCATACGCTTCTAATGCTTGATAAGTCGATTCCTGATTCGCACTCTGCACTGATTCTCCACCTCTCCATTCAGATACGACTTCTTGTAGTTTTATTTCCGTAACACCATGTTTTTCTAAATATTTTTTTAGTGGATGATTTATCTGTCTCATCAAAGAAATCAGTACAACGTCTACTGAAATATATAGATCCTTTAAGTCAGAGGCAATCTTTTCTGCATCTTGTAGTAACTGGAATAATTCACGTGACATTTGAGTACCATATTGAATAGACGTTCCTTGAACTACTGGAAGCTTATCTATTTCAATTTCGACATTTTCCAAAAACAAATCAAGATCTATGTCCATCTGCTCATATATTTTATATGCTAAATGATCTGGCTGCAAAAAGATTCTCCATAGATGCGGTATATCAATTAATTGGTGTGATCGAACTTTAGCAATATTTTGAGCGCTGGAAATCGTTTCTTGCATTAAAGTTGTATATTCTGGCATAAAGAGCTCCTTTCATTATACCTATATTTTTGTTTTCCCTAATAAAAAAGAATCGAGTAAGTAAATACCAACTCAACTCTTTACTGAATTTTAGCGAATACCTAAAGCAATGCGCGCATATCGACTCATTCTTGATGTATCCCATGCAGGATACCAGACAAGTTTAACATCCGTTTCTGTAATCTCTGGTACAAATTTCATGGCATTTAAAATATCTTCTGTGATCACATCAGCAAGAGGACATCCCATAGTTGTTAAAGTAATTTTCACTTCACAGTATCCACCATTAAAAACATTAACTTCATATACTAGTCCTAGATTAACAATATCAATTCCTAGTTCTGGATCAATCACTTGTTCTAAGTTCTCCATTATTCTATTTTTAATATCTCCAATTTCCTCTTCAGACCAAACTGATTTTTCTGACATAGTTTTCCCCTCCTTAGATGAATGATTTTCAGATAATCATAACATATGCGTAATAGTTAGTTAACACTTATCCTTCAAAACTATCTTTAAAAAATTCAGCCATAGATACTGCGATTTCGTATGGTACTTTATGTCCATGACCCGAACCAATTGTAAATGAAATATTTCTTGCATACGGCTCCTCTTTGATTTGTTCAATAAATTGCTTAGTCTGTTCAAAAGGAACCAGCTCGTCTTTTGTACCATGCCAGAAATAGACTGATTTTCCAGCAATTTTTTCAGGTTGTTCGCTTAAAGAGATTGCATTTAATTGATTCTTAATTTTTTCTGTCAATAGCCCGTCCATATTTTCATATCCATCTGTCCATTTAGAACTAAGAAGCCAATTAGAGAAGTCCACTGGAGAAGTATTTCCCATAAGAATTGCTGCTGAATGAATCCAGTCAAACTGTGTCAACATAGCACTTGTTGTAATTCCTCCCATAGAAAGACCACTAATTCCAAATTTCTCAGCATCAGATAAATTTTGAGAAATATATTTTTCTCTGATCATATTAACTTCTTTCAGATTATGCGTCACTACTTCCCAGAATACTGTATTATCTTGGGTCGATTGTGCAGATTGACTTCTTTCGCCATGCATATATGCTTCTGGTAAGATAGCTCTTATACCTCTTTTAGCTAATTCATATCCTTGAACTAAAACCGATTCTTTATGGCTAGTCCATCCATGGTAAAAAATAACAGTTGGTAATTCCTCATTTCTCAGTTCCTCTTTTACAACTTCAAGTAATGGAACTTCTCCAATTGTTTTCTGAATAATCTGAAACATCTTACTCACTCCTATGACGTATACTTTTTATTTACAGTTTGTTATACTTAGATAAATATCCTTATTTATTTTATCACATATGACAGTACTTTTATATTAGCGAAGCTAATATTTAAATGTTTAAAAGGAGCTTTTTAAATGAATCGTAAACTAATTGCACTTGATTTAGATGGTACCACTTTAAATGATACCCAACAAATCACTTTAGAAACTCAAGAAGTGCTAAACAAACTTCGTAAAGAAGGTCACCTCATTTCCATTGTCACCGGTCGTCCATACAGAAATAGTTATTACTATTACAATCAATTAAAAATGGATACCCCAATCGTCAACTTTAATGGGGCCTGGTGCCATAATCCTTCAGATAAAAAATGGGAGCATGGATATCATAAAACCTTAAGCAAAGATCTCGCTATTTCTATGCTTTCCTTAAAAGACGATCCAGAAGTTCAATTAATTGCTGCAGAATCAAGAGATGGTATTTATGTACATGGTGATTTCATTCCTTACCCAGATTACTTTCCTGAGGGAATTGAAGTCAGCAGACAATTAACTTCTGAAACCTTACTGGTGGATCCGACTTCTGTAGAAGTTTTTACAAATACACAATTGAATCAACCGATCATTGAAGAACGAATCATTAAAAATTATGGAAATGCAGTTGAAGTCAGAACTTGGGGTGGCTTATCTCCTTGTCTAGAAGTTGTTGCAGCGGGAGTACAAAAAGCAATGGGTGTTGAAAGAATTGCATCTTATTATAATATTAATCAAAAAGATATCATCGCTTTCGGAGATGAAGAAAATGACTATGAAATGATTCAATATGCTGGTGAAGGAATCGTAATGAAAAACGGAAATGAGCGATTAAAAGCTATTGCAAATGATTTGACTGCTGTTACTAATCATGAAAATGGTTTAGCAGAATATCTGACACGTTACTTTAAATTATAAAAGAAAATCCTGAAACGACACTTAGTCTTTTCAGGATTTTCTTTTATTTACATTGTCTATCCTTGATCATCTAACAATAATTCGTCTACCGCAATTTTTGCTGAAGTCAAAACTATAGGTACTCCTGCACCAGGATGTGTACTACTTCCAGTGAAATACAGATTCTCACAATTTTTAGCTTTTGCTTGCGGTCTAAAATGGTTACTTTGCGTCAAGGTTGGTTGCAGTCCGAAACAAGCTCCATTATAAGCATTAAATTTATCACGCCAATCGATTGGTGTCATATATGATTCGGATACAATTTCTTCTTCAATATTTTCAAAACCTTTTGTATTTTTCAATTTCATAAAGACACGTTCTCTATAATATTGGATCGTTTCTTCATTCCAGTCATATTTAGAAGTAGAGAGATCAGAGACAGGAACCAAAATATACAGACCTTCCTTACCTTCCGGAGCAAGCTTTGAATCCATTTTAGAACCCATATACACATAAAAAGAAGGATCAGTCAGTACATCTCCTGAAAAAATATCTTCAAGGTTTTCGTCTAGATCTTTTGCAAATACAAAATTATGCATATTCTTTACCTGATCAAATTTCTTATCCATACCTAAATACATAATGAAACAAGAACAAGAATACTTCATATTGTCAACTTTTTTGTCTGTATATTTCCCTTTTGCTTTTACATCTTTAACCAGATTTTTGATTGCATACGGGAAATCCGCATTACACATTACAAAATCAGATAAAATAGTTTCGTTATGAATTTTTATTCCTTTAGCTTCCTGATTTTCAATGAGTATCTCATCAACCGGTGAATTATAGTTTACTTTTCCACCTAGTTCTAAAAATAATTTTTCCATTCCACTAGCCATCGTATGCATTCCACCTTCGATAAACCAGATACCATACAAATATTCAATCATAGGTATAATAGTATAAAGTGAAGGGCCATTATTAGGTGAAACCCCAATGTATAAAGTCTGAAAACTTAATATTTGCTGTAATCTTTTATCTTTTATATATTTCCCAATAGAATGGTTAGCACTATCAAATGTTTTTAATTTCAAAGCTTGGTATATCATTTTAGGATTATAAAAATCTGTAGCATTTCGAAATGGTCTTTGAATAAAGTGATTTTTTGCAACAATATAACGTTCGTATATATCCTTTAGATAGGATAAAAATCCCGCCATATCTTTATCACTGATATTTTCCATTTCTTCTGTAATTTTAGTCAAATCAGAAGAAACACTAATTTCTTCATCACCAAAGAAAGCAGAATACATGGGATCGACTCTCTGCATCGGTATGTAATCATCAGGGTTCCTTCCCGCTAGTTCAAAAATCTCTTTGTAAATATCAGGCATCATCACAAGACTAGGTCCCATATCAAAAGTGTAACCATCTTGTTTCACTTGGTTCATTTTACCACCAGGGATGGCTTCTTTTTCGTATAATGTTACATCATATCCAACATGCTGCAAGCGAATTGCACTTGCTAATCCTGCTACACCAGCTCCAATTACACTAACCGTTTTTTTCATGTTGATCCTACTTTCTCAGTCATTGATTGTTTTTCAAGAACGCCATCTTCCATTACATAAACAGAATCACAGTATTTTGTTAACCTTTCATCATGTGTTACCATGATAGTCGCTTTATTCTTATCCTTTGTTTCTCTAGCTAATATCTTAACTACTTCTATTGCTCGGGACGTATCTAAACTTGCAGTCGGTTCGTCCGCTAAAATAACTGTTGGATCATGATAAAGTGCTCTAGCAATGGCTGCCCTTTGTCTTTCTCCTCCAGATAATTCACCAGGGTATTTATCAGCAAGATCATAAATATCTAACTCTTGTAATAAATCTTGGATTCTATTTTTATCAATTTTTGATTTCTCAACTTTATTGACTAATTTCAACTGTTCTTGAACTGTTAAAAATGGGACTAAATTCGACGCCTGTAAGATAAATCCAATATCTTTAAACCTACGTTGCGCTCGCTGTTTTTCTTTCAATTCACTAAACTTATCATCATTAATGAAAACATTTCCTTCACTTGGTTGCTGCAGTCCACCGATAATTGTGAGAAATGTACTTTTCCCAGAACCACTGGGACCAATGACTGCAACAAATTCTCCTGGATTGACTGAAAAATCTGTTGGTTTTAATGCCTCTATTGTCTTACTACCATCTTTAAAACTCTTTCTAACTTGTTTTAATTCAATTGACTTCATCTATTTCACCTACTCTATCGCTTCTAGTGGATCAATTTTCGCTACAGTTCTAACAGAAAAAACAGCACCTAATAAAGCAAATATAATTAATGCTGCACTTGTGGCTATCAAGAAAAGATAATTATTCTGATAAGGTACGGCTGCCGGCAAGAATACGCCTGTTAATATCGTTAATCCAAACCCCACCATCACTCCTATTACAGCCAGTAAAAATGTTTGAGCCAAAACAGATTTGGCAATATAATTTGTAGAGATTCCTTGAGCTTTCATCACGCCCAACATTGAAGTTTTCTGCAAGGTCAATACATATATAAATATACCCACAACCAATGCAGCTATAACAACTAAGAATCCAATCATTAATCCAAATGTCAATACTTGAGCATTATATCCCGGTAGACTACTTATAAAATCATTGATAGGATATGCTTCCAGTTCCTTATTATTGATATTAAGTCCCTCAGCAGATTGACTATCTCTAATCACTATAGCATTTACAGGGAAATCTCCACTATTTTCATTTGAATCAAAGCGAATATGCTGATATGTATCTAAATCAGCATATAAAACAGGTGCTACACTAAATCTGGCATTATCTGTAAAGCCACTTACTTCAACCGTACGATCTTGTCCGGATAATTGGAGCACATCTCCTATCTCTACCCCTTCTTCTTCTTTCAATGTTATATCAGCAACAACTTCATTTTCTGATGAAAACAATTCTCCTTCTATAACATTTGGTGTTAAAAATTCATTCGGGTCAATTCCAAATAAGCTAACATCAATATTCATATCATTACTTTCAGTACCTTCTGGGCGTACAATGCTTGAACTAACCCCAATTCTAGCTGTTTCGTCAGCTGATATATTTTTTTGTTCGCTAGGATCAATCATTGACATATTCAAATTCTGATTCGACTCGGATGTAAGAACGATCGTATCAGCGTCCCACTTGTCAATAGCCATTCTGTACTCCTGAGAAAGACCGTATGCTAGACCCGTCAAAAATGAAACTAGATAAGAAACTAATAAAACAATTCCGATAATTAATGCAAATCTAGTTTTTGAAAATTTGATTTCTTTCCACGCTAAAAACATATTTTAATTCCTTTCACCACATTTATATGTGCCCTACTATGATAACCATCGTTTGCTTATACAAGCATATCATATTTTTCTAGCAAATGTTAATAAAGCGAATATTCTAGAACAAGATGATTCATATTACATTCTATTAAACCCCTATCAGGTCCAAATGATCTAATAGGGGTTTTACTTTCTTATGATATTTGTATTGTTTTGGTCTTTCATTAAATAGTCATAAAAAATAAACCATAACATTTGTTCATGTATACATTCTAATTATAGTCAAGCTGATTACTGATTACTATTAATGTAGTCAACAGCTTTACCTACAGTAGTAATGTTTTCTGCATCTTCGTCAGATATCTCATTACCAAAGGTATCTTCAAGTTCCATTACTAACTCTACAATATCAAGAGAATCTGCCCCTAAATCTTCTTTAAATGTAGTATCTCTAGTAATTTTATCTTCATCAACACCTAATCTTTCAACAATGATTCCTTTAACTTTTTCAAAAATTTCTTCTTCATTCATTTTATGATCCTCCATCTTAATAAATTGGGAATAATATTTTTTTATTACAAACCCATTTTTAATATTCTTATAAGTTATTGTAGCGTATTCTTCTATTTATTTCCATATCTAATCAGAAGTTCCCACTTTACTAATGTTTGATAATCAGATATAACATCTGATTTCTAAAAAAGTTAATAAACACAAGATTTTTCTTTTATTATTTTTCTTTATCATAATATTTGACTAAATCTTCAACAACATGAGAGGACAACATTTCTCTAATTTGTTTAAGCGTTTGATATACAGGTTCTGAAGTGGCAGATCCATGAGTTTTAACCACTGGTGCTTTTAATCCTAAAAGAACAGCACCGCCATGCTTAGAATAATCCAATACATCTTTCAAATTGGATAAGCTATCTTTTAATAGTAAACCGCCCATTTTAGCTTTTAATCCATTATTCAAAATTGAATCTTTAATGAGCTTAACCATTGATAGAGCAGTTCCTTCAATTGTTTTCAATACAGCATTTCCAGTAAACCCATCAGCTACTACGACATCAGCAATTCCATTTAGTAATTCCCTTGATTCAACGTTTCCTATAAAGTTAATTGCCTCATTTTGTTTTAAGAGTTTATAGGCTTCTTTTGTTACTTCATTTCCTTTATTCTCTTCAGTACCATTATTTAATAATCCCACACGAGGATTGTCGATTCCTCTGACGAACTTAGCATAATAAGTTCCAAGTGTAGCATATTGATTGATGTTGCTAGGTTTGCTATCAGCATTAGCACCAACATCTAACAAATTAAAAGCATCTTGTTTATCTGCCATAACAGGCATAGTAGCTAATAATCCTGGTCGATCAATTCCTTTTACTCTTCCAATTATTAGAGTTCCTGAGGCTAACAATGCTCCTGTATTTCCAGCTGAAAATAAAGCATCATTTTCTTGGTCTTTAACTGATTTCGCAGCCATGACCATAGAAGCATCTTTTTTTCGTCTAATAGAGCGTACAGGATCATCCTCACTTTCTATTTTTTCATCTGTATGAACAATTTCAATATTTTCCAGTTCTTCATTAATATATTTTTTAATCATATGCTGCTTGCCATACAAGACAATTGTGATATCTTTAAATTCTTTTGCTGCTTTTATACTTCCTTCTACTATCGCTTGGGGTGCATTATCTCCGCCCATAGCGTCTACTGCTATTCTCATTCTTCTTCCTCCTGAAGTGTTGTTTTATAAATCAATCTAAAAATGCATATCTAGCTTGTTCATCAATTCCTACTTCTTTTCTTATTAAAGCATACTCTTTTGATTCAAAAAAATCAGTAGTCGCTAGTATTTGTGCAGCTTCATTACGGGCACTTTCTAAAATATGAAAATCCTCTACTATATCAGCTACTTTAAAGTCAGGAAGCCCTGACTGTTTTTTTCCAAAAATTTCTCCTGGACCTCTCATTTCAAGATCTTTTTCACTGAGTTCAAATCCATCATTCGTTTGCGTTAGGATTTCCATTCGCTGAGCACCAGTTTCACCTTTTGGATCAGCAATTAGGATACAATAAGATTCTTTCTTTCCTCTTCCTACTCGCCCTCTTAATTGATGGAGTTGTGCTAATCCAAATCGATCTGCATCATGAATAATCATTAGTGTAGCATTTGGAACGTTAACCCCAACTTCAATTACTGTAGTAGATACTAGGATCTGCACTTCATTTCGTTTGAACTGTTCCATTATGGACTCTTTTTCTGTATTTGTCATTTTTCCATGCAATAATCCAACTTTATACTTCGATTCAAACTGAGCAGCATAAGTTCTATATAGATCAGTTGCATTCTGCAAATCCATTAACTCGGATTCCTCTATTAGTGGACTGATTACATATACCTGAGAACCATTTGATAATTCTTTATTCATAAAAGGGAGCATCTGAGTAAATTGTTTCGGTCTAATCCAGTGAGTTGCTACAGGTTCTCTTCCAGGGGGTAACTCATCAATAACAGAAACATCCATTTCACCGAATGCACTGATTGCTAACGTCCTTGGTATAGGAGTCGCTGTCATAAATAAAACATCTGGATGATTCCCTTTTTCTCTTAATGTCTTTCTTTGATTAACACCAAATCGATGTTGTTCATCTGTGATCACAAGGCCTAATTTATTAAATTCTACATCTTCTTGTATCAAAGCATGTGTTCCAATTAATGCATGAATTCTTCCGGTTGCCAAATACTCAAGTATTTCTTTTCTTTTAGCATTTTTAGTAGAGCCCGTCAGTAATTCAACTTTCAAACCTTGTGATTCAAACATTTCCGAAAGGCTTTCCATATGTTGAGTAGCCAAGATTTCTGTTGGTGCCATCAGTGTAGACTGCAGACCTGCAGTCCAGGCAGCAAATATTGCTGCAGCTGCTACTACAGTTTTACCACTCCCGACGTCCCCTTGAAGTAAACGGTACATTTGAATAGGTAATTTTAAATCCTTGCAGATTTCATTAACTACTTTTTTCTGTGATCTGGTCAATTCATACGGCAGAGACTTAAAAAAGCTTCTTAATAAATCTACCTTATAATCTACCTTATTTCCTCGATCTAACATCTTATGTTGCTTTCTTAACCACAGCATCTGAAGCTGATAAATAAAAAATTCAAGAAATATAATAGCTCTTCTAGCTTGTTCCATCTCGTTTTCTTCTTTTGGGAAATGCATCATTCTTATAGATTCTTTATGTGAAACTAAATCGTATTTTTTTCGTATGCCAGCAGGGATCATTTCAGGAATATAATCGTAATAGTTATCCCAAGACTGCTTAATCAATTTTACTAACGTCGCTTGTTTTATATGTTTTGAAGTATGATAAACAGGTTCCTTATTTTCTTCTTTATCGCTCAATGTACTGCTTAATATTTTGATTCCACTTAGCTGCATTTTAAGTGCATCCCATTTTCCAAAGATAGCTACTTCTTCTCCAGCATGTAATTGGTTTTTTAAATAAGCCTGATTAAAAAAAGTAACTGGTACAATAACATGTTCGACATTCATTCTAAATGCTAAACGGTTCTTTCCTCTTCCGAAATGATTCACTACTGGATCTGATATTAGTGGTCCTCTTAATACAACTTTTTCTTTATCTTCTATCTCTTCAATTGATTTCACTGTTAAATCTTCATATCTGAACGGATAATAAGTTAATAGATCATAAACCGTTTCAATACCGAGTTCTTTTAAAGCTATAACTCTTTTTGAACCAACACCTGAAAGGGTAGTAATTGAGTCATAGATACTTTTTTCAGTCATACCTAATCTCCTCCTTTCTCTATTAGATTGAATAATCAGAAAGGAATAGATAAAACAACAAAGATTCCTTCGTTATTTCACCTATTCCCCCTTTTAGATTTATACTAATTCAATTATATTATTCAACAGAAACAAGATATGGATAGACTGGCTGACCGCCTTCATGTATTTCTACTTCAATATCATCATACTTTTCTTCTATCGCTTTTCCAATTTCTTCAGCATCAGATTCTGTCCCATCTTCACCATAAAGAAGTGTAAGAATTTCGCTATCATCGTTAATCATTTGATCAATCATATCTATTGTTACTTTTTTGATATCACTGTTCGTTACTTTGATATCTCCATCAATGATTCCCATATAATCATCTTTTTTAATTGATACACCATTAATTTCAGTATCTCTGACTGCAAAAGTTACTTGACCTGATGTTACTGCTTCTATTTCAACAGTCATACTTTCTTTATTGGAGTTTAAATCATGAGTCGCATTAAACCCTAGCATTGACGTTAGTCCTTGTTGAATTGTCTTAGTTTCCACTACAACTGTATCTACTTCAGAAACTTTCGCAGCTTGTTCAGCTGCCATGAAAATATTCTTGTTGTTTGGAAGAATGATATAGTGCTTGGCAGGGACTTTTTTCATAGCTTTAATAATATCTTCTGTACTAGGATTCATTGTTTGTCCACCTTGAAGAACATAATCAACACCTAGACTCTCAAATAACCGCTTAATGCCTTCTCCAGCTGCAACAGCAATCACAGCAACCTCTTTTGTTTCAGCTTTTTTATCAGCTGATAAAGCTGAATGCTGTTCTCGCATATTGTCAACTTTAATCTTCATTAAAGATCCGAATTTCTGCCCGTAATTCATTACTTCACCTGGACGCTCTGTATGAACATGAACCTTGATAACTTCATCATCAGCAACTACTAATAAGGAATCACCTAACTTATCCAGGTAATTTCTAAACTCATCATAGTCAAAGGTATCTTCAACCGTTTCACCTTCACCAATACGTACCATAATTTCAGTACAATATCCGTAGGTAATATCTTCTGTATGTACATGTTCATGTACTTCCCCACGGTGATGTTCTGCACGTACTAATTCATCAAGTTCTGGTGTTTCTTCTTTTGGCACTTCTCCTGTAAGAGAAGATAAAAAACCTTCATATACATATACTAATCCTTGACCACCGCTGTCTACAACGCCAACTTCTTTAAGAACTGGTAATAAATCAGGCGTTTTCTTCAATGATTTCTTGGCTGCAGCTAATATCGCTTCCATAACTTCTATAACATTATCTGTTTCTTTTGCTTTTTTTGTACCTGCTTTAGCTGATTCCCTTGCAACTGTTAAAATCGTTCCTTCAACTGGTTTCATCACAGCATTATAAGCAGAGTCTACACCATTTTTAAAAGCAGCCGCAAATTGATTGGCATCAATGGATTCAAGCTCTTTAACAGATTTTCCAAATCCACGGAATAATTGAGATAATATTACGCCCGAATTCCCTCTAGCTCCCATTAATAATCCTTTGGCTAAGGCCTGAGCTATTTCTCCCAGATGATCACTATCTGTCTCTTTTACTGCTTTTGCTCCACTAGTAAAAGACAGGTTCATGTTTGTCCCTGTATCTCCATCGGGAACAGGGAATACGTTTAATGAATTTACATATTCAGTATTTTCGTCTAATCGCATACGACCAGCCGAGATCATACCTTTGAATTCTTCAGATGTTAAATTTAATACTTCCACTTTAATGAGTTCCTCCCTTGCCACAATCGAACTGCAGCTTTGGTATAATAGTATTACACACGCACGCCTTGTACAAATACATTGACAGATTTAGCTTTCAAGCCTAAATTTGCTTCCAGCTGGTACATGACTCGTTCTTGAACGTTCTTTGATACTTCCGAAATCTTAGTCCCATAGCTTACAATGATATAGACATCGATTACAATATCTTCATCTTCCTGTCTGACCACAATTCCTCGAGAATAATTCTCACGATTCAAAATCTCAATCAGTCCATCACGTACTTGTTTCCGACTTGCCATTCCTACTATACCGAAATTTTCTGTTGCCGCTCCGCCAACTACAGTAGCAATTACCTCATTAGAGATTTCAACATTACCGAGTTCATTTTTAAGATTTACTGTCATTAATGATTTTCCCCTCTCTATTCAAATTCTCATGATCTCAACTTATCTTTTGATTAATTTTCATGATTTCATAATATATACTCAAACATATTTTAGCATATCGCGTTTTATAATGAAAGACAATACCTATTTTGTAAGTTTATAGTATAGGTAATATATCTATTTAGCTGTCAAGGTTCATTACTTGAATGAATATAATTATTTTCTTGCGTGTTTATCCTGTATGTGGTATCTTATATAAGTATGAGTTAGCTTCTTTTAACGTAGAAGCTATTGCGTAAAGGAGGAGAGTTAATTATGGCTAAAGAATGTTTTGTAACTGGACGTAAAGCTAGAAGCGGAAATAACCGCTCACACGCTAACAATAAATCTAAACGTCGTTTTGCTGCGAACTTGCAAAAAGTACGTATTATGGTTGATGGACAACCTAAAAAAGTATGGGTATCTGCACGTGCTTTGAAATCAGGTAAAGTTGAACGCGTATAAAACACAGAAATCACAAGATGTCACAAACGCCGTTATATCGGCGTTTGTGGCTTTTTTATTTTCTCTAAATATCATGAGATTACATAAATATTGAATATCTCTGCCCCATTTTTAAAACCAGTAATTCAGCATTGTTTGTATCTTTCATAAAATAATATGTATATAATGAAGAAACTAAAAAAGAGCAGAACTTAATCTGCTCTTACTTCTTCTCTTCTAGTTGAATCAGCTTTGTGATTTTATATCTACTTTAAATTTACTCTCAAAACTATTCTCATATTACTAACTCTTCTTATAAAGTCTATATATTAGAGAAATCTATTTTGTATAATCCCAATTTTTTTATGTTATATCAGTATTTGACTTGTCCTAAATAATTAGGTTTATAGTTGTCAATACTGCCATAAGAAAGCTAATAGTTAAAAGAATTAAGAGAATGAATCTAAGCTTTGGATTAAGAGTTTTCTTTACAAATACTTGTCTCATTAGATACAATGGTACAGATATCATAAGAAACCCAATGATAATTTTATCTATCATAATTTATAGAAATGCGCTTTCCCGCGGTTCATTGCTTTGAGTATTTGATTGCCTGACTTAACAGCAGCTACTCCTCCACTTACTACAGCAATAAAAGTACCGATTCCCCCAGTAAACAAACCTGCTAATGCGTTAGCAGCCATATTTCCTCTCCCCTTTCATAAAAATATTATAGTCATTATTTTCACAAAAGTATATAATCGAAAAAATAAGATTTTTTTAATGGTTTTTTCTTTATTTATATTCGAATAGTTTGAATTATAGTTTAATTGGTTACCTCATATACTGCCTAAAATAATTACTTTACTTCTCTATACTTAATGAACGCAGCAAGTGAAAACTCGGTCTGCCTCATTACCTGCTATTGAATCTGCTTGAACATCTCGATTTTTTTATGTCCTTTCTGCATTCCCTCTTCTCCTTCTTTTACAGCGTATATAATATCAGATATTGACTCATTTAATACTTTGTTCATCCATACTTGAAAGTCTTTGTATTCATCTAAATCAGCTTGCGTTTTTATTGTTTGATCAAAATAATTATTCATAACCTTCCTCCTTTCGCTTGATTATTCGAACGTGCGTTCCTATAATATATCATATACGGAACAAACATTCGAATGAAGGAGTACATATATGGAAGATGACAATGAAATAACTGATGAAGATATTTGGGGATTGGGAGAAAGTAGCTTGATTCTTATGGAAAATGAAATAGAAGAATTATTAAAGAAAAATACTATGTGTAAAGTTTATGTAGGAAATGGAAAAAAATAGGGTAGACAAAAAGAAAGAAGACCCTTAATCTAGAATTTGCGGAAACTAGAGAGAAAGAGGTCTTCTTTACGATGGAAATTATAGCACAAATGATGGGAATATTAGAAGAGTCGAATACACTTTTAGAGGCAGAAATCTTATTTGAGGAGCTTTTCAGACAAAAAGCGGAGGAATGCTTTCAAGAATGCATGGAGCGTTTAGATAAAAAGTGTATTCAATCATACAAAGATCAAGGGTACGAGATAGATAGTGTAAGAAAGCGTACGATGCAATTTACCTTTGGGACCGTTGAATTTTCACGTAG
>NZ_FMZD01000039.1 GCF_900101525.1 Marinilactibacillus psychrotolerans | reverse complement strand
CACCATTCCGATCACGTGGAATCTGAAGCTGAAGTTCGCCGCATTCGGTTTTGACCTTACGATCATAGGTGCCATTCCGAGAGTTTCCTGAATGGAAACCGATCCGATCATATTTTTCATAATCCAAAAAGGCAGTCAATTCTGTTTTTAAGAGGGTGTTAACGGCTAATTCTAGATGAGAACGGAAACATTCGTTTAAATCACCTTTTGTGGCTAGAGTCTGTGAGATATCTGTAGTAAGATTGTTCATAGGGAAGTCCTCTTTTCTGTGAATGTAGTGTGGTAACTCTATTCTACAGAAGGGACTTCCTTTTTTCTATTTACACAAGATATTTTACACTCTCGATAATATTAGACTAATGATATTTATATTTACTTTATTTACATTAGTATCATATGGTTTAACTTCAGAGGAAATAATTAATTGGATGTTAAAAATAAGTTCGTCTAGCTAAATATAATATTATATATAGAAAAGAAAATGACTATGGACTAAACGAAGAAACCGCCAAAGAAATGATTGTCATGGGCTTTGTAGAACCCTTCACCAAATTTCCAATGGAGTATGCAGTAGAAGTGAACCGTCTTATTTCTTATGAGATAGAAGTATCAGTAGGGTGAATTTACTGAAGAAGCTCAGGATGGAAAAGCAGCATACCGAGCTTCTTTAATACATAAATATGATTTTATTACGATTTACTGTTTAAAGCTTTATTTATCAGATTGATTATCTTAGTTCGTTTTTCAATAGTTACTTAAAGAATAGCATAATAACTAACTTAGGGGGGAGTATATATTAAACATTGGTGGGAAGACAAAGAATTAAGATCTATGCAAATGAAATGTGATTATGCTCTTGATTCCGCAGATTTAAATGCATCGTTAAGTTTAAGCCAAACTTGTTTTGATCTAGGTCATCGAGAAGATTTTGATATTATGATTAGAGCTGATTATTTATATTGTGCAGCTACTAGCTTAATGGGAGTTCTATCAAAGGAAGAAAATGAAAGTATTAAAGAACAAATATACGAACGATGTTTTTACTTTTATCGAACAGCAAAAGCCCTATGCCTGATGAGGTATGAAGAAATAGAAATATTATCTAAAGAGACTTACATTCTCTTTAAGGCTCATATAGATGGTCTAATTTTACAAATAGGTGTTAATTATGGAAATATATTATCTCAATGTGGTAGGTATGTTAAATCAATTAACAATCTAAATGATATTCTAGATATGGAATTTCCGATGGCTATTGGAAATTAAGCTTTGAAAATAGTTGATTACTCACACTATGATAAAAGCAATCATGAAATCATGCTCTACTATGCATTTCAATTGCTGAGGAAAGTGCTAGATGAAAAAGTATCATATCCTGAGAGGGATTATGCCCAGAGTCTTTTCTACGATTATTCTAATAGAATTAAGATTATTTTAATAGAATTAAAAATTATATCTGCTCAGATTATTTAGAGCAAGAATTATCTTTAACTGAATTTCTGAATCCTGTAGAGAATATGTCTGATGAAGAAAAAAAGTATAGAACTTGGATAGGAAATAATGGATTAGCTCTCAATCAGCTAAATGGTGTTTTTTTTGAAATGCAAGTTGGCTATGACCCCTTGCATTTGACTACCATGATAGAAAATAATGAAGATTCTCGATTTCCAAAGTATCATGGTATTTTTAATCAAATTAAGTAAGAGTATGCATCTGCAAGATTTTGGGCTTACGAGGGCTTGACTGATAGAAACACACATTTTTTCAATAAGAAAGTATTTCTGGTAAATACTTTAGATTATCCTATATATGGAATAGGAATTGAAAAAGTAAAAGCAGCTTATAGAAGTATATATTCAATTTTTGATAAAATAGCTTACTTCCTAAATAAATATTTTAAATTGAAAATACCAGATGGAACTATTAGTTTTGTTAATCTATGGTATAAAGATATGAGAAAGAATAAAAGAAGAGAAGAAATTCAAAAAATTCTACAAGAAAATTATGCTTTGAACGGATTGTGGTGGATATATAAAGATTTAAGGAATAAAACGGTTTATGAAGATAAACATATCGATCCTTTATTGAAAAAATATCTGATGTAAGAAATGCTATGGAGCATAGGTATTTAAAAATCTTAGACTATTATGGGGGAGGGTTTAAACAACAACGATGAAAGATTTGATGAATTTGCTTACAATATTAGTTTTCAAGAGTTTGAAAAGCTGACTGTTGAGTTATTAAAATTAACAAGAGAATCAATAATTCAGTTGACTATGATTATTGAAATTGAGGAAAGTAAGAAAAAGTTAAATAAAGATTCGAATCAATTACTTGTACAATTATTTTTATCTAAGTTTCATGATAAATAGAAAGGATGATTAAAATAGAAACTAACACTCTAAACGGTATTCCAATTGATGCATTGATGGGGCTTATTGGTTCTTTTGGTGGAATAATAGTATCTGCTATAGTCTCCTATATTGTTTCTAAAAACAACATTAAAAGCCAAAAATAAAGTATTGATAAACAAATTGATGCAGAAATCGAAAAAATAGGAATGCAATATCATTTAGAACAAAAGAGAGATAATAATAACAACTATTTAAATAAATTTAAGATAGAAAAGTTAGCAGAGTTGTATGAATTATTAGGTCAATTTGGTAGATATAATACTGAAATAACTTTATTGATACAAAATTTCCTTAGGGAATCTCAATTACATTTTGAAAAAGAAGATATTGATTTATTCAAAAAAAAAAGAGACCAAATAGAAAAGCGATTTTTTGATAGGAATACTATGAGAGAGATTTCGGTTTTAGTGAATTATTTCCCAATAACTAGAATAAAGTGGGAAACAATTGTAAAACTTCAACTTAAATATGTAACCATCTATCCAGATCAAATAATTGGATCTCTTATAATCAAACAAGACAGATTTGAGAATTTTAAAATTCCAGATAATTATACTTTGAAGAACTATTTTGATGACTTAGAGCTAATTCAAATAAAATCAATAGACTTATTAGAACATGTTACGAAGGAAACCGAATATATTTTAAATAAGTTGTCAGAATAAAAAATCAGATTATTATTTATACAAAAAAAGAAGTTATGTTATGGTATCGAAAACTACAATTATGGAATTGTTTTGTAGATTAGAATTATCATTTTACATTCGCAGTAAAGAAAATTTTTCTATGAGAATTCTTACTAAATATATCTTCCAGACTTCAGTTATAAGTGATAATTTAAATGGATTATTACGTTTCTATTAAAAATAGTTTTTTGTAAATTTCAAGTATAAGTTAGCCACTTAGTTTAAAATATATTATCGGTTAATTTTCTGTTGTTTAATCGGTTATTAGAAGATGTCACTCGTCATTTGTTCAGCACTAACGAAACTTAGGTCATTTGGGACAAAGAGCGTAGAGCGTTGGCAAAACAGACATGAGGTGTTTGATAGCCGAGTATCTTCCGTGGATAGTCATTCATCCATTGTTGTATTCTCAAGCATTGGGTTTCACTAAACTGACTGATGGCTTTCCCTTTTGGAATAAATCGACGAATAAATTTATGTTGGTTCTCGCTCGTTCCTCTTTCCCATGAAGCGTAAGGATGGCTGAAGTAGACATCCAGCGTTTCTTGAAGCGCCTCATGAAGACCGGCGAATTCAGATCCATTATCAGAAGTAATGGTTTTGAATATTGTAGAGAATCTATCACCCGCTCGTTGTCTTAACTGACTAATGGCTTGATCAACAGATTCTTTATCTTTCCCCGTGAGTTTAAGGATGATTTCAAAGCGTGTTTGGCGTTCAACTAATGTGAGTAATACAGAATCCGTCTTTCCTTTATTACCAACCACAGTATCAATTTCCCAGTGACCAAAGGTCTGTCGATCATTGATTTCAGCAGGTCTTTGTTCAATGGATTGACCTAAAATACGCTTGTTTTTTCTGCTTCTGTAAGAAGAATCTTTTGGCTTGCGTGATAGTTTTTCAAGCAAATCCATATTCGTGGTTCTCATGATCCCTTTGTCAATCCATCCATAAAGAGTGGTTGTACAGGGAATGATAGACGGATCAAATAAGTCGTGTGTCCTAGCAAATCCAACAACCACATCTGGAGACCATTTTTCCAGTAACAGTTTATCATCTGCCCACTCAATAAATGC
Organism: Marinilactibacillus psychrotolerans; assembly: GCF_900101525.1. GTDB lineage: Bacteria > Bacillota > Bacilli > Lactobacillales > Carnobacteriaceae_A > Marinilactibacillus > Marinilactibacillus psychrotolerans. The sequence goes on along the minus strand of NZ_FMZD01000039.1, from coordinate 421 downwards.
ATCTGTATCAGCCCATTTTGGCCGACGACCACAGTTCAATCGAAGTCGATCGTAAGCTGCTTGTCCGGCATCAGGATCGTAGTAGGTCGTATAGTAATCATACACTTTGCCGGATTGCTTTTGACGGTTAAGTTGAGTGATTGTCCCACGATGTATTTCACTATGAATGGTTTGCGGGACACGTCCCAATGCATGCGCAATCTGACGATTAGAGTAATTTTGGTTCTTTAAAATGGCAATTTGAGCCCGTTCTGAATGAGATAAGTGTTTTCCCGTACGTGCTAATGTGTTATGGTTAGAATGCGTCATGTGAATTCATCCTGTCTATTGAGAGTTAGTGGTATAACTTCAATATAACATGAAATTCACATGGCGTTTTTTTTAGTTAGTCTTGGTGGCTAACTTCATTATAAAATCCAGC
>NZ_FMZD01000026.1 GCF_900101525.1 Marinilactibacillus psychrotolerans | reverse complement strand
AGCGAAAGCGGAGAGTAGTAACCGAACCTGGACCGTTCGAAGCAAAGCGAGTTACGGGCATAGTACTAGGCGCAGCGAAAGCGGAGCGTAGTAACCGAACTTGGACCGTTCGAAACGAAGCGAGTTATGGGCGTAGTACTAGGTACAGCGTAGTCACTTTTATAGAGGAGAAACAAGTGAATCAAGAAGCCTTACAAAAATTAGTAGAAAACATTTCTATGGAATATTTTGATCGACCATTCAAGCATCAAGCAATCTTTAATACTAGGTTAAAAACAACTGGTGGACGATATTTTTTACAGTCACATGAATTAGATTTTAATCCTTTAGTATTAGAAAAGTTTGGGTTAGAAGTATTTATTGGAGTAATTAAACATGAGTTATGTCATTATCACTTACACATAACCGGTAGAGGTCATCAGCATAAAGATCCTGAATTTAAAGAATTACTTCACAAAGTAAATGGACTAAGGTTTGTTCCTTCTTTAAGAGAAAAACAAAAAACGACGCAACTCTGGAAGTATCAGTGTTTGAATTGTCAGCTGGTTTTTCATCGGAAACGTAGGTTCAATACAGCAAAATATGTTTGTGCTAGATGTAAGGGAAAGCTAGAATTGAAAGGAAGAATTTAAAGAGACTAGTTTTTTCCTGGTGAAATACACTCTTTAAATTACAAAAAATATAATTGACTTGTATAAAAAACGCTGTTATGATAGTGTTTGTACGAGTTAGCATACGTGGCGGAATGGTAGACGCGTCAGCTTGAGGGGCTGGTGGGGCGATGCCCCGTGGAGGTTCGAGTCCTCTCGTGTGCATACAGCAGTCTATTACAGTTAATGTAATAGGCTTTTTAATTTATTGAGTCTTTTTTGATATTGCGCATAAAATTAATAGAATGAAAAAAATATAAATGAGTGTCTGATGTCTAGTGTAAATTGCTGGTATCCAGTTTATACGAGCCGTATTCCAGTTGAGATTAAGCTACAATTCTTTAAAGTGTTTTTAAAGAATTGAAGCTTAATCGAATCGAAGTGATTTTATTTATCTAAATTTACACTAACTGGAGCTTCATATTCGGAATCCGTGTTAGCCTGTGTAAATGTCGTAAAGGTCCATAGCAAAATAGTCAGCAAAGTCCGGTCATTCCTCATCTTTATACTTTTGAATAGCTAATAATGGAGAGGCATTGTTTTCAGGCAAAACTTCTTGATTCAAGTTTAATAATGATTCATTTACCATTTGACCCTTTAGGGAAACAGAACTTTCTTGAAATAAAAGTGGTTCTTCAGAAGTATAAGTAAGGTCAAATAATATTTTGTAGAAATTTCCACTCTTTTCCTTAGATTTAGTAGTTTTAACTCTTTCAGTATAAGTAGTTGATTCTGAATCTGTATTTTTGCTTTCGCATGCTCTTAAAATCAAACTTTATAAAAGTATATCTGATAATTCTATTGAAAGATTATAGTAATTTCTAAATCTTGTTTTGTTTATTTAATCGGAAATTGTATAAGAAAGAGCCATTTCTTATCTTGTCAATTGATTGATAAGACGAAGTTGGATAATGTAATCATAATTGGCATAGAAATCATAGCAAGGATGCTCGCTAGAACAATTAGCCGGGCGCCATATTCATAGTCTCCACCGTAAATTTGAGAAAACATGGCAGTATTTACCGCCGTAGGAGTACAGTTAGCGATAGATAGAACAAGTAAAACAGACTCATCTTGAATGGGAAGTAGCCAGATCATGATAAGACCGACTAGGGGAGTTAAAATCAGTCGTACTAAAACGGTCCAGTAATTTTTCTTAACGAGAAAAATATCTTTTAGATTTGTACGAGCTAAGTATCCTCCTAACAGAATCATACCCAAAGGAGAGCTGATATCTGCTATCTTATCAAAACCATTATAGATCACACTAGGTAAATTTATACGAAGTAAATAGAGTACTAATCCTGCAAAGGCACCAATCGTAGCGGGGTTTGCCAATGCTTGTCTTAACGTAACGGTTTGCTTACCTTCAGATAGCAACCAGATGCCATATGTAAATTGAAAAATACCGGATGCAACAATATACATGGAAAGATAAAATATACCTTCATAACCTAGCAAAGGTAATAAAATAGGGATTCCTACCAAAGCAGTATTTGAAAAGACTACTGCAAACCGATCGATTTTTGTACCAGATTTTAATAAAAAAGAAACCATAAGAATTCTGGTAATCATAATTAGAAAAGAGCCAACCAGAGCAAAAGTCAATAAAGATAAATGCTTTGAATTATACTCTTGCTGAAAAGACATCATCAGCACAATCGGAATAACAAATCGAGTCGTCATATTTGCAATTTGCTGGCTACCGTACATATCTAAAACCTTTAAACGGACCAGTAGGAATCCAAATAGAGCAACAAAAAACATAATAGCTAGTTGTTCTAATATGATTAGTGAAATAAGCGTATACCTCCTTTGATCGAATAGTTTTTATTAATATACCGGTTAAAACTGATCATTGCAAACAAAAAACGGCTTCTCAATTTGAGAAACCGCTTCTTTAAAAGGTTAGTTTTAGTAATGTCTAGGTTGATTGTCGTCATAACGGACGGGTACTTTCACTTTGTTTGATTCATGGATATGGTTGATATGGAAAAAAGCAAATCCGATTAGGGGTGCAATCGTCAGACATCCAACTAAAGTAAGCGTTAATAGTAAATTCATTTTACTCACCCTTTCATTTTTCCAAAAAAACTTTATGTTTTGTCAATGTTTAATCTACTTAAAGTATCTATCAAAAAATGGAATTTAGCAATCTATATGTATTAACTTTTAAAAAAGTTTACATTATAATATACTAACCATAAACTATAAAGGGGGATAACATGTTAGGGAAAATTCATCATGCAGCTATTATTGTGTCTAATTACGAGAAATCCAAAGAGTTTTATACAAAAGTTTTAGAATTAGAAATTATAAATGAGATTTATAGAGCAGAACGACAATCTTATAAATTAGATTTAGCTATTGGTAATGCTCAAATTGAATTATTTTCATTTCCGGAACCTCCTGAACGTCCTGACAAGCCCGAAGCGAGAGGCTTGAGACATCTGTGCTTTGAAGTCAGTGATATAGAACGTACTGTGAACTGGCTAATGGATAAAGGTGTTGAAGTTGAACCGATCAGAGTTGATCCAATAACAGATAAGCGATTTACTTTTTTTCGAGATCCAGATGAGCTGCCGCTTGAGTTATATGAAAAATAGAAAAAAAGTGTTTAACGAGTATGTGACTTGACCTGTTATCTATTTTAAGGCAGAATATTAATTATATATAAATTAGGAGGAAAGAGTATGCCAAAAAAAGCCTTGCATACATGCATTCGCGTGAAAGATTTGGATAAATCTATTAAATTTTATGAAGATGTCTTAGGAATGGAAATTACTAAAAAAGCTGATTATCCAGATGATAAATTTACATTAGTTTATCTTGCTCTTCCTGGTGATGATTATGAAGTGGAATTGACTTATAACTATAATCAAGAAGAACCTTATGAAATTGGAAATGGATACGGGCACATTGCAATAAGTGTTGACGATTTGAAGGCAACACATGATGAATATAGCAAAACTAGTTATGAAGTAACAGATCTTAAAGGATTATCAGATGGAGCAGCGAATTATTTCTTTATAAAAGACCCAGATGGCTATAAAATAGAAGTCATTCAAGCTAAGTAAATTAATGAAATGAATTTAAAATGAAATAAGTTAAAAGTCCGAGAAAGTTGAAAAACTCTATCTTCGGGCTTTACTTATTTACATAATAAAATTACATAACGTCACTATATAAGAATAATATATAGGAGTTTTAAGCAAGTGCAAAATATGAACAATGTATAATGAATAGGGGAACCGAAGCAATATGTTTGTGAGTACAAAAAAAGAACATTCAGAAAGATAGGATTATATAAATAATACAAATTGAAATTATAAAAATTTAAGCAATTATTTTCATCATAATAAATCAATGTTATAATAAAGAAAGCAGTTTCATTAAATCGATTAATTGATCAAAGGAGGGGTGAAAATGAGCTTATTAACAATTGATATAGGCGGAACCTCTGTAAAATACGCTATCTGGGATGAGGAACAGCTAAAGGAAAAAAATAGTTTTCTGACTCCTGAGAGTTGGGAAGAATTAAAAAATAAATTAGTTCAAATAAAAGAGTCTTTTGAAGAACAATATGAGCTTTACGGAGTAGCTTTTTCAGCACCAGGAGCAATTAATCATATAGAAAGACAGATTGAAGGAGTAAGTGAAGTTCCATATATTCATTTCTTTCCAATCTATGATGAGCTTGAACATGCCTTTGACCTACCGGTTACCTTTGAAAATGATGCCAATAGTGCTGGATTAGCAGAAATTTGGAGAGGTGCAGCAGTAGACAAAAGTAATGTCTTATTTGTTGTTTTAGGAACTGGTATTGGAGGAGCGATCATTGTTAATAGTGAGATTCAACATGGGCACCATTTACTAGGTGGAGAGTTTGGATTTATGCTGTTAGATGGAGAGCAAACGTTCAGTGAGCTTGGAACTGCTGTAGCTATGGCAAGGAGGTATGCTAAACGAAACAATAAGCCGACTAGTACAATTAGTGGGGAACAGGTATTTCAACTTGCAGAAGAAGGAGATATAATTGCTCAAGAGGAAGTAAAGAAATTTTATCATTATTTAGTTCGTGGTTTATATAATTTAGCCTACTCGTTTGATCCCGAGGTCTTATTGATTGGTGGTGGGGTTTCCAATCAACCTGACTTAATAGAAAAAATTAATGAAGAAATGGATGCACTTTTTGGACGGTTACGCGTTCCACCTTTTAGACCAAAAATTGAATTATGTACTTTTAGAAATGATGCGAATCTGATTGGAGCAATTTATAATTTTATACAAAAGTATGAACAAATGGAATAAAAAAATAATGCAATTATTCAAAGAATAGAGGAGAACAAATGAAGATTAGACAAAACGATAAAATCTTATTTATTGGAGATAGCATTACAGACGCTGGAAGAGATCGTTCAAATAAAATGAATTTAGGTCAAGGCTACCCATTATTAGTAGCAGCTGAATTGCAAGCTTTTTTCCCCGAAAAAAAGTTAACTTTTTATAATACCGGAATTTCGGGGGATCGGTTAATTGATTTGAAAAATCGTTGGGAAAAAGATTGTTTAGATATTAACCCAGATGTGGTCTCTCTATTGATTGGGATTAACGATACAAGTCATCAGATATCTAAAAGTGAAGAGACTGACCTTAAAGAAATTGAAAAATTTGAAGAAGATTATCGCTTTTTATTAAAGTCACTTAGCCAACGTACGGATGCTAGAGTAGTCTTAATGGAACCATTCGTATTGCCTTACCCCAAAGAGCGAATGAATTGGCGCAGAGAATTGGATCCTCGTATTCAAATTGTACGAAAGGTAGCCAGAGATTATCAAACTGATTTAATTCCTCTAGATGGTCTGTTTAATTCAGCTGGAATTAGTGATGGCTATTCTTATTATACAGGGGATGATGGGGTTCATCCGACAGTTGCAGGGCATGGATTGATTAAAAAAGCTTGGTTAGAGTGCTTAAAAGAATAATTAAAGAAAAGATTGCATTGTAGATACATAGATGCTACAATACATGTTATGCGATGAGTCGATAAGTTCACATTTGTGAACTTACAGCACAATACAAGTGTATAATGCACACAACAGGAAGTTGGTATTGGAGGGCCCTGGTGCTGTGAACACCAATCCTCACTTTATTTATAAAGTTGCTAAAAAAGGACAGGGAATTTTCCCTGTCCTTTTTTCTTTGAAATAAATTCGAAATTTTTATAATGTTTGTTATATTATAATCGGTCAGAATCCTTCTATGATGGGAATTGTCAGGACTTTATATGAGACTATAAAGTAAAAATATGATATGCTTAATATTGAAAAAAATAAAGGGACTGATGACATGCCAAGAGTAGAAACGAAAGAACATGATGTTAATCCTCGTAAAGATGAAGACATGATTGTCAAGCTTGGAAATTTTCGTCTATATTTTCAAAACTATTATACAATTATTTCTCTTGGGAATGATTTAGCTACAGGTGCACTGTATCTTATCGGGAGCTTAACTCAAGCATTTACCGATGCAGATAGACTTGGAAATTATCTATATATATTTGCTAGTTTTTTCTTATTGATGAGACCCATTATCCGGATTATTCATAATATTTATTTATATAAAGAAAATCAATACCGAAGAGATATATTAGGAGAGAAATTAGATGATGGATATTATGATGATTCTGAAGAAAATGGTATAAGTCAGAATGAGCAAAAACAAAAAGAAGAGAAAGCGACACAAAATACAGGAAATAAAGAAGTAAAAGAAATTAAAGAGCAAGAAGAAAAAGAAGATGCAGATAAAGAAATTGAAATTGTTTCAGATAATAAAAATAAAGAGCAAACCAAATCAGAGTCAAAATAGAAGAATGAATTTCAACAAAAAAAGGGTGATAAAATTGGTTTCATACCAACTATATCACCTTTTTGTTATGCAATTTCGACTGCTTCTTCATTTGCTAATTGACGATGGATTTCAGCAAGTTCTAATTCACGCACTTCCCTAGGTAAGAAACAACGAATTTCTTCTTCATTGTATCCGATCTGTAAACGACGATCATCCATAATAATAGGACGTCTAATTAAACTAGGCTGATTTTTAAATAAATTCAATAATTGATTCATAGATAAGTCTTCAATGTCTACATCTAAAGACTGGTATGCTTGTGAACGATAGGAAATAATTTCCTCTGTCCCCTCTTCGGTTAAGCTTAAAATGTTTTTGATTTCTTCCTGAGACAAGGGTTCATGAAAAATATTTTTTTCTTCAAATTCTAGGTTTTGTTCTTCTAACCAAGCTTTAGCTTTTCGACATGAAGTACAACTTGGAGATACATATAGTTTAATCATAATAAATTTGCTCCTTTTCAAAAGTTAGGCGTAATCATTTATGTAAAATGATTTTTGCTAATTTAGTTAACCTTAATTTGTGAACAATTTGTTACAACCCTTATGTTAAAGAGAATCGAAGCCAAAATCAAGGGAAATTGACAAATTGTTGTCACAATTAATGACATTTAATAAAAGAAATTTTTTTGACACAAAATTGTCATAAATTCTACAGGACATTTTCAATCGTTTTAGAAGTTATCTCTCGATTAATTTCTTTATTATTTATACAATAGGGGTAGTTAGAATTATAGGAGGATTAAAATGAATAAAATTTTATTAGGAAAAAGTGATTTGTCGGTTTCTGAAATAGCTTTAGGATGTATGAGAATGAATGCCTTAGATAATGAGGCAGCTGTTAATGTTTTGGAATCAGCAAATGAGAGCGGAATCAATTTTTATGATCATGCGGATATTTATGGAAAGGGTGAGTCTGAAAAAACTTTTGCGAAAGCTTTGAAAAATAGTTCATTAAAAAGAGAAGATATTCTGCTTCAATCTAAAGCAGGGATCCGACAAGGATTTTATGACTTTTCAAAAGAACACTTGTTAACTTCAGTAGAAGGTATCTTGAAGAGATTAGAAACTGATTATTTGGATGTACTATTATTACATCGTCCAGATGCATTGGTAGAACCTGAACAGGTAGCGGAAGTATTTACAAAATTACATCAATCGGGTAAAGTAAAACACTTTGGTGTAAGTAATCATAGCCCATACCAAATCGAATTACTCGAACAGTATATCGATCAGGATATTATTGCTAATCAGCTGCAATTTAGTGTTATGCATACAGGGATGATAGATGCAGGTATTCATGTGAACACAAAAGATCCCCTATCAATAGATCATGACAGAGCGATTTTAGATTACTGTAGACTTAACAATATAACAATCCAGCCATGGTCACCAGTTCAGGGAGAGAATGGTGTGTTCTTAAATAATCCTGAACATAAAGAAATCAATGAAGTTTTAACAAAAATTGGAGAAACGCATAATGTGAATAATGAAGCTACTTCAATTGCTTGGTTACTAAGACACCCAGCGAAAATGCAAGTCATTTTAGGCACTATGAATCCTGAGAGAATTAAAACTTATGCAGCTGCATCAGACGTTAAGCTATCCCGTGAAGAATGGTATGAAATTTATAGAGTTGCTGGAAATAAAGTACCTTAAAAAGTAACATAGATTTTATAAAAATCTTTATTATTTTAAGGTAATGTACAAATAGATATTATCTGACAATCTATTAGACGAGTGCTATACTGAATACAGCAATAAAGATAATCAAGAAATCAATTGAATTTGGAGAGGAGTACTTTTTATGTTAATAGATGATTTAAAGAAAGCATTATTAATAGGAGTCGGTGGAACAGCCTTAGCAGTTGAAAAATCAATAGAACAAATCGACAAACTAGTATCAAAAGGTAAACTTTCAGTCGAAGAAGGTAAGACACTTACTTCCGAATTGATTCAAAAGAAAAATCAACAGGTGAATAATCTGGAGGAAAAAGAAAGATTAGAAGCATTGTTATTAGAAATGAATGTTGCTCAACGAAAAGATATTGATGATTTAGAAGCAAAAGTTCTAGAATTAGAAAAAAAATTAGAGAATCATCCTAACAATAAATAACAGAATGGTGCTGGTTAGTTCATTCTAACTGGCACTTTTTGTAGAAAGGAGGAGATGATATGGTTAAAACAAATAGAGAGAGACTAAAAGAAATAGCATCAGTATTAGCTTCTTATGGGTTTGGTCATATTTATAATACCCGGATTAGATCAAGAAACAAAGAACAAGATGCTAAAAATCTTAGAAAAGCATTTGAAGAATTGGGACCAAGTTTTATCAAAATTGGACAGATTATTTCAACGAGACGGGACCTTTTACCAAGTAACTATATTCAAGAACTCTCTAAGTTACGTGATGATGCTCCTCCTTTTTCATATAATGAAATGCGTAGAATATTTGAAAAAGACCTAGGGTTATCATTTGAAGAAGTTTTTTTATATGTAGATGAAAAGCCGCTTGCCAGTGCTTCTGTGGCTCAAGTACATAAAGCAAAATTGAAGAGTGGCGAAAATGTTATCATTAAAGTCCAAAGGCCAGAAATTGAAGAAAATTTATTAAGAGATATCCGATTATTCTCTCGAATTGTCTCTATGGCACCCAATACTGTAAAAGAAATGTTAGTAGATGCTGAGTCTGCTTTTAAAGAAATGCTGGAAACAACTAAAATCGAACTGGATTTTCGTAATGAAGCAAAGTACTTAGTACGATTTAGAGAACTAAATCAATCAGCTAGAGCGGTAACAGCTCCAAAACCTTATCTTACATTAACTTCAAAACGAGTATTAGTAGAAGAGTATATTGATGGTATAAAGGGCTTAAATCCTTCGAAAATTATCTCGGCAGGGTATGAAAAACAAGACATAGCTGAAAAATTGGTGTATTCTTTTTTGTCTCAGGTTTTTAATGACGGTTTTTTTCATGGTGATCCACATCAAGGTAATTTAATGATTAAAGATCAGCAAATTGTTTTTCTAGACTTTGGGATTACGGGAGAACTATCTTCGAATGTTAGAGAAAGTTTAGTTAAGCTAGTAAACGCGCTTGTTCTTGAAGACATCGAAAGTATGATGAACATACTTTTGCAAATGGCTATTGTTAAAACGAAAGTTAATCGATTTGCTTTAAATGAAGACTTATCAGATTTTTATCATACGTATGTTTCCAGAAGTTTTAAAAATATTGATCTAAGTACTTTTTTTTCTGATGTGTTGTATATTACGCATAAACATAAAATGATTATGCCAAATGATTTTTTGCTTTTAGCTAAATCACTTACTATTTTGGAAGGCGTTATAACCGAATTATATCCGGAGATTAATGTGCTTCAGATTGCGACATCTTATATTAAAGAAAATGACAGTATTTCATTTTTTGATTCTTTTTCAAAGGATAAGTTAATGATAGGATTATATCAATTTACTCAAAATTCTGTTTCTATACCTTTAAAGTTAACTAAAGCTTTGGATACCATCAATAATGGACGTGTTAAAATTCATTTAGATTTAGTTGATGGTGATATAAAATGGACCGGTTTAAATAAAATGGTGAATAGAATAGTATTTGCAGTTATTATTGCTGCATTAATACTTGCCTCAGCAGTAATTTTAGCAGTTGCTGAAGGGACAGGGGTTTCTTTGTTAGCTATTGTTATATTTATTGGTGCTGGAATAATGGGATTGTGGCTATTGATTTCAATTATTAGATCAGGAACTTTGTAATAGAATATATACTAATAAAAGTGTATGATAAATGGCTAGTGCAGGCAGGAGTTAGAGAAATGAATACCACAATTAGAACGCTTAAAATCGTAACAGCAACATTGCTTGCAATTCTTTTAGCACAAGCATTAGGTTTACAACATCCATTAGCATCAGGTGTTATTGCTATTTTAAGTGTTTTAGAAACAAAACAAGAATCAATCAAGACTGCATCAGCACGTATTGGTTCTACCATTATCGGATTCAGTATTGCTTCACTATTCTTTTATGCTTTTGGATATACAATACTTGCTTTTGGCTTGTATTTACTTTTCTTCATTCCAATTACTTGTAAAGGCAATCTGCAATCTGGTATTGCGCCGACCACGGTACTTGTTACCCATTTTATGACTGCTATGAGTATATCTTGGAAATGGCAAGTGAATGGATTTGCTTTGATGATAATCGGAGTAGGAATGGCACTAATGGTAAACAGCTGGATGCCTTCTCAGCAAAAAGAGTTAGATCGATTAAAAGAAGAAATTGAAAAAGAAATGCGAGTAGCACTAGTGATGTTTCAATCGCAATTACTAGGAGAAAGGAATTTTTCGTTAATTTTTAATCATTTGAAGCATTTAGATAGTAAAACTCATGAGATGAATCAATTAGCATTTAAAGAATACGAAAATCAAATAGTTAATCGCTCTGGGTATTTTATAAGATATGCTCAGATGAGAAAAGAGCAAGTAATTGTACTTCAGAAAATTTATGATAATTTACCTTTAATTAAATTAGCCACCAAGCAAAATGAAGTGTTAGCTGATCTTTTTATAGAGACTGCAGAGCAGTTGCATGAAAAAAATACTGGACTACAATTACTTAATGATATTTCAGATTTGTATATTGAATTTAAAAAAACGGACTTACCTAAATCAAGAACTGAATTTGAGAGTAGAGCAAGTTTATTCCAAATTTTGAATGATTTTGAACGATTTATCAAAATTAAAAGGGAATTTTATATAAATGAACAGGACATGCTAGATTGAAGTGCGTAAAATTTTAAAAGATCTGAGGAAAAAAATGAAAAAAATAATTGGAACAAGTTTATTCGCTATTTTATTTGCAGGTTGTGGAAATAATGAAGAAAAAAATGGACAAGAGGATTTAGAAAGTGGAGATTCACAGGGTTTGATAACTGTAGAATTTAAATTTAACATTGATGATGATGTTGATAAAATAGATGAAGATAAAATAAATAAAACAGTTGAACTTAGTTCTGGAAAATCTCTATTGGCTGCAATGAAGGAGCAGTATGAAGTTATAGAGGATGAAGGATATATCACCTCAATTGAAGGATATGAGCAAAGTCAAGAAGAAAACATTTATTGGCTTTATGAAATAAATGATGAATTTGCACAAGTAGGGGCGGCGGATTACACGCTAGAAGATGGAGACGTAATCAGTTGGGAATTGGAACCAAGTGAATAGACCAAATGTTTTCTCTGCTCATCATTTAACAATTCTGGGGCTTATGATCGCTGTAACGCAAACGAGTAGACTCTTTTTTAGCTTTATACCTAATGTACAACCGGTGACTGTAATTTTAATTCTATTAACTATAACTTTTGGTACAGTAGATGCTCTTATAGTAGGAATAGGATCAGTTTTTTTGTCTAATATCACTTTAGGTATGGGACCCTGGACATTTGCACAAATTATTTCTTTTTCTGTTATAATTTTATTTACAAAAATATTTTCATTATGTATTTCTAAAGTTAAAAAACCAGTGTTTTTTTGGATCCTATTTACAGGAATGGCGGGTATTTTATATGGGATAGTTATTTCAGTTGTTCAAGCCCCTATTTATGGTATGACAGTTCCGGCTTTATTGGGATACTGGTTAGCTGGAGTATGGTTTGATGTTTATCATGCCATAGGAAATGTAGTGTTTTTTCTATTTTTATATCCCACATTAGTTCCTTTACTGAACAAGGTTAATCAGCAAATTAAAAAAAGCCAGTAATTCCTAGAATGTTTACTTAGATGTAAGCTTAGGAATTACTGACTTTTTAATTTTGAATTATTTTTTTCTAAAGGTAACAGGCTTATCTAATATTTCTTTATAGACCATAGCATTGACTAAACTTTTTTCGTTGAGCGCAAGCGCTGGACTTTTAGATTTTTTAATTACTTTACTGTTTTTAAAAGTTTTTACTTCTTTCAAAATAGGTTCATCTGAATTTCTTCGTTTATTATTTGCACGGTCCTGGCGAGCACGACCTCTAGAACGATCAATTTTTTCTCGTGCTAGTCTGCGACGTTCGCGTTCAGTAGTCAAGTTTTTGACTGCTTCTTGCTGAGAAGCAGCATTTCCAGAAGGCTGAGTATTCTCTGAAGTATTGTATCGTCTGCTTGTTCCTGATTTAACATTACGTGGGTTTTTCTCGTTTTTAGAATTTGCAGAATATGTTTGAATCGGTTTATCAAAAACAGATTTCTTTTTTGGTGTTTGTTCTGTATATCTTTTACTTAAGGAACTTAAAATACTTATCATGATAGAGAAAAAGATGAAAAGTTGAAATAACCAGATTATTATTTCCATATTTTATCACTCTTCTTCGTCAGTAGGTCCGGCTTGATTTGATATAGAATTTCTCATATCAGTATCAGCATTTATATTTTCCATTTTATAATAATCCATTACACCAATGCTGCCGTTACGAAGAGCTTCCGCCATAGCAAGCGGTACTTTTGCTTCGGATTCCACAACTTTAGCACGCATTTTTTGAGTTTCCGCACGCATTTCTTGTTCTTGAGCGATCGCCATTGAGCGTCTTTCTTCTGCTTTAGCTTGAGCAATATTTTTGTCAGCTTCCGCTTGTTCAGTTTGTAATTTAGCTCCAATGTTACGTCCGACATCAATATCAGCAATATCTATTGATAGTATTTCAAATGCTGTTCCAGAATCTAACCCTTTACTCAATACAGTTTTTGAAATCATATCGGGATTTTCTAATACGTCTGAGTGTTTATTTGCAGAACCAACAGTTGTAACGACACCTTCACCAACACGGGCGATAATTGTATCTTCTCCAGCACCACCGACTAAACGTTCGATATTAGCACGTACTGTTACTTTAGCTTTAGCGATAATTTCAATTCCGTCTTTAGCTACCGCTGCAATATCTGGAGTTACAATAACTTTAGGGTTTACAGAAAATTGTACAGCTTCAAAGACATTACGTCCTGCTAAATCAATTGCTGCTGCTTTCTCAAACTCTAAATCAATGTCAGCACGGTGAGAGGCAATTAAGGCGTCAATGACTGTATTGACATTCCCTCCAGCTAAATAGTGAGCTTCTAATTGATTCGTATTTAATTCAATCCCTGCTTTAGTAGCTTTTATTAAGGGTCTAATAATTGCATGAGGACTGACTTGTCTCAAACGCATTCCTATTAACGTTCCAATCCCAACTTTTACTCCTGAGAAATAAGCAGTGACCCATAAACCAACAGGTACAAATCTTAAGAAAATACTGAGTAAAATAATAACGATAACAGCAGTAATAATGATTCCTATGAATCCATCACCTAAATATCCTTCCAAATCTTTCATCTCCTAATTTATTTTTTTCTTACTAAAATTTTAGTACCTAATACTTTTTCGACAACTACTTCAGTGTCTTTAGAGATATGACCATCAGAACTTAAAACATCTACAAGTGTTTCATCAGTTATCCCAAAAGAGACTTTCCCGGATGGACGCAAAGGAGTTTGTGCAATTCCTTCTAGTCCAGGCTTAATCTGAGTTGTCTTTTTCGTAGAGTCAGTTTGCTGTGAGACTTGTAAATTGGTATTCAATATTAGCTTATTGACATTTGAGAGCGAATAACCAGTTCGTACAAGATAAAAAACAACACCAGAGGTAATAACAATAGACATACTTAGATCACGGATGGTTGTTCCAATATCTCCGATGGTTAAGTACAATCCCGCAATTAATAAGATAGTACCAATCGCTCCTGCAATACCGAACTCTGGAATGAAAATTTCAAAAATTACCAGTAGTAATCCTATAGTGAACAGTAAGACAGGTAGCCATGTATGGACCCCAATAAAACTGAAATATAAAATAAAACTAATTAAAGTTAAACCTAATCCAGTCTTGGATAAAGGTGTCAAAATAGCCACAGCGACTCCGATAAAGCCAACCGCAAGTAATAATCCTTCCATTTCTTAGCCTCCTTTTGAGTTAAATAACCTCCTTCGATCATCTTACACTAATAATGATATCATTTTAACACTCCAAAGTCATCGGTCTAGGGTCGGATTATGTATAGTTTTTTAAATTGAATGAGCTAAGTGAAGGCAGAAAAAGTGTTTACGAAATGTTGATGATAACACAAGTTTTTTTAAATGTTAAGTATGCAATAAAGAATAAAGTTTTATACATATTGAATAATTATAAAACATAAAACTTGTCAGCTGAAATAATTTCCTGAATTCTAATTTAACTAGCGATTAAATATGGAAGAACTAATAGATCTATAAATGCTATTGTAGTAAAGTTTATATTGGATAATATTTTTTTGACTTTCTTCTAATATAAGTGAAATCATTTGGTAAAGTGTGAAAACTAAGATACAATATTTATAGAAGTGAATAATTATATGGTTTAGTACATGTTAACTTATTTGTACATTTTTAATTTAAATAAAAAATTTTTAATGAGAATTTTTTTCTCACCTGTGGAGATAGGAGGGCCCATCAGTGCAAGATGAAAGTATTGTAAAACAAACGAATTTAGAATATGAAAAATCAAAGTACTTATTTAATATTGGGGAAAACTATGATAGCTACCTAACTTTAGGGTGTATCAAAGTGAAAAATGGTTTCCGATTTACAGTTTGGGCACCAAATGCATTAGAAATATTTGTAGTCGGAGATTTTAATCAGTGGCAGGAAGAAGCCGGTATGGAGAAAGATTTGAAAACCGGTATCTGGTCAATAATCATTCCAGAAGCTAGAGAAGAAGATCATTACAAATATAAAATAGTACAGGCAAATGGGAAGACCATTTATAAAATTGATCCTTTTGCATTAGCTTTTGAAGTTAGACCTAAAGATGCCTCTGTTGTTCGAGCTTTACCTGAGAAAAAATGGACAGACGGAGTATGGATGGCTAGCCGGAAAAAACGGGCGATTTATGAAAAGCCATTGAATATTTATGAAGTACATCTGAGTTCTTGGAAACAACATCCTGATGGCTCTTGGTATACGATAAAACAGCTTCAGGATGAGTTGATTCCCTATGTAAAAGAGATGGGCTATACTCACATTGAATTCTTGCCCCTTATGGAACATCCTCTTGATGCAAGCTGGGGCTATCAAGTAACCGGATTTTATGCTATTTCCTCTAAATTTGGAAAAATGGAAGAGTTTCAGAATTTTGTAGAAGCTGCACATAAAGAAAATATCGGAGTAATAATGGACTGGGTCCCCGGCCACTTTAATCGAAATGATTATGGACTTGCTTATTTTGATGGTACTCCTCAGTTTGAATATGAAGAAACTGATCGAGCAAACAATAATCGCTGGGGAACATTAAATTTCGATTTGGGAAAAGATCAAGTTCATAGTTTCCTTATTTCTAATGCTTTGTTTTGGATTGAACAGTTCCATCTTGATGGGTTAAGAGTAGATGCAGTAAGCAATATGTTATATCTGGACTATGATCTGGGAGACTGGATACCAAATGAGGACGGCACAAATCATAACCGTGAAGGAGTACAATTTATTCAGAAAATGAATAAAACAATTTTTAGTAGACATCCTGATTTGTTAATGATGGCTGAGGAGAGTACCGCTTGGAGTAAAGTAACCCACCCAGTTCATGAAGGTGGATTGGGATTCAACTATAAATGGAACATGGGTTGGATGAATGATACTCTAAAGTTCTTTGAAATGGATCCCATTGATCGGAAAAACAACTTTAATTTGATTACTTTCTCATTTATGTATATGTTTAATGAAAATTTTGTATTACCAATTTCACATGATGAAGTTGTCCATGGAAAAAAATCATTGATGCATAAAATGTATGGTGATCGTTATAACCAGTTTGCTGGTCTTAGGAGCATTGAAACGTTTAAAATCATGCACCCTGGTAAAAAGCTCCAATTCATGGGTTCAGAATATGGTCAGTTTTTAGAATGGAAATATAATGAAGGCCTGGAATGGAAAGACCTAGAAGATTCTCAAAATAAATATCATCATGAATTTACTAAACAATTGAACCAGTTTTATAAAGAAGAAAAAGCATTATGGGAAATAGATCATCAACCTGATGGTTTTGAAATATTAGAGGCAAGTAACAACGAAGAAACTGTCTTGTTTTTTATTAGAAAAGGGAAAAAAACTAGAGATTTTTTAATCGTTTTATGTAATTTTGTTCCAGTTGAACGTCAAAATGTTAGAGTAGGTGTTCCGTTTAAAGGGCAGTACGAAGAAGTATGGAATACTGAATCAAATGCATTTGGTGGTACTTGGACGAAAGGCCAAGGCATATTGAAATCGGAACAAATAAATAAACATGGATATGATGATTCAGTTAACTTGATATTGCCAGCACTTAGTATAGTAGTATTGAAACCTAAGCGTATATATGGTGTCGCAAAAAAAAGATAGCGAACATTGATTTTACATCAAAAAGCAAATGCGCGTTTTAGAAAAGATAGAATAATTATAAGGAGGGAAGGAAGGTCTCAGGACACTTCCGATAATATATGAAAACAGAAACGGTAGCTATGATATTAGCTGGGGGACAAGGTTCGAGGTTAGGGAAATTAACAAAGCAAATTGCTAAACCTGCTGTGCCATTTGGCGGGAATTACCGAATCATAGACTTTGCTTTATCTAATTGCGCAAATTCAGGTATTAATAACGTTGGAGTAGTAACACAATATCAGCCATTGGTATTGAATCGTCATGTTGGGAATGGTGCAAGCTGGGGATTAAATCGACATAATGGGAATGCAACCATATTACAACCTTATTCAAGTGTTGATGGTGAAAAGTTTTTTAGAGGTACTTCACATGCGGTATATCAAAATATAAGTTATATTGATCAACAGAACCCTGATTATGTTGTGATTTTGTCAGGAGACCATATCTATAAGATGGATTATGAAAAAATGTTGGATTTTCATAAAGAAAAAGCAGCTTCACTTACAGTAGGCGTTATGCCAGTCGAGTGGGAAGAAGCTTCTCGATTTGGCGTAATGAATACAGATCGTACAGATCGAATTACTGAGTTTCAAGAAAAACCAGACGAACCAAAATCAAATCTGGCTTCCATGGGCATTTATATCTTTAACTGGCCAAGATTAAAACAATATCTTGTTGATAACCAATCAAAAAATCGACAAATGGACGACTTTGGCCATCATGTTATTCCAGCTTATTTAAGAAATAGTGAAGCAGTTTATGCTTATAAATTTAAAGGATATTGGAAAGATGTGGGAACAGTTGAAAGTCTCTGGAAAGCAAATATGGAATTCTTAAATCCTGATCATGAATTAAATATAAGAGACACAGATTGGAAAGTGTACTCTCAAAATCCTAATACAACTCCTCAGTTCTTAACAGAAACAGCGAAAGTGAAAGATTCTATGATTACTGATGGCTGCTATATTTCAGGTGAAATTAATCACTCTGTACTTTCACATAATGTTAAAGTGGGTAAAAATTCTATTGTAAAAGATAGTGTGATTATGTCAGGAGCCGTAATTGGGGAGAATGTTACAATAGAAAAAGCTATTATCGGAGAAAACGCAAAAATATATGATGAAGCAAGAATTGTTGGAGAAAATGGAGAAATATCTGTAGTAGGATATGAAGAAGAAGTAGGAGGATACAAAGATGCGGAATAAAATAGCAGCAATATTTAATTTAGTGGAAGACGATGAAAAACTCAGCCCCTTAACCAAGAGAAGACCTATCGCGTCTCTGCCTTTTGCTTGCCGTTATCGGTTAATAGATTTTCCGTTTTCAAGCTTGTATAATGCCGAAGCTGTTTCAGCAGCCCTATTTATATCAGAATCTGGACATTCACTCTATGATCACATTAGATCAGGAGCAACTTGGGGGTTAGATTCTATTACTGGAGGAGGCGTTTTTACACACTCGCAAATTCGCCTCAAGACAAAAGTAACCGAACATAAATACTCAGACTCTTACTATGAGGATCATTATAAGTATGTGACCAGTTCAAAGGCAGAATATATTTTGTTAATGGGTTCAAGTATGTTAGCAAATATTCAAATTAAATCTTTGGTGAATTATCATAATGATAAAAATAGTGACGTAACAATTGCTTATAAAAATATTCCGAGGAATTCATTAAGAGAAGATACGGTATACGACAAGTATAATTTTGATGAAGATAAAACTGAGAAAGTAACAAGCATTTCTCCGCTTTCTGAGTCGACTTTTGATCATAAGCTGGTTCCTGTTGGGATCGAAGTGATGGTCATCAATAAGAAAACATTCTTAGACTATCTTCAAAAAGCAAGAGAACATAATTTGTGTGTCAGCGTTAAGTCATTCGCTCAACTGGCGTTAGCAGATGAGGATAAGGTTTATGGGTATGAGTACACAGGTTATTTGAAAGCTATCGAAGATATCCAAAGTTACTTTGAAGCGAACATGGAAATGTTGAATGAAGATCACTTTAATGCTTTATTTTACAGAGCAGATCCAGTTTTGACTCGTTCTAAAAATTCAGCTCCGACTTTTTATGGGCCAGATGCACAAATCCATAACTCTCAATTAGCTAATGATTGTGAAATATATGGAGAAGTTACGAATTCACTTTTATTTAGAAGAGTGAATATTGCAAAAGGAGCTAGAGTCGAGAATTCTATCATTATGCAGAACTCTTATGTAGAAGAAGGCGCTACGCTTAAGTATGTTATTTTGGATAAACATGTATATGTAAAAAAAGGTGCCCACTTGGAAGGTACACCTGATAATCCTATTGTTATTGGTAAAAATGAGATTGTCGAAGGAAATGGAACTTTATGAAAGGGTGAAAAACACGATGAATATTGTTTTTACAGCTTCTGAATGTGCTCCTTTTTTTAAAACAGGTGGACTTGGAGACGTTATGGGTGCTTTACCAAAAGAACTTGCAACAGGTGAGCATGATGTTCGAGTGATTTTGCCATATTATAAACAAAAAATGCCAGAAAAATATCAGAATCAATTAAAAGACATTACCAGTTTCAACCTTAAGGTTGGTTGGCGCAATCAGTATTGCGGTATTAAAGCTTTAAGCCAAGATAATGTGACTTATTACTTCGTAGATAATCTTTATTACTTTGATCGTCCGACTCTGTATGACTATGCGGATGATGGGGAAAGATTTGCTTTTTTCTCTCAAGCAGTGATTGAAATGCTTGAGAAAATCGAGTTCATTCCAGATATTTTACATGTAAATGACTGGCAAACCGCAGTTATTCCAGTATTACTTAAAGATAAATATCACTGGGTTAATGCACTTAAAGATATTAAGACAGTATTAACTATTCATAATATCTTATTTCAAGGAAAGTTTGATCAGGCAGTATTATCTGATTTATTTGATATGGGATATAGTGCCTACCATGATCATGGTCTTAAATATGAAGACCAAGTAGGGTGGTTAAAAGGTGGGATTTATTATGCTGATTTGGTTACGACTGTCAGTCCTACCTATGCGAAAGAAATCAAGACACCAGAGAATGGTTATGGACTTAATGAAGATCTAAGTAATATATCTTACAAATTAGTTGGGATTTTAAATGGAATTGATTACGATATTTATGATCCTGAAAAAGATCCGACGATTCCAAATAATTTTTCAGTAAAAGACTTTTCTGGGAAAGCTAAAAACAAAATGGTCCTTCAAGAAAGATTTGGACTTCCAGTGAATGAAAAAGTTGCTTTAATTGGAATAGTAACTAGATTAGATGAACAAAAAGGGGTCCAATTGATTACTGAAGCAATGGATGAATTAATGTCATATCGAAATGTTCAAGTTGTTTTGATTGGAACTGGAAAAGATTATTTTGAAGATTCATTCCGATATTTTTCAAATAAGTATCCAGAAAAATTTAGTGCAAAAATCGAGTTTGACAGCGATCTTGCTCAATTGATATATGCTGGTTCTGATGCTTTCTTAATGCCTTCAAAATTTGAACCATGTGGATTATCTCAGCTAAATTCTTTAAGATATGGTACGTTACCAATCGTTCATGAAGTTGGAGGGCTGGTGGATACTGTTGCAGCTTATAATAAAGAAACAGGTAAAGGGGATGGTTTCACTTTCTATGGATTTAACGCTAGAACTATGCTTGATACGATTGACAGAGCATTGACCGTTTATTATGAAAAACCTGATCAATGGAAAAAAATGATGGTCAGAGGAATGAATAAGGATAACAGTTGGCATAAATCTGCAGAAAAATATTTAGACCAATATAAATATTTAGTATACTAATGGGTATCCCTTGGATTTTTCTTAGCTTTAAATTGCACAAGAGAAATCAAAGGGGTATTTATTTAAGCAATTGGCATTTTTTAAAATTAAGGGGGAAGTTATGTTTAACTCAACTAAAGAATTTATTAAAGAATATAAGAAGACATTCGAAAATCTTTATGCTTTTACTTATAATCAAGGTACAAATGAACAGCAGTATATTGCTTTAGGGACTTTGATAAAAAATAAACTGTCAAAAAACTGGCAGGATACTCGTGAGCAGTATTTAAATGATAAAGTAAAACAAGTGTATTATTTCTCAATGGAATTTTTGCCAGGACGGCAATTGAAAAGTAATGCTTATAACATGGGGATTTTGCCAATGATTGAGGCAGGGATAGAAGAATTAGGATTAAATATTGATCAGTTAATAGAAGCAGAAGCAGACCAAGCTTTAGGAAATGGTGGACTAGGACGTTTGGCCTCATGTTTTATGGACTCGTTAGCTTCTTTAGGTATTCCTGGAAATGGAAATGGCATTCGTTATCAATATGGCCTTTTTCGTCAAAAGTTTGTGGATGGCTATCAAGTAGAATTGCCGGAGTATTGGTTGCGCAATCAGAATGTATGGGAAACCAGAAACGATCAATCTTCCTACATAGTTCGTTTTGGAGGAAATGCTTGGTTAGAAATGGATCATCAGGGACATTTGATTCCGAAATATGAAGATACACTGAATGTCTTAGCAGTACCTTATGATACACCAATGGTTGGTTACCGGACTAAAAAAATCAATAATTTACGTTTGTGGTCAGCTGAGATTCCCGTAGAAGAAGAAGAAAATTATCGTACTATTCAAGAAACTGAACCAATAAAAGAAATTACACAAGTTTTATATCCGGATGATTCAAATTTTGAAGGAAGATTATTGAGATTAAAACAAGAATATTTTATGGTATCTGCAGGTGTTCAGTCGATTGTTAAACAATTCAGAAAATATAATCTTCCAAGAAAATACTTTCCGGAAAAAATAGCCATGCATATTAATGATACGCATCCTTCACTTGTTGTTCCTGAATTAATGAGGATACTAATAGATGAAGAGCATTTAAGCTGGGAACAGGCCTGGGAGATTACAGTGAAGACTTGTAGCTATACTAATCACACTGTACTGAGAGAAGCTCTTGAAAGATGGCCAATAGATATGATGCAGTCGCTTCTACCGAGAATCTATATGATCATAGAGGAAATCAACCAAAGGTTTGTGGAAGAAACGCTACCATTATACGGTGGAAAACTCACTTGGCAGACGGCGATCCTACAAGATGGAATGGTAAATATGGCTCATATGGCAATTATTGGTAGTCACAGTGTAAACGGCGTAGCCCAGTTGCATACGGAAATATTAATGAATGATGTCTTAAAAGATTTTTTCACCATTTACCCGGAGAAATTCAATAATAAGACAAATGGAATTACACAGAGACGGTGGATCCATTTAGCAAATCCTGCTCTTACTCAATTAATTGATGAGAAAATAGGAGAAGAGTGGAAACAAAATCCTGCAGAATTAAAATTATTGAAAAGCTTTGAACATGATGAGGAAACACTGAATGAACTAGGGGAAATAAAATATCAAAATAAAGTAAAACTAGTTAAATATATTGAAGAAGTTCAAGGAATAAAAATTAACCCGAATGCAATTTTTGATGTACAAATCAAGCGACTTCATGCTTATAAAAGACAACATTTGAATGCGCTGCATATTCTAGATCGATATCTGAGAATAAAAGAAAATCCATCAATGGATATTCAACCAAGAGTATTCATTTTTGGCGCTAAAGCAGCCCCAAGTTATCAATATGCTAAACAAATTATCAAATTGATTAATTCTATAGCGGACTTAGTAAACAATGATCCAGATGTTGGAGATAAATTAAAAGTTGTATTTTTCGAAAATTATGGCGTTTCACTAGCTGAAAAGATTATTCCGGCAGCAGAAGTTAGTGAACAAATTTCTCTTGCAGGTAAAGAAGCTTCTGGAACTAGTAATATGAAACTAATGGCAAATGGTGCTCTAACTCTAGCTACGCTTGACGGAGCAAACATTGAAATTAAAGAGTATGTTGGAGATGAAAATATCTTTGTATTCGGTCTATCAAGTCAAGAGGTGACAGAATTAGGGGAAAATCAGACCTACAATTCTAGATATTTATATGATTCAAACGATCGATTGAACAGAGTATTAAATGCATTAGTGGATGGAACAATTCCCAATGCTCAACAAGAAGGTGGAGCGGTTTTTGATGCGTTAGTTCATTATAATGATGAGTATTTTGTTTTAGAAGATTTTGATGATTACATCAAAGCACAAGATGAAATTGACATAGTCTATTCGAATAAAAATGAATGGAATAAAAAATCACTACTCAATATAGCGGCTTCAGCGCCTTTTTCAGCGGATTATACAATCAAAAAATATACTGATGAAATATGGAAAGCTAAACCTCAATGTAGCGGTAAAGAAGGAGTCCATCCTTTAAGTGAACCTCTCTGAAATTTATTCAAAAAGATTAGAGGATAATTTATTAAATATGTATGATTCTTGACGGATACTTGTTTTAGCTTTCTATTTCGTTGATTAATTGATACACTATAACGTGCTGTGTCTTTAATAAAAGCAAAAGGACGAGATAATGTGTTAAATAGATTTGAACTAGATAATTATAATACTACTATTAAACAAGAGATACTTGCTGGTATCGTATCTTTCTTTTCAATATCCTATATATTATTTGTTAATCCAAGTATTCTCTCGCAAGCAGGTGTTCCGGCTGAATATAGTATTTTCTCAACAATTTTTATTGCAGTAATTGGAACTTTTTTAATGGGGATTATGGCAAATGCTCCTGTGGTGATGGCACCAGGAATGGGAGAAAATGCATTTTTTGCGTTTACTTTAGTAGCGGGATTAGGGTTAACATGGCAACAAGGGCTAGCGACTGTGATTATAACAGGGATACTTTTTGTATTGGTTGCTTTTTTAGGTGTAATGAAGCTCTTTAGTGAATCGATTCCTAAAGAGCTAAAGCAAGCTATTACAATTGGGATTGGCTTATTTCTTATACTGATAGGACTAGAAAATACCGGTTTACTGATTGAAAACACACTGAAGTTGAATTGGATTGGACTAACGGGGCTTTTTTTAGTAATTATGTTAAAACGTTTGAATGTAAAAGGTGGATCTTTAATCGCTATTTTACTGACGACCGCATTATATTGGCTTATTAATTTTCAGTCAATGGAAGCCATTAGTTTTAATCTGAAACCAATAAAAGAATATAGTAAAATGCTGACAGCAGCAGATTATAGTAATGTGTTAAGTGTTGAATTCTGGCTAGGCGTTTTTTCACTATTGATGCTTTTAATCTTTGAAACGATTGGGATGTTAGAAGCGCTTATACCAGATCAAAAAAGGGTAAACAAAGGTTATAAAGTAGGGGCTATCACAGGACTTTTATCGGGGTTATTAGGTACAAGTCCAGCAATTCCGGTTGCAGAAAGTGGAGCAGGAATTGCTGAAGGTGGAAAAACAGGATTGACCGCTATCACGGCTAGTATATTATTCTTATTCTCCATTATTTTTACCCCATTTTTATCGTATATTCCCTCAGAAGCAGTTGGGCCTGTCATCATTGTGACAGGGGCTACAATGGCTATTGCAAATTTAAAAATGCGACTGAAACATTTTATGGATTGGATACCGGTAATATGCATTATTGTCATGATTCCCCTTACAGGAAGTATTGTTGAAGGGATGGCATACGGATTTATTGCGTTTCCAATTATTAAATCAGCAACGGGTAGAAGAAAAGAGACGAATCCTGTGTTGTGGGTGATTAGTGTCTTGTTCTTACTAACATTAATTTCAACGTTTTTAATTGCTTAATCAAAAAAAGCACTCAGAGAAAAGAAATTCTGAGTGCTTTTAATTTTTAATGATTTTTTCGATGGGATAAGTTATACCATCCAGTTCATCAAATAAATAATATTTTTCGTTATCTTTTTTTTCGAGAATCAGACTATAACCAAAATGGTCTTTCATAATTAACTGATTAGGTGATCTTTGAGGTAATATACTCTTTAGGGGTTTAGTATTGTACTTTCCAGTTCCCTCAGAAAATATTTCTAATGAAATATCTTTAAGAGACTTTGGTACATTAACAGACCATTTTCCGATTAATTCATTTTCACAAATTAAATTTCTGCTTGTATGGGATAAGTTTTTCTTTGATTGAGAAAATTTTTTGAGTTTTCTAAAAAGAGATGAAAGGTTCATTCTTAATACTCCTTTTGATTTTCTAAACGGATAGATTGTCTATTAAGCATACTATACCGTTTATTTTCTTATAGTGAGTATCAATTGTGTTACAATTTACCGTTATTTTACTAAAAATCATTTCATAATATTACAACTCTGCCAAACTAAGGTGAAAATATATGTTAAGAAGTTTTGATTGACTGAGGAACTTAAATTGGTAAGGAAATAATACGAATAAAGGAATCCGTGTTATTTAGAAAGTTAATCTAAATAGTCCGCTATATTAAAAAGCCACTCTGTATATGATACAGAATGGCTTGAATAATAAAATAGTTTATTTAATATAGATAAATGATTAGTATATCAGGTGGTATAGTATCTGTTATTTGATTTTTATACTTCATGCTCTCAGTTGAATGAACCTTTCTTTTACCCTATGATCATGAAATAACCAATGACTAATATTCCAACAACAATTCTGTACCATCCGAAAGAACTGAAGTCATGACGACGGATATAAGACATTAAGAACTTGATAGCAAAGACGGAAACAATAAAAGATACGACACATCCTACTAGTAAAATAATGAGTTCAGAAGAAGTAAAGTTAAAACCAAACTTCCCTAATTTTACAATACTAGCACCTAGCATGATAGGAACTGATAAAAAGAATGAATATTCAGCTGCTATAGGTCTTGCTATACCAATCAAAATGGCGCCTACAATTGTTGCTCCAGATCTAGATGTTCCTGGAATCAGTGCAAGTACTTGGAAAAAACCAATGATTAAGGCCATTTTATAAGTTAGATCATTAAAGGTTGAAACTTTTGGATGCTTGTTTTTGTTTCTCTTTTCAATAACAATAAATGCTATTCCGTAAACGATTAAAGTAATAGAAACGGTGATCCAGTTATAAAAATGTTCATTAATCAGGTCATCAAATAAGAGCCCGATTACTCCAGCAGGAATAATACCAACTAAAACTTTGAACCAGATATCCCATGTTTCTTTCTTCTGTACATCGTCTTTAGAAGGTGCAAATGGATTCAGTTTATTGAAGAACAACAAAATGACAGCCAGTATTGAAGCAAGTTGAATAACCACCATAAACATAGTTTTGAACTCTGGAGTTGTGTCTAAAACCAAAAATTCATCAAATAAAATCATATGACCGGTACTACTTATCGGAAGCCACTCTGTAATGCCTTGAACAATTCCCAACAAAATTGATTTAAAGATTTCTATTAA
The DNA here is from genome assembly GCF_900101525.1 of Marinilactibacillus psychrotolerans. GTDB lineage: Bacteria > Bacillota > Bacilli > Lactobacillales > Carnobacteriaceae_A > Marinilactibacillus > Marinilactibacillus psychrotolerans. The sequence goes on along the minus strand of NZ_FMZD01000026.1, from coordinate 6,423 downwards.
TAACATAATATACTCCTATTCCTTTATGTATGATTATTTTTGAACTTATCTATCATACCGAATTTTTGTGAAGATTCCAACCGTTCTTGATAATATTATTAATCCTTAAGTAAAACATAAAAATTAAAGTCACTTTTTAATAACAATTTAAGCCTATAGTTTCTAAATTAAGATAGCATTGAACTATTCTTACATATTTAGAAGAAAAAGGACTTATGATCCATATTGATTCAACTATTCTTAATAAATATGGTAATATAAAGTATAATCAAATTGAATATAAGATTGAATCTTATTATTCAGAATATATTAAAAAAATGAAAGCAGGGATAGTAATGGGAATGTTTGATTTTCTTAAAGGAAAAGGCGGAGACAGCGATAAAACGCAAACGCTGACAAGTCCAGCTAATGGTAAAGTTATTGCGATTGAAGAGGTAGATGATCCTGTATTCTCACAAAAAATGATGGGGGACGGATTTGGAGTTGTACCTAACGATGGAGATGTTTATGCTCCTGGATCTGGAAAAGTTGTTAGCGTTTTTCCGACACAACATGCAGTTGGTTTGGAATTAGATAACGGAGTGGAAGTGCTTGTTCATATCGGGATTGATACTGTTGAATTAGAAGGTGCCCCTTTTGATACATTAGTTAAAGAAGGAGATACAGTAACACCGGATACTAAAATTTCTACTGTAGATTTGGAAGCACTAGCTGCAGCTGGAAAAGAAAATACTGTGATTATCATATTTAGTAATATGGAGCAGGTTGAAAACTTCGATTTAACCACAACAGGTGAAACAACAAAAGGTTCTGAGATTGGGACAATTTCTGCAAAATAAGTTTTTATAAAAAGGCACAGATCAAATTTACTTTGATCTGTGCCTTTTTTTTGTGAATGTGCAATAAAAATTTATTTTGTTGGTCTTTTATAGGAAAAAAGTTTTCCCATTTCTGAGTATTGGCTTCCGGATAATCGAGCAGTAGGATTCAGCGCTTCGGGTATAATATACTCTTTTTCAGCATCAAAAACTGTTTCATCGAAGTAGTAATCAGTTACTTTTAACAATAATAAATCTGAAACGATATTTCCTTCTTCATCTTTTACAGGAACATGTTGATGGAGAATTGTTTCAAATCGGATCTTTGCTTCTTTGATCCCTGGAACATTTATTGTAGAACTTTCAATCAGGGTTAAATCTGTTCTGTCTAATTCGCTTATATCAGGAGGAAGCGGGGCAGATGTTGTATTCATTGCTTCAGTTAGACTTATATCAACAATATGCACGACGGCTTGTTTTTGTTCCAGAATATTTCGGGCAGTATCTTTCATCTTAAAATTATTCCGCAGCACAGCTACAGTCAGTAAAGGAATCTGATTGGATGCTGCACTAAAAAAGCTGAAGGGTGCAGCATTCACTATATCTTCTGTTGTATTCATAGATGTAACCCAAGCAATTGGACGAGGGATTACACTTCCGGAAATGAACTTATACTCTTGCTTTTTATTGAGGTCTTTTGATTTAAAATGATACATTACTGAACCTCATCAAATCCGAAGTACTCTTTTTCGAAATTCTTTGTACTTCTAACTGTATCTATCGGACGAACCATTTGTTCAATTTGTTCACGATGCTCTTCATACGCAGGTGGCAAAGCCAATTTTTCTCCTAAATTATCGTAACTTTCTTGATAATCAATAAATCCAGGACCATCTGTGGCAAATTCAAACAATACTCCAGGATACATACGAGAGTATAGAGATTCAAAATAGAAGCGATCAACATATCCAGAATTGGGAATACCTAAATTACTGATGCGTTCTGTCCAGTAGTCAAGAACTGCTCTGTTTTCTACACGGAAAGCTACATGGTGAACACTACCGTATCCTTGGCGAGCAGGAGGAAGTACGGTGCTTTCTTCAATAATTACTCGACCACCGTTTCCACCTTTTCCCATTTCAAATAGTGTATACTGATTTTCTTTTGCGATTTTTCTAAAGTTCAATGTGTTTTCTAGAACTGTTGACATGTGTTCAATATTGGATACTCTAATCAAGATGGGACCCAAACCATATATTCCAAACTCTTCAGGTACCGGACCGTTTTTCCAAGGTTTTCCTGGGGCTACGCCTTCAAGATTTTCGTCAGAGACTAATTGATATTGCTGTTCATCGAAGTCTTCAAATTGGATAACTTTTACACCAAATTGTTCTTTAATTTCAGAATGTTTCACATCATAATGATCAAAACGTTTTAGCCAATAGTCTAGTGCGCGGTTATTTGGCACTCTAAAAGACGATCTGGAAATATCATTGGTGCCTTTTGAACCTTTTGGAGTATTTGGAAAATCAAAGAATGTCATATCAGTTCCTGCATTTCCTTCATCGTCAGCGAAAAACAGATGATAGGTTTGAATGTCATCTTGATTAACGGTTTTTTTTACTAATCTTAAACTTAAAACATTTGTAAACCACTCATAGTTCTTTTCTGCGCTGCTTGTTATTGCGGTAACATGATGGATACCTTTTAATTCTTGATTTGTCATTTTATTGCCTCCTGTAGAATAATATTTAATGGTTAAAAGTGATTTTTCGGTTACCTAATTGTTTTAAAGGTTCATCTATTGTAAATCCTGGTCTCTCAGTTGCGAGCTCGATACGTAAGCCCGAAGGACTCTTGACATATAAACTGATAAAATAGTGCCTATCAATTAATTTTTCGATCTGATATCCGTATTTTTCAGCTCTGACTTTGAAGTATTTGAGATCTTCATTCGTTTCAACTGTTAAAGCAATATGATCAATTGAACCCCTTCCCAATCGTGAACGATCATCGGTATGACTTTCAATCAAATTTATTTGCTCTTCTGAAGTAGGGTTAAGCATAAAAGGATCAGATAAAGCCAGCCAATTTTTTAAAAATTGTTTTTCTTTATCAACTATAGAAGTATGAATGTCGACTTTAGAGATCTGAATCAACTGATGTTTCTCATTGATCTCAGAACCAGAAATAGGTGCTGTAGAAAGATTCCGGTCAATAGATTCTTGTAGTCTGAGCCCGAGACCATCAGGATCAACTAAGTTAATTGAGGACTGTTCAATGTCAGTTTCAAACTTAATAGTATAATGCTTTAGCCTGTTTTTCCAGTATTTCATACTTCCTTTTGGGATGGTCAAAGTAACTGTTCCAAAGTATGGATCATTTTTATAGCTTTGTCCTATATTAGGATAAACAAAAAAAGTCAGTAAGGTACCTGGGGTTCCTCGATAATCTCCATAAAATAAATGAGGAGTCTGAAAATTTTCTTGATGAACGGTCTGTTTAACTAAACGTAACCCCATAATATGAGTGTAAAAATAAAGATTGTCTTCCATCGATTTAGTGAATGCAGAAATATGATGGAATCCTTTTACTTCTGGCATAACTATTCACTCTTTTCTATAGATAACTAGTTTGCATTTAACGATCATCATAAAGAATATATAACAAATTCATTTATCTCGAATTCGTTATATTTATTCTACACTATTTACTTACAAAAGAAAAGAGGCGCTTTTTTAAAAGCGCCTCTTTAGAAGAGTGGGAATGATCTTATACAAAAGCTACACATACTACTTCAGGTGCATAAACATCTTTTTGCAGTAAAGATAATTTTCCAGTTTCAGCGTTTCTTTCGAATAGCGTCAAATTATCAGAATCTTGATGTCCGACCACAATGAATTGTCCACTAGGATCAATATTGAAATCTCGTGGAATTTCTCCTTCAGTTGGCACATAATCCACTAATTCCAGCGTGCCATCTTCTTGTACAGCAAAGATAACGATTGAATTATGTCCACGATTTGAGGCATATACGAATTTACCATCTTTAGAGATACGGATTGCTGCTCCACCATTGAAACCAGTGTGTTCTTCTGGAATAGATGAGATAGTTTGTAGGTGAGAGAGAGTTCCGCTTTCACTATTATAGGATAATGCAATTACATCACTGCTTAATTCTCCGAATAGATAAGCTAATTTACCATTCGGATGAAAAACAATATGTCGAGGACCAGTGCCTGGAGCAGTAGAGATTATATCTACTTCAAAAAGCTTTCCGTCGTCGTTTACTGTATAAGTGATTACTTCATCAGTTCCCAAGTCACAGGCAACTAAATACTTTTCGTCAGGAGTTAAATCAAAATAATGAGCATGAGCAGATTTTTGATTCTCATGGACAGATTTTCCTGAATGTTGTATGGTGTCCGTTAGTTCAAGTGCACCATTCTCATCTGTTTTAAATACTGAAATTTCCCCACTGTGATAATTTGCAGTGTATAAAAAATTTCTTTTTGGATCATAGGAGATGTAACAAGGTGAAGAACCTTCTGCAGTGTAAACATCAGTTGTTGCATATGTCCCATCATCAGTTTTTTTGAGAGCTATGATCCCCCCTTTATTTCCATCTTTTAATACAGTATATAAAAACGTACCATCTTTAGAGACATCAAGATAAGTTGGACTTCCAACTTCTGCTTCTAAATGGATATCACCTAATGTTTTCTTTTCAGTATCTAACTCAATACTATATACACCTTTGCTTTTTCTTTTAGTGTAGGTTCCTAATAAAATTTTTTTGATCATGGAAAATCCTCCTTAGTTAGTTTGAACTGGTTGAAATTAGTATACCAAAACTTAAGATATTTATGAAACGGAATTCATTACCCTTTTTTAGGGTAAAATCTGATTAATATAAATGGATAGGATGATTAAAGAAGTTATAGATTTCTTAAGAATGTTTTTGATTGGGATATGATAAACTATAATTATTAGGTAACACCTTGAGGGAGGATCAATAATGAAAGAGCATCATAATGATAGCCGGACAACTAATTTTAAACAATCTTGGTTTTGGAAACAAATTATTAATAATAAAGTCGTTTCTGTTTTATTGGTTAGTTTGTTGATATTTTTTAATATTTTTATGTTGGGTAAAATTTCAGGAATATTTCAACCAATAGAAATAGTATTGAGTATAGTAGGTCCTCCGGTAGTTTTTTCAACTATTTTCTATTACTTATTGAATCCTGTAGTAGATTGGTTAGAAAAAAAGAGGTTTACTCGTAATACTGCAATTGCATTTGTTTTTTCACTTATTATTTTACTTATTATCGTAGGGATTAATTTTATTGTACCGATTATCCAAAGGCAGCTGGAATCGTTGATTGAGAATTGGCCAGTTTATTGGAATAGTTTAATGGTTCAGTTAGATGAATTATTAGGTACAGAAGCTTTTACTGGATTTATGGATAAAATGAGTGAGACTTCTTTGATTGATAATTTAAGCGGACAAGCTTCTGGGTTTCTAAATGTTACAGTAGGAGGAATTGGAAGTTTTATTGGTACCTTGACACAGGTAGGGATTACTTTATTTACGACTCCTTTTATCCTTTATTACTTGTTAAAAGAGGGGGATAAAGTTCCTGATAATATTTTAAGAGTATTGCCAACAAAGATTCGCGGAAATATGAGGGAAATATTAGAAGATATCAATAAGCAAATTAGTTCTTATGTTAGAGGACAGTTGATTGTTGCAGCTGCAGTAGGGATAATGTTTTGGGTTGGATTTTCAATCATTGGATTAGATTTTGCTCTAACTTTAGGCATTTTTGCAGGCTTTATGAATTTAATACCCTATCTAGGATCGTTTCTAGCAATGATTCCGGCAGTAATTGTTGCAATTGTAGATTCACCTTTTATGTTAGTTACTGTCTTAGTGGTATTTGGAATAGAACAATTTTTAGAAGGAAGAGTCATTTCGCCACAAATTTTAGGTAATACTTTGAAAATTCATCCGATTAATATTATTTTTTTACTATTAGTAGCGGGTAGATTATTTGGTGTAATGGGAGTTATTTTAGGAATTCCAGGTTATGCTGTCCTTAAGATCATAGTATCCAGAACGTTTGCTTGGTACCAGAAATATTCTGGGCTTTATGAGGAACAAGATTTAACAGATTATTCGGAATTGATTAAAAAGGAAGATAATCGCTAAAGCAAGGTGGGAAAAGTAGCTGGGACAAAAGTCTTCATTGTCTAAAAATTTGAAGTGTCGGAAAATCAAGAACGTCGTCAAATCAAGGATATGATTTTGATTTGACGGCGTTTTACTTTCTAGCTCGTTTGCTCTCAGTCTCTATCTTTATTGTTACGCAGGCCAATTTCTCTAAAAATAGATACTTTACTTGAGTATAGAAACCTGACTGAAATGAGCTGAATGGTGTGATATGCTGCTCTTATCTGGTAACTGAATGGAGAACTCTTATTGAGTTGATTGATATGCTGCTTTTATCTGGTAACTGAATGGAGAACTCTTATTGAGTTGATTGATATGCTGCTTTTATCTGGGAACTGAATGGAGAACTCTTATTGAGTTGATTGATAT
>NZ_FMZD01000024.1 GCF_900101525.1 Marinilactibacillus psychrotolerans | reverse complement strand
TAGTAATCTTGAATCGTATATCCTTGTTTAAGATAATTGACTACATTACAGACAGGTTGTTTTGATCGTTCAAGTTTATTTGCAATTTTTGAAGCAGATAGTCCAATCGTGTGATAAGTTTCTATCCATCCAAGGTCTTCCATGGTAAGATGGGTGTAGGCCATTTGTGGTCACTCTCCTAATTTTCGTGGTTGTAAATCTGGAATGAGTGTACCACATATGGTCTTTTTAATCGTCTAGCTTAATTTTACAATTCAAGTTATTAAAAATCATGGCAAATTTATTGAATTTAAAATAGTTAATTAAATGAAAAGCTTATATTTAAAAGGTTTTTTGATTAAAGCACAAAAAAAGAAAACCTAATACTAGTGAGCGCTCACTAGTATTAGGTTTTCAAAGTTAAAAAACACCATTTAATTATCTAACAATTCTTGTTCTGTTAAGAATTCTTTAGCTACATCTTCAGCTGTGCGGTCTTCAACATTTACTTGATAGTTCATAGCACGCATCTGATCATCAGTGATTTGACCACTCAAAACGGAGAGAATCTCTTCAACTTCTGGGTATTGCTCTAACAAGCTATTTTTCATTAGTGGAGCCCCTTGATAAGGTGGGAACAGATCCAGATCATCTTCAAGTACGGTTAGATCAAATTGTTCGAGCTCACTATCAGTACTATACGCATCAATAAGGTTGATGTCACCACGTTCGATAGCAGTATAGCGTAATTGCGGCTCCATTGTTTGTACATTACCCAATGTTATACCGTAGAGATCTTGAATTCCTTGATATCCATCTTCGCGGTCGTTGAATTCTATCGTAAATCCAGCATTTACTTTATCTGCTATTGGAGCTAAGTCCGAGATAGTTTCTAGATTATTTTCTTCAGCAAATTCACTTGGAACAGCTAAAGCATAAGTGTTATTATATTCCATTGGTTCTAAATAGCGCATATCATATTCTTCATCAAGTCCAGTCTTTGCTTTTTTATACACATCTTCTTCTGTAGCGCCAGGTTCTGGAATTTCATTAAGAAATGTAGCTAAGACAGTCCCAGTAAATTCAGGATAGATATCGATCTCATCTGATTGCAAAGCATTAAATACAAAAGTAGTTTTACCAAAATTAGGTTCTACTCCAACATTCAAATCAGATTGATCTTCTATCAATAATTTATACATGTTCATCAGTATTTCAGGCTCAGGTCCTAATTTTCCTGCAATAACAATGTCATCTTCCTCGTTAAGCAGCATAGGAATGAATACAATACCTGAAAAAATGAAAAGAGCAGAACTCAATAGTATGATTGTCTTTTTGAAAGAAGTCTTTTGAAGATAACTGAGTAACCAGTCGAAAAACACTGCTAATAAGGCTGCAGGAACAGCTCCTAAAATAATTAAGGCATTATTTCCACGATCTATTCCTAAAAGGATTAGACTCCCCAATCCGCCAGCGCCAATTAAGGCAGCTACCGTAGCCGTACCAATGATCAGGACCATACCTGTCCTAATTCCCGCCATAATAACTGGTAGAGCAATTGGAATCTGTACTTTACGAAGCTTTTTAAATCGGCTCATCCCCATTGCATCTGCTGCCTCGCCCAGGGCAGGATCGATTTCTATTAGTCCTGTATACGTGTTTCGTAGAATGGGTAATAAAGCATAGACAACCAAAGCTATAACAGCCGGGACGGTTCCGATCCCAATTAAGGGAATTAGTAAACCGAGTAATGCCAAGGATGGAATTGTCTGAAAGATAGCTGTGATCTGGATGATTGGTTCTGCTATTTTTCTATGTTCAATTAGTAAGATTCCTAGAGGAACAGCGATTAATACCGCAATTAATAAAGAAATAAACGAGAGCTGCATATGTTCGATTAGTGCAGTCCAAAAAGCACCGTTACGCTGCTGGAAAGTTTCTATTAGAGTATTCATTATGCTTCAGCCTCCTTTGAAGAAGTTGCCTCATAAGCAAGAAAGTCGAGCAAATGATTTTTATTGATTACGATTTGTGATGAGTCTTCAGAGTTTTCTACATGAACGACTTCATTTTTGGAAAGTAGAATAATCAAGTCATTGACAGAATCTGCTACTGAGATTGTTGCATTAGCAGGGATCTCAGTTGTACTATAATAATTTCCGTCAATCAGATGTTGAACAATTTTTTCTTCTTGATAATGAGGAAGACCGGTTTGCAAAAATTTACGAACAAAATCGTTTGCTGGATTTTTAAGAATTTCATTTGCTGTACCTACTTGCTCAATTTTTCCGTTGTTCATGAGACAAATTCGATCACCTAGACTGATGGCTTCTTGCATATCATGAGTCACAAAAACGACAGTCTTTTTAAACTTTTGCTGCAGTTTGAGTACATCTTTTTGTAAATTATTTCTAGTAATAGGATCTAATGCACTAAAAGGCTCGTCCATTAGGATGATATCAGGATCGGCTGCCAAGGCACGAATAACGCCGATACGCTGTTGTTCTCCTCCGGATAATTCTGAAATATGTCTGTGTCTATATTTATCAGGATCCATATTCACACTTTCTAGTAATTCTATCACTCGATTTTCCATGTCCTCTTCCGACCATTTCTTCATTTCTGGGACAATTAAAATATTTTCTTCAACGGTCATATTAGGAAACAGTGCAATTTGTTGCAAAACATATCCAATATTCCACCTTAATTCTTGTAAGTCGAAATCGCTTATGGGTTTCTCTTGAATTCGTATGTACCCTTCCGATAGGTTAATCAATTGATTAATCATTTTTAGAGTAGTAGTCTTTCCACTACCACTAGGCCCGATCAGTACAAAGAACTCACCTTCTTTAATGTTTAAAGTAAAGTCTGAAACGACTGCTTTATCGTCATAGCGCTTATAAACTTTTTCAAATTTAATCATCTGTATCCTCCTATAGGATATTTACTGTTATCATTCAGTATACCAAATTATTTGTTAGATCATAATAAATAAGACTTGAGTATGACTGGGGACGTAATTATACTCATTAATTAAAGGAGGGAAGCATCATGACTATCGTACTAAGAGAAATTGAAGAGCCAGATAATCAGATAATAGGGGAGATCGTTCAAAGTAGTTTAGCTTCAAAGGGGCTAGCTTTGAAAGGGACAGCCTATTATGATCCGTATTTATTCAAACTGTTTGACGTCTATCAAAGAGGGAATGCCAAATACTGGGTACTTGAAAAAGATGGACAAGTTATCGGTGGTGGAGGTGTAGGACCCTTTAATTCTCACAAGGATATTGGAGAACTACAAAAGCTGTATATCATAGATTCACAGCAAGGACATGGATATGCACATTTGATTATGAAAAAAATACTAGAATTTGCTAATTTACATTACAGTCAGCTATATATTGAGACTTTTGCCTCATTAGACAAAGCCAATAATCTTTACAAAAAATATGGGTTTAAAGAAATAGACCAATCTTTAGAGGGAACAGAACATAGTGCTTGTGATACTTGGTTGCTAAAAAAACTGTCAGAATAATTATTTCATATCAAAAAAATGCCCGATAAACTTAGTCGCTTATAGAATGATTATTTCAGCGACATTAAAGGGTGTATCATCCAATAAAAATAAGAAAGTAAAACGCATATTGTGTTTCGGGTTACGCCTCTGTAAAATAGACAATAGAGTACTTTTGAAAGAATAAAGGAGTTGGAAAATGGGTACGAATATAGAAGTTTTTACACAATTACGTCCGGTTTTTTATATTGTATTAGGATTTTTAGTGTTATTTTTAATTCTATCACTGATTCCTAGAGGAAGAGATTCAAAAATAAACATGTTTCTAATATTGATGATTTCAATTACACATTTAGTATTTGCAAGTTCATTACTTGTAATAGAGAATTGGTTTTTGGAAGAGTTCTCTCTAAAAGGAGACTCCATTTCGTTTTATATTTATCTGGCTATTCTTGGATTGAGCATATTAAATCCTATTGCGTTTTTCCTTAGAAATAAAAAGAAACGTAGAAATTCTTATAATTTCAGATAGTAAAATTAATATGAAAATAGCTTTTCAAGAAGGTTTTCTTCTTGAAAAGCTATTTTGCATGATCAGGGTTTAGATTTTCCACCAAAGTAATAAAAGCCGCCACCGAATGAAAGTAAAACAACAATTCCTCCCACGATAAGCGGAGAAGGGGTGTCTGATGATTCTGAAACTCCAGCTTGAGTAGCTTCGGTTTCTTGCTCCTGATCATCTGAACTTTCATTCGAATCAGAGTTTGTGTCAGTAGCGGTTATCGCTTCTTTGTCTTCGGTTTCTTTTTCCTCATCTTCCTCTTTAGCAGTTCCATCGAAAGCAGAAGGACTAAACACCCCCAAAATTCCTGTTTGGCTTATTTTCCCCACCAATGCACCGTTTGAGTAGAGTTTTCCGATTTCTGCCCATTTTTCACTATCAGTGTTCCAGTGATACAACATGTCTTTATCAACTTCTGCTAGGTCTGAGAAAAATCGATAAGTCATTTCCTCTTTAAAATCATGCACGGGTTGATCATTAGCAAGTAGTTCAAATTGATACAACTCACTTTTTGCTAAATCTTTTTGATCTGGATCACTAGTAAGTGTTTTTGTAAATCTAACAGTACCGGATCCTTTTTGGAAATTATTCGCTGGAATCAGCCATTCAATATCTGGTCTAGCAATCAATAGGCTGATATTACGTTCTCTGATTTCTCTAATTTGATCTTCTGATAAAGCTAGCTGTTCTATGTCATCCATTGCATAATCAAAGGAAACCGCCAGTACACCATTATCTGCTACTGATTCAAGATCTTCGTTTGTAAGAACTGCAGATTTCTCGTTAATATCAGGTCGAATCCATACAGCTTTCTCAGAAACATCGACTTCTTGCTCATCGCTAGAGTCAGGATTATCAGCTGGGTTTTCAGTTTCTGCAGAACCCTCAGGCTCGTCATCTTTATCAGCTTTTTCTTCGCTAGGGTTCTCAATTTCAGAATCTTCGTCATTATTTTCGTTTTCTGCGTTATCATCTGGAGTATTTGATGCTGGTTTTTCTTCCTCGCTGCCATTATCAGTTTCACTCGGATCTTCTGATTCATCTCCAGAGTTACCAGTTTTGGAATCATCAGAGCCTTGTGAGTTATCTTCAGATACGTATTGAACTAGACCGTATCCGTAATTTTTATCACGACCTTTAGCGCCAAGATCCAGAGCTTCTTTCTGTAATTGACTTCTGATCTGACTCGCAGTTAATGAACCTTTAGATCTTTGCATCATGATCGCTGCGAGTCCAGAAACATGAGGTGTAGCTTGAGAAGTTCCGGAGCGATTTTTATAGCCTCCAGAGTTGGATAGCCCATATATGGTTACGCCAGGAGCGGCAAGTTCATTTTTTTCAGAACTCATTGAGTCACTAGCGGCAACAGAGTTTCTATCAACGCTAGAAACGGCAACAACTTCATCATGAGCAGCTGGGTAATCAATAGTATTATTGCCATCTTGTATGTTACCACTGGCAGCGATTACGAGTATTCCCTTATTAACAGCCACTTTAATAGCCTCGTAAATATCTACATTAGGCTCTTCATAGCCTGAACTAATATTAATAATATTGACACCTTTTTTAACAGCCCATTCAATACCATCTAATAAATTACTAGCTGATGTGGAATGACCTTTACCACTAGGATAAACCTTGACACCGTATAGTTCTACCCCAGGGGCTACACCTCGAGCTGGCGAGTTTTGAGAAGCCGCCAATATGCCAGCTACGTGAGTGCCATGGCCGTCAGTATCGCTAGTATAAGGATCTTTATCGCCAAATATACTATAACCACCAGCAAAGGTAATATCTGGATGCGGGTAAAAGCCAGTATCAATGACTGCTACTGAGACTCCTGAACCTGTATAACCTTCATCCCAAGCATCAAAAGAATGAATTAAATCATTGTTCCAGTCATACTCAGAAAGTGTTCTATTTGTTTCAGAAGTTGTCATTTCTTGATCAAAAGTAACGCGCTTAACATTCTTCTGACTACTAATTTCTTTAACTGCTGAATTGGGAACGCTCATAGTCTGTATAGGGAGAATATCTAAGGATCGTACATTTTTATAAGAAGGATCTAATTCTTCTTCATCCGGAACCGTATTATTGTATCTAACTATAATATCGACCATTTCTTCATCACTAGATTCTGCTTGTGCTAATATAGTAGAAGAAGGAATAATAAAAGCAAATACAAGTAAGGAAAGTAAAAATAATGATCCGAATTTAAGTAGTGATTTCTTCAATAATAAATCTCCTTTAAAGTACAAAATAATTCAGCAAATAAAATTATTCATATAAATATATGTACTGATAAAAGTATCTTATCATAGACGTGTTATAATAATAGAAAGAAAACCCTCTGTTTTATAAAAATTTTACTGGATTGTCAAATTTTGTTAATATTTAAACTTTTTTAAGCTGCGTTATGGCTAATATGAAGATAATTCAGTTTTAAATATAAAGATAAATGGCTAAATCAGAGGTGTTTATATTTAAAGCAAATAATAATTAATAAAAAAGGAAGTAAATCCCAATGGAAAACCGTACTCCGCTTGAAAAGGCACTAGAATATTTTAAAGAGAATAATATTTTTTTTCACTTATTTTTATTATTCAAAAACAATTTTGATTTTTCTAAAAAACAAAGTGACCGTATAGATGTATCGGAATTTACAAAGGAGGAATTAAAGCCAGTAATAGCATTTTTAGGAAAAAATGCTTCTGCTGAGAATAGATATATTGGATTGAATGAATTTGAGAAAAAGTTACAAACAACTTTTGACTTAGATATGACGCTGTCTGATTTTTTAACCGCTTATTTTCATAACATACTTAAGATTGATAGCGAAAAATCTATTCATGCACATCAAGATATGAAAAACTTTTTTGAATATCTTGAAGGAGAGTATGCATTGCTAATAGGGTGGTTTCAGTATTTAAAGAGAGGAACGGGCGATAGTCAGTGGATTTATCAACTGGTTTCAGAATCGCCGAGTATTTTTGAAGATTATGTCTTACACCTTTCAGAGGCAGTGAGATTATTGCCGGATAGACCTCTAAGGTTGTCTCTATTTAGTCAAATTGTTGTAGGGGACTCTCATGCTTTTGATCGACATACGACATTAGGTAAACTTTTACTGCATGTATTTGCAGAAGAAGCAAGATTTCATGCGATTGAACCAGTTAAAATACCCGGTAGTAATGAAGAAGTCAATCGACTACTTCTGAAATTTAATATTTTAAGAGACGATATTACCAATTTTGCAACAGTGGTTAATATCTATGCTGAGACGATTGAGGGGTATCATCCAATGTGGGAATCTGCTGCACATTCCCATAGTGTAATGAATGTGCCAATGCGAGAGCTGATCAATATAGTAGCAGCGTACCCTGCAAATGAGAATCAAACGGTATGGGTTGTTGAGAACCCTGTGATTTTTTCCAATATTCTAGATGAAGTCCCTAATGTACCCATGATCTGCACACAAGGAAAATTCAATTTAGCTACTTTAGAGTTGCTTGATAGATTAGTAGAAGAAGAATGTACGATTAGATATTGTGGGGATATCACGCCGGACGGAATCAGAAGAGCTGAGCGTCTATTAATGCGGTATCCAGAAAATTCACAACCTTGGAAAATGGACATACCATCGTATCTTAAAGCACGGTTTAATGAAGAAATGATCAACCAAGACGACATGAAAAAACTAGATCAATTTGCTTTGGATATTTTTGCGTGCTTAAAAGATGAAATAAAAGATAGAGGAAATCCAGCTTACCAAGAAGCCTTATTGGATGACATGATTAGCGAATTGAAGTATTACTATCAATAGTTTAAACTATCTTTAAAATAATAAATTTATCAGCTTTATGTTTAACCAAATTAGGAATGATATATTGGGAGGTGATGACATGACTACCCTAAAAAAGGTTGCAGAAGATGCGAAGGTATCAATCACTACGGTTTCAAGGATTCTTAATAATGATTCTAGTCTCTCGGTAGCAGAAAAAACGAGAAAAAGAGTGCTAGAGTCAGCAAAAAAATTAGGATATCGAAAGAAAACATTTGAATTTCCATTGTTCAATATCGCTTTTCTTTATTGGTTAACCAAGGAAACCGAAATAGAAGATGTTTATTTTAGAGAAATGCGAGAAGAAATTGAAAATGAAGCAAAGAAATATAATATTGAAATTACTTGTTACACTATTGAAGAAGGTATAGATGTTGTACCAAAAAATATACAAGGATTCATTGCGGTAGGCAGTTTTAAAGAAAAAGAACTGAATACTCTAAAAGAGGTTACTCAAAATGGCGTCTTTATTGATACCTCTCCAGAAGCAACGAAATATGATTCTGTCAGGCCAGATTTATATGAAATTACAGATCATGCTATTGAATATTTTATAAAAAGTGGACATAATGAAATTGGATTTATTGGGGGTACATTTGTAGATAGGGACAGCGAAACAGATTTTCCAGATATAAGAGAAACACAATTTAGGAAAAAAATGAAAGATATGAATTTTTTAGACGAACGGTATATTTATACGAGTCGAGGATTTACTTTTAAAAACGGCGTAAGCTTAATGGAAAAGGCTATTTTTGAATTGAAAGATCAGATGCCGACTGCTTTTTTTGTAGCGTCGGATGCTATTGCGTTGGGGTGTTTACAAGTCTTGAATAAAAGAGGGTATTCAGTTCCGAAAAGAGTCAGTATTATCAGCATAAATGATATTAGTTTGGCAAAATATGTCACCCCCCCTTTAACCACGTTTAAAATTAATATGAGTGCATTAGTCTCTAATGCACTTAAGTTATTATCAGAACAAATCCTAGAAGAGCGCCAATACAGGAAAAAACTTTTCATAGAATCGGATTTGATTATTCGCAAAACCACAAGATGAGACTGGAACAAAAGTTGCTATTAACCAATAATCTGAAGAGCGAACAAATATAAAACCCCATCAAATCAAGGGAATTCAACCCTTGGTTTGATGGGGTTTTATATTATTTAAATTTCCCTCTAAATTTTTGGTAAAATAATTTACTAAAAAAGTAAAATTAAACCGTTTACATTAACTGAAATAATTAATATACTTAAACCCGTAAACAATAATAAAACTTTCGACTAGAGAAAGGAATATATCAAAATGAAAAGTAAATTTTATCTTATAAGTAGTGGAGTACTCATCAATGCAATACTATTAGGTTGTGGACCAGGAGAGTCTGATAGTGAAGAATCAGTTGCTCCTGAAAATAGCGAGGGTGCTACATTGGTTCTTTGGGAAGACATCGATAAGTCAGTCGGAACAGAAGCGGCAATTACTGCTTTTGAAGAAGAACATGATGTAACGGTTGAAGTTATTGAACGACCATATGGTGACAATGTGGAAGATTTGCGTTTAGATGGACCGGGAGGAACTGGACCAGATGTATTCGCCATGCCTCATGATAGTATTGGTACTGCAGTAACGGAAGGGTTAATAAAGCCATTAGATGTCAATCAAGAAGTTCAAGATATGTACACAGAATCTGCTATGCTATCACAGATGGTAGATGGAGAAGTTTATGGTCTTCCATATGCTGTTGAAACAACCCTACTGTATTATAACCGTGATTTAGTTGATGAAGAAAACCTTCCAACTACATTAGATGAGTGGTATGAGTTTTCAGAAAATATTACAGGGGATGGAACATATGGATTCTTAGCATTGTGGGACCAAATCTATTATGCACAAAGTATTATTGGTGGATATGGTGGATATATTTTCGCTCAGGATGATGAAGGCAACTATGATGTTGAAGATATTGGTTTGAATAATGAAGGCGCTATCGAAGCAGCGGAATATATTCAAAAGTTCTATTCAGAAGGGTTATTCCCAAGTGGGATCGTTGGAGAGCAAGGTATAAATGTTTTGGATTCCCTTTTCAGTGAAGGAAAAGCGGCAGCGGTTATATCTGGTCCATGGAACTTAGGTCCTTATGAACAAGCTGGAATCGACTATGGTGTTGTACCATTACCAAAACTATCAAATGGAGAACCAATGAGTTCATTTGTAGGAGTTAAGAGTTACAATGTCAGTTCTTACTCAGAACATCCAGAGTTAGCTCAAGAATTAGTGCTTTGGTTAACAAATGAAGAAAATCAGCTTACTCGTTATGAAAATACTCAGGAAGTGCCTGCAATCAAAGCGCTAGAAGATAATTCAGTCATTACTGAAAGTGATTCTACTCAAGCAATTTTTGAACAATCAGGTAATTCAGTGTTAATGCCTGGAATTCCAGAAATGAGTGAAGTTTGGACTCCAGCAGATTCAGCCTTACAAACCATTGCGACAGATTCAGCAGAACCAAAAGAAGCATTAGATGGTGCGGTCGAAGCTATTCGTAATCAAATTGAAGCTAATCACAGTGGAAATTAAAAAATAATCATACCAAACTGAAACGAAGGTGTCTCTTGCAAGAGATACCTTCGTTAATTGGTAAGAAAGGAAAATAGTAGTTATGCAGCATAAAAAAAAGGCAGTATTGCTTTCAATCATACCAGGAATGGGACAGCTCTATAATAAGCAATGGCTTAAAGGGATTTGTCTTATTATTTTAGCTTTAGCATATGGATTTATTTTTGCAGACTTATTGAATATTGGCTTATGGGGAATGGTTACTTTAGGAACAGAAGTACCAAGAGATAATTCTGTATTTTTATTAGCTCAGGGAATTCTTGCCATTATAGTAGTAGCTTTAGGGATTGGCGTTTACTATTTTAATCTAAGAGATGCATATAAGACAGGGCAGAGACGAGATGAGAAGTTACCTTTGTACTCATTAAAAGAGCAATATTTTAATTTGATTGAACAAGGGTATCCTTACTTAGTTAGTGGACCAGCCTTATTACTATTGATTTTTTCTGTTATTTTTCCAATTCTATTTAGTTTTTCTTTAGCATTTACAAACTATAATTTGTACAATTCACCTCCAGCGAATTTATTTAGCTGGGTAGGTTTTGATACGTTTGTTCAAATATTTACAGTAGATATTTGGCGAACGACCTTTATTGATGTATTAAGTTGGACCATCATTTGGACGTTAGTTGCTACAACACTCCAAGTGAGTATTGGGATTTTCTTAGCGGTTGTGGTGAATCAAAAAGATCTTAGATTTAAAAAACTGATTCGTACAATACTAGTTTTGCCGTGGGCAGTTCCGGGGTTTGTTACCATTCTAATATTTGCGGGACTATTTAATGAAACGTTTGGGGCGATTAATCTTGAAATCTTATCTGCACTTGGTATCGATTCAATTCCGTGGTTAACAAATCCGTTTTGGACTAGGGTAGCATTGATTTTAATTCAAGGATGGTTAGGTTTCCCTTATGTATTCATTGTGACTACTGGAGTATTACAATCGATTCCAGATGATTTATATGAAGCCGCAATTATTGATGGCGCATCTGCTATTCAAAAATTCAAAAACATCACGTTACCATTGATTTTTATCTCCATATCTCCAATCATTATCACACAGTATACATTTAACTTTAATAACTTTAACATTATCTATCTGTTTAATGGTGGTGGACCAGCGGTTGCTGGGTCAAATGCTGGTGGAACGGACATCTTAGTTTCATGGATCTATTCGTTAACGATGACTTCAAGTCAGTATGCGTTAGCTGCGGCATTAACGATACTACTATCTATATTTGTCATCACTATTGCATTATGGCAGTTTAGAAGAACAAAATCATTTAAAGGAGTGAATTAGTAAATGATAGCTTCAAAAAAAAGTAATCGGACCCGACTCCTATTCTCCTATCTATTATTAATAGCGGTAATGGTCATAATTATTTACCCATTATTATGGACGATCGGTGCAAGCTTTAATCCTGGAAATAGCTTAGTTAGTACAAAAATGATCCCAGATAATCCTACGTTATTTCACTATAAAAGGCTCTTTGCAGGAGAGTCAAGCTTACAGTATGTTACTTGGTATTTAAATTCAATGAAGGTTAGTTTGTTCACGATGTTAGGTACCTTGATTTGTGTATCTTTTACAGCGTATGCTTTTTCCCGATTCAGATTTAAAGGAAGAAAAAATGGGTTGATTCTGTTTCTGTTACTACAGATGATTCCACAATTTTCTGCTCTGATCGCCCTATATGTGTTGGCTCAAATGCTAGGCATGATGAATAATCATTGGCTACTCATTATGTTATATATAGGAGGTCAGATTCCGATGAATACGTATTTAATGAAAGGGTATTTTGATTCGATTCCATTTGAATTAGATGAAAGTGCTCGTATTGATGGAGCAGGAAATACTAGAATTTTTTGGCAAATATTGCTTCCCTTAGCTAGACCAATGCTAGCAGTGGTAGCGATGAATAGTTTTACGGGTCCACTTGGAGACTTTATTCTATCTTCAACAATCTTAAGATCCCCAGAAACGTACACACTGCCTTTGGGCCTTTATGACTTAGTAAATCAAAAACAAGGTGCGAGTTATACAACCTTTGCAGCTGGTGCGATTTTGATTAGTATACCTGTGGCTATTGCTTTCTTACTGTTACAAAAGCACTTTGTTTCAGGATTAACATCAGGTGGAACCAAAGGGTAACATACAAAATAATGATAGGTTAGCTCAGAAAGGATAATAGTGAATGACTAAAGAATATGTAACAGATGAACGTAGATTACTACATGGAGGAGACTATAATCCCGAACAGTGGAAAGATTATCCAGAAGTACTTGAACAAGACATCGAACTAATGAAAAAGTCTGGAGTCAATACGGTATCTGTCGGAATGTTTTCATGGGCAAGTTTAGAACCAAAAGAGGGTGTTTATGATTTCGAATGGTTAGATCAGGTGTTTGATCGAATGAACTCTATTGGTGGGAAAGTAATATTAGCTACTCCTAGTGGAGCAAGACCCGCTTGGATGGCAAAAAAATATCCAGAAGTTTTAAGAGTTGATAGCCTACGAAGAAAACAGCTTTATGGAGCTCGGCACAATCACTGTTTTACTTCACCATATTACAGAAGCAAAACACAAGAAATTAATCATAAGTTAGCTGAAAGATACCAAAACCATCCTGCACTATTGGTGTGGCATATTTCTAATGAATTTGGTGGAGAATGCCACTGTGATCTTTGTCAGGAAGCTTTTAGAGGCTGGCTGAAAACACGTTATAACAATAGTTTAGAAAAAATAAATCAAGCATGGTGGGGCCCGTTCTGGAGTCATACCATTACTGATTGGAATCAGATAGAATCCCCTTCTCCAATTGGAGAAAATTTAGTACATGGGATGAATTTAGACTGGAAAAGATTCGTAACGGATCAGACGATTGATTTTTACAAAAATGAGATTGTACCCTTACGCGAAGTTACACCAGATATTCCGATTACGACAAACTTCATGTCTGATAATCCTGAATTTATACCGTTTAGAGGATTAGATTACAGTAAGTTCGCTAAAGAAGTGGATGTCATTAGCTGGGATGCGTATCCAGCTTGGCACAATGATTATGAAGAGACATATGAATTAGCATCTAAAGTAGCGTTTATAAACGACTCTTTCAAGAGTATGAAACAAAAACCCTGGTTATTGATGGAATCAACCCCAAGTCTTGTAAACTGGCATCAATATAACAAACCTAAACGACCTAATATGCATTACTTGTCTTCGATGCAAATATTAGCTCATGGATCAGACAGTAATTTATATTTCCAATGGAGAAAATCACGCGGAGCATCTGAAAAATTTCATGGAGCTGTTGTTGACCACGATGGTTCAGCTGAAAATAGAGTTTTTAAAGAAGTTAGCCAAGTAGGTGCAACGATGGATGAATTATCTGCTAAAATTGTAGGAACACAAAGGAAATCTGAAGTAGGACTATTATACGATTGGGAAAGCGATTGGGCTTTGGAAGACGCTCAAGGATTTGGGCTAACAACTAAGCACTATCCACAAACGTTACAAAAACATTATCAAGCTTTCTGGGAAAAGGATATCCCAGTAGATGTCATTACTAAAGAAAACACATTTGAGGACTATAGATTACTAGTTGTACCCATGCTTTATTTAATGAGTGAAGAAACCATTCAACGTTTGAATAATTTCGTAGCCAACGGTGGTACATTAGTGTCTAGTTATATTACTGGATTAGTGAATGAACGTGATTTAACTTATTTAGGTGGTTGGAAAAAAGAATTACAAGAAATATTTGGAATTGAGCCATTAGAAACTGATACGTATTATCCTGGAGATTCAAATCAAATAGTATACGCTGATCAAACCTATACAGTGAAAGATTATGCTACAGTCATTGAAGTGAAAAATGCAGACATATTGGCTCGATATACAAGTGATTTTTATGCAGGAACAGCTGCGGTCACCTCGAATGAATATAAAAAAGGAACAGCATATTATATTGGTGCGAGAGCAAATGAAGCATTCAATCGAGACTTTTATAACCAGTTGATTGAAGATTTAGACTTAAAACCTTTACTGAAAGTAGAGCATAATATAGGGGTTTCCGTTCAAGGAAGAGAAGAAGCTGATCAGACTTCAATTGTCTTTATCATGAACTTCACAGAGGAGAAACAAATTGTAAACATAATAGAAAAAGCACAAGATAGTTTTACTGGAGAAGAAGTTACTGGAGAAATAACTTTACAGCCATATGAAGTAAAAGTAGTTGATAAAATAATATGAAAAAAAGGTGTGCTGAAATTAGATAAGGATTCATAAACTAAAAGATAAAGAGCTAAAAAACAAGGATAATCTGGGAACAGTCAGGTGTCCTTGTTTTTGATTCACTAGAATATTAGGTAAAATAGATAAGTAATAGGTTCTAATAATCAACCTAAATGAATATACTTACATCTGGTTTGGATAAGGGGAGAAAAAAATGGAGAAACGAAAGTGGTGGAAAGAAGCCGTTGCATATGAAATTTATCCAAGAAGTTTTAAAGATTCTAATGGAGATGGTATAGGAGATATACAAGGAATTATCGAAAAGTTAGATTATTTACAAGACCTCGGAATTGATATTATATGGGTTTGCCCAATCTATCAATCTCCAAACGATGACAATGGCTATGATATTAGTGACTACAAAGCTATTTTGTCTGACTTTGGAACTATGGAAGATTTTGAAGCATTACTATCAGCTGTTCATAAACGGGGAATGAAGTTGATTATGGATCTGGTCATCAATCATACCTCGGATGAACATGAATGGTTTATTGAGTCCAAATCTTCTAAGGATAATACGTATAGAGATTTTTATATCTGGAAAGAAGGAGCTGATAAGGGGATTCCTCCTAACAACTGGGCCTCTATATTCGGCGGTTCTGCCTGGGAATACGATTCAGATACAAAGGAATATTATTTGCATATTTTTTCTAAAAAACAACCAGATTTAAATTGGGAGAACAAAGAAGTTAGAAACAAACTTTATGATATGGTCAACTGGTGGCTGGATAAAGGAATCGACGGTTTTAGGATTGATGCAATTTCGCATATTAAAAAGAAAGAGGGCTTACCTGATTTACCTAATCCAAAAGGCGAAGCATTTGTAGAATCGTTTGATGGTCATCTCAATCAGAAAGGAATTGATTTATTTCTAAATGAATTTGTAGAAAATACAATTAAGAAGTTTGATGCGCTGACAGTTGGAGAAGCAAATGGGGTGACAGTTGAAGATGCGGAGAATTGGGCTAATGAAGATACAGGGTATTTCAATATGATTTTTCAATTTGAGCATGTTGACCTATGGGGATCCAAAGGAACGGGGTTAGATTTAAGACGCCTGAAAACCACTTTGTCCCGATGGCAGAATGCATTGGATGCAAAAGGGTGGAATGCTTTATTTATTGAGAACCATGATTTAGCAAGAGTGGTTTCGGTATGGGGAAATGATACTTCTTACCGTAAGAAATCTGCCAAAGCCTTGGCAACAATCTATTTCTTTATGCAAGGGACTCCTTTTATTTATCAAGGGCAAGAAATTGGGATGACGAATGTAAAGTATGAAAATATAAATGACTACCGCGATGTTGCATCAAGAAATTATTATCAAAGTGAGTTGGCTAAAGGTAAAGCTCATGAAGAAGTCATGACTTACATCTGGTCTAGTGGTCGTGATAATTCACGTACACCAATGCAATGGGATAGCACCAGCTATGCAGGGTTTTCAGATAACGAACCTTGGATAAAAGTAAATCCAAATTATAGAAAAATAAATGTTGAGGAGTCAATGAAAGATTCAGACTCTATCTATCATTATTACCGTACGATGATTCAACTAAGAAGAAAAGAAGAAACGTTTATTTATGGCTCCTATGTATTATTAGAAGAAGAGCATCCCCAAGTTTTTGCTTATATAAGAAAATATCAGAATAAACAATTTTTGATAGTAGCGAATTTATTTGCATTAGAAACAATAGTTAATTTGCCAAGTGGATTTAAACTAGGTGAAAAATTGCTATCTAACTATTCTGAAAAAGAACAATCAACAGTTAGTTTAAACTTGAAAGCTTATGAAGCAGGAATATATGAACTAAGAGAGAGGTAAAAAAGAAGGTGGATAGGTAAATAATAGTAAGCAGAATAGTCAAAAATCAATTAAAACTAACAAAAAGTAAGATAAAGTGCGTGACATAAACAAAGAATCATGATATATTAGCTCCTGTGTATAAAAAACACGATAATTTTAGCATAATAATGTATTTTAGTGTAAAAATATTTGAAAATGCATAAGGAGATTTTAAAATGATTAATAAAAAATTAGGATTAACTTCATTATTAACAGTGGGATTATTATTAACAGCATGTACAACAAGTGATAATAAAGAAACAGAAAAAGTATCAGAAGACACAAAAGAAGATGCATCTTGGTCTTCCGTTGAAGAAGAAGGCGTTTTGACTGTAGGAACATCTGGAACGTATGCACCGATTACTTTCTTAAATGAAGAAAATGAATTAACAGGGTTTGAGGTAGAATTAGTGCGTGAACTTGGAGAAGAGTTAGGAGTAGAAGTAGAATTTGAAACGATGCAATTCGATGGATTACTTCCAGCGCTACGTAATGGACAAATTGATGTAGCTGCAAATGATTTTGCAATTACTGAAGAGCGGAAAGAAATTTTTGATTTTGTAGATTCTCATAAATACTCTTATGGTTCAGCCATTATTCGTACAGAAGATGATGGGAAGTTCGAATCTGCTTATGATCTAAAAGGTGCAAAAATAGGATTGGGTTCTCTAACCAGTAACTATGCTACCTTTGCAGAAAATATTGGGGGAGAAACAACAGCATATGATGCTGGAGTAGATACCATTCTCAGAGATATTCTTAACGGAAATCAAGATGCTTATCTGAATGACCGTTTAGTCTTACAAAGAAATGTAGAAGAGTTTGGTGATGATGGCTTAATGGTAGATGAAGATGTAAAATATCATTCTTCAGAAAGTGCCTTAGCAGTATTAAAAGGCAATACGGAATTACGTGATAAGCTAAGTGAAGCATTAGCCACTTTGAAAGATGAAGGAAGAGTTTCAGAATTATCTGAAGAATTTTTAGGTGCAGACTCAACTCAGCCAGTTGATCAATCTGAAGTTGTCAGTTTAGAAGCAGAATAAGTTAAATAGACCATATCGTAACATACAAGAAGTCGATCATAAGCCTCTTGTATGTTCTTTTCTAGTATAAAAAAGTAAGAAAGGAGTTTCATATGTTTGATTTTTTTTCTGAAATAAAATGGGAATATTTATATGATTTTGATCTTGCAATTGAATCGCTGCCGTTTTTACTGGAAGGCTTACGTGTGACTTTGATTATAGCGGGATTTAGTATGGTTTTTGCGCTTATAATAGGGATTATAGTTGGAATTGCACGCATGTCTAAGCTAGCCATTTTTAGACTACCAGCTAAATTTTATATATCCTTTATGCGTGGTACACCTTTACTTGTATTTGTATTTATTCTTTATTATGGACTTCCAGTAATAGGGATAGAATTTGAAAGCTCTATCGTTGCAGCAATTGTGGGAGTAAGTTTCAACTTTGCTGCCTACCTTGCTGAAGTTGTGCGTTCTGCGATATCATCTGTGCCTAAAGGACAGTGGGAAGCAGCTGAAACGCTTCAAATGAGTTACTTTCAAACATTAAGAAGAATCGTCATTCCTCAGGCAACACGTATTGCTGTTCCGCCTACTTTTAATATCTTTATGGATGTGCTAAAAGGAACCTCACTTGCTTCTGTTATTACCGTACAAGAATTACTTTATAGCGGTCGACTAATAGCAGGAAGAACGTATGATAGTATGACAATGTATATAACAGTTGCTATCATTTATTGGCTAGTTAGTATTGTGATTGGTGCAATTCAAAGTAGATTGGAAATACGTTATAACCGCTATTTAGCAAAAGGGTAAAGGAGCATCCTGACTATGATTACAGTAGAAAACTTGAAAAAGAAATTTGGAGATCAAGTCGTTTTAGAATCTATCAATTTCAGTGTTAATAAAGGTGAAGTTGTCTGTTTAGTTGGCGCTTCAGGCTCTGGAAAAACAACTTTACTAAGGTGCTTGAATTTATTAGAAGAACCAAGTGCAGGTACGCTGAAAATTGGAAACAAACGAGTTGAATTCGGGAAGCAGAAAGTAACTAAAGAAGATGTAAAAGAAATTCGTCAGTATTCTGGTATGGTGTTTCAAAGTTTTAATCTTTTTCCACATAAAACATTGATAGAGAATATTATTGAGGCGCCAATTACTGTACAAAAAAGAGATAAAAAAGAAGTGGTTGTAGAGGCAAATGAAATACTCGAAAAAGTAGGTCTCATTGAACACAAGGACAAGTATCCAGATGCATTGTCTGGAGGACAACAACAAAGAGCAGCGATAGCTCGTTCATTGATGATGCATCCAGAAATCTTACTGTTCGATGAACCCACTTCAGCTTTGGATCCACAGTTAGTACGAGAAGTATTAAAAGTGATTGAAGAACTAGCTAAAGAAGGGCAAACTATGGTTATTGTCACACATGAAATGAACTTTGCCAGACGTATAGCGAATAGAGCTTTATTTATGGATGAAGGCTATATTCTTGAAGAAGGACCTGCTGAAAAAGTGCTGAGTAATCCGAAAGAAGCACGCACAAGAGAATTTCTGGCTTTGCTTGAAGACGAATAAAGTTATCTAGACAGCAGAAAAGGATGGACACTTTTGATTAAGTGTCCATCCTTTTCCTATTTGCAATTTATGAGCGCCTCTTTTAAATTGGTAATGTAACCTGTAACAGGCTTTATAATTTTCGGCAATGCCAATCTATGGAAATCAGTCATAATGATGCTGAAATTTGAGACTATGCTTTAGGAAGAGCTACCCAATGTTCAGGAGAAACTTCTTGAAAAATAGTCGTAGAGGAATCGAATGAAAAAGCTGCTTCATCATTTGTCTGTCTTTTACGGGTCGCTTCATAATTTGGATCTGGAACAGGAATAGCAGATAAAAGTTTTTTTGTATAAGGGTGCAATGGATTAGCAAAAAGTTCCTCTGATTTTGCTATTTCTACTATATTGCCATTATACATTACTGCTACTCTATCACTGATACGCTTCACCATAGACAAGTCATGAGCAATAAACATATAGGTTAATCCTAATTTTTGCTGCAAATCTTCTAACAACTCCACAATTTGTGACTGGATAGAAGCATCTAGAGAGGATAGAGGCTCATCACAGACAATAAACTTCGGATCTACAGCTAATGCTCGAGCAATTCCAATCCGTTGGCGCTGTCCTCCAGAGAATTCGTGAGGATATCTCATGGCAAAAGAAGGATCTAATCCGACTAACTCAAGCAAATCGATCACTTTATTCAATCGATCGTGTTTGTTTGCAGCTAGTTTATGAACATCAATAGCTTCTCCGATAATATCCACAACTTTCATTCGCGGATCAAGTGAAGCATAAGGATCTTGGAAAATAATTTGCATATGTTTTCGCATATCTTTCATTTCGCTTGCTGTTAAGTTATTCAAATTAAATCCTTCGTAAAGAACCTCTCCCCCTGTTGCTTCATGGAGTCTTAGAATGGTACGACCAGTAGTAGACTTTCCAGATCCGGATTCTCCTACTAGTCCGAGTGTTTCATTTTCGTAAATGTCAAAAGAGATATCATCAACAGCTTTTAAAACGGATCCCTTTCCTAAGTCAAAATGCTTTTTTAGATTTCTGATAGAGAGTAAAGGCTTTTTAGATTTAGTTACATTTGAGAATGATTTCTGTTCATTTTGAAGGTTTGGAACAGCCTCCAAGAGTCTTTTGGTATAGGCATGTTCTGGGTGGGCAAATATATTCTTTGTAGTACCGCTCTCTACAATTTCGCCATCTTTCATAACGATAACCCGGTCACACATATTAGCCACTACTCCAAAGTCATGAGTAATTAAAATTATAGAAGTGCCGAATTTCTTTTGAATATCTTTCAGCAAATCCAAAATTTGGGCTTGAATGGTCACATCTAAAGCTGTTGTAGGTTCATCTGCAATCAAAAGAGCAGGATTACAAGCTAAAGCGATGGCAATCATCATCCGTTGGCGCATTCCGCCTGAAAACTCATGGGGGTACTGTTTGTAACGGAACTCGATATCTTTGATCCCAACTAATTCCATTATATTAAGTGCTTCTGCTTTTGCTGCTTTTTTGCGCAATTTTTGATGAAATTGGATACTTTCGGTGATTTGATCCCCTATCCTCATAGTTGGATTGAGTGAAGTCATTGGATCCTGGAAAATCATTCCAATATCCTTACCGCGAATTTTACGCATTTCTTTTTCACTTAACTGAGTTAAATCTTTCCCCATAAATACAATTTTACTATTTTCATTATTTTGGGCATTGGGAGGAAGGAGCCGCATGATAGAACGTGCAGTGACACTTTTTCCGCTTCCTGATTCTCCAACGATCCCTAAAGTTTCTCCTTTAGATACTTCAAAATGAATATCTGTTGCAACTTCATTTGAAGAGTCACCTTGTTCAAATATAATAGATAACTTTTGGACGTCCAGTAATTTTTCCATAGTTCCGCTCCTCAAATTTGTCTAGAATAATTTGATTATAGCATGTATGTCAATCAGTATAGAAAAAAAGATGATTTTACGGTTTTTAGAAAGTACGTATAATAAAGACCCTGTAGAAATCTATTTTACAAATTAATTGTTTAAGCTTGACTGTAGTTTTTTTATTTGGTATATTTATTTTCAATTAGAAATACTTTCAAAAGATAAGTTAAAAGACATTGAAAAGAAGAGTACGGATCATTGCGATTTTATAGAGAGTCCCTGTTTGCTGAGAGGGGATAAAGAGTGATATCTGGAAGTGCGTCTTGGAGTCGTATTGTTGAATTTTCTTAGGAAAATTAGATAATACCGGGTATGCCCGTTATAGCAGCGCAGTATCACAGACACATTGTTCTGAGTACTGTAGTTGAGATAGTGTATAGAAAAGCCTAAGTTATAACTAGGGTAAAAACTGTGCATTTTTTAAGGTGGAACCGTGAGATTAATTATTTCGCCCTTGAATACAGAATGATCTGTGTTCAAGGGCTTTTTTTGTATGTATAGTATTCTATTAATCTGTATTAAATAAATAAAGAGCGCATTCTTAATAAAAAGAATGGAGGAATATTAATGAAAGTTGAAACAATTATTAAACAGGATCAGAGCTTTCTTCAGCAGCTGTCACGACAATATACAAAAGCATTTTTGAGTCCTTATTACCGAATAGGGTTGATGATTTTTGGATTTCCTTTCCAGGTGTTTATTCTTATGGTCTTTCTATACAAGAAATATGTTAAAAAACAAAATGGTAAAATTAGCAGCGAAGCAAAAGAAGCTTTAATACAAAGCGGATATGACCGAGAATTAAGAGCGAAATTGAAAAAACAAGAAGAAAATAAACAAGCTTTTTTCAATAAACCTCTAAGTGAGAAAGAGACAAACAAAAATGTCGAAAAATTATTTTCTATACAATTTCAACAAGCTGTAAATGAAAAAGCACATGAAATCTATAAACAATCTAATAGAGAAAAAGTAACTTTTTTAGGACAATCACTTGCGTTTATTACAAATCCGAAATATTTTATTTTATCAATTATTCTAGGATTTCCTATGTATGCATTATTGATTATACATTCTTTTCCGTTTATGAAGTATCTATTTGAACGTCTCCTCATGATGCTGTTTGTCATATTGGGTGTAACGATTATCGTCTTTACTTTATTATACTTTTCTCCATCCGACCCAGCTAGAAACATTATTGGAGAAACAGCTACTCCGGCCCAAATTGATAATTTTCGTTCTATGTATGGACTAGACGATCCCTATATTGTTCAGTTATGGAGAACAATTAAAGGAGTCTTCACTTTTGATTTAGGGAATGCGTACTCAGGTAACCAAGCGGTTGTCTCCACTATTATGCGACGATTCCCTGTTACGTTAGAGTTGTCAATATTTGCTTTAGTGATTGCACTTATAGTGGCATTACCTGCAGGAATATATTCAGCAGTTAAGGCAAATACAATGTTTGACCATGTGTTTATGTTTATCGCATTAGTTGGGTTATCCATTCCGAGTTTCTGGCAAGGACTTATTTTCATACTAGGGTTTTCAATTGAACTTGGGTGGTTGCCGGCGACTTACAATGCAGATAACTTTGCTTCATTGATTATGCCGGCAGTTGTTCTAGGAACATTGCTGATGGCTTCAGTAGCAAGGATGACTCGTTCCTCTACTTTAGAAGTAGTGAATGAAGATTACATTTTAACCGCTCGCTCAAAAGGATTATCTAACAGAAGAGTAATATTAAGACATGCAGTACCCAATGCATTAATTCCAATTGTAACAATTATAGGTCTGCAATTTGGTGGAGTACTTGGAGGAGCAGCTGTTACTGAACAAGTTTTCAATATCAATGGGATAGGGAATTACATTGTAGAACGTCAATTTATTCCTGATATACCAAGTGTTTTAGGTGGCGTCATCTATGTAGCGATTGTGTTATCCATTGTAAATGTATTTATTGATATGTTATATGCCTTTATCGATCCGAGAATTCGAACTAATCTGAAAAAATACTAGGAAGGAGGGAATGATTCTTTGAAATCTTACAAAGATACGCTGGCTTATAAACAAATAGAGTTTTCTACTGGACTCTCACTTATCTATACGGGAATTCTTTTGTTTGCTGCTTTTGACTTCAGTCCATTTACTGTGCGTCCGCTTATTATGATTTTAGCGAGTATGAATGGAGTAGCGACTGTTTTACAAGCATTATTAGTGCTTAAAATTAGGAAGAACAGTAAAAAAGTACTTGCCATTAACTCAACCAGTCGTAAGTTAGCGGGAGGATTATTACTTTCCTTGTTAATCGGCAACCTGTTTATAGTCCTTTCGTCTTTATACTTATTAAAAAAGAAACTAACGACCGGGTATATTTATGCTGTTTATATGGTATTGACAGATTTGCTGGTTATTGGAGTCTCTTCATTAAATTTGTTTAAAGCCTATGTAACAAACTCATTTATACCATTTATGTTTTTACTGCTTTTTGTACTTGTTTTCCATCTTGTGGTGTTAGCCGGGTACAATAGAATTGAAGCAATGACTGGAATAATAAGAAAAGTATTCCTTCTATTCTTTGCAGCAACCACTCTAGTAGGGAATCTTTTCGTACTTTTTGTAATGATTTCATTAATGCAAAGGACAGATAGCGAAACAAAAATGACACGAAGAAAAGGCATACGTGAGAAAATCATTCGTAACCAAGCTTCAATGCTAGGGCTATTATTTATCGTATTTCTTGTAGCGATCTCCATCTGTAGTTATTGGACTTTTAATTACGGATTTGCAGTGACAAATGATTATAGTAATATTTTACAGTCACCAAGTCTAACTTATCCTTTTGGAACAGATAATTTCGGGAGAGATGTGTTTTCTAGAATTGTGTTTGGAGCTAGAATATCCTTAACTGTGGGAGTGCTGGCGACAGTTATTCCACTATTATTTGGAGGGGCACTTGGTGCTATTTCTGGATATTATGGTCGACATACAGATAATTTGATTATGCGTTTTTTAGATGTTTTATACGCGATCCCAGGAATCTTGTTAGCGATCACGATTGTTGCAGCTTTTGGAGCATCGACTACAAACTTAATTATTGCTTTGAGCATAGGGTATATTCCAAGCTATGCACGAACGATGAGAGCAAATGTGATCCAAGTGACGAATCTGGAATATGTAGAGGCTTCAAGAGCAATCGGAAACAATCATATAAATATTATTTGGCAGCATGTTATTCCCAACTCTCTAGCACCAATGATTGTTAGAGCAACCTTAACGATTGGATCAGCGATTATTGCAACCAGTAGTTTGAGTTACCTTGGATTGGGTGTGGAAAATTATATTCCTGAATGGGGAAATATCTTGAGAACCGGTAGTGAATATCTGGAAACAGAGCCTTACCTAGCTATATATCCAGGATTAGCCATCATTGCATTAGTTTTGTCCTTTAACTTCTTAGGTGATGGATTAAGGGATGCAACGGATCCGAGATTATCTTAATGGAATTAAGTAGTTTGATAGTACATTTTTAAAAAATAGAAAAATAAAAAAATAGAAAGAAAAGAGGAAAAGATATGAAAAAGAAATTATTGAGTACAGTAGTATTGCTTGGAACAATGGTTTTGTCAGCCTGCAATGTGACGACAGAAGATGAAGCGACAACTGGAAATACAAATAATGATCAAGAAGCAGTGCAAATTGACTTATTAGGTGCTGCGGCAGATGAAAAAGATTTAAATATCTTACGGGATCAGCTGACTAGAAACGGTTTTGAAGTTAATGTAAATCAGCAGCCGGATTATGCTAGCTATAGAGCCCAAAGAGATGCAGGAAACTTTGATATTTCTGTTGCTAGCTGGACAACTGTAACGGGTAATCCTGATTATGCAGTTCGTTCATTATTTACTAGTGATGGAGATAGTCGAGTAATTGCGCCTGATTCTGAAGTGGATGAACTAATCAATCAGGCAGCTACGGAGAATGAATCAGAATATGTGAATACGTATAGTGAATTGGAAAATGTTCTTGTTACAGAGAATGCCTACACGGCCGGATTATATAACTCACTTAAAGCACAAGCGTTCAACAAAGACCTGATAAATCCTGAATCAGTCAATCTTTATAAATCAAGAGCCTTTGCCTGGGATACTGTCCAGTTCAATGATACGTCTCTTAACGAAACAGAACCTTTGATTTTAACTCAGACTGAATCTGACTTGACGTCTTTAGATCCCATTAAAGGGAATGACGGATCAATTAATCAATTGAATACAAATATGTATGTGCGTTTGGTGAACTTGACAGAGGATGATACTGTTACTTCGGAAGCTTCGCTTAGCTATGATCATGCTATTGCAGAAGGAAATACCGATTATTATTTTGTTTTGCGTGATGATATTAATTTCACGAGCGTTGAAGATGGACAAGCTGTAGATACAGGTGAGCGAGTTGGAGCAGATGATGTTAAATTTTCTTTAGAACGTGCGAGTGATCCTGAATCAGTACCAGACCATAGAACGTATAGTTTGCATGAATATATTGACGAAGTAACAGTAGTAGATGATATGAGTGAATTAGAAGATGCTACAGTTGCTGAAGCAGGTACTTCAGTCAAAGATGCTTTAGAAGCTGATCTAGATACATCTATTAATAGCCTAGTAACAGATAAAACACAAGCTGATAGTGCAGCAGGTAACTATCAAGTAGTCAAATTAACAACAACTGAACCATTCCCTCAAGTACTAAATTATTTAGCACACCAGTCAGCTGGGATTGTTTCTAAAAAGCAAGTAGAAAGTATTAACACCTACGATATTGAAAATTTTGATATTAATACAGATATTCCTTATGGCGATCAACGTGCGGTGACAGAAGGGGACACATACGATAACCATTTATATGCAAGTGGACCTTATGTTATGATCGAAAAAAATGATTATGCAGCAACGTTCCAAAAAAATCCTGCCTATATGCCAGAAACGGATAATGCAGCAAAAATCAAGAATGTTACCGTTCGTTTTATTGGGGATATGGATAGTGCATTATCTGCTTTAAGAAGTGGAGAAGTACACTTGCTTTACGGATTAGGAGAAACACAATACCAAGTAGTCGAAGGAGAAGAATCTCTAGAACTGCAAACTGGTCCAAGTAATGCGGTACAATATTTAATCATTAATACAACGAATGAAGACAGGAAAACTGCTCAAAGCGAAGATTTGCGAAAAGCCATTCTATATTCTATCAACCAAGATGATTTTATCCAATCATATGATGGCCAGAAAGAAAAAGCCTTTACTCCAGTAACACCATTGGTAGAAACGGGAAATGAGTTAGAAGCTGATGCTGATTTAGCACAAGAACACTTGTCTAATTATTTAGAACAATCAGAAGAATAATGCTCAATAAGTTAATCTGTTAATCTAAAAAAGCTGATCCTGTCTGCACTATATGCAGACAGAATCAGCTTTTTCTTTAGCCGCAAACTATACAATAATAAGAACCTGACTTTTTTCGAAATATTGATTAGTTTCAGGAGAGAAACTGAAGTATTTCGAATGATTTAGTCTTCTTTTTCAAAGTGACTGAAAAATTTATTAACCGAAACCATTATAATTATAAGTATTAATACATAAATAGTCGTCTTAGTAACATAAATGGATACAAACATTTCTCCACTGTATCCAGCATCTGAAATAGTCCGGACTAAGATGTTTGGGATCATAAATATAATAAAGCTACAAATAATATTAAAAATGAGTTTTACATAAGGGCTTATTTCTTTCATCAGAATTTCCATCTACTTTCTACATATCTATATGGATAGTGATTAGTGGTTTAGAAGCTTCCGCCAAATCGTTTAAAATAATCTTTGTAACTTCTGATCATTTCAATTTATTTAATATGAATGTGATTAGTATCAGCTACTCTTTGAACCCTTTCTTCAAAAGTTATTAGAAGAGCAACCGTTGCAGTAGGTTTTCTTCATTCAAAGAAACAATTCCCGGTTCAATAGTGTTAGCGCTGACATTGTTGCCGGAATAAAAAAATGAAAAAAAAATAAACTAGTGAAACTAATAATGAATTTAAATATTTTAGACATCATTTATCCAGCTCCTTTAGTTAATTATATCACAAACTATTTATATCACAATAATTTTGAAATGTAAAGTGTTAATTTTATTTTGAAATTAATGTGACAGAGTTTATCCACTCCATCAGAAAGGTAGATTTTTGTATGGAGGTTTTCAATAGTACCTATTTTCAGGCGTCTACCCTGGAGGATACCTAACGAATATGTAAGTATCGAAGGATGGTAAAAACTATAAGAACAACAAAACAGTAAAGGAATGTCCTTTACTGTTTTGAGTAGGTCTGTTTAATTAAGATACTTAAAATTATAGAATGTTATCTTCATAACTAATAAATTAATTTAACTCTGGCCAGAAATCTTTATTTGCTTCAATCAAATCATCAAGCAAGTTTTTAGCAACGCCGGCACTGGGAATAGTTTTAGAAAGTGTAAGAGCTTGCCATAGTTTTTGGTAGCTTCCTTCAACGTAAGCTTCTACAACCATTTTCTCGACCATGACTTGTTGGTACATCAAGGTTTTCTCGAAATCCGGAATTTTACCTTGAGCTAAGGGTTCTGGACCATCATTTCCTACAATACACGGTACTTCGACCATAGCATCATCCGGGAAGTTTGCAATTGCACCATTATTTTTAACGATCATGAGCATTCTTTCGTGTGTATTAAAAGCAATGGCACGAGCTAAGTCAACGATAAAGGATGCATGACTGTCGATGTGGAATTCATCACCGGCTGCTGTTCCTTTTTCTGTAATTGTACGAGCAGCATCAAATACTTCTTTTTCTCGACCATTCATGACTTCGTTGGCACGAGTATAAGAGCAGTCAGAATGACTGACTTCATCATCAGGGTAGAGATAATATTTAAGATAGGTATTTGGCAGATATCTTGGATTGACTGCTAATAAGTCTTTAGCTTTTTTGTGAGTCTGCTGCCAGCTTGGATCTGTGTGTTGTGTTTCCACTTCAACCGTTGTAAGGTAACCATTTTCTGCTACATATTCACGAATCTGATCAAGATATTCATGACCTTGTTTGTCCTTGATACTTGTCCACCAGCCAAAGTGGTTTAAACCAAAGTAACGAACTTCTAATTCGTCAGGTGTCTTCCCGATAATTTGAGACATTCTTCTTAGCGTTCCTACCGGCATATCGCAGATATTTAAGACCTTTGAGTCTGGACGTAGTACGCGGCAAGCTTCAGCTACGATTGCAGCTGGATTGGAATAGTTCAGCATCCAGCAGTCTGGAGAATATTTTTCCATATAATCGATTAATTCGATCATGCCACCAATACTTCTTAGTCCATAAGCAATTCCGCCAGGTCCACACGTTTCTTGTCCAATGACACCGTGATTCAACGGAATTTTTTCATCTTGCTCACGCATAGCATATTTTCCAACTCTAATATGAGCCATACAGAAGTCTACATCTGTGAAAGCTTCTTCCGGATCTGTGGTGTATGAAAAGTCAATTTCTGGAGCTTGTTCTTTCATCAAAATAGCGAGTGCTTCTCCTAAGATACCCTGTCTTTCCGCATCGTTGTCATAAAGTTTTAAAGTGCGTAAGGGGAAACGTTCTAAATTTTCTAATAACATACGAACGATTCCTGGAGTGAAGGTGCTTCCTCCACCTGCGATAACGACTGAAAATTTCTTATTCATTTAATTCTTTCCCTTCTTATTTAAATTATTCTTCAGAATCCCGACCGAGATATTTTTCCACTGATCTGCGTACGCTATTGACCTGCAAACCGTAGACGACCTGTACGTTCTGATCTTTTACGATCACACCGCTAGCGCCGGTATCTGTCCGTAAGGTTTGTTCATCGACTAAGGCAGGATCTTTTAAGGTTAAGCGCAAACGAGTATAACAGTTTGTAATGGTATCAATATTTTCCGGTCCTCCTAAAGCTTGTACAATAACGGGCGCAGAGCCTGTTTCAGCTTCTCTGTCTCCAGTAACTGTTTCCACCAGTTGGCCAGATTTAGCAGCTTGATAATCTTTTTTAGAATATAATTTTGTATCTTGAACAGAATCTTCTCGACCAATTGTTTTAAATTTGAATTTTGTGATTAAAAATCTAAATGTAAGATAGTAAATGATGAAGAAGGCTATCCCGACTAAAATAAAGATTGGCCACCTTGTCCGTTCAAAACCTAAAGGAACGTTGTACAGTAAGAAATCTATAAAACCATTTGGACCAATCGCACGAACATTTAGTAAATTTAAGACGACCATACTAAAACCACTAAATACGGAGTGAATGACGAATAGTACAGGGGCAATAAACATAAATGAAAACTCGATTGGTTCAGTAACGCCTGCAACAAATGAAGTAAAGACCGCTGGAATTAAAATAGCTTTTGCTCTTGCTTTGTTTTCTGGTTTAGCTGTATGGTACATTGCTAAGCAGGCACCGAGTAAACCAAACATTTTTGAAATTCCACGAGCATCCCAGATGACACTTTGGTTTAATAAACCACCGGAAGGATTTGCTATTTCAGCAAAATAGATATTACGAGCGCCTTCGAAAACTTCACCACCGACTTCCGCAACACCACCCAGAGAAGTATATAAGAAAGGTGTATACACCAAGTGATGTAAACCAGTTGGAATGAGTAAACGTTCAAGTGTGCCGTATAAGAATAAGCCAAAGTTGCCTGTTTGGTTAATAAATGATCCGGTCGCATCAATTCCAGATTGAACAACGGGCCAGATATAACTCATCAGAATTGCGAAGATGACAACGATTGGAATCAATACGATAAATACAAAACGAGAACCACCATAAATTTGGAAGGCATTATCAAATTCAATTTCAGCAAATTTATTATGAACAAGTGCAACAACGACTCCTAGAATAATTCCTAAAAATACCCCCATGTCTAATACCTGCACACCCAACACCATAGATTGACCTGTTCCTTGTAGAGACGCAGGATCTACGAGCATTTCATTAAAAGACAGGAAGTTATTCATTGCATATATAAATACCAAGAATCCTAAAAGTGCGGTAAAGCCAGCTTCTGCTTTTTTCTTGTTGGATAAGCCCACAGCAATACCCACACAAAATATAAGTCCCAAGTTTGTCAAGATAGAAACGAGTGATCCTGATAAGATTGATCCAAATCCCATAGTGATCGGATTATCTAAAAAGGGAAGCAACTCAATCAAACGAGCATTTGTAAACAAATTCCCTATCGCAATTAGCAAACCGGCAATAGGTAGAATCAGTACAGGAATAAACATGGCTTTAGCAAATCGCTGCATGCCATTCATTAACTTATCTTTCATCTTCTTTCCTCCAATTCAATTTTTTCATTCCTTTTTAACCTTTTTCATAATAAGAATGATTGATCTAGAATTAGTATAGCGTGTAAGCGGTTCTAATGTTAGCGTTTTAAAATAGTAGAAACGTGTTTCTCGATTAAGAAACACGTTTCGCATAAAAAGGTTTAAGATTCTAATTGGTTTAAGTATTGTTCGACAATGGATTCAAAGGATAGTAAAACGCCGGGAAAAAAAAGGTTAGGCAGCATATTGCGATCATCCAGTTGATGGATATCTAGAATCTGGATATTTAAATCAGATATTAATCCGATTCGATTATCCGTTTCTTTCGTGAAAGCAACCGTGTAGATTTCAGCATCGACAGCTTTTTTCAGTTTGCGGTAAACTTGTTCAGTTTCACCGGACTTTGAGACAACGATCATTGCACCAATATCATCTAAGTTATTTTCAAACACACCCACTGAATCAGAGCCACTAGCTAAAATCGCTTTTCTTCCTAGAACTAATAATTTCTTGTAAATATACTCTGCTGCAATCTGAGAGAAACCAGTAGCATAAATAAAGATATATTTCTGTTTCAGTAGCAGTACATTATCAATGAACTGTTGAGTATTTTCGTAAGAACAATTTTTGATCAATGATTTAAAATCAGTACTTAATATGGTTTCATTCTCAGTATTTGAATTATTCTCTGCTTTTTTGATCATGGGAAGTAATGAATAGTACATATCAGTAAAACCAGTGTAGCCTAGTTTTTTAGATAATCTTATAACAGAAGCGGGAGAGGTATAGGTTGCGCTTGCTACAGCACGTACGCCCATGTCCTGGACTGTATCAATATGTGCTACAAAATACTGAAGAATCGCTTTTTCTAAAGAAGTTAATTTTTTCCCAGCCGTCAATTTGCTTAAGTCTATCAAATATATGCTCCTTTACAAGTTAAATTCTACGGTTTTGAAT
This sequence comes from Marinilactibacillus psychrotolerans, assembly GCF_900101525.1. Lineage (GTDB taxonomy): Bacteria > Bacillota > Bacilli > Lactobacillales > Carnobacteriaceae_A > Marinilactibacillus > Marinilactibacillus psychrotolerans. The sequence goes on along the minus strand of NZ_FMZD01000024.1, from coordinate 4,332 downwards.
AGCATTTCTGACCTTGGTGATAGATTTTTTTCCTTTTTCGTCTAATCTCATCATGATATTAACATAAATAGCATCAAGCAGACTGAGTTGAGCTATTCTTGAAGCTAGTGCCTCAGATCGGAAATCTGTTTCTTCTGATAAAGTGTAAAGTGGAATATCAACTTGTTGACTAAAAGGGGATTGCGTATAACTAGTGATTCCTATAGTGAATACATTATTTTGTTTTAGAGTATCTAATAATCCGAGAATATCTTTAGAATGACCAGTATGAGAAATAAGAACAGCGACACTGGAATCAGTCATCTGAGAAGCAGACATTAACTGCATATGAGCATCGATTTGAGCAGAAACAGGTAATCCGGTTCGGATAAACTTATGATATCCGTCCAGAGCAATAACGTTAGAACCGCCAAATCCAAATAATTCAATTCTATCTGCTTTAAGCATTGCATTAACTGCGCCTTTAAAGTGATCTTCATCAATAACTGTTAACGTATCTTCCAGTGTTTTGATATTTGATTGGAAAACTTTCTTTAAAACAGTTCTTTCATTATCTTCGGAAGATAGATGTTCATGAATATCATGCAATTCTTTTACTTGTTCAGAGGCTAAAGCAATTTTCATGTCTTGAAATCCTTTATAACCAAGACGTTTACAAAATCTAAATACAGTAGAATCTGCTAGACCAGTATCATCGGCAATCTGATTAATCGTTCCATGAATAATTTTTTCAGGAGAAGCGGTAATATAATCAGCTAATTTCTTTTCTTTCTCGCTAAATGTTCTATAAATAGATCGAATTCTCATTTTACAGGTTTGTTTATTTTCCATCGTCTAAACGAACTCCTTTGTTAGGGATTACCCTAATTATAGATTGAAAAGAAACAAAAGAAAATATTTTTCTATAAATCACTTGTAAGAAATAATATTCTTTTATATACTAAGTGTACGAAATAAAATTTTACAGGAGGTAGCTAAAATGAAATTAGCAATTTTAGGACTTGGAAAAATGGGATTTAATCTAATGCAGAATTTGTTAGACCACAAACATGAAGTGGTAGCTTTTGATATTGATCATAATTTAGTTGAGCAAGCTGAAGCAGTAGGTGCAAAAGGTGCAACGAGTATTCAAAAAGTATTTAAACAATTGGATGGCAAAAAAATTATTTGGATGATGGTTCCTGCAGGAGAAATTACCGAAAAATTGATAGTTGATTTGAAACCGTATCTATCTGAAGAAGATATTCTGATAGACGGTGGAAACAGTAACTATAAAGATACTGTTAAACGATATCATGATTTAAAAAATAAAGGTATATCTTATATTGATGTTGGTACAAGTGGGGGAATGGAAGGAGCAAGAGAAGGGGCTTGTACCATGATTGGTGGAGATAAAGAAGTATTCGATCAGATAGAACCTATTTTCAAAGACATTTCTGTAGAAAATGGATATTTGTATACAGGTGAATCTGGAAGTGGTCATTTCTTGAAGATGGTTCATAATGGAGTAGAATATGGGATGATGCAAGCAATGAGCGAAGGGTTCGATATTCTGGAAAAGAGTACGTATGACTTTGATCACGAAAAAGTAGCGCGAGTCTGGAATAATGGTTCGGTTATACGGTCTTGGTTGATGGAACTTATGGAGTCTGCTTTTTCTGAAGATCCTAAATTAGATAAAATTAGAGGAATCGTTCATGCTTCCGGAGAAGGAAAATGGACAGTAGAAACAGCATTGGAATTAGAGACTGCTGCGCCTGTTATTGCTTTATCTTTGATGATGAGAAATCGCTCTTTAGAAAGCGATTCTTTTAGTGGAAAAGTTGTTGCCTCTTTAAGAAATCAGTTTGGAGGACATGCAGTTGAAAAGCAGTGAGACTACTTGGTATAAGCCATAGTCCGCATATTTTGCATGGACAGAAATCGATATTAGAGTTAAGCTTAAACAAGAATTAAATAAAGAAAAGTGAATTGATAGTGCGATTATAAAATATCGTTACTAGAGAGGAAAATCAATGTGAAATCTTACATGCTTGGTGTAGATATAGGAACGACTAGTACGAAAGCTGTTTTATTTGATCTTAAAGGGAATGCATTTCAGCAATCTTCAGTAGAGTATCCACTGAATGTACCAGAACCAGGGGCTGCTGAACAAGATCCGAAAGAAATACTTGAGGCAGTAAAAGAATCAATCAGAACTGTAATGAAAAGAAGTGAAATCGATAAAAATGCTTTGAAATTCATTTCATTTAGTGCAGCTATGCACAGTGTGATTGCAGTGGATAAAGAAGGAAATCCATTGACACCTTCCATTACTTGGGCAGATCAAAGAAGCGAACCATATGCAGAGAAAATAAAAAAACAAACAGGATTAGAATTATATAAAAAAACGGGGACACCGATCCATCCTATGTCTCCTTTGACTAACATTAGCTGGATTAGAGAAGAAAAGCCAAATATATTCAAACAAACTGCTAAGTTTATAGGGGTTAAAGAATATGTATTTAAAGCATTTTTTAATGAGTACGTAGTAGATCATTCCATCGCTTCGGCAACTGGGCTTTTAAATATCTACACAATGGATTGGGATGCTGAAGCGTTAGAAATTGCGGGAATTGGTCCAGATCAGCTTTCTAAGCTGGTACCTACTACATCTCAATATAAAAGCATAGACCCGATACTTGCTGATGAAATGGGTATAAGTTCAGAAGTTCCTTTTATTATAGGAGCGAATGATGGATGTCTAGCTAATCTTGGTGTAGATGCAGTGATGCCTGGTGAAGTAGCGATAACAATCGGCACAAGTGGTGCGATTAGAACAGTAACAGATAAACCAGTCACCGATGAAAAGGGACGAACATTTTGCTATACTCTAACTGAAAACCACTGGGTCATTGGTGGTCCCGTTAATAATGGGGGAATGGTACTGAGATGGTTGAGAGATGAATTTTGTTCTGAGGAAGTCAAGATAGCAAAAGAACAAAATCAGAACCCCTACGACCTAATCACTGACCGCATAGATCAAGTAGCAGCCGGATCTGAAGGATTGCTGTTTCATCCGTATTTATCTGGAGAAAGAGCGCCATCCTGGAATGCCAATGCCAGAGGATCATTTTTTGGGTTAGCCATGCATCATAAGCGCGAACATATGATGCGTGCTGTGCTTGAAGGAATCAATATGAATATATATATGGTTCTTTTAGCGTTAGAAGAGTTGATCGGTACTCCTAAAGAAGTCCGAGCAACCGGAGGATTTGCACATTCGGCTGTCTGGAGGCAAATGGTTGCAGACATTTTTGGACAGGAAGTCCACGTACCTGAAACTGTCGAAAGTGCCTGTCTAGGTGCAGCAATCTTAGGCTTGTATGCAATGGGAGAAATTGATGACTTATCTGAAGTTAAAAAGATGGTTAAAACAAGAACCATCAATCACCCAGATAAAGAAAAAGGGTTAGTATATAAAGAACTGCTGCCAATCTTTATTCGGTTAAGCCGATTATATGAACAAGAATATGAAGCTGTAGTAGATTTTCAGAATCAGTATACAAACAGAATTTAAAGGATATACGTCAAAAAGGCGAGTATACTTTATATCTAGTTATTTTCTTATATAAAAGGGTTCTATAATATATGACGTTGGTGAGAAATCACTGGCGTCTTTTTTTGTCTCAGAAAATAGAAAACAAGTGAGCTCTCCTGTAGAATAATAGTTGACCAAAACCAAACATCCTTAGGAGGAACTCACTTGCCTACATCAAATGATATGCAAAAAGTACTGGATATTCAAGACAAAAATATGATTTTCGAAGATAACTGCGTGTCTTACGGCATACATAAACAAAAGAAATGTAAATTTATAGACTGTACATTGACTTATATTCCTAAGGAATGTAAGAAATGCCAGGAACCAAACAAGGACTTCTCTATCTATAAAAATGGGACTCAGACCTCTAGAATCACTTTTCCAATGTCCGGCATTTATCCGACCTATCTCAGAGTGAAAAAGCAGCGGTTCAAGTGTACGTCTTGTGAAGCAACATTTACTGCGGAAACACCGATTGTAAAAGAGGCGTGTTTTATCTCTAATTTTATCAAAGCAGAAATACTGGCGAAGTCAGCTGATGCTCGTTCGATCAAGAGCTTGGCAGAAGAGACGAATGTCTCTTCCACAACGATTCAAAGAATCATCAATGAACAGGTGAAGTATTATCGACCTTACTATCATTCATTGCCGGAGAACTTGTCGTTTGATGAGTTTAAGTATGGGAATGGGCAAATGGCTTTTGAGTATATTGATGTCGTAACAGGAACGATACTAGATATTTTAGAAAG
>NZ_FMZD01000001.1 GCF_900101525.1 Marinilactibacillus psychrotolerans | reverse complement strand
ATTGTGGAAAAGAGTTCTCTAATTGGAAATCAGTTAGTAACCACCATGATATTTCTATTTTCTTTGCAGATCCTGGTTGTCCGTCTCAGCGTGGGCTGAATGAACACTCTAACGGATTGCTTCGACGTGACGGACTGCCAAAACAGATGGACTTTAATAAAACCGATCAATCCTTTATTTCTTCTGTTTCAAACTACAGAAATACGATTCCTAGAAAGTCTTTAGATTATAGAACCCCTATGGAAGTTTTTCATGAGCATGTATCAGATTGGAAACCGTCTAGCTTAATTTGACAAACGAGACAATAAGAAAAAAGTTGAGCGATTAATGAGAGAGAATGGACTAAACGTTACTTCGTATACTCGAAAATCTCGTAAATATTCTTCTTACAAAGGAGACACTGGAAGCCCTAAAAAAAATCTAGTGGATCAACGTTTCAATACATCCATCGTTCACCAAAAAATTACCACAGATACGACTGAATTGAAGTATTATGAGGTAGATCATACAGGGAAACGCTCACTAAGAAAACTCTATTTTGACCCGTTTATGGATCTGTTTAATCTTGATATTCTCTCTTTCCAGATAGCTAAACGTCCTAATGCAGGCTCAATTTTAGAAGCTTTAAAAGAAGCCATCAAAGTCACTGACGATTGTAAGTATCGTAGAACGTTTCATTCTGATCGTGGTTGGGCTTATCAAATGTATCAATATCAAGCCGAGCTTAAAAAGCATAAGATTTTTCAAAGCTTCTCCCGAAAAGGAAACTGTTTGGATAATTCTCCAATGGAGAATTTCTTCAGTTTATTAAAACAAGAAATTTACCATGGAAGAATCTTCTATAGCTACGAAGAACTTGAACAAGCAATTACAAGATTTATTGACTATTACAATCAAAAGCGTATGAAAAAGAAATTAAATTGGATGAGTCCGATAGCATACAGAATAGCGTATCAAAAAAAAGCGTGAAGTTTTTCAATTATATAAAAAAAGCGGAGTGGATTTCTCCACTCCGAGTAAGTCTAACATTTGGGGGTCACTACATTTCGCGTAAATGAAATTATACTCTTTTTTTAGTACAAAATAATAGTTTAGTTGTTTTGGTGAAACAACTAAAAAAAGCGTTCTATAATATTATAGAACCAAGTTAAAATAATTCAGTTTTTAGAGTAACATTTTTAAAATTTATTTTTCTTAAGTTCAAACTTACTAAAAAAGATATCGTAAATAGTTTAAATTTATATCATCTATAATGTTCTTAAATATTAGATAAACCATTTTTATAAAAATACTACGAATATACTAAAATAAAAACTAATAACAAAATAAAGTAGTTCAGTGTAAATGTTGTACTGAAAAATAAAATTGATTGTTTTTTGTTACTCAATAAAAATAAAGGAAGCAGGATCGCAGATAGTAGTAAAAGTAAGCTCCACCATGACAATATAGACCATGTTAAAGTGATCGTTAATAAGTATGAAAGGATAGCTATCAGATATTTTACGTTATTAGGAATCACCTTATTCCAAGTATAATATTCATATGAAAATATCGGTATAATTAATGGAAGTAAATAAATAAATATTGTGTTTGAGATAAATCCAGTATGAATATAAAATCCAAATATATTTAGTAATAAACTTTTGAATAATGTCGTTAAAGAAATTGATAAGAAATCTAATCCGTAGTGAATAAATAGATATTTACCTTGTACCATAAGTGTGTAGCAAACTAGTAACAAACCCGATACCCAAGAATGCATTATGATGAAATACAGTAAGCTCAACCCAATAAAAAATTCTAGTATCCCAATATTTTTTTTGTGGAACTTCATCTTTAAAATGAAGTAATTTCTAAAATATGTTTCGAGCAGTTGATTTAATAAGACAAACAAGTAGAGGACGAAAAAAGAGATAATATTCAAAGTGGAAAATGGAATTGCATAAATTAATCCAAACAATATATAAAAGGTTGGAAAAATAAAATAAAAAAATTTTGCATTTTTTTTAGAGTTTAATAGACTTAACTTCACTTTTGTTCCATCCTTTAGCAGTCATTTGTTTTATCATAACACAATTTTAGAAGACTATATAAAATATTCTTAAAATGAGAATGAATGTTTTAAATTTATATGGTAAACTAATATAGGTTTACAATGAATTCCCGATAGGACGGCCACAGACCAGGTCGGAAGCCTTGTAACCGATACTGAAATAGGGGGAATAAAAAAAATGGTAGAAAGAAAACTATTTACTTCAGAATCTGTTTCTGAGGGACATCCAGATAAAATTGCTGATCAAATCAGTGATGCAGTTTTAGATGCGATATTAGAAAAAGATCCTGATGCACGTGTTGCTTGTGAAACGATGGTTACTACAGGATTAGTTCTAATAGCAGGTGAGATTAGGACAAATACTTATGTAGATATGCAAAAGGTTGCTAGAGATACAATTAAGGAAATTGGTTATACTCGTGCTAAATATGGATTTGATGCTGAGACATGTGCAGTTCTAGTATCAATTGATGATCAGTCTCCTGATATTTCAATAGGAGTAGATGACTCTGCAGAATTTAAAGCATCTGTAGGACAAGATGAATTAGATAAAATTGGTGCTGGAGATCAAGGATTAATGTTTGGATTCGCTTCAAATGAAACACCAGAATTAATGCCGTTGCCTATCTCGTTAAGCCATAAGTTAACCAGAAGAATCGCGCAAGTTAGGAAAGAAAATATTTTGAAATACTTAAGACCTGATGCAAAAGCTCAAGTAACAGTAGAATATGATGAACAAGATAGACCTAAACGGATAGATACTATTGTAGTAAGCACTCAACATTCTCCAGATATTGATTATGATACATTGAAGAGTGATGTGATGAAACATGTTATCGAGGAAGTAATTCCTTCTAAATGGCTAGATGAAAATACTAAATATTATATTAATCCAACTGGTAGATTTGTGGTTGGTGGACCTCAAGGAGATGCAGGATTAACGGGGCGTAAAATTATTGTTGATACGTACGGTGGATACGCTAGACACGGTGGTGGTGCATTTTCTGGAAAAGATGCTACTAAAGTGGATCGTTCAGCAAGTTACGCAGCACGTTATATTGCGAAAAATTTGGTTGCGGCTAGTATTGCAGAAAAAGTTGAAGTACAGCTTGCCTATGCTATAGGAGTTGCTCAACCTATTTCAATCGCAGTAGATACTTTTAATACAAGTAAACTTTCTGATACAAAAATTATTGAAGCTATTCGTCAGATATTTGACCTTAGACCAGCTGGTATTATCAAGATGCTTGATCTGCAAAGACCAATATATAGACAAACGGCTGCTTATGGTCATTTTGGACGCACCGATATCGATTTGCCATGGGAGCATATAGATAGAGTAGATCAATTAAAAGCGTTACTATTCTAGAATTCATATAAAGTGATTAGAGGCTAGAACGTTACAGTTCTAGCCTCTTTGAGTTACCATTTTTAAAACTAGAGGATAATTAAAATAAATAATTATGTAAGGATGAAATTATGCAAATTAATTTAGCAAAAGGCGTGAAATTGCACGTCATGCCGACAGAAAAGTTTAAAACAGTTACTATAACTATAAAATTTAAGGAAATTCTGGATGCTGGTCATATGACTAAAAGAACATTAATTTCTAATTTGATAAATACTAACAGTCAACATTATCCAACACAGACTGATTTTAGAAATGCTCTTTCTGAATTGTATGGAGCGCGTTTATCTACAAGTGTTTCTAAAAAAGGTAAGTATCATATTATTTCGGTAAGTATGAGTATTGTAAATGAAAAGTATTTAAGAGAAAAAGATATATTAGAAAAAGCAATTGCGTTTTTAGAAAATATACTTTACTATCCTAATGCTTATCATGAAGCTTTTCACAGCGAAACATTTAAGAGAGAAATCAATAATTTAAGAGATGAATATGAAGCAATCTATGATGACAAACAGGACTACTCTGCTATTGCACTAAATGAGTTATACTTTGATACAGAAGAACAAAAGATTCCGTCCTTTGGTAGGGAAGAAGATCTTAACGCCATCACTCCAGAAAATCTTTATAAAGCATATAAGAGGATGCTTTACAAAAATGAAATTGATATTTTTGTTTTAGGGGATGTGATTGAAGAAAATATTTTTAATACATTCAAGCGATTTAAGTTTGCCGATCGAGAAATCAATACTCAAAATCCTTTCTATAAATTAAAAAAAGCCACTGATATAAAAAGAAAAACAGAAAAACAAGACTTAACACAGTCTAGATATAATTTAGCATTTAATACTAATATTTTTTATCATCAAAGCAATTATTATGTCGGAGAGGTATTTAATGGACTATTTGGAGGATATCCTCACTCTAAACTCTTTATGAATGTAAGAGAAAAAGAAAGTTTAGCTTATACTATTTCTAGTGGGATTGATACATTTACTGGTTCAATGTTTGTTTATTCGGGAATTGATCAAAAAGAAGCATCTCATGTCAGAGAAATTGTTTTAAGAGAATTAGATGCACTAAAACAAGGAGATTTTAATGATGATGCTATGAAACAAACGAAAGAATTATTGAAAAATTCTTTATATCATTCTGCAGATAATGCAAATAGTATGATCGAAAGAGCATATGCTAGTATGATAATTAAAGAGCCACAAATGAGAATTGAAGAATGGGTGGAAAGAATAGAGGGAGTAACAAAAGCAGAAGTTATGAATGCAGCAAAAGAGGTACAGTTAAAAGCTGAATTTTTATTAATTGGAAAGGAAGAATAATTTGGAAAGAACAAAGTATACAAGCATGGATGAAACGATCTATGAAGAAATTTTGCCGAATGGACTTACTGTTAGGCTCCTTCCAAAAACAGATTTTTATAAAACTTATGCACTTTTTAGTACAAATTTTGGATCTATCGACCAGCAATTTGTTCCTATAGGAGAAACTGAATTTGTGAAAATGCCTGGTGGTATTGCGCATTTTCTTGAACATAAAATGTTTGAAAATAAAAATGGCGACGTATTTGATGACTTTTCACACTTTGGCGCTTCTGCAAATGCTTTTACCAGTTTTACAAAAACTGCCTATTTATTTTCAAGCACAAGTCACTTCAAAGAAAATTTAGTTACATTGCTTGATTTTGTCCAAAAACCTTATTTTACTAATGAATCAGTTAATAAAGAAAAAGGAATTATTGGACAAGAAATTCAGATGTATGATGACCTCCCCGAATGGCGAGTTATGTTTGGATTGTTAGAGAATTTGTATCCTAATCATCCGGCCAGTGTTGATATTGCAGGAACAGTTGAAAGCATAAAAGATATTAATGCAGACCTATTATATAAAAATTATCAAACTTTTTATCATCCACATAATATGCAATTGTTTATAACAGGTAATTTTGAATTGGAACAAACAATTGAATGGATCAGACAGAATCAGAATCAAAAAAACTTTAATGAATTTCAAGAAATTAAAAGAAAGTTTCCTAGTGAGGAAGAAACTAAAGTCATTCCAAGAGGAGAAATTACATTACCTATAAGTAAACCAAAAGTGTTAGTAGGAATAAAAGGCAAAAAACATCATTTAAATGGAGAAGCAGCATTAAGGCAACTTATAGGTATAGAATTCTTATTAAAATTATTATTTGGAGAAACATCTTCTACTTATCTAAAATTATATGATGAAGGCCTTATAGATGATAGTTTTAATTATGAGTATACTTTTGAGAGAGAAATAGATTACTTAAGTGTAGGTGGTGATACTAAAGAACCTGAACAATTGATAAATATATTAAAAAATTTACTTTTAACAATAGAAAATAATCCAGATATGAATGAAAAACATTTTGAGATTGTTAAGAAAAGTAGTATTGGAGAAATTCTTCAATCATTTAATTCGTTAGAATTTATTGCTCATCAGTTTAGTGATCTTCAATTTGAAAATGTAACAATTTTTGATATTGTTCCTTTGATGGAATCTATTGAACTGAAGGATATAGAAAAAATGGCAGTACAATATATCCATAAAGAAAACATGTCAGAATTTCGTGTGCTGCCTAAATCTAAATAGTCCATTAAGTTTAAAAAAAGCTCCTTTAGTTATCCTAATAAAATCTTAAGAATTATGGAATTTGTAAGAATAATCACCCTATACTCTAAGTTTTTCATATGGTATACTTTTAGAAATGAAACGTTCTCCATTGTTTCATTTTTACTAGAACAGATGATTCATTTCTGTACAATATATTGAGTATATAGAGTACAAATATATGAAAATATAAAATCTAAATAAAAATAATTGAGTAACGAGTATAAAGAAATACTTTAGGGCAGGTGACAAAGATTGAATGAAGTAGGCGAAAAGCTTAAAGAAGCTAGAAAAGCCAAAGGTTATACACTGGATGATTTACAACAAATGACAAAAATTCAAAAAAGATATTTAATCGCTGTTGAAGAAGGCAATCTTGAAGTATTGCCAGGTAACTTTTATGCAAGAGCATTTATTAAACAGTATGCTGATACAGTAGGTTTAGATGGAGAACAGCTTTTAAAAGATCATTCTGACATTCCTAAAGCTAAAAACGATGAATATTCTGAAAAAGTAATAACGACTCAAACAAGATCCAAGCCTAAAAGTAGTAGCATTATGGATACTATACAAGACAGTTTACCAACTATTTTGATTATATTATTAGTATTGTCAATTGCAGTAGTTTTTTACTGGGCTGTTGTCAAAGGTTCTAATGATAGTGATACACCAGTGATACAAGATAAAACGTCTGAGAAACAAGACGTTGAAGTTGGCAGTAACGAAAGTACTGATTCTGAAAGTGAAACAGACGATAGTACTGATCAAAAAGACCAGCCAGCTGAAGAAGAACCAAAGGAAGAACCAAAAGAAGAGGAAAATGATGAGAAAGAAGAGTTGAATATTACTCAAACTTCCAGTAATGGTGGAACAACAAACTTTACGGTAAGTGGAACTATACCGGCAGAACAACAAATTACTTTAACTGCTGAAGGTGGAGAATCGTGGGTAAGTGTATCGGTAGATGGTACAACAGTTGACCAGTCTTTGTTAACTGATGGGAATTCACTTTCTTCAAAATTTGATCAAGATAGTTCAACGGTTACAGTTGTTATTGGTAATGCAGCGGTAACTTCAGTTCAATTGAATGATCAAGGTGTTTCTTATGCAGAAGAGTCAGCAAACGCTGTAAGACAGGAATTGATATTTGAATTTGAGTGATCGAAAGATGCTGTTGATCTAATCTTTTAAAGACCAGAGAGGGAAAAGACGATTGATCTCTGGTCTTTCATTTGAATGCGTAGGAGGAAATAATGAATTTACCTAACAAATTAACTTTATTAAGAATTATTATGATTCCAATTTTCATCATACTGGTCTTATGGCCCTATGATCTTGGGACTATTAAATTACTTGGATCAAGTGTAGAACTTCATCTATTTTTAGCGGCAGTTATATTCTCACTAGCAAGTATTACAGACTGGTTAGATGGATACTTAGCGCGGAAAATGAATATCGTCTCCAATTTTGGCAAGTTTGCAGATCCACTTGCTGATAAAATGCTCGTAATGACAGCTTTTATTTTACTCATTCAGTTGGGGCTTGCTCCTGCTTGGGTCATTGCGATAATTGTTTGCAGAGAACTAGCTGTAACAGGGTTGAGACTGCTTTTAGTAGAGCAGGGAGGAACAGTTCTAGCTGCATCATGGCCAGGTAAAGTTAAAACTAATGCACAAATGTTTGCGATCATATTGTTGCTAATTGATAATTTCCCTTTTAATCTAACGGGAGTTCCAGTTGCAACGATCCTTCTTTACATTAGTCTTATCTTCACTATTTATTCTGGAGTAGATTATTTTTATAATGCTAGACATTTTTTTAAAGGAACTTTTAGTCATTGATTTCTAGCAAATGCAGGTACCTCAATTGAGTTACCTGTTTTTTGTTATAATCATAATCAGAGTCGTAGAAAAATGGATATGTTAAAATGATTATACTATAAAAAATTATTTTTTTAAAAAAGGGTAAGTATATATTATGTAGGAGGTAAAATAGTGAGAGCTGAAATTATATCAGTAGGAACAGAATTATTACTCGGACAAGTGGTTAATACTAATTCAGCTTATATAGCAAAGAAACTAGCATCACTAAGTATAGAGGTTTATCATCATATAACAGTGGGTGATAATGCTAAAAGAATTAAAGAGGCGATAAAAGCAGCTGAGTCAAGGTCAGATATGATTATACTTTCAGGTGGCTTAGGACCTACAGAAGATGATATCACTAAGCAAGTATTATCAGAATATCTTGATGTAGAGTTAGTCTTACATGAAGATACACAAAATAAAATAATTACGTATCATAAAAATTCTGATTTTGAAATGCCAAAGAATAATCAATTACAGGCATTAATGTTAATGGGCGCAATCCCTTTACTTAACGATACCGGGCTGGCAGTTGGTAGTTTCTTAGAAAAAGGAGACCATTCTTATATAATACTACCAGGACCACCAGATGAATTAGAACCCATGGTAGAAAATTACTTGACTCAAGTTATTGTGGATAATATTTTAGATGAGCAGAAATTAGTTTCGAGAATTATCCGTCTTTTTGGCCTAACGGAATCTCAATTGGCGTTAAAATTAGAAAAAGTAATTCAAAATCAAATGAATCCTACAATTGCAATATATGCAGAAGGTGGAGAGCTAAAAATTCGTATTACAGCAAAAGGTCAATCTAAAGAAGAATGCGATAAAATGATTAATAAAGTAGAAAAAGCTATAAATAAAGAAGTAAAAGAGTTTGTGTTCGGCTACGGAGAAAAAACATTATCAGATGTTATCAAGGATATACTGATCGAACAAGAAAAAAAAATTACGGCTGCTGAAAGTTTAACTGGCGGTGCATTTTTAAGTAGTATTTCAAGTGATTTAGCTGCAGGATCTATTTTTGATGGTGGGATTGTTACCTACAGTTCGGACCATAAACACAAGACCTTAGGTATTTCTCAGAAAGTTATTGATAATTTTGGAGTGGTAAGTCCGGAATGTGCAATTGAAATGGCAGAGAGAGTTAAAGATATGTTTGAAGCGGATGTTGCTGTCTCGTTAACAGGAGTAGCTGGACCTAGTGCTTTAGAAGGAAATATACCTGGAACAGTATGGATTGGAATTGCACTAAATGAAAGTAAATCTTTTGCTAAACATTATCATTTTGCTTATAAACGTAATAAAAATCGTAGATTGGCAGTGCAAAATGCACTAGATTTGGTTAGACGAGTTTTATTAGAGATGCCCATCAGTAAAAGGGTTTATTGTGATGAAGATAGCCTATAAATAAGAGAAAACCATCCTGCTCAATATAGCGAATAAATGTTCGATTTACTATTGCGTTTTATTTGAAAAAACAGTAAACTATAATAGTAGCAGTGAGAACAGTGGTTTGCACGGTGAAGAAAATTTGCTAGACTTTATAGTGCAATGTCAATTAGATTTGTAAGATATTTCTCAATCTCTACTTAAAAAAGTTGCTGTATATGGTAGTTAATAGATAATATTAAATTGTCCTGATGAAATAATAGGAGGAACTAATTAATGACAGATGATCGTAAAAAAGCTTTAGAAATGGCGCTTAGCAAAATTGAGAAAAACTTTGGTAAGGGCTCCATTATGAAAATGGGAGAAAAAGTTGATACTCAAATTAAAACAATCTCAACTGGATCATTAGCTCTTGACGTTGCTTTAGGTGTTGGTGGATATCCACGTGGGCGTATAATTGAAGTATATGGACCAGAGAGTTCTGGTAAAACGACAGTAGCTTTACATGCCATAGCATCAGTTCAAGCTAATGGTGGGATTGCTGCTTTTATTGATGCTGAACATGCTCTAGATCCTAAGTATGCTAGTTCTTTAGGGGTAGACATTGATGAATTACTACTATCTCAACCAGATACTGGAGAACAAGCTTTGGAAATTGCAGATGCTTTAGTTTCCAGTGGGGCAGTCGATATGGTAGTTATCGATTCTGTTGCTGCTTTAGTACCACGTGCTGAGATTGACGGTGAAATGGGCGCATCTCACGTTGGACTACAAGCACGCTTAATGTCTCAAGCACTTCGTAAGCTATCTGGCTCAATCAATAAAACTAAAACGATTGCTCTATTCATCAATCAGATTCGTGAAAAAGTAGGTGTTATGTTTGGTAGTCCAGAGACTACTCCTGGTGGACGTGCATTGAAATTTTATTCAACTGTAAGATTAGAAGTTCGTCGTGGAGAATCTATCAAATCTGGTAAAGATATGACGGGGAACAAAACTAAGATAAAAGTTGTTAAGAATAAAGTTGCTCCACCATTTAAAGTGGCCCTTGTGGATATTATGTACGGAGAAGGAATATCTCAAGTGGGAGAACTTGTAGATATGGGAGCCGAAGTTGAAATTATTGATAAAGCTGGTGCTTGGTACTCTTATGGTGACGAGCGTATCGGCCAAGGACGAGAGAATTCTAAACAATATCTAGTAGAACATCCGGACTTATTGAAAGAAATTGAAAGAAAAGTTCGAGTTGCTTTCGAAGTTGGCAGCGAAGAAGATATTAAATTTGTGAATGATTTGAATAAAGCAAGTGAAAAAGGCAAATCTAAAAAGACAGACAATTCTAATAATGAAAAACAGGATGCTAAAAGTTCTGAACCAGAAGCATTGGATATTTAATTTAGTCAACTATTCTAAGCATGATCTAAAAGCTTTTCTGCTTTTAGATCATGCTTTTTTGTTATATATATTAATAAAAAAAAGCATATAAAGAAATCAATAACACAATTTGATTATGCGATTAAACAAGTAAGAATATTTTAACTTTTATCAATAAAACTATTTAAAATACGCCTCTTTTTTTAAACTGTATTGACACATTGACTGAAGACCTTTAAAATTAGTATGTCTGTTACACAATTATGTTAAAATAAAATAAATTAAATTTTAGATTGGTTATTTTTTTAACAAAAAAACCTTTAACATAAATCGTACCTGACTTTTATATATATGAATAAAATGTAAAACTAAATAATGATACGGAGGTGACCAAATGATTACTCTATTTTACTCAGTAGCCTTCGCTATCGTTACTTTAATTATCGGAATAGTTGCAGGAGCATATTTTAATAAAAGAAGCTTCGAAAAAAGACTAGCTGATTCAAGAAAAACGGCTGATAACATTGTAGAAGATGCAAATAAAGAAGCTGAAACCTTGAAAAAAGAAGCGTTGTTGGAGGCAAAAGAGGAAATCCATTCTTACCGTACGGAAATAGAATGGGAGTTAAAAGAAAGACGCTCTGAAGTAGCACGTCAAGAAAATCGTTTAGACCAGAGAGAAGATAATCTGGAGCGTAAAGCTAACACAATGGACAAAAGAGAAAGTTCTTTACAAAGTAGAGAAGAACGATTGAATACTAGACAAAAGAATCTAGAAGATCTAGAGAATGAAGCTGAAGAATTGATCATGAAACAACAAGAAAAATTACAGTCAATTGCAGCATTGTCTCAAGAAGAAGCAAAATCAATCATATTAACTCAAACTGAAAAAGACTTATCTCGTGAGTTAGCTGTTATGGTAAAACAATATGAAGACAAAGCTAAATTAGAAGCGGATCGTAGAGCTAAAAACTTGATAACTCAAGCTATCCAACGTTCTGCAGCTGACAAAGTAACTGAAACAACCGTTAGCGTAATCAATCTACCAAATGACGACATGAAAGGTCGCATTATTGGTCGAGAGGGTCGGAATATACGCACGCTAGAAAGTTTAACAGGAATGGATTTAATTATTGACGATACACCTGAAGCAGTCGTTTTAAGTGGATTTGATCCTATTCGTCGAGAAATAGCAAAAATGGCACTTGAGAAGTTGATTTCTGATGGACGTATTCATCCGGGCCGCATTGAAGAGGCTGTTGAAAAGTCTCGTAAGGAAATGGATGAACGAATCCGCGAGATTGGGGAAGAAGCTATATTTGACTTAGGAATCCACTCGATACATCCTGACCTGATTAAAATAGTTGGACGCCTATATTTCAGAACAAGCTATGGTCAAAATGTCTTGAACCATTCAATAGAAGTCGCAAAAGTTGCTGGTGTAATGGCAGCAGAGTTAGGCGAAGACATACAGCTTGCTAAAAGAGCTGGATTGTTACATGATATTGGAAAAGCATTAGATAGCGAAGTCGAAGGATCTCATGTTGAAATTGGTGCTCAACTTGCTATGAAGTATCAAGAAAATGAGACGGTCATCAATGCTATTGCTTCACATCACGGTGATGTAGAAGCAAGTTCGATTATTGCGGTATTGGTAGAGGCAGCAGATTCAATATCTGCTGCCAGACCAGGCGCTAGAAGCGAATCACTTGAAAACTATTTACAACGACTAGAAAATCTTGAAAGAATTTCAAACGGATTTGAAGGCGTTAAAGAAAGTTATGCAATTCAAGCAGGTCGAGAGGTTCGAATTATTGTAAGACCGGATCAACTTGATGATAGCATGGCGGCAAAATTGGCACGCAGTGTACGTCAACAAATTGAAGAAGATATGGACTATCCTGGACACATTAAAGTAACGGTTATACGCGAAACAAGAGCCGTTGAATATGCAAAATAGTTAAATAACAAAAAAGCTAGAACAAAATACTTGTTCTAGCTTTTTTGTGCTTAAGATATAGGTTAGTTTGTTATTAAGTGATAAAACAAAAACCATTATTTCACTTTGATTTTATTATGTAAATACTGGTAAAATAAGAAGTACCTAACGGAGAAGAGGAATATTAAATGAAAGTATTATTTATAGGCGATGTAGTAGGCTCAGTGGGGCAAGAAATGGTTCGAGAGTATTTACCGAAATTAAAGAGTAAATATAAGCCTCAAGCAACAATAGTGAATGGAGAAAATGCCGCTGGAGGAAGAGGGATTACAGAAAAAATCTATAAAGAGTTTTTGCAAAATGGAGTAGATGCCGTAACAATGGGAAATCACACTTGGGATCAAAGAGAAATATTTGATTTCATAGATGATGCTAAAAAATTGATTCGACCAGCAAACTATCCTTCATCAGTTGGAGTTCCTGGTAAGGGTATCGCCTATATTAAAATCAATCAACAAGAACTAGCTGTAATCAATTTACATGGAAGAGTTTTTATGGGAGATTTTGAAGATCCTTTTCAAATTGGTATGAAATTAGTTGAAGAGGCTAAGAAAAGAACCCCACATATATTGATAGATTTTCATGGAGAAGCAACGAGTGAAAAAGAAGCTATGGGATGGTATATGGATGGACATGCTTCTGCTGTACTCGGGACACATACCCATGTACAGACAAATGATCAGAGGATTCTTCCTTCTGGAACTGGCTATATGTCGGACGTGGGGATGACTGGATTTTACGATGGCATTTTAGGGATGAAAAGAGAAGCGATAATTAACAAATTTTTAACGCAGCTTCCTGCTCGATTTGAAGTGCCAGATAACGGACGTAAAAAATTAAATGGCTGTTTCATAGAATTTGATAATGTAACTGGTAAGACAAAAATAATCGAATCAATTCGAATAGATGACGATACACCGTTTTATGATTAAATAAGCAAAACTGAAATTTGACTAGTAATTTTATGGTAAAAGGGGTGAGGAGATTAATGCCTCAAAAGACAAAACATACACCAATGATGATTCAATATCTAGAAATTAAAGAAAAATATCCTGATGTGTATCTGTTTTATAGATTAGGAGACTTTTATGAACTGTTCTTTAATGATGCCATCGAAGTCGCTCAGATATTGGAATTAACTTTAACCAGTAGAAACAAGAATGCTGAAGAACAAATCCCAATGTGTGGAGTACCACATCATTCTGCACAAAGATATATTGATACACTAATAGAACTAGGGCATAAAGTAGCTATATGTGAACAAGTCGAAGATCCAAAATTAGCTAAAGGCATGGTCAAAAGAGAAGTGGTACAAGTTATTACACCGGGAACGGTCATGAATGCCTCTTCTGTAGATGCTAAAGAAAACAATTATATCGCAGCTGTTTTAAAAAATGAACAAGATTATTTGTTCGCTTATACTGATTTGACGACTGGTGAACTAAAAGTCACTAGTTTGAGTAATGAACAAGAAGTGAAAACAGAACTTCAGTCTCTGAAGATAAAAGAAGTTTTATTTCAAGTTAATCAAGAGAAAATGTTTCAGCAGAAACTAATTGATGAATTAAACATGGTCGTTTCAGAAAGTCATCTAGATGACTTAGAAGACAAAAATCTAAATAATTTAAAAGAGAACTGTTCAAATAAATCTCTTTATCCAGTACTTGATCTACTATTACTTTATTTAATGAGTACGCAAATGCGTAGTTTGGATCACCTCCAACCCGCTGAAGAATATGAAACTTCGCATTATTTAATTTATGGGCAAGAAGCTCGTAGAAACTTAGAATTGACAGTTTCTCTAAGAGATGGTTCAAAAAAAGGTACATTGCTCTGGCTGTTAGATGAAACAAAAACAGCGATGGGCGGACGGATGCTTAGACAATGGCTTGAGAAACCTCTGATTAGTAAAAATACTATTGAAAATCGATTAAGTATCGTGGATGTGCTAATTGATCATTTTTTTGAACGAACAGATTTGTCGGACACACTTACCAGTATTTATGATTTAGAAAGATTAGCCGGAAGAGTAGCATTTGGAACTGTGAACGCACGCGATTTAATTCAACTTAAAAATTCCCTTAATCAGATACCAAATCTTATTCAAATTATCAATTCAATGAATGCATCTCATAAATGGGATTCCTTACTAAAGGAATTAGATCCAGTTGAAGAAATCGCCACTCTTATTGATCAGGCTATTGAAGAAGAGCCCCCTTTATCCATTACTGATGGTGAAATTATTAAAGTTGGGTTCAATGAGAAACTCGATGAATATAAAGATGCTATGATCAATGGGAAAAAATGGATTGCAAATTTGGAAGCAAAAGAACGAGAGATAACAGGAGTCAAAAATTTAAAAATAGGATTTAATAAAGTATTTGGTTACTACATCGAAGTTACCAAAGCAAATGTAGATAAAATTGATGATGATAGATATCAGAGAAAACAAACATTGACCAATGCGGAAAGATACAGCACCCCTGAACTAAAAGAAAAAGAATCTTTAATATTAGAAGCAGAAGAAAAATCCAAAGCACTAGAATACGAACTTTTTGTGAAAATTAGAGAACAAGTAAGATTTCATATTAAAAGACTTCAAAAATTAGCGGGAATTGTAGCTGAAATAGATTGTTTGCAATCTTTCGCTTTCATTAGTGAAACGTATAATTATGTAAGACCAGAATTTAACACAGAATCACAAGATATATTGATCAAAGACGGCCGCCATCCAGTTGTTGAAAAAGTTATGAAAGAACAAGTTTACGTACCTAATGATGTTAATCTTGAAGAAGGAACAGATATATTATTGATTACTGGTCCCAATATGTCTGGTAAAAGTACGTATATGAGACAACTAGCATTAACGGTTATTATGGCACAGATGGGATGTTATGTTCCAAGTCAATATGCCAAGTTACCTATCTTTGATCGTATCTTTACACGCATTGGAGCTATGGATGATTTAATTGGCGGCCAAAGTACATTTATGGTTGAAATGACGGAGACAAACAATGCGTTAGAATTTGCCACAAATAGAAGTTTGCTCTTATTTGATGAGATCGGACGAGGAACAGCAACATATGATGGTATGGCATTGGCTGAAGCAATTATAGAATTTGTCCATAATGAAATCGGAGCAAAAACCTTGTTCTCGACGCATTATCACGAGTTGACTATTTTAGACCAGCGACTATCTAGATTAAAAAATATTCATGTTGGTGCTGTAGAAGAGAACAGCCGACTAGTTTTCTTGCATAAAATGCTTGATGGTCCAGCAGATAAAAGTTATGGGGTGCAAGTTGCAAAACTTGCTGGGCTACCTGATACTTTGATTGAACGAGCATCAGATATTTTATCTCAGCTAGAGCAAAAAGAAGAAAATTTATTTAAAAATAAAGAAATTGAAGCACAATCAACTCCTGAACCTGCAATAAATTTAGCAATGGAAAATTCTGCTGTGGATGAACAATTGTCCTTATTTGGAGCTCAAAAGCAAGAAGCTGAAGGGAATGTTATTGAATCTTTGCGTAAAGCTAATATTTTGAATTTAACACCTCTAGAAGCAATCAATCTATTAAATGAACTGCAAAATGAATTAAAATAATTTTTGGAATCATTCAGAAAAGAGGATCGATATGGCCAAAATACAAATTATGTCTTCCGTATTAGCCAATCAAATAGCAGCAGGAGAAGTCATAGAACGACCTGCTTCTGTAGTCAAAGAACTCGTTGAAAATTCAATAGATGCAAATAGTACGCAAATAGATATTCATGTTGAAGAAGCAGGATTAAAATTGATTCAAGTTACTGATAATGGAGAAGGTATTCATTCAAACGAAGTAGAGCAAGCTTTTGAAAGGCATGCTACAAGTAAATTGATTTCCAATGAAGACTTATTCCGAATACGGACTTTAGGTTTTAGGGGAGAAGCATTACCTAGTATAGCCTCTGTTTCTATGGTGACTATTGAATCGGCTCAAGAAGGTCAAGCTGGAAGACATATAAAACTTGAAGGTGGAAAATTAATAGAGGATAAACCTGCTTCTTCCAGAAGAGGAACATCCATAAAAGTTGAACAACTTTTCTTTAATACACCAGCTAGATTGAAGTATGTTAAGACAATTAAAACCGAATTAGCGCATATAAGTGATACGATTAACCGTTTAGCTTTAGCACATCCAGAAATCAGCTTTCGTTTATTCAGTGATGAAACGACATTACTAAAAACAGTAGGTAATGGAGATATACGGCAAGCCATTGCGGGTGTATACGGTGTGCAGACAGCTAAGACAATGAAAAAAATCGAAGCAACTAGCTTTGATTTTAAAGTCTACGGTTATGTATCACTCCCGGAATCTACTAGAGCAAGCAAATCTTATATGACCATCATTGTTAATGGTAGACATATAAAAAATTACGCCCTGGCACAAGCGATAGTTGACGGTTATTCTTCTAAATTGATGGTGGGAAGATATCCATTAGCAGTCGTAAATATTGAGATGGATCCATTACTATTGGATGTAAATGTTCATCCAACGAAACAGCAGGTTCGAATCAGTAATGAAAAAGAATTAGGTGAATTAGTCAAAAAAGCTGTAAATGACCTAATGAGTGTTGAACAACGAATACCGAATGCAATGGGTAATATTTATTCAAGTGAAGGTCATAAAAATGCTAAACCGACTCAGACATCGTTTGACTGGAATAAAAGTGATAATAGAAACGGATCAGATCTCTCAGCAGATTTTGATGATTATAAAAGAGACAATCAAAACAACGTAAATCTTCAAAATCAGCAAATAGATGATGTAAACGGACAAAGTGAATCAAGTATGTTGAGTCAAGAAAAAAGTCGTTCATCCCTAGAGTCTGAAAAGTTTAAAGAATATACAAATACTAATCAGAATAATTCTAATCTATTGAATGAAAAAAATTTTGAGGATAATTATACACATATAAATGAAACACCTTTACAAACAGCAAATAAGGTAATGAATGAATCAAAAGCCAATCAGTCATTTCCGATTCTAGATTATGTTGGTCAAATGCATGGTACTTACTTATTTGCTCAAAATGAAGAAGGTTTATTTATTATTGATCAACATGCCGCACAAGAGCGAATCAAATATGAATATTATAGAAAAGAAATCGAAAAAGATGGGACTGTGCAACAAAACCTATTAGTACCAGTCGTATTGGAATATCCTGCCAATGATGCTATAACGATTCGGGAAAATTTAAATAAATTAGAGACTGCCGGGATTTCTCTAGAGGAATTCGGACAAAACAGTTTTTTAATTAGGAGCCATCCTTCATGGTTCAAAGCTGGGCAAGAAGAAGAAATTGTCAAAGAAATGATTGATTTTCTGCTTGAAACTAATCAAATCTCTATTGCAAAATTCAGAGAGGCAACAGCCATTATGATGAGCTGTAAACGTTCCATCAAAGCCAATCATTTTTTAACTCCCAATGAAGCCAGAAGACTTTTAGAAGATTTGAAATATACAGAGAATCCTTATAATTGTCCACATGGGAGACCAGTACTTGTTAAAATGACTAATAAGGACATGGAAAAGATGTTTAAACGAATCCAAGATCCTCATTAAGCAAAATTTAATAGAGCACAAACTTTTATTCCTTACTATAAATTGGTACAATAGAAAAGAATAGGAGGGGTTTTAATGACTGAAAAGGTTTCGAAAGAGGAATTGAAACAGCGACTAACTCAAGAACAATATGAAGTAACTCAAAATAGTGCAACAGAAAGAGCGTTCACTGGAGAATACGATGATTTTTATGAAGAGGGTATTTTCGTTGATATTGTAAGTGGAGAACCCTTGTTTTCTTCTAATGATAAATATGATGCAGGATGTGGTTGGCCATCATTTTCTAAGCCAATACAAAAGCGAGGCATAAAAGAGTTAAGAGATACTTCGCACGGTATGGAAAGAGTAGAAGTTAGAAGTAATGAAGCGAACTCTCACTTAGGGCACTTATTTAATGATGGACCGCAAGAAAAAGGTGGCATGCGCTACTGTATTAATTCAGCTGCAATGAAATTTATTCCTAAATCAAAATTAAAAGAAACAGGATACGAAGAGTACATTTCAGAATTCAACTAATTTGCATAAGTCATCCCAGCCCAAAGTGATTTTTCGGGCTGGGTATTTCTATGTTACACTAATAAGGAATTTAACTAGAATAGGAGCGCGTAAATGTACGAATACATAAAAGGTGTCCTCACTCATATCTACCCTGGCTACTTGGTAGTGGAAGCGTATGGGGTGGGTTATCATATTTTAATGGCTAATCCGTTTAGATATACCGATTATCATTCTAAAGAAGTAATGATTTATCTTTATCAAAATGTTTCTCAAGACGATATGAGATTATTCGGGTTCAAGTCCCATGAAGAAAAAGGCCTTTTTTTGAAACTGATTAATGTTTCCGGTATCGGTCCTAAAAGTGCTTTAGCAATATTGGCGAACGAAGATCATATGGGATTGATTCAGGCAATAGAACATGAGGATATAAAATTTTTACAGAAATTTCCAGGGGTAGGGAAAAAAACTGCTTCTCAGATCGTTCTTGACTTAAAAGGAAAGTTAGGAGAATTGAGTGTAGACAACTTTACTGGACAGTTGTCAGAAGATTTACGGATTGATTCAGAACAGAGTAATCTCTCTTTACAAGAAGCAATAGAAGCTTTATATGCTCTTGGATATGCTAAGAGAGAAGTGAATAAAGTAGAAAAGATATTAGAAGAACTGGAACGCACTACAACCGACGCTTATATTCGTGAAGGGTTAAGGTTATTGATGAAATAATTAGTAGAACTTTAGAAAAGTTGTATTAAAGGTAAACGGAGGTGAAATAATGGAAAATGAAGATAGAGTGAGTTCAGAAGAGATCATGGATGAGACAGAGAGGTCTTTGGAAAAAACTTTAAGACCTCAATATTTTAATCAGTATATTGGACAGGATAAAATAAAAAATGAACTGATGATTTATATAGAAGCTGCAAAAAATCGAGAAGAAGCCTTAGACCATGTGCTATTATATGGACCTCCCGGGCTGGGGAAAACAACTATGGCGATGGTAATTGCAAATGAAATGAATACAACAATTCGTACAACCAGTGGACCTGCTATTGAAAAACCAGGAGATTTAGTTGCTTTATTGAACGATTTAGAGCCAGGAGGCATTCTATTTATAGATGAGATTCATCGCCTGCCAAGAGTGGTTGAAGAAATTCTGTATTCGGCCATGGAAGATTATTTTATTGATATTATTATTGGTCAGGGAGAAACCGCTCATCCTGTTCACTTTCCTTTGCCACCATTTACATTAATTGGTGCTACGACTAGAGCAGGAAATTTATCAGCTCCACTAAGAGATCGTTTCGGTATATTATCACATATGGAATATTACACTGAATCTGATTTAAAAGAGATTGTAGAAAGAACCTCAGATGTGTTGCGCACTAAAACTGATCAGACCGGAGCTATTGAAGTTGCCAGAAGGTCTAGAGGAACGCCTAGAATCGCGAATCGCTTGCTTAAAAGAGTACGTGATTATGCCGAAGTTATCGGTGAAGGAGTCGTCACAGAACAGATTGCTTCTAAAGCACTTGATTTACTACGCGTTGATCACCAAGGTTTAGATATAGTCGATCAGAAACTACTAAAAACAATGATTGAAATTTATAATGGCGGACCTGTAGGTTTGAACACCTTGTCTGCAAATATTGGGGAAGAAATGGATACGATTGAAGATATGGTTGAACCGTTTCTTTTGAAAGAAGGATTTATTCAACGTACTCCTAGAGGTAGAGTAGCAACAGCAAAAGCTTATCAGCATTTCAACATTCCTTTGAATGAAAATGAAATAAATTAATAAATGTTTATGGATAAAGAGGAGAGAGAATAGTGACATTAGTAACAGACGATTTTGATTTTAACCTTCCAGAAGAACTGATTGCTCAGACCCCATTAAAAGATCGATCCTCTTCAAGAATGATGGTCTTATCTAAAAATGAAAAAGTGGTTAAAGATAAACAATTTGAAAATATTGTGGATGAACTTAATCCTGGGGATGCATTAGTTATGAACAATACTCGAGTGCTTCCTGCAAGACTTCACGGAGAAAAACTAGAAACGGGTGCCCATATCGAATTGTTGCTCTTGAAAAATATAGATGGAGATCAATGGGAAACACTTGCTAAACCTGCAAAGAAAGTAAAAGTAGGATCAAAAATCAAATTTGGTGATGGTAGGTTAACCGGAACTGTGCGGAAAGAACTAGATCATGGTGGTAGAATAATTGAGTTTGACTATCAAGGTATTTTTCTGGAAACATTAGAATCATTAGGTGAGATGCCATTACCTCCTTATATCAAAGAAAGACTGGATGACCCTGATCGCTATCAGACTGTATATGCAAAAGAAAATGGCTCTGCAGCAGCCCCTACTGCGGGACTTCATTTTACAGAAGATATATTGACTGCGTTAAAAAGTAAAGGAGTTCAAATTGTCTTTCTAACTTTGCATGTTGGATTGGGGACATTCCGCCCGGTAAACGTAGATAACCTAGAAGAACATAAGATGCACGAAGAGTTTTACCAATTAACAGAAGAGGCAGCACAAGTGTTGAATAAAACCCGGGAAAATAATGGGAAAATCGTTGCTGTTGGAACAACGTCCATCCGGACCCTTGAGACAATTGGAACAAAATTTGATGGTAAGCTAAAAGCGGATAGTGGTTGGACAGACATTTTCATTTCGCCAGGCTATAACTTCAAAGTCGTTGATGCGTTCTTAACTAATTTCCATCTGCCAAAATCAACTTTAATTATGCTAGTGAGTGCATTTGCAGGAAGAGAATTTGTTTTAGAAGCTTATAATCATGCAGTAAAAGAACGGTATCGCTTCTTTAGTTTTGGCGATGCTATGTTTTTAAAAAAATAATCAAATATTAATTGATAGAAATTGAGGATTGCAATGATAGATCATCCAGTAAAGTATCATTTGGAAAAGAAAGAAAAACATACGGGTGCCAGATTAGGTAAAATTGAAACACCACATGGAACATTTGAAACACCAATGTTTATGCCAGTAGGAACATTAGCTAGTGTGAAAACCATGGCTCCTGAAGAACTTGAAGAAATGGGTGCGGGCATTATTTTAAGTAATACGTATCATCTATGGTTACGACCCGGTGAAGATATTGTTGATGAAGCTGGTGGGTTACACGAATTCATGAATTGGGACAGAGGGATTTTGACTGATTCGGGCGGATTCCAAGTCTTCTCATTGTCAGATATGAGAGATATCAAAGAAGAAGGCGTACATTTCAGAAGTCATCTGGATGGATCCAAATTATTTTTGTCTCCGGAAAAAGCGATTCAAATCCAGAACAAACTGGGCTCTGATATCATGATGAGCTTTGATGAGTGCCCTCCATTCGATGAAAGCTACGACTACGTTAAAAAGTCTGTTGAAAGAACATCCAGATGGGCCGAACGTGGGTTGAATGCACATGAAAAACTGAATAAACAGGGATTGTTTGGAATTGTACAAGGCGCTGGTTTCGAAGATCTAAGAAAACAATCTGCTAAAGATCTTGTGAGTATGGATTTTTCGGGATATTCAATCGGTGGATTATCAGTAGGAGAACCAAAAAAAGAAATGTATAGAGTACTAGACTTCACTACACCTTTGTTGCCTGAAAATAAACCGAGATATTTAATGGGTGTAGGAACACCAGATGCTTTAATTGAAGGTGTGATAAGAGGAGTTGATATGTTTGATTGTGTACTTCCAACTCGAATCGCGCGTAATGGAACAACGATGACAAGTAAAGGCAGAGTTGTTATAAAAAATGCGGAATATGCTAGAGACTATAGACCATTGGATGAAAAGTGTAACTGCTATACATGTAGAAACTACTCTAGAGCTTATATTCGCCATTTAATCAAATCAGATGAAACGTTTGGACTGCGCTTGACAAGTTATCATAATTTATATTTTTTACTTGATCTTATGAAAAAAGTCCGTCAGGCAATTAGAGAAGATAACTTATTAGAGTTTAAAGAAAGATTTTTTGAAGAATATGGATATAACAAACCGAATGCAAAAAACTTTTAGAATCACTTCAATATTTGTAGCATTCGCTTTCAAAATCTGATAAGGTAATAAGTGTCATTGAATAGTCACTTAATCGACTCATGAGATAAACTATTGAAAGATTTCCAATATACTTGATTATTCACTCATTTTGGATTTAATCTAGTTAAGTTGTCTCGAATATAGAAATGATATAAACGGAGGAATGAAAAAAATGGAAGCTTTAGCAGGATTATTAAGCACAGCTATACCTTTTGTTGTTATTATAGGGATTGCCTATTTTTTAATGGTAAGACCGCAGCAAAAACGCGCAAAAGAAGCACAGAATATGCTGAACTCATTACAAAAAGGAGATTCAGTTGTCACAATTGGTGGCCTTCACGGAGTAATTGATGAAGTTTCAGTAGATGACAAAACGGTTGTTCTTGACTGTGAAGGAATCTATCTAACTTTTGAGCGTCGTGCAATTGCACGTATCGTTACTAAAGCAGAATCGGTTTCTAACAATGGAGCTACTACAGAAGAATTAGGTACAAATACACCTGGTTCAAGCAATGAAGAAGAATAAAAATTAAATAGTTAATCAACAAAGGAGGGTATCTTTTTGGGTTATCAAACACATGCTTTTTCTAATTATGAGACGTGGTTGAGAATGAAGCAAGAAGAGTTTTTTAAAAATGGTTATCAACAAGTTACTGTTGAAGACTTATGGAAATATTGTAATACTTTTCTGTGGAAGCACCATCGCCCAGAAAGATACCATGAAGAAGTTAAAGCAATCATGGGTATTGTGATAAATGATTACTTTAACTTTGCTTCTCTTGAAGCACAGGTTTATAATGTTTCATCACTTGATGAAATGGAATTGAATGACATATTAGGTAAGTAAAACAGGTATCGAATAGATTGCTATTTCTAGTCGGTGCCGGCCTCCAAAAGTTAGAGTAAATATTCTAATTTTTGGAGGCCTTTTGTATGTGCCAATGGGCTAAAGGACAGTTCTTATTACAAGTGGTTCGTCATTTCATTTTGTTTCTAGTATAATTAGTATAAACTTATAAATTAAACGATAAAATTATAATAAGGAATAAATGGAATCGTTAAGAAAATTCTTTTGTTAAGGAGAGGATTATTTGAAATATGGAATCTTGACATTTGAAGAACCTAAACGAGATGTTACTAGAAAAATCATTCATATTGATATGGATGCTTTCTATGCTTCTGTTGAAGTTAGAGAAAACCCTTCTCTTAGAGGAAAGCCTGTGATCATAGCAAGACACCCAAAAGAAAACGGAGGTAGAGGAGTAGTTGCTACTGCTAGCTATGAAGCTCGAAAATATGGTATTCATTCTGCAATGAGTGCTCAAAAAGCGTATGAATTATGTCCACAGGGTGTTTTCGTTTCTGGCAATTTTGAATTGTATCGATCAATTTCCCGAGATATTAGAGATATTTTTAAAAGATACACTGACTTAATTCAACCATTATCTTTAGACGAAGCCTATTTAGATATTACAGAAAATAAAATCAATTTAAATAGTGCAACCTTAATTGCTCAAAGGATACAAAGAGAAATATACGAAGAATTACGCTTAACATGTTCAGCCGGGGTTTCCTATAACAAATTTCTTGCAAAATTAGCTTCAGATTTTAAAAAACCGTCTGGTATAACCGTGATTCCACCTGATGATGCTCAAGATTTTTTAAAACAATTACCGATTGAGAAATATTATGGCGTAGGAAAAAAATCTGTTGAAAAGATGCATGAATTAGGAATATTTAAAGGTGAAGATCTTTATGAAAAGACTGAAATGGAGCTTGTGGAGCACTTTGGGAAAATGGGCCATTCTCTTTATAGGAAAGTACGAGGAATTGATGACAGTTTGGTAGAATCTGACAGAATTCGAAAGTCGGTTGGAAAAGAAAAGACATTTTTGGATGATCTAAAATCAGAAGAAGAAGTTACGCAATCCTTGCGACAAATTGCTAATCTTACTTTTGCTGCATTAAAGAAAAATCAAAAACATGGAAAAACAGTTGTATTAAAAATTAGATATAATGATTTTAGTACATTTACAAGACGAAAAACTTTTCCAAACTATATACAAGATGCAGATGAACTCTTTGTTATAGCGTTAAGAATTTTTGAAGAAGAAGGATCATTAACAAAAGGAGTTCGATTACTTGGTATTACTGTAACAAACCTGGATTCTTTACTCTTTGAAAATATTCCTTTACCGTTGTGGATTAAACAAAATAAAATGAATAAGAAGGAAAACTCAGATGTCAACAAAACATGAGCAGATATTATCATTTATTGAATCACTTCCTATAGGAGATAAATTATCTGTTAGGCTGATTGCAAAAGAATTGAATGTAAGTGAAGGAACTGCCTATAGAGCAATTAAGGAAGCTGAGAATATAGGATTAGTTACAACAATTCAAAGAGTTGGTACGATTCGGATCGAAAATAAAAGTGAAGCAAATATTGAGAATCTGACATTTGAAGAAATCCTAAAGATTATTGATGGAGAGTTGTTGGGAGGAAAATCAGGGCTCAACAAAACTTTGAATAAATTTATTATTGGGGCTATGGAAGAAGATGCAATGCTCCGTTATATTACTGAAGAATCTCTTATGATTATTGGAAACAGAGAAGATGCTCAAAAACTATCTCTAGAAAATGGTGCAGCAGTCTTAATAACTGGAGGGTTTAGAGCTGACCAAGACATTATAGCATTGTCAGATGAATTAGCACTTCCGGTGATGACGACTTCTTATGATACTTTTACAGTGGGATCTATGATTAATCGTGCTATGACTGATCAATTGATTAAAAAGGAGATCATGCTGATTGATTCAATCTATACCAGATTGGATCAGACAGATTACCTAACAGTTGAGGATACGATTTATGATTATCGTATTGTTAATCAAAATAGTCAGCACACTCGTTTCCCAGTTGTTGGATTGAGTAATCGCTTAGTTGGGATTGTTACAGCTAAAGACATCATTGGTAAAGAAGATTCTATGCTGATTAAGCGTGTAATGACAAGAGAACCAGCCTATACAACAACACATATGAGTGTAGCTAGTATTTCACATACGATGATTTGGGATGGACTCGAGGTTATGCCTGTAGTTTCAGATGAAATGAAATTGCTAGGTATTGTTTCTCGTCAAGATATTATGAAAGCTATGCAGTCGCAACAGCGTCAACCACAGACAGGAGAAACGATAGCTGACCAGATCAATCAATTAATTAAAGAGATTTCTGATGAAGAATTCACATTTAATGTAACGCCGCAGATGACAAATGGTATGGGTACAATATCTTTTGGTGTATTGAGTGAAATTATCAATGAAACAGCCTATTTGATGTTATCGAAAAAAAATAAAAGGAACTTAGTAGTTGAGCAAATCCAGTTACATTATTTGAACTTAATTCAAATTGGCAGTCAGTTAACGATAAAACCAAGAATTTTTGACAAAAGCAGACGTTCTGCGCGATTGGATATTGAAGTTTATTCAGAGAATGGATTAGCTGCAAAAGCAATTGTAGTCTGTCAGCTATTACAAAAACACTGAAAATAATTAAACCGAGAGGAAAATATTGTGAGCTTACAACCAGCAAATATAAAAGATAGAGAAATAAAAAAAGAAATTTTAGAGGTTATAAAAAAATGGGATACTATTATTATTCATCGACATGAAAGACCCGATCCTGATGCAATTGGATCTCAATGTGGACTAGCTGAAATAATCAAGAACACTTTTCCTATGAAACAGGTGTTTACAGCAGGATCAAGTACTGGAGATTTATCATTTCTGGCAGAAATGAACCCACCAGTAAAAGAAGACTATGAAAATGCCCTCGTCATTGTTACAGATACAGCCAATGTTAAAAGGATTGATGATAAAAATTATGCTTTAGGTAAAAAATGGATTAAAATTGATCATCATCCTTTAGATGATTCATATGGCGAAAGCGAATGGGTAAACACAGAAGCTAGCAGCTGTAGTGAAATGATTGCTGATCTGTGGTTGACTTTCCCTGATGAATTAAAAATGAATACTGAAGCTGCAAGGTTGCTATATGGAGGAATTGTAGGAGATACGAACCGCTTCTTATATGAAGCAACCTCTAGTTATACAATGCAAGTTGCGGCAGAATTAATGAAATTTTCCTTTTCTGCAAGTGCATTAAATAATCGGATGAATGTAATTAAGCCCCCAGTTGCAAAGCTAATGGGTTATGTTTTGGAGAATTTTTCTGTATCTAATGAAGGTGTAGGACATATCATAATTACTCAGCAAACGTTAAATCAATTGAATATTGAAGATAAAGATACAAATGGAATTGTTTCTTTGCCAGGATCAATTGAGGGAGTAAAATCATGGGGCGTGTTCGTCCAACAAACGGATAGACATTATAGATGCCGTCTACGTTCTAAAGGTCCCATTATTAATGAAATAGCAAAACAGCATGATGGCGGTGGACATCCACTAGCTAGTGGAGCAAATGCACGAAATGAAGACGAAATTGACCAAATATTAGACGAAATGAAAGAAATTTCTAAAAACTGGACACCTCCAAAACAGTAAATCATACCTTAGCCTGATTTAGATTGTAGGAATTTTTTGATACGATAGCTATAAGTGCAGAATAAACTTGATATATGTACTTTTATCTACAAAGAGGGAATGAAGTAACTTCTTTGTTCACAAAGATATTGAGGGAAAAATAATGAAAATGAAAAAAATCAAATATTTTTTAATAAAATGGAGTAATAAATTCTGGATATGGCTGAAGCCTATTCTTAAACGTTTTTTTATAAAATTTCGTCGTACTTGGAAAAAGTATCATCTTTCAAAAAGTATTCTGTTATTTGTAATGATTATTTCATTGTTCTTTAGCGTGTATTTAGCTTATCTAGCCAAGACTGCCAATGTTGATTCTCTTCGTGCTGGATTAGAACAAACTACTACGATAATCGATAATAAAGGAGAAGAAGCTGGCACGCTATATGATCAAAAAGGAACTTTTGTTGAACTGGAAAATATATCATCAGACATACAAAAAGCTGTTACATCCACTGAAGATCAACGCTTTTACGGACATAGAGGCTATGATCTAATTGGAATTGGTCGTGCAGCATTGGGATTTATAACAAGCGGAGGCATTACTGGTGGTGGCAGTACCATTACGCAACAGCTAGCAAAAAATGCTTACTTATCTTCTGATCAGACAGTTATGAGAAAATTACGAGAATTGTTTCTAGCGATCGAAATTGAAAAACATTACTCTAAAGAAGATATACTTGAAATGTATTTGAATAATTCTTACTTTGGAAATGGTGTTTGGGGCGTTGAAGATGCTTCACATAAATATTTTGGTAAAACAGCATCTGAAGTTACTCTTTCAGAAGCTGCAACGATTGCGGCTATGTTAAAAGCACCATCAAATTATAATCCAATTGATCATTATGATAGAGCTATTGAACGAAGGAACGTTGTGTTGAGTTTGATGGCTGATACGAAGGCTATTTCAGAGCAAGAATCAGAAGCTACTCAGCAAACAGACTTAGCTGTATCAGACGGGTATATTGATGAAGACGGATACCGCTATCCATATTACTTTGATGCTGTAATCAACGAAGCTGTTTATCAATATGACATACCAGAAGAAGATTTATTGAATAATGGCTATACAATATACACAAATTTAGATCAAGCATATCAGAAGCAAATGGATGCCGCGTATGCTAATGATTATCTTTTCCCGAATGCTTCAGATGGAACGCTTGTGCAAAGTGCATCGATTGCCATCAATCCAAAAAACGGGGGAATTAATGCTGTAGTTGGGGGGCGCGGTGAATATACCTTCAGAGGGTATAACCGTGCTACACAAATGAAACGACAACCAGGGTCTGTGATTAAACCTCTAGGGGTTTATGTACCAGCACTGGAAAGCGGATATAAAATTGATTCGCTCTTACATGACGAATTGACATCTTATGGAGAAACAAACTATCAGCCTGAAAATTTATCAGGTACTTATTCTGGTGAAGTACCGATGTATGAAGCACTAGCGAATAGTTTAAATGCACCAACAGTTTGGCTTTTAAATGAGATCGGTATAAATAAAGGGATTAAGAAATTAAAAGATTTTGGTCTATCTGTTACAGACAAAGACAACCACTTAGGAGCGATTGCTTTGGGAGGAATGGATAAAGGCGTTTCACCTTTAGAAATTGCGAGTGCTTATGCGACATTTGCTAATGACGGGATCTATACCGAACCCCATTTCATATCTAAAATAGTAGATGCTACTGGAGCAGTGGTAGTAGATAATCGCAATCCTAAGACTAAACGTGTCATGTCTGAAAAGGTAACAGAAGATATGAATAGAATGTTGCTGAATGTTTATTCTTCTGGAACAGCCCAAAACAATCAACCTAGCGGGTATCAAGTTGCTGGAAAAACTGGAACTACACAGACTAATAGTGGGACAGGAGCAACCGACCAATGGATTGTAGGGATGACGCCAGATATCGTTTTAACTAGTTGGATGGGATTTGATCGTACAACAGATGAACATTATCTTCAGGAAAATAGTTCAAAAGGAGTTGGCATGGTTATGAAATCAGAATTGGAACATATTTTGCCATATACGAATCAAACAGCATTTGCGGTTGAAGACGTTGAGAAGGAAGGTACAGATACAAATAATGGTCAAGAAATACTAGACCAAGTTAATAAAGGATTTGAAGAGACCAAAGAAGTTATTCGTAAAGGAACGAATTATCTATTAGATGGTGCAGATAAGGTAATAGACTTTTTTAAAAATTCTGTCCAGTAACCAGTTTATAGTAGAAATAAGCGTATTAAGAGGATAATGATTAAGACTAGTAAGGAATATGGATTCATGATAAACTAGTATCATAAAGTAACTAGTGAATAATCACTAGCTAAATGAAGGGATGAGACTATGTCTGTCAATATTTATGACACGGCTAATCAATTAGAGAAAGAAATTAGAGAAACAGAACAATTTGTGAAACTGCAAGAAGCATTCACAGCAGTAAAAAAAGATGAAGAAGCAAGTAAGATTTTTGAAGAATTTAGAAGTGTTCAACAAGTGTTACAGCAAAAACAAATGAGTGGCCAAGAAATTACTGAAGAAGAAGCACAACATGCACAAGAAATTTCTGGGAAAATTGGTCAGAATGAAACAATCTCAGGGTTGTTAGAGGCTGAAAAACAAGTTGGACAAATGATCGATGATATTAACCAAGTTGTTTTAAAACCAGTACGTGAGTTATATCAGTAAGATACGTTTTAAATAACGCTACACGTGAAAAGGACTTGCTGAAGTAGTGAGTCCTTTTCATTCATTTTAAAAAGAACATACGTACCCAAGGTTTGGAGATGGGAGAAAAAGAATGGTTAGATTTATACATGCGGCAGATTTACATTTAGATAGTCCATTTTCAGGTCTTAAGAATATACCTGAAGAGATTATGAAATCTATTCAGCAATCTACGTTCCAGTCACTATCAAATTTGGTTTATTCGTCTATACATAATCAAGTAGATTTTGTTTTATTTTCTGGTGATATTTATGATTTAGAGGATAGAAGTGTAAAAGCTCAGGTTCAATTTAAGCGAGAAATGGAGAGACTTGAAAAACAGAATATACCGGTCTATATTATTCATGGAAATCATGATTTTGCTGGAGATGAAACGCTTCATATCTCTTTGCCAGCAAACGTTACAATATTTAACACATCTGTTGAAACAGTAAACCTAGTAACTAAGGAAGGTAAAGTGATTGCTTTATCTGGGTTCAGTTATGATAAACGCTGGATAACAGAAAGAATGATCAATAAGTATCCTACAAGATATAACCAAGTGGATTTTCACATAGGGTTGCTGCATGGATATCAAGAAGGCAAAAAAAGTGAACATGCTCATTACGCACCTTTTACAGTTAGTGAGTTAAGAAAGAAAAAATATGATTACTGGGCATTAGGTCATATTCACTTAAGGGAGAAAGTTTCTGATTTCCCACCTGCCTATTATCCAGGAAATCTACAGGGCAGAAATAAGAAAGAAACAGAAGAAAAAGGATTCTTGTTAGTTGAATTGAACACGCATGCTTCACCAGAAATACAATTTATTCCTAGCGCACCTATCATATGGAAGAAAATTAATATAGATGCTACAAAAATAAGAACTGTAGATGCTTATTATAATTTGATTCAAGCGTCTTTACCTATAATAAATGACATATATAGTTACCTGGTTTCTCTAGAAATTTTGGTTTCTAAAGATAGCACAGAATCTTTTCTTAAAAAGATAAATCAAAATCAGTTTGTCGAAATTCATCAACGGTTAAATGATAAAGAATTCCTTTGGATAACAGAGTATAAAGTCACACCAATAGCTGATCAAGAAAAAGGACTAGATATGAACACTTTATTTCCAGACGCTTGGGAAAAAGTACTCACTGAAGTATCAAATGACAAAGTTTTCAATGAATTAACGGCAGACTTTTTTGAGCAATCTAAATCTGCATATATGATGCAGGAAAGATCGGAGTTTTATAGGGAAGAAATGATAAAAAGAGCAATTTTAGAATTACAGATGATTTCAGATACTAAAGGGGTAGAGAACAGTGAGGATTAAAACCTTAACGATCTATGGTTATGGAAAATGGATAGACAAAACTTTTGATTTTTCTCCAGAATACCATGTGATTTATGGGGAAAATGAAGCTGGGAAATCAACTTTAATGTCCTTTATTCATAGTATCTTATTTGGATTTCCTACTCGTCATAGTGCTTTATTAAGATACGAACCAAAAGATAGTAGTCGTTATGGTGGAAAACTCATCATTGATGATGAAAGATTTGGAATAGTTAGTATTGAAAGAGTGCAAGGTAAGTCGACGGGAGATGTCAAAGTTTTGTTGGCAGATGGATCAACAGGGTCTGATGATCTTTTACATAAGATTATTTATGGCATTGACCGCAATTTATATCAGTCCGTTTTTTCTTTTCACTTGAAAGGTATTGAGCAAGTAGAAGAAATGACAAAAGATCAATTGAGC
Source organism: Marinilactibacillus psychrotolerans (assembly GCF_900101525.1). Lineage (GTDB taxonomy): Bacteria > Bacillota > Bacilli > Lactobacillales > Carnobacteriaceae_A > Marinilactibacillus > Marinilactibacillus psychrotolerans. The sequence continues at coordinate 197,051 of NZ_FMZD01000001.1, read as the reverse complement.
AGATATTTTTTAAGTGCAGGGGCATTAGGGACTGAACAGTTTTTAAAACGATCAGATCAACTCAAACAACAAGCTAATCAGTTATATAAACCTACGGGGCGTATTCCTGAGATAAACCAGGCTCTAAAAAAAATAGAAGCTAAGAAAGCTTCTATGGAAGAGGCTAAAAGTAAAAATACTCAGTATTTAGATTTACTACAAAAAGTGGAAAATATTTCAAGAGAAATAGATAAGAGTGAGATCGATAAGCGTACTTTTCAAAAACAAATAGAGAGTCTTCGTCAAGTAGAACAGAATTGGGAAAGCATTTTAGAGATAAGTCAGCTGGAAAAAGATATTGAGCAATTAAACACGTCTGGTCTATCAGAAAATGGTCTATATGAGTTAAATCATTTAAATAAACAGATTGAAGAAATAAGAAAAGAAATTCTGAAACTTCAAGGCACATTGAAAGAGTTCCAAAAAGAATATGAACCTTCTAAAGAATTGATAATGTATCAAGAGAATGAAAAAAATATAGATTTTTTAGCTATCCAATTAGAATCTATTAGCGACATGATTAGAGAAAAAATGTTTATTGATAAAGAAGCAGATCGATTACAGCAAAATATTATTAAGAATAAAGTACAAGAGGGATTAGAAAGCAATGAAGAACTATCAGTAGCTCTATCAGTTGCTGAACGGAATCAAGTGGACCAATGGCGAGTTGAATATAATGAAGTAAAGCAAATGTTAACAACATTAAAAGAAGCACAGTTCCAAGTAGAATATAAAAAAGAATCTTTAGAAGAAAATATTGACCAGCTTGAAAAAACACTATGGTCAAATGAAAAATTCCGAAAAGAAGAAGAGTATCATGATGAAATAAAAAATAATCAACAAAATAAGCCGACTACAACTTTAGAAATCATTTTTATAAGTGCTTCTATAATAGGAGTATTAGTTACGGCTATGTTAAACTTATTTATGCCTTGGGCCAGTTTTGGATTCGTATTTATTATAGTTGGAAGTCTAATTAGTTCCTTACTTAAGAAAAATAGAAACCAGAAAAAAAATCAAGACTTTTCAACATATGAAGAGTATATAGAACAGAAAGAAATGCGTAGGCAATGGCGACAATATCTTTTTAATATTGATAAACTTGAAGAAGAAAAACGGTCTAATCAAAAGGAAAGAGATATCTTATATCATAGAGAAAATAATATATTGGAGCAATGGATAAATTTCAAAAAATATAAACACATAAATACGTCTATTGAATTAATAGATGCTTTAAAACATGAAGACAAAATGATCGTATTGAGAGAACAGGGAAATGAACTGCGAAGATTACGTAAAGCTGCTCTTGAATTAGAAAAGGATATTCTTTTAAAAATGGAGCCATTTAAAAAAATGGGAAATTTATTTTCTGAAGATGATACTCCAGAGCAAAAAGTAAATCGATTTAAAAATTATTATAGCAAGGTAAAAGAAGAAAAAAATCACTTACAAGAATATGTAATCGAAAGCCAAGAAGTAAGAAGGGCACTGAATCAGTTATTTGAAACCGAAAAAGAATACCTCGTTAAAAAGCAAAACTTGTTACAAGAAGCTGGAGCAGATTCAGAGGACGTTTTCAGGCATTTATATGGTATATTGAAGCAAAAGAATGAGAAGGAAGAAAGATTAAAGATCCTTAAAGAGCAAATTCCGGCAGAATCAGTAGAAAACTTTGCATTTTCAAAGGAAGAAATAGAAAATAATAGAGTGCAGTTGCAAGAAGAAATTAACAAAATCAAAGAAAAAATTAAAATGCAAACAGAACAAAAAATTAAATTAGAAATAAATATAAAAAAACTAGAAGAGGGGGGAGAGTATACAGCTTTACTACAAGAATTTGAGAATGAAAAAAGTCTTCTGCAAGAATTAGTGAATAAATGGATTTCAAAACGTCTGGCTTCTTATATGATCGAAAGAACATTAAAATATGCAAGAAAAGACCGTTTTCCAGAAACCATAAAGGATGCTGAACGGTATTTCACCTACCTGACAAATGATGCTTATAAAAAAATTGTTATTAATAACGAAACCGTATGGGTTCTAACACAAGACGGTAATTATTTAAAAGCAGAAGAATTATCTAGGGGGACGGCCGAACCGCTATACGTTGCGTTACGTTTAGCGTTTATAGCAAATATACAAGATACTATTCGAATGCCGCTTCTAATAGATGACGGATTCGTCAATCTGGACAGAAATAGAAGAGCCAGGATGTACCAGTTACTGAAAGAAATCAGTAAAAAAACACAAGTAATTTATTTTTCATTTGACAGCACATCTTATAAAAATTTAGAAGAAAACCAGATAACATTCTTAACAAATGAATTATAGTAAAAATCACAAATCAAGAAAGGAAGAGTAGGATGGAGAAAAAATTATATGAATATCATATGGATGAAATAGTCAATATTTTTTTGCTGATAAAATCTGCTGAAGAAAAAACGACGAGAAACGGGAAACCTTATCTAGCATTTACTTTTCAAGATACGAGTGGAGAAATGTCTGCAAATTTTTGGGATGCATCTGATGAAGATATTAAAAAATTTAGAGCAGGTACAGTTGTAAAGGTTGGGGGAAAAAGAGAAGAGTATAAAGGCAGTCCACAGCTGAGAATTAATTCCATTCGATTATTAAAAGAAGGAGAACCAGCAAATCCGGAACTATATGTAGAAAGAGCCCCTATAAAGAAAGAAAAAATGATTGAGCAATTCAATAAAACGATTTTTGATATTACGAATGCGAATATGAATCGTATTGTTAGACATATTATGAATAAATATCAGAAAGATTTCTTTCAAAGTCCGGCTGCAAAAACAAATCATCATGCTTTTATGGGCGGTTTGGCATTTCATACAATCTCTATGCTTGGGATTGCGAGATCCATTACAGAACAGTATAATTTTTTAGATCAGTCTTTGTTATTTTCCGGGCTGATTTTACATGATATTGGAAAAGTTGTTGAACTTACCGGACCTACGGCAACAGAATATACTTTAGAAGGAAAATTGATTGGCCATATTGTAATTGTTCATGAAGAAATCTCTAAAGCTTGCCAACAACTGAAAATCGATGAAAGCAATGAAGATGTTATTTTACTCAAACATATGGTACTAGCTCACCACGGGGAGTTTGAATATGGTTCTCCGGTCCGTCCTCAAGTACCGGAAGCAGAAGTATTATATTATATTGATCAGATTGACGCTCGACTTAATATGATGCAGTCAGCTATGAATAAAACAGAGAAAGGATCATTTTCAGATCGTATATGGGCTATGGAAAATCGTTCATTTTATAAATCTAACTTAACAGATCAGTCTTTATAATAATTTTAATCGTATTTTCTTCTTGAAATATTCAATTTTTAAACCTTTATGTAGATTTTCTTGTTCTTTTAATGAAAGTTGCTGTTTAAATGGTGTGGAAGGTTTAAAATTAGTCAATGCTATGGTATATTATTCAAAGTATGGTATATCAATAAGTAAATGATAAATCAATATCAGAAATATGTCTGATTGGTTAGATGAATTGTTGACTTTTGATAATAAAACTTAATGAAGTAGGATGTGTAAGTAATATATGAAAAAATGGTTAATTGCTACAATGGCTTGTTCTGGATTATTATTGGCAAGTTGTTCTAGTAGCCCTGAAGTTGCTTCTACTGAAAATGGTAGAATTAGACAAGATGAATTTTATGAACGCATGAAAACTGAAAAGACTCAAACTGGACAAACTTTTGGTGAACAAGTTCTTCAACAAATGTTGTTAGAAGATGTTTTAGAAAATGCTTATGGCGATCAAGTAACTGAAAAAGATGTTGATGCGGAGTTTGAGGTTGAAGCTGAGCAATACGGAGGAACTGAAGCTTTTGAGGAAATGATCAAAGCCCAAGGTATGAGCGTAGAAGATCTGAAAAAAACAATTCGTACATCTCTTCTCGTAGAAACAGCAGTAAAAGAACATGCTGACTTTTCTGATGAAGAAATCCAAAAAGCTTATGATGATTATACTGCTGGAAGTAGAGTAGCACATATTTTAGTTGAAGATGAAGCGACTGCTAAAGATATCATTAAACAGTTGAATGATGGTGCTGATTTTGGAGAGTTAGTTAAAGAATATTCTACTGATACTGCCACAGTCCCTGATAATGGTGAAATGGATCTAGTTCCTGGGAAAACTGTTCCTGAGTTCGAAGAAGCTGCTAATGCTTTAGAAAACGAAGGGGATATTACCCAAGAACCCGTGAAATCTGATTATGGTTATCATGTAATCAAACTGATTAAAGCTGGGGAAAAAGGATCACTTGAAGATGAACGGGATAATGTTATCGATACATTAGTTGAAGAGAAAATGGCTGATCAAAATTATATTTTAGAAGTGATTTCTAAATTAGTAGAGGATGCCAATGTACAGATTGCTGATGATGACTTAAAAGGTGCAATGAGTGCATATATGAAACCAGAAGAAACAGAAGCACCTGCTGAAGATGGAACGACAGAAGATAAAGATGCAGCAGATACGGAAGATAAAGACACATCAGATACAGAAGATAAGAATTCTGATGAAAGTAAAGAAGATAGCACAGAAGAAGACGCTGAATAACCATAAATTTTATAATAATAAACAGAGAGTGTTCAGGAATATTCCTGAACACTCTCTGTTTATTTATTTAGTTGTGGTGCTTTTAATATTAACTGTAGCCACTTCAATATCTTTATTGATTTTATCTGCTTTTCGCTTGATTCTCTCTACCCTAGGTTGTGCTTCATATAGATATTCGTTAGAAAGATTTTGAATATCCGTCATAAACTCAGTCTGTAACTTCATTCCTTCATCAGTTAAATTTTGAATAGCAATCTTCAGATCTCCTACTTTTTCGTTTACATCTTTTACATGATTTGTTGTATCATCAATATAGTTTTTTAGCATATCTTGATTTTCTTTTCCTGTTCTAGGTGTTTTCAATAAGCCGTATACGCCACCCAATACCACGCCACTTAGTGTACCTAATAGAAAATGTTTCATTTTAAGCCCTCCAGTGATTTTATTAATTTTTCTTTTATTCTATCTAGTTCTTCTGGTGTATATTCATTTGAATGATCTTCCCATTTTAGTCCGAATCCATCATTCTCTCCATAACGGGGAAGTAAATGGATATGACTATGAAAGATAGTCTGAGATGCAACTGCTTCATTATTCATTAAAATATTTAATCCTTTAACATCGGGATTATGCTTCTTTATAGCTTTTGCAATCTTGGGAATTACAGCAAAAACATTCGATGCTAATTCTTCGTCATAATCGAATATGTTACGAACTGGTTTTTTTGTAATAACCAAAGTATGCCCTTTAGTTACTTGAGATAAGTCCATGATTGCAATAACATGTTCATTCTCATATATTTTTCTTGCTGGTATTTCTCCAGAAACAATCTTGGCAAAAATAGTGTCTGTCATTTTTAATCCTCCAACCTTACTTACTTATTTCTATTATATCATTCTAATCTATTCTAGTTTATCACAGAAGAGTATATTTTGATAAAAAGAAGCACAAAACTTCCTTTTGTCTTTTCATACTTGTGGTAAAATATAAAGAACAACATCAGGAAGGATACTTTAAATGAGTTTAAGAATTGAACATGTTACAGGTGGCTATACCAGAAGACCAATTTTAAATGATCTATCTTTCAATGTAGCAGATGGTGAATTAGTTGGCTTAATAGGACTGAACGGTGCAGGTAAAAGTACGACAATTAAGCATATTATGGGCCTTTTAGAGCCATTTAAGGGGCAAATTTTTTTAAATGATAAAACAATTCATATGGATAGCACACTATACAGACGAAACATAGGTTTTATACCAGAAACACCTGTATTGTATGAAGAGTTAACATTAAAAGAACATATCGAAATTACTGCAATGGCATATGGACTAGATGTAGATAGAGCCTTTAAAAGCGCAACACCCCTTTTAAAGTTATTTCGATTGGATGATCGCTTAGAATGGTTTCCATCGGATTTTTCTAAAGGAATGAAGCAAAAAGTAATGATCGTGTGTGCTTTTATTATTGAACCCAGTCTCTATGTCATAGATGAACCTTTTTTAGGATTAGATCCTTTAGCAATTAGGGATTTTTTAAAGCTGTTGAACGAAAAAAAAGAGCAAGGCGCTTCTATTTTAATGTCTACACATGTTCTGAATAATGCAGAGAAAATATGTGATGCTTTTGTAATTCTTCATAACGGGAAAATATATGCCAAGGGGACATTATCACAATTAAGAGAAAAATTTAAGATGCCCGGAGCTAGTTTGGATGATATGTACGGACGATTAGCAGATGAAGAAGGGTTTTTAATATGACCGTTATTTCACTTTTTAAACAAAGAACTAGAATATATCAGAAGCAACTTTCTAGATATATGAAATATGTACTGAATGACCACTTTGTTTTAGCCGTACTCTTGCTATTAGGTGCAGGAGGTTTTGGATATTCTAACTATGTTCAAACGGTAAGTAACGGCGCCATTTTACCCAGAGTTATTTTGGTTATCGTTATGATTTTAGTCCTATCTGCTGGAAGGATAACGACATTAATGCAATCAGCTGACATTGTTTTTCTATTGCCACTTGAAGCTGAAGTAAAAGGTATACTTAAAAAGAATATATGGAAAAGTTTTATCTTTTTAGCAATCCCAATAGCTTTTGCTTCAGCAGCTGCAATGCCCTTGTTGGTCGTAACTCTAAAGATTGAATTTAATAGCTGGCCAATCTTTTTAGCGACAGCTTTATTACTGAAATTTTTTGATCTTAAAGTTCAATATATAACTTTTTTAGAGAAAGATCACACTAGGCGATTGTTAATGATGAGTGCTAGCAAAATACTAAGTGCTGTTGGACTAATTTTTAGTATATTTGTAAATCTGTATAGTGGATTGATTTTAGTAGCTTTCTTTGGTTTGGTGGGGACCTATTATTTGAAGAAAATTTATAGCAAAGATAAAAGTTTGCAATGGACTATTGTAATTGAAAAAGAAGAGAATAGACTACAAAAAATTTACCGATTCATTAACTTATTTACTGAAGTTACTTTTCTAGAACAGCACCCAAACAGATTGAAATGGTTAGACAAATGGATTGAAACCCAGTCAAGGAAGAACAATGACCCACATTATTATTACATTGTACGATCGTTTTATCGAAACCAATCTTACAGTGGCCTAGTTTTAAGGTTGACATTGATTGGAATTTTGTTGATTTTGTTCAGCTCAGGAGTAATCATTAAGTTGATACTGACTATTTTATTTTTATACTTAATCGGTTTTCAACTTACAACGATCTATCAGCAATTTAAACAAAATTTTTATTTCCAATTGTACCCGGTACCTGAGACTGGTAAAATAAAATCCATCCAGAGATTGATAGGCGAAATTTTGAGCATTGTAGCAATTTTCTTTATCGGAGCTAATCTTACACAAGAAATATATAGTAGTGGCATCATGTTGATTGGAAGTTTGATATTTATTTATGGATTTACTAGTTATTATTTACCAAGAAGACTAAGTAAAATAGAATAATTTCACTTTTAGAAATGAGGAAGAGACATGAAAGTAATCTGGAATAGCCAAATAGTTGAAAGAGAAGAAGTCAAAATCGATCCTGAAGATAGAGGATATCAGTTTGGAGATGGAATCTACGAAGTAGTTAGAGCATATAATGGTAAGTTTTTTTGTATAGATGAGCATATTGATCGTTTATATACAAGTGCCAGTAAAATCGAAATGGCCATACCACAGACAAAGGATAAGATGAAACGACTAATGAACCAATTATTAGAAGAAAGTGGTATAGAGACGGGCAATCTATATTTGCAAGTTACTAGAGGTATTGCCTCTCCTCGGAACCATGTTTATCCAGACCTAAGTGTTTTACCAACCATAACAGGAAACATCACTGTGGTGCCCAGAGATGCTGAAAAAATAAAGGCAGGAATTAAAACAGTCATTGAAGAAGATATACGTTGGCTGAAATGTGATATCAAATCGATCAGCTTACTTGGAAACATCATGGCAAAGCATGAAGCACATAAAAAAAATGCTGAAGAAGCCATCTTACACAGGGATGGAATTGTTACTGAATGTTCAGCTTCAAATGTGGCAATTGTTAAAGACGAAGTTATATACACACATCCAGATAGTAATCTGATCCTGCCAGGAGTAACAAAAATAGTCTGGTTAAAATGTGCAGAAAAATTAGGAATAGAAGTTAAGGAAGAACCCTTTACTTTAGAACAATTAAACGAGTCAGACGAAGTGTTCTGTTCAAGTACGACAATAGAAGTTATGCCTATACACACGATTAATGGCTATGCAGTTAATGGCGGAAAAATTGGAGAAGTAACTCAAAAGCTGGCTAAAGCATTTGAAGAGGAAATTGAGAAGGTATGTGGAAAAGTCTAGTTAGTTTTAACAAAGTATATTCTAGCTTAATAAATTCGATACCGAAAACTTCCTTCTATATCAATAGAATTGTATTTAGATTATAAAAAAGAACATCTATCCGCTTGACGAGTTCATAAATTCTTTCTACAATAGAGAAGAGATTCAAGACGGGAAAATGAATTAAGTAATTATGGATAAAAGGATTGAGTGGGTATGGAGTTAGAGAGAGAAACGGGGTGGAAACTACACCCGATCGGTGGGGATACAGGACAGGCTTATATGGGCACAAAGGATGAAGAAAAGTTGTTTTTAAAACGAAATTCTTCTCCTTTTTTAGCTGCTCTTTCTTTAGAAGGTATTTCTCCTAAATTGATATGGACTAAAAGAATTGGGAACGGAGACGTTCTAACTGCGCAAGAGTGGTGCAATGGTCGAAATCTTTTTAAAGATGAAATGCATTCTTCTAGAGTTGCTAAGATACTAAAAAAAGTTCATCAGTCTGAAAGTTTGAAACGAATGCTTCAAAGAGTTGGGGGCAGATTCATTCATCCTAAAGATTTATTATCAGAGTACAGAGCTAATCTTGCAAGTGAATTAATAGAGCATCCTCAGTTAAAAAAAGCCCATCAGTGGTTAATTGATACAAAATTGGAGATTATTATAGATTCAGAAATTAGCGTGTGTCATGGAGATGTTTCTAGGAAAAATTGGTTACTCTCTGAGGAAGATCAATTATATTTAGTTGATTGGGACTCAGCAATTCTTGCTGATTTAGCATATGATATAGGGCAATTATTTAGTCGTTATATTGAAAAGAAAGAATGGAACGATTGGTTGAGGGAATATGACCATGAAATATCAGAGTCATTTCTTCAAAGAATTAACTGGTATGTTATTATGACCTTGCTAATGGATGTCAAAGAAGCACACCGAAAAGGGCAATTTATTAAAATGAATAATGCAATTGTGAAAATCGATCAACTAATGTCGGTTTAGAATTAAGCTATTATAAGATTAATAACATTTATATAACTAAAAATCGGGCCAGACGTATACTCTGTCCCGCTTTTTATGTAAAGGAGAAATTTATGCGTTTAAGAAATAAACCTGGAGCGGAAGATAAACTTTTAGCATATGGGCAATATGTAGTGAGCACCCCTGAAGAATGGAAAGGCAGATGGAATGAACGCTTTGATAAGAAACAGCCACTTCATATAGAAATTGGTATGGGAAAAGGCCGGTTTCTTATCGAAATGGCTAAACAAAATCCGGGAATCAATTATATTGGAATTGAACTACAGACTAGTGTAATAGTATCAGCATTGGAAAAGCAGATTGAAGAAGATTTACCGAATGTGCAATTGCTGCAAGTTAATGCACAAAATTTGCAGTCTTTCTTTGATAAAGGAGAAGTCGATAGGATTTATCTTACTTTTTCAGATCCTTGGCCAAAAAATCGCCATGAAAAAAGAAGATTAACGTATAAAGATTTTTTGTACAGTTATGAAACCATACTTGATGAACAAGGTGAGCTGCACTTTAAAACAGATAACCAAAAGTTATTTGAATACTCATTAATTAGTTTTTCTGAAAAAGGAATGATTCTGAAAGAATTATATCTTGATTTGCATAATAGCGAGGTAGAAAATAACATTATGACTGAGTACGAAGAAAAATTTTCAAGAAAAGGAAATCGGATATATAAAACAGTAGCTTATTTCCCTGAGAGCAAATAAATGGCAGAAGATAAAAATGCAGTATCTACATGATCATGTAGATACTGCATTTTTGATTAGTTATACTCTGTAAAGATCAATTAAACTACCTGTGTATGCATCTGCAATAAACTCGTACTGTACTAGAATATTTTCTTCTAAACGAGAAATACCACCATAATATACATCAGTAGTATATGCAAACTTTTTCCATGGGACCTTAGTTAATTCTATCCAGGAACCATCTATCGGTCCTTCTTCCCGAAACTGCGATTTAATATCTTCTAATATTGAATCAGCATGAATCGCTTGTTTTTTAGATACTTTAGGATAGAGGAAAAAACCCAAAAGGAAAGAAAAAAGGAGTCCAATTACTCCAAATAAATAGGTGGTTTGCTTTTCAGTTAACTTATTTTCCATAGTCTAGCCTCCAAATTTAATTGCTTTAGTGCGTTTCTCATTTATTTTAACATATATATTTTATGAGTGTAATAGAATATATAGGAAAGAGGCTTAAAATTTTTGCGATTTTTGTGTATAATTAACAAGATCGCTTTAGATAATGAACCAAAAAGGTAAATATTCGAACTAAATAGTTTTAAACCTATTAAAATTTATACGATTAGTTCAACTAGAAAAAATATTAAACTAGGAGGAAAGCCATATAGGTCACTGGCTGATAACGATGAATAATCAGACATTTGAGTTAATAAAAAAGGTAACAGAGTTACAGGGGACAAGTGGATTTGAACATTCTGTTAGACAATTTATGCGTGAAGAAATGGGACCGCTTGTAGATGAAATACAGCAAGATGGATTAGGTGGTATTTTTGGAATTAGACACTCTAAACAAAAACAAGCACCTAAGTTAATGATTGCTGCTCATATGGATGAAGTTGGATTTATGATTGCATCCATCACTAAAAAAGGATTGTTTAAAGTAGTACCATTAGGTGGCTGGAATCCTTATGTCGTATCCGCACAACGCTTTACTCTTCAGACAAGTAAAGGTGACTACCCAGTTGTGTCTTCATCTGTTCCGCCGCATTTACTTAAAGGAAAACAGGCTAGTGCAATAACAGTAGAAGATATTTTATTTGATGCGGGATTTGATTCTAAAGATGAAGCATTTGAATATGGGGTAAGACCGGGGGATACAATCGTTCCTCAAGTAGAAACAATTAAAATGGCAAATGGAAAGACGATTCTTGGAAAGGCTTGGGATAATCGGTATGGAGTAGCAGTTGTTTTAGAAGCACTGAAGTCATTGCAGAAAGAAAGTTTACCGAATACACTGATTGCAGGCGCTAATGTACAAGAAGAAGTGGGACTTAGAGGCACAAAAGGTGCAGTCTCAAAATTTGATCCTGATGTTTTCCTCGCTGTGGACTGTTCTCCGGCCAATGATATAGCGGGAGATGACGAAGCATTCGGGCAACTAGGGAAAGGCTTTTTACTTCGTATTCAAGATCCAGGTATGATACTGTCAAAAGAAATGAGAGACTTTTTACTGGATACAGCAGAGACTAATAATATCCCTTATCAATATTTCATTTCTAAAGGCGGAACAGATGCTGGAGCAGCTCATCAGATGAATCAAGGTGTTCCTAGTGCAGTTATTGGAGTATGTGCTCGCTATATTCATACGCATCAAACATTATTTAATATTAAGGATTATGAAGCAGCCAAAGAAATGGTGAAACAGGTTATCCTTACATTGGATAAATCAACATTAGATACATTAAAAAACAATTAAATGATTTAAAATACTAGTCAAATAGATCAAGAGGAGATTATTATGTTAATTTCAAGTTACAATAACAAAGGATTAAAAGATGTTTTAATTATTCAATTAAGAGAATGTACAATTGAAAACCAGATGATTGAAAGAAAAGGCAATATGACTAAAATTTACGAGAAAGAATCAGGTGAAACAGTAGGATATAATCTGTTTAACGCTTCAGAGATATTAGATTTGTTTGAAAACGGTCCGGTTACTTTGACAGAAGAGCAAGTTGAAATATTGAATGAGTATATTAAATTAAATAATTGGACTGAGACCTTGAAAGCTGATAACTCACCTAAATTTGTAGTGGGGCATGTCATAGAATGCAAACCATTAGAGGGTTCTGACCATTTGAATATTACTAAAATAGAAATAGATAATGATGAAGTTGTTCAAATCGTCTGTGGTGCTGAAAATATAAAAGCTGGACAGAAGGTAGTTGTTGCAAAACCTGGATCCATTATGCCGGATGGTCTTGTGATCTGGCCTGGAGAGCTTCGAGGAGTTAAAAGTAACGGTATGGTTTGTTCTGCAAAAGAACTTGGTTTAGAACAAAAATCAAAAGGGATTCTTGTACTTGAGGGATCTGAAGAGACAGGTAGAATGTTCTCTATTTAAACCATATACATGATATAATAATTTTAATTATACATTAATTTACTAAGTGATGTATGATCTTTGGAAGAGGAGGAAGCGTAATGGTAGAATATGAAGGACCAAGTTTTTTCAAGCATGCAAAAAGACAATCATCAGATCCTTCAACTGATCGACTAAAAGAAAACCTACACTTTTTTAAGTCAACTGATCAGCAGCCTACTGGCGATAGAGAGTTGTTTAGCGAGAGAAGCTCACATACGCTTCCTGATCATATCATCAAAAGAGATGAGATTGAAAAAGGATTTCAAGATTATCTTGAAGAAAAAAGCATCTATAATCCGCCTCGTTCTAAGCATTATATAGAACCTCCTTTTGAGGCGAGTAGGGTACCCTCTCCAATTTTTGGATATAAAAAACCTCTAAAGAAAGATAATGAGGATTGGGATTATGGGCTATTGAAAGAAAAACTAAAAAAAGAACATTTTGAGTTTCTGATGTTTGAAGAATTTGAAACGCCTGAACTAACTGAATACTGGGAAATGCAACTTGACGATGAGAAAAAACTATCTCCCAAAAATAAGAATACAAACTCGCTATCTACCAGTAAGAAAACGACCTTGGCTCAGACTAAGGTACCGTTTAAAACAGAAATGAAAAAAGAAACCCAAAATTCACGTAATAAAAGAATGAAACTACAACGGTCATTGATGAACATAATCAACGAAGAACAACTAGGTAAAAACAAATTCAAAAGTAATCTTCCGGGATTCTTTTCAGATGAAAATGAGTGAAGTCTTATTGAAAGATAAGCGTTTCATACTGGATTTTTTTAAGTGTTTCCATTATAGTATAAAATCGTATGCTATTAGTCTAGTTTATTCTTGTAAGAGACTATATGGTGAAACGTATAGTAGAAATTTGGAGGCTTTTTAAAATGGATCAATCAATGATTTATCATTTTGTAGGAATTAAAGGTTCCGGAATGAGTGCATTAGCATTAATTCTGCATGACAAAGGATATAAAGTTCAAGGATCAGATGTAAACAAATATTTTTTCACCCAAGAAAACTTAGAAATTGCAAAAATACCTATTTATGTATTTCATCAAAATAACATTAGAGAAAATATGGTTGTCATTGCTGGTAACGCTTTTCCTGATTCTCATGAAGAAATTATTCGTGCAAAAGAGCTCGGATTAAAAGTTGTTAGATATCATGATTTTTTAGGAGAATTTAGTAATCAGTTTACCAGTATAGCTATAACTGGTTCTCATGGTAAAACGAGTACGACGGGGTTATTATCACATGTATTAAGTGGCATTGAAAAAACAAGTTACCTGATTGGTGATGGCACAGGTAGTGGAGTTGAAGATGCAGAATACTTTATATTAGAAGCATGCGAATATCGCCGACATTTTTTAGCTTATAAAACAGATTATGCTTTAATTACAAATATAGATTATGACCATCCTGATTATTATACTAGTGTTGAGGATGTAGAAGAAGCATTTAGAACATTTGCTTCTCAAATTAAAAAAGCTGTTTTTGCTTGTGGAGATGATGAAAGACTACAGAATCTGCAAGTTTCGGTACCGGTAGTATTCTATGGTTTCCAAGACCACAATGATTTTCAAGCTAAAAATATTATACGCTCAATAGAAGGTTCTACTTTTGATGTTTATGTAAGAGGAGACTTCTATGGACAGTTTTCGATTCCTTCTTATGGAGAACACAATATTCAAAATGCTTTAGGTGTTATTGCATTTTGTCATTATGAAGGGGTAAATCAGGAAAAAGTAGGTGAGCGATTAAAAACTTTTTCTGGTGTAAAGAGAAGATTTACTGAAAAGAAAGTAATGGATACAGTCATCATTGATGATTATGCTCACCATCCTGCTGAGATAAAAGCAACTCTTGATGCTGCTCGTCAGAAATATCCTGACAAAGAAATTGTAGCTGTATTTCAACCACATACATTTACTCGCACAGTAGCCCTTCTAAGTGAGTTTGGTGAATCTCTGGATTTAGCTGATTACGTTTATCTCTGTGAAATTTTCACTTCTGCTAGAGAAATGTCAGGGGATATTACGATCGAAGATTTATTAGCAAAAACAGAAAAAGGATTAGCGGTATTAGGAGAAGAGGATATGTCTCCGTTGTTAAAACATCGAGGGTCTGTTTTTGTCTTTATGGGCGCTGGAGATGTAGAAAAATTTGAACATGCATTTGAGACACTCTTGAGTCAATCAAAAGCCCAAACCTAAATATATTTTAAAAACTATCTCGATGGGGATAGTTTTTTGGTTTTTAGTCGTATTCTCCAAAAGAATACATGACACAAAGGCGTTCTCTTTTTTGTGTTCTTTATTTTTGTTAAAATAAATTAAAAGTGTCTTTAAGAGCGGATAATAAGAGGAGTCGAAGCACATGTCGAGACAAAAAAAATTATTATTAATAGATGGCTATAGTGTAGCTTTTCGTGCATTTTATGGACTGCATAGTCAGCTGGAGAGAATGAAAAATCGTAATGGATTGCATACTAATGCGTTGTACGGAATCCATAATATGCTTGAAGTAATCGTAAATAAAGAGCAACCTACACATGCGCTAGTAGCCTTTGATGCCGGGAAGACTACTTTTCGACATGAATTTTTTGAAGATTATAAAGGTGGTCGCTCTACTATGCCTGCTGAATTTGCTGAACAGATTCCTTTTATCAAAGATCTGTTAGCAGGTTTTGGTTTGCAATCTTATCAATTAGTGAACTATGAAGCAGACGATATAATTGGCACACTCAGTATGCAAGCAGAAGCAGAAGGGTATGATGTAGTTATACTTACTGGGGACCGAGATCTTACGCAGTTGGCATCTGAAAAAGTCAGAGTAGATATTACGAAAAAAGGGGTAAGCGATCTTAAAGAGTTTACAACAGATTCAATTATGCAGGAAATGGGTATTACACCCAAACAAATTATAGATATGAAAGGATTGGCTGGAGATGCTTCAGATAATATCCCCGGTGTATCAAACATTGGTGAGAAGACCGCACTGAAGTTATTAAAAGAATATCATTCTATCGAAGAACTATATGAAAATATAGAGGGAATGAAACAGTCCAAGAGAAAAGAAAATTTAATAAAAGAAAAAGATACAGCTTTCTTAAGTAAAAAACTTGCTACGATTGATCTAAAAGCACCTATTGAAATAGCCGTAAAAGATTTAACTTATACAGGAATGGATATGGAAAAGCTCATTTCTTTTTATAAAGAAATGGACTTCCAGTCTCACCTAAATAAACTAGATACAGAAGAGTACATGGAACAGTTAGCAGAAGAGGTCGAAGAAATTGACTATGAATATGTAAATGAAATAAAGTCTGATATGTTTGAATCTGATATGGCCCTTTATATTGAAATGTTGGGAGACAATTACCATCATTCAGAGATCGTTTCTGTTGGCTGGGGAAATGATCAAAAGATATATGTTGCAGAACCTTCTGTAGCCTTCGAATCTGAAAGTCTTAAAGAATGGATCGAATCAGAGGAAGTCAGCAAAACGCTCTATGATGTTAAAAGAACTTATGTAGCACTAAATAGGAAAGGTGCTAAACTGAATGGGGTGACGTTTGATATATTATTAGCTTCTTATTTACTTACCGCAGAAGATAGTAGCAGTGGGGATGTTGCTGATATTGCAAATAAACATCATCATAAAGGGTTGTCGCCTGATGAAGTTGTTTATGGGAAAGGGAAAAAGAAACAGGTTCCTGAAAATATTGAATTAATGCGAGATCATATAGCCCATAAAGTTCGTGCGATTTATTCATTGTCAAATCAGATGAATGAACAGCTAGTAGAAAACGAACAAGAGAACCTGTTGAAAGAAATGGAAATTCCATTAGCAATCGTATTAGCCGAAATGGAAATTCAGGGAATTACTGTAGATGCAAAACGTCTCGAAAAAATGAAAGCAGAATTTGCTGACACATTAAATACAATTGAAGCAAGAATATACAAAGAAGCTGGAGAAGAATTTAATATTAATTCTCCTAAACAGTTAGGAATTGTATTGTTTGAGAAAATGGGGTACCCTGTCATTAAAAAAACTAAAACAGGCTATTCAACGGCACAAGATGTATTAGAAAAATTAAAAGATCAAGCTCCAATAGTAGAATTTATTTTGCAATATAGACAGATTGCTAAAATACAATCTACCTATATTGAAGGTTTGCTCAGAGTGATTAATTCTGAAACGAAAAGAATTCATACGCGATATTTGCAGACTGTAGCCAGAACTGGAAGATTAAGTTCAGTTGATCCAAATCTACAAAATATCCCAGTTAGATTAGAAGAAGGGCGCAAAATTAGAGAAGCTTTTATTCCCAGAGAAGAAGGATGGAAGATTTTTGCTTCTGATTATTCTCAAATTGAACTGCGTGTTCTAGCTCATATTTCTAACGATGAACATTTAAAACAAGCATTTATAGATGAACAAGATATTCATACAAGTACAGCTATGCGAGTATTTGATTTGGCAGATCCTAGTGAAGTAACAGCTAATATGAGAAGAGATGCTAAAGCCGTTAACTTTGGTATTGTATATGGCATTAGTGACTACGGACTTTCTCAAAGTTTAAATATTACTAGAAAAGAAGCACAAGAATATATTGATACGTATTTCGATCGTTTTCCCGGAGTTAAATTATTTATCGATAATATTATCAGAGAAGCTAAGGATAAAGGATTTGTTGAAACACTATTTCACAGAAGACGATATTTACCAGATATCAATTCAAGAAATTTTAACTTAAGAACCTTTGCAGAACGGACAGCTATGAATACTCCAATCCAAGGAAGCGCTGCAGATATCTTAAAAGTCGCAATGATCGATATGTCTAAAAGAATTAAAGAAGAAGGTATGAAAGCTACTATGCTTCTGCAAGTACATGATGAATTGATTTTTGAAGCTCCAGAAGAAGAAATTCCTGTACTAGAAAAGCTGGTTAAAGAAGTAATGGAAAATGCAGTTGATTTATCAGTTCCTTTGAAAGTTGAAAGCAGTTGGGGTAAGAGCTGGTATGAAGCGAAATAGTAAAAGTGAGAAGCGAGAAACTCTCGCTTCTTTCCATGTGTAATGGGAAAATGAAAGGAAGAAACAAGTGCCGGAATTACCAGAAGTAGAAAGTGTAAGAGAGGGTCTAGAACGTTTATTGAAAGGTAGAAGAATTACGGAAGCGATTGTTTTGTGGGATCGTATCATAGCAGAACCTAAAGAAATAAATCAGTTTAAAAATGAAATAAAAGACCAAATCATTCATTCAATTGATCGCAGAGGTAAATTTTTGTTGTTTAATTTAACAGATTTTGTGCTGATTTCGCATCTTAGAATGGAAGGCAAATATAGAATTGAAAAAAGCAATTCATCAATTTCAAAACATACGCATGTTATTTTCAAGTTGGATAGTGGAGAAGAACTGAGATATTTGGATGTCAGGAAATTTGGAAGAATGTCACTAGTCTCTTATAAAGCAATTGCTAAACATCCTTCATTAATAAAATTAGGCCCCGAACCTATAAAAGAGGCTTTGACGATTGAAGCCTTAAGTCAAGCACTGAAAAAAAGAAAAAAGACTATTAAAGCAACCCTTTTAGATCAATCTGTTGTGGCAGGAATTGGGAATATATATGCAGACGAAATTTTGTTTAATGCAAAAATACATCCTTCTCGAAAAGCGAACACGCTCACAAAATCAGAATTATCTAGATTAACTTATTCAATTTTAGAAATTATAGACAAAGCAGTAAAAGCTGGTGGAACGACAATTCGCACGTATGAAAATGTCTTTGGAGAGTTAGGTAATTACCAATCTAATCTAAAAGTATATGGCAGAACAGGTCTACCGTGTGTAAGGTGTCAAACAATTATAGAAAAAATAAAAGTTGCTCAAAGAGGTACCCATTTATGCCCTAATTGTCAGAAACTGACAAGTGAAGGTTGAGAGCAATTTTAAATAAAGGAAGAGGATAATGGCAAATGTATTAGGATTAACAGGTGGAATTGCTAGTGGTAAATCAACAGTTAGCCAAATTTTCAAAAAGTATCATTTCAAAATTGTTGATGCTGATATTGGAGCAAGAAAGATATTAGATCCTGGAACTAAAGGATTGGAAGAAGTAGTTAGAATATTTGGAAAACAAATATTATTAGATTCTGGAAGCCTTGATAGAGTTAAATTAGGACAGATTATATTTAATGACGCAAAGAAAAGAAAGCAACTAGATGAATGTCTAGTTCATCATATTAGAGAATGGATAGTTTCAGAAAAAAATAAATTACTTGCACGAAATGAGCCATTGATTATTTTAGATATTCCTTTATTGATTGAAGCACACTATGAAAATGAAGTGGACGAAATAATGGTTGTAGCAGTCAGTGAAGAAACCCAATTAAAAAGATTAATGAAACGAAATGAACTTACAGTTGAAGAAGCAAAAATGAGAATTGAATCTCAGTTACCATTATCGGAAAAAATAGAAATGGCAGATATTGTTATTTACAATGAAGGGACAATAGAGGAAACAGAAGCACAAGTCGTTAAGTGGCTCGTTAGTAAAGGGTATTACAGCGAATAAAGCTATGGTATAATAAATATAACTAAAAATCAGAAAGATTATAATAAAAGGATTGATGACTGTGCAATGTCCTCGCTGCCAAAATAACGGAAGTAGAGTCGTCGATAGTCGGCCTGCTGATGATAATAAAGCTATTCGTAGACGTAGAGAATGTGAGCAATGCGCCTTTCGATTTACAACATTTGAGAGATTAGAACAGCCACCTATATTAGTGGTTAAGAAAAATGGAACACGTGAAGAATTTAGTCGTGAAAAACTATTAAGAGGATTAAGGAGAGCTTTTGAAAAGCGTCCAGTTACTGCTGAAGAACAGGAAAGAATTGTTAATCGTGTAGAATATAAAATTAGAGATCATGGAGATAGTGAGATACGATCGACTAAAATAGGTGAGTATGTAATGGACGAACTAGCGGAATTAGATGATGTAGCCTATATAAGATTTGCTAGTGTATACAGACAATTTAAAGATATCGAAGTGTTCATGAAAGAAATGCAGGAATTAGAAAAAAAACGGAAAGATCAGTAAATGGGTATAATTAACTGAAAGGGAAGGGGAAATAGTACAGTGAATTATCCGTGGCAGCATGTAAAACCAAAAGATTATTTTATCCTAAGAGAGTCACATCCCCTTTCTGACCAAGATGTCAGGGTGTTAACAACTATATACCAACCGCTAATCGGTAATGCTGCATATGCACTTTATATGCTCTTAAAAGAGTCTTTACAAAGCAGTGCCGAGTGGACTAGTGGAAAACCGTTATCAGAATTGTTGACCATACTTGATATGGGAATACCTGAATTGTACCAGGCACGAATTCGCTTAGAAGGACTTGGATTGTTAAGCGTCTATAAAAGTAAAAAAGAAGCAGATCAGTATTTATTTGAATTAAAGCCGCCATTAACAGCCGCACAATTTTTTAATGATCATATGATGAAACTGATTTTATTTGAAAAAGTTGGAGAAAAAACGTTTAAAGATATTAGACGGCAATTTACTAGCAAAGAACCTCTTGTGGAAGAGTACGAAGAGATCACTAAATCATTTTTAGATGTTTATCATTTTAATATCCAAAAGCATAATCAACTAACTACTACTGACTTGGAAAAAGATGTTATTGAAGTTGCAACTTTTTCTGCAGTTAAAGAAGTAGCTAAACAAAGTGATTTTGATTGGTCATTTTTTATAGAAGGACTGAATAATCATTTCATTGATAAAAAATCAATAACTAATGAAATAAAAGAAATCATTCTTTCGTTACATGAAATATATGGATTAGATGAAATGGAACTTCAGAAATATGTACTTCAGGCAACGGACATAGAATCTTCAACTATTAATGGTAATAAATTATCTCAGGAGGTCCAGCAAGACTTCCATCGAAAACAAGCAAATAAAGTTCAGTTTACGGATAAAGTAGATCAAACAATAAAAGCGGAAAAAACAAAAGAATCTAACCGTCGATATCGTCTGAGTCAGAGTGGATTTAATGATCATGAGATTGAAGTGATTCTTCATGCTGAAGAAGTGAAACCTGGAGAATACCTTAGTTCTATCAAAGCGCAAAAGGGCGGCTTTGTTTCGAGTAATGAGCTTTATCTGATTAAAGAGCTAATAGAACAATCTTCTCTTCCCACCTCGGTAATCAATATGCTGATTAACTATGTTTTAATTGGGAAAAATGCTCCAGTATTAGAAAAAAGTTTGGCACTAAAGGTGGCTAATGACTGGGCTATAAGCGGTATAACTTCACCTGAAGAAGCGTTAAAAAAAGTTAAGCAGTTATATACTGATACAAGAGAAGCAAAGCGAACAAGACAAAGTACCTATTCTTCAAAAACAAATAATAAAAAAGCTTATATCAAGAAAGAAACTTTACCAAAATGGGCTACAGAAGAAAATAAAGGTGAAGAAGTTGATAAAGAGAAACAAGAAGAATTCAGGAAGCGATTGGAACGCATCCGTAACCGTAAGAAAGGCGGTGGTGAGTAGTGGAAAGTATTCGCAAGCAATTAGATAGTATGATGAATTCAAATAAGATGACTGAAAAATATGAAGAGATTATTCGAAATGAAGTTTTTAAAGACCCGGATGTAAGAAAATTCTTAGCTGAAAACAGTAAGATTCTTGATAAAGAAGCCATTGAACGAAGCGCAGCTAAACTTTATGAGTTTGTTGTTGAAAAAAAGAAAGCGGCTGTTCAGAGTGGAGAGCTAATGCCGGGGTATGTTCCAAAACTGTTAATCAACAATAAGCGAATTGATGTGACTTATGAACCCTCTACTGATTTAACCAACCGCCAAAAACAAGCAGCAATTAATCAAAGGATTCATTCTATGTACATGCCAAAAGACATAAAAAATTTTAGTATTGATCAGTTTGAAAGTACTCCAGGTAGGAATGAAGCTGTTGAAAGAGCATATGATTTTATTGATCAATATCTTGAAAACCCTGATGAATTCCAACAAGGTCTTTATTTATATGGAAAGTTTGGCGTAGGCAAAACTTTTTTACTTGGGGCTATTGCTCATGAGCTTTCTGAACAAGGGCACCCCTCTACACTTGTCCACTTTCCTAGCTTTGCTGTTGAAATGAAAAATTCTATAGGTCAAAATACAACAGAAGAAAAATTGACCATTTTCAAAAAAGCTAAAATCCTAATGATTGATGATATAGGAGCTGATTCAATGTCCAGTTGGATTCGTGACGATATTTTAGGCGTTATATTACAATATAGAATGCAAGAACAGCTGCCTACCTTTTTCTCATCTAATTTTGATATGGCTCATTTAGAAGATGAACACTTCAGAGTAACCCAACGAGGGGAAAATGAACCATTAAAAGCAAAAAGAATTATGGAACGAATTAAGTTTCTGTCAAAAGAAGTAGAGATGACAGGTGACAATAGAAGACATTCATAGAATAAAAAAGTATTGAAAGAATCAAAGAAGCGTGTTATTCTACTATTAATCAAATTTTAAAAAGCTTAGAGAAAGCTAACCTTTTTAGGAATTTATTATTAAGAGAGGAAGACAATAGCTGAAAGTCTTCTATAATAAACCTGAAATTGACCCCTTTCGAGCGCTGTCTTGAACCAAGTAAAGGCAGACGTTACTCTGCGTTAAAGAGCTGAACGAAGTTAGAAGATAGTATTTCTTATTTTCTATGAAGTTGGGTGGAACCACGTTATAAATCACGTCCCATTGAGTAAGTTTTTCTTATTCAATGGGACTTTTTGTATATTTTAAACTTATAAAACTCATTGAATAAATGAAATCACATTATAACTAGGAGGAAAATCAATGTCAGAAATAGCAGTTAAACTACCAGATGGTTCTATAAAAGAAGTAGAATCTGGTGCAACTCCAAAAGATATAGCGAGCAGTATCGCAAAGTCACTTGAAAAAAAGGGACTGGCTGGAAAGTGGAATGGGAAGTTAGTTGATTATAATCAACCTTTAAAGGAAGACGGGGAACTGGAGATCGTTACACCTGATCATGAAAATGCTCTTGAAGTATTAAGACACTCAACTGCCCACTTAATGGCTCAAGCAATCAAAAGGCTATATCCAGACGTGAAATTTGGAGTAGGTCCGGCAATTGACACAGGATTTTATTATGACACTGATTCAGAACAGCCAATTATTGAAGAAGACTTGGAAAAAATTGAAAAAGAAATGATGGCAATCGTTAAAGAAAATTTACCCATTGTTCGTAAAGAGATTTCTAGAGAAGAAGCACTTGATTTATTTAAAAATGATCCTTATAAAGTTGAATTGATTACTGACTTACCTGAAGACGAAGTAATCTCTATCTATGAGCAGGGTGAATTTGCGGATCTGTGCAGAGGTGTTCATGTTCCTTCAACTGGCCGTATTCAAGTCTTCAAATTACTTTCATTAGCAGGTGCTTATTGGAGAGGCAGCTCTGACAATAAAATGATGCAGCGGATTTACGGTACAGCATTCTTTGATAAGAAAGCGTTGAAAGAATTCTTAAAGATGCGCGAAGAAGCAAAAGAACGAGATCACCGTAAATTAGGAAAAGAATTAGATATCTTTATGCTTTCGCCGGAAGTAGGATCCGGTCTTCCGTTTTGGTTACCCAAAGGAGCAACGATTCGCCGTGTGATCGAGCGCTATATTACAGATAAAGAAATTAGTATGGGCTATCAGCATGTCTATACGCCAATCATGGCAAATGTTGACTTTTATAAGAAATCTGGACACTGGGATCACTATCATGAAGATATGTTTCCTCCAATGGACATGGGGGACGGCGAAATGCTCGTACTTCGACCAATGAACTGCCCACATCATATGATGGTCTTCAAAAATGATGTAAGAAGTTACCGTGATCTGCCAATCAGAATAGCAGAATTAGGTCAGATGCATCGCTATGAAAAAAGTGGAGCTTTGTCAGGTTTGCAGCGCGTTCGTGAGATGACATTGAATGATGCGCATGTATTCGTTAGACCTGATCAAATCAAAGAAGAATTTCGTCGAGTGATTGAGTTAATGCTGGCTGTTTATGATGACTTTGATATTAAAGACTATCGATTCCGTCTAAGTTATCGTGATCCCAAAAACACTGAAAAATATTTTGATGATGATGCCATGTGGGAAAAAGCACAGTCAATGTTAAAAGAAACACTTGACGAAATGGGTCTTGAGTACTTTGAAGCCATTGGTGAAGCTGCATTTTATGGTCCAAAATTAGACGTTCAAGTGAAAACAGCTCTTGGAATTGAAGAAACATTATCTACTGTACAGTTAGATTTCCTATTGCCAGAAAGGTTTGATCTAACTTATGTGGGTGAAGATGGTCAGGATACGCATCGACCTGTTGTAATCCATCGTGGTGTAGTTTCGACTATGGAACGGTTTGTTGCTTATCTGATAGAAAGATACAAAGGCGCATTCCCGACATGGTTGGCTCCTGTACAAGCAAAAATCATTCCAGTTAATTTAGACATTCATGCTGATTATGCCAATGAATTAAATGAAGAATTAGCTGCAAAGGGCTTACGTATTGAAATTGATAATCGCAATGAAAAGATGGGATATAAGATTCGACATGCTCAAACACTTAAAATTCCTTATCAAATTATTGTAGGCGATAGTGAAGTTGAAAGTAATAGTGTAAGTGTTCGAAAATATGGTGAAAAAGAAACAAACACTTATCCTAAAGCAGAATTCATCTCTCGATTTCTATCAGAATCAGTAAAATAAATTAAATAACTAAGTATGTATTGACATACTCTTACCATTCTGGTACTATATAAGAGTTGAGAAAACGAAGCAGAAGCGCCCGCTTCTCGCCTTTAGGATCTAAATCCTAGGGCAGATATCGAACGTATATAATTCAGAGTAACCAAGAGTTACTTTGAGTATCAGACTGGATGAAGCAATTCATTCTCTGATAGCGGAGATAAAGAGGGGGCTTTTATTACAAAGTCCCCTCTTTTTTTCTGCCGTGCTTTCTCGCAAATATTTTGGAGGTGAACCACCATAGCAAAAGACATGATTGTCAACGATCGTATTCGTGCAAAAGAAGTACGTTTGATCGGCAAAGACGGTGAACAGATT
The DNA here is from genome assembly GCF_900101525.1 of Marinilactibacillus psychrotolerans. Lineage (GTDB taxonomy): Bacteria > Bacillota > Bacilli > Lactobacillales > Carnobacteriaceae_A > Marinilactibacillus > Marinilactibacillus psychrotolerans. The sequence continues at coordinate 172,262 of NZ_FMZD01000001.1, read as the reverse complement.
GGGGTAATCCAACGCAACGAGGCAATGAGGTTAGCTGAAGATGCCAATTTAGATTTAGTTCTAGTTGCACCAAATGCTAAACCACCAGTGGCTCGTGTTATGGATTATGGTAAATATCGCTACGAATTACAAAAGAAAGAACGTGAAGCAAGAAAGAATCAGAAAGTCGTTAACGTCAAAGAGATTCGCTTGAGTCCAACTATTGATGATCACGATTTCAATACGAAATTGCGTAACGCTCGTAAATTTTTGGAAAAAGGCGATAAAGTGAAAGTATCTATTCGATTCCGTGGACGTGCGATTACTCACAAGGAAATAGGACGTGAAGTATTAGAACGTATGGCGGAAGAAGCGTCTGACATTTCACAAGTCGAATCAAAAGCTAAAATGGATGGCCGTAGCATGTTCTTAATGCTTGCACCGACATCTGAGAAATAAGACAATAGTGTAGGAGGAAGACAATAATGCCTAAGCAAAAAACACATAAAGGTTCAGCAAAACGTTTTAAAAGAACAGGTTCTGGCAAACTGAAACGTAGCCACGCAAAACGTAGCCACATGTTTGCAAATAAATCTCAAAAACAAAAACGTCACTTACGTAAGTCTGCAATGGTTTCACATAGTGACTTTAAACGTATTAGACAACAACTTGCTAAAATGAAATAAGAATTGTACGAGCGCTTTTATCTTTCAAGAGCGCAACCAAGGAGGAAATAAAGAATGGCACGAGTTAAAGGTGGAGTAGTTACTCGTAGACGTCGTAATCGCGTCTTGAAGTTAGCTAAAGGGTACTACGGAGCAAAGCATCGCTTGTTCAAAGTTGCAAAACAACAAGTAATGAAATCATATCAATATGCATATAGAGACCGTAAACAAAATAAACGTAACTTCCGTAGATTATGGATCGCACGTATTAATGCTGCGGCACGCATGAACGGTTTAAGCTACTCAAAATTCATGCACGGACTTAAACTTGCTGAAATCGATATGAACCGTAAAATGTTAGCTGAATTAGCAGTGAGTGATGCAGCTGCATTTACTACATTAGCTGACCAAGCTAAAGAAGCACTATCTAAATAGTTTTCATTACAAATTACCTATCCTCGTTTACTTAAACGAGGATTTTTTTGTCTGAAAAAGTATATGGATTGATTCTACTAAATATGATATCGTAGAGACATCCAACTGGAAAAACTAATTTATAAAAATATTAGAATGACAACGTGAACCATCCTGTAATAAAAGGGGATAGTTATATAAACACGGTTATAGTAAAATTATGAATTCTGATTAAAAAATATGTAATGAGTAATAAACTCACAGAGAATTAATAAAAAAATTCAAATATTAAAACTTCATCCATGATATAATAGTTACTACTGCATAATCTTAAATTTATCACAAGAAAACAATCTTACTAGAGAAAATAGTTTTAGTATTTACAAATCTAATAAATACTAAACTGTCTATTTGGAAAGTTTAAGTGTATAGAAACAGACTCATCTTAAATAAAAAAAATTTTTTTAAAATAAAAATCAATATTACATTTGATAAGTAATCTAGTACCTTTATAAAATGGTAAGGTTATAAAACAGTAACACCTTATATGTATACGGAAGGTATGAGGCGATGGAAAGGTCAAAGAAAAGAATAGCCGTTATCGGTACTGGAATTACAGGACTTACGGTAGCATATCGTTTGAAGAAAATAATTAAAGAAGAAAATTTACCATTAGAATTATTGGTCTTAGAAGGATCTATTCGTTCAGGCGGAAAGATACATACTATGAAAATAGGAGAAGACTATTTAGATATTGGAGCAGAATCTATAGATATAAGAACAAATCACACCATGGATCTAATAGAAGAATTAAATCTTCAAAAAGAAGTAATACGTAGTCAATACGGCAAACAAGATATTTATGCATTTAATAAGCTATACCATATTGAAAATCCTTCGTATAATGGAATCCCTGCTAAACGATCTGACATATGGAAGTATGATATTCTTTCTTTTCAAGGGAAAATATCTTATCTAAAAGATACGTATTTGTCAGAAAGTGAAGTACATGAAAAAACCAGTGTAATGGACTACCTTACTGCTAGAATTGGATCAGAATTAACTGAGTACGTAGCTGAACCGTATTTTTCTGAAATATATGTGACAGACATGGAATCAACAAGTATAGAAGTACTTAATAAACAAATAGTAGAATTAGAACAACAATATGGGGATCTAACGAAAGCTATAGAAGCAAATCCGAATTTGTTAGACGGTAACGGAAATCAGATATCGTTTAAGCAAGGGCTAGAAACCTTGACAAAAGCTCTATTAAAAGAAGTTAAAGAACATGTTCTATTTTCTAAAAAAGTAACCGAAATCAAGAAAAGTATAGAAGATACGTATATTATAGATATCAATCAGAAAGAACAAGTTAGAGTTGGAGCGGTGATTGTTGCGACTGATCCAAGTGTTTATAGAGAGCTTTTTAATGATCCTGAATTAATTGATTATTTTAAAGATATCAGGACAACTTCTATAGGTTACTCTATGTTCAGCTTCCCTAAAGGCACAATAAAAAATGAACCACAAGGAAATGGGGTATTGTGTTCTAGACGAAATGATTCTCACATTTCAAGTATCGTTTGGTTAAATAAGAAATGGGAAAACTTAAAAGAAAAAGAAGAAGAACTGATAGGGGTCTATTTTGGACGAGGGAATGAAGAAATTATGCTCTCGCTAAGTAATAAACAAATTGAAGAGTTATTACTTAAGGATCTTGAAAGAATATTGGGAATTACTGAAGAACCAATTTATCATGTTGTAAAAAGATGGACGAATTCATATCTTAAATCTTCATTTAAAAATCAAGACGAGAAGCCAAGATTGCTTGATGCCATTAAAAATGACTATCCAGGTATCTATCTTGCAGGTAATGGAGTCAATGGATTTGGAATCAATAGTTGTATAGAACAAGGAAACAAAGTGAGTGAGAAAGTAATTGCATATCTAAAAAAAACAAAATAGTATATATTAATTAGGAATTATTATATATAACAGCTAAACTATAAGCATTCTATAGTTTTGGCTGTTTTTTTATTTTAATCTGGAGTATTCTAGAGTAAATAAGAAAGGAAGATCAATATGAGAGTAATCGTTTTAGGCTATTATGGTGGCTATCCAACTAGAGACATTGGGACTAGTTCATACTTATTGGAATCAGAAGGATATCATTTATTACTTGATGCTGGAAGTGGATCATTATTAGCATTGGAACACCATCTGGATCCATTAGATTTAGATTCAGTCCTAATTACCCATTATCATCATGACCATGTTGCTGATTTAGGCGTGTTACAATTTACCAGACTGCTAAAAAGGGATGGTGACGGGAATAGATCTTCTATTTTACCCATTTATGGACACAATGATGATGAGCAGGCGTTTTCGAAAATAACTATGGATGAAGTGAGTCAGGGAATTGATTATACAAAACAAGATCAGATTTCGATTGGCCCGTTTGATATTTTTCACTTAAAAACGCTTCATCCAGTGCCTTGCTATGCATTTAGAATTCTAGAAAGAAAAACCGGTAAAGTAATGGTGTTTACAGCCGATTCAGGGTTTATTGAAGAGTTGATTCCATTAGCAAAAGATGCAGATCTTTTAATTGCAGATTCTAATTTCTTTAAAGGGATGGAAAACCATTCTGTTCATATGACCTCAAAAGAATGTGGTCAAATAGCTAATAAAGCCAACGTGAAAACTTTGGTTTTAAGTCATTTGCCACAAGAAGGGGATCTACAGAAATTAAGAAGAGAAGCAGCTGAAGAGGCACCGAAGACAAAGACAATCTTAGCAGAAAAAAACTTAGAATTAATAATTTAAAGGGGTAGAGTACATGTACTATGTGAAAAACGAAAGAAATGGTCAAGAAATTCATGATGCGAGAGTCAATCTTGCTGTTGAATACTATTTATTAAATGAAGTTGAGTTGGATGAACCAATTTTACTTTTTTATATAAATGATAATTCAATCATTGTTGGTAAGAATCAGAATACTTTCGAGGAAGTGAATACAGATTACGTGAATGAGCATGATGTAACTGTAGTTAGACGCTTTTCTGGGGGCGGCGCAGTTTATCATGATTTAGGAGTTTTATGTTTTTGTTTTTTGACTAAAGATGATGGAAACTCTTTTAGAGACTTCAAAAAATTTACTTCTCCAGTGATAGATGGGCTCCATAAAATGGGTGTTGAAGGAGCAGAACTGAGAGGACGTAATGATTTAGTTATTGATGATAAAAAATTCTCTGGTAATGCAATGTATTCCAAGAATGGTAGATTAACAGCACATGGAACATTAATGTTTGATTCTGAAATTGAAGCAGTTGTAGGAGCGTTAAGACCTAAAAAGCATAAGTTGGAGTCTAAAGGTATAAAATCTATTAGAAGTCGTGTAACAAACATTAAACCGTATCTTAGCGACGAGTATCAGTATATGAACGCTAAAGATTTTAAAGAAAAACTTTTGCTGAATATATTTGATGTGGATAATATATCAGAAGTTAAAGAGTATAAATTAACAGAGGAAGACTGGCAAAAAATTGATAAGTTTGCTGAAAAATACACTGCAAACTGGGATTGGAATTATGGAAAGTCACCTAAATTTGATCTAGAACGTAGCGAACGTCTTTCTGTGGGAACAGTTGAAGTAAAAATGAATGTTAACAGAGGAATTATAGAAGATCTGAAAATATATGGAGACTTCTTTGGATTAGGAGAAATTTCAGATGTCGAAAGTAAATTGATTGGAAAAACCTATGAAGAAAAATCAATACGAGATACTTTTGAAGAAATAGATATAAATAAATATTTTGGAAAAGTTAGCGTAGATGAATTAGTTCAACTATTCTATTAAACTACATCAAAAAACAACACGGGTAAAAATTTCTACTCGTGTTGTTTTTTGATGTACATAATTTTTTTAAAAAGAAAGTGTTTTAATATCTAGGGGATAGGAATAGATATTTTAAAAGACAAAATGGATGTGACAAACTATAGTTTCAAATTGTAATGATTATAAATAAAGTAGTTTTTTGTCGAATATGAATAATTATAAGATAAAGGTATAAACACAACCTTTTTAATGTTTTTTACATGATTATTACATAAAAGTAATATAATGTTTGACAGAAAAATGACAAAAGGACTTTACAAGTGTTCACAATTCGTTTATAGTTATAAGTGTAGTCAATATGTAAGAAATTCAACTACTAAATATACAGAATTTAGAAGGGAGAAATACATAATGGTAACATTATTTACATCACCGAGTTGTGCATCATGCAGAAAAGCGAAGGCATGGTTAGAAGAATACGGGATCCCTTATGAAGAAAGAAATATTGCGTCAACTCCAATTAGCATCCAAGAAATTAAATCAATTATGCGAATGACAGAAGAGGGTACAGAAGAAATTATTTCAACTCGTTCTAAAGCTTTTCAAGAATTGGATCTTGATATAGATGAATTATCTTTAAAAGAGTTATATACACTAATTCAAGAGACACCAAGTTTGTTACGCAGACCCATCGTACTCGATGAGAAACGTATGCAGATTGGATATAATGAAGACGAAATTCGTCAGTTCATTCCTAGAGAAGTAAGAGCTTTAGAGTTAGAAAGAGCTCAAAGACTAGTTGCTCTTTCTAACAGCTAGTATTGAGTTAAGAGCAAATACAACTGTTATAAGATTCGACGGTTCAAAACCAAGTCGAATCTTTTTTATTTTATGTGAATCATTCGCTTGTATTCGTTTCTTCCATTTTGTATAATAGCAAGAGCGTAGGCTCTTAATGATTCAACGTTTAAGCTTTATTTTTACAAACATTTACATTGAAGAGATGTAGTTAGAATAATAATTAAATTTACCCTACGATTCGGCAAACACTATAATCTATATATGCCTAACACTGATTAAAGGAATGAGGTGCTAGAAAGATGGAAATCGAACATATTAATGATGATACGATCCGTGTAAAAATAGAAAATAGGGACCTCGAAGAAAGAGGCATCACCTTTCTTGATTTATTAGGAAACCAAAAACAAATCGAGAGTTTTTTCTACAGTATTCTTGAAGAAGTAGATATAGACGAAGAATTTCAAGAATCGGATGCTGTTACTTTTCAAGTTATGCCAAATAACAATGGTTTAGAACTCTTTATCAGTAAGGGTGCTCAATTTAAAGAAGAATTAAATGATGAGATAGATGAAGAGTCAACAACGGATCCTGTAAGAATGTTGAATGAAAAATTATCTCAAAACGTTAAACCTGATGGATTAGAAGAGTATTTAAAAGCTCAGGATGTTAAATCACGAGAAGTAATTTTTATGTTTCGAAATTTTGAACAGGTCATTATGATGGCTCAAGAATTTTCTCTAGAGAGTGGAGCATCTACTTTATACAAATATAAAGACCAGTATTACTTGCACATTGTATTTTTTGTAGAAGAAATGGTTATAAGAACAATGGAAGAAGAAATAGCCCATATTCTTGAATTTGGAGAGAAAAGTAGAATTTCTTCTGAAGTATTAGATGAATATGCAGAAGTAATTATGGATAACAGTGCCCTAGAATTAATTAGACACTACTTTAAATAAGAATCTTTGAAACCACAGAGCTTATAGTTCTGTGGTTTTTTGATTAATTTTTATTTAATAAAACAGTAGTAATAATAGAAAGGGTTGATATAAATGATAATTGCGCTGACGAAGACTAATGAATATATACAAGCTGGTGATAATAAAGCACAGCTTCTTAAAGACTTAATATGTCCAAGTTGTGGGAAAAGGGTTTTTCTTAAGAAAGGAGAAAGTAAGATTCCTCATTTTTCACATCATCCTAAGGAAGCTTGTAAGGTATTTACGGAAGGAGAAACCAGAGAACATCTGGAAGGAAAACTAGCGCTGTATAACTTTTTCAAGAAAAAAGGGTACAAAGTAAAATTAGAAGCATATTTAAAAAATTTAAATCAGAGACCAGATATACTCATAGAGAGTAAAAAAAAATTGTAATTGAATATCAGTGTAGCCCAATTCCAATAGAAAAAGTGATTGAAAGGACAAATAGCTACAAAGCAAGCGGATATAAAGTGATTTGGATTTTAGGAAATAACCTGAAACCAGGTCCTCGGATTACGGACTTACAGAAAAGTTTTATACGAGTACATCCAGTATTTTCCTTTTATATAATGCACTATTCCGCAAAAAATCAAAGTCTTCAGATATTAAGTCATATCCAGAAGTCTTATGGTAAAAAGTGGCATTACAATTCGTTAACTGTAGAATTAAGTTACTTAATTGAATTAGTAGAAGAAAGTACAACGAAAGAAGTGATTCCTGACACAGATAAGCTTTTTTTTGATTTAAAGGAGATACATTTTAATTTAATGGGGGCTGCGCACTATTCTAATTCTAAAATTCGGCAATTTTGTCAAGAACTATACTTAGATAATGAAACATTACTTAACATGCCAGTAGAACTTTATATACCAGTAAAACATGAATGGCTTATTGAAACCTTAGCTTTTCAATGGAAATATTATTTACTTAAATGGATAGAAAATCATCAAATCGGCCAAGTAATTACCAGTAAAAATCTTGATAGATTTATTGAACTGCTCATAATAAAAGGAAAAATAAAGTGTTATAGAATGCCTCAAATCCATGGAAATATTAGTAAAATTATATGTTATGAATACATGGAAGTATTAGCTCAACATAATATTATAAAAATGATTCGAAAAAACAAATGGAGTGTACAAAAACGAGCAAAACGTTTTAATAATGAAGAAGTAAAACTAGAAACATTAACAAAAAACTCATCAATGAAATCTTCAAATAATGAACAATCAGAATAGTTTGTATATTCTAATGATTTTTAAAGTGTGTTATCATTATTTCATAGCTAATATTAGGAGGGACTTCAATGTCAGAAGTAAAATCGTTACCAAAACGTGAAGAAGTTTCAAAAGAATTAACCTGGGATTTGACTGTGATCTTTAAGTCAGATCAAGAATGGGAAAATGCCATTAAAGATGCTGAGAATAAGGTTCAAAAAATTTCTAGTTTACAAGGAACACTAGCAAATAGAGCAGAGGATTTTTTCGAAGCACTTGAATCTATTCTTGATGTTTACCGTTCATTAGGATCAGTATATGTCTACTCCCATTTAAAAAACGATCAAGATACCTCTAATGGTACTTATCAGGCAATGAATGACCGCGCTCGTTTGCTAGCTACTAAAGCTGGAGAAGCAACTTCTTGGTTTGAACCAGAACTATTATCTTTATCAGAAGATAAATTAAAAGGATATTTCGAAGAAAAAAAAGAATTGACTATTTACAAACATTATATCGATCAGCTGACTGCAAATCGAGAGCATGTTTTATCTGCAGAAATGGAGGCATTATTAGCTGGGGCCAGTGATATTTTGACAGCTTCTAGCCAGACTTTTAGTGTGTTAAATAATGCTGACTTGACTTTTCCTAAAGTGAAAGGAGAACATGGAGAAGAAGTTCAACTTTCTCATGGAATGTATGGTCAGTTACTAGAAAGCACAAATAGAGAAGTCAGAGAAGAAGCATTTCAGAAAATGTATGAAATCTATGAAGGATTAAAGAATACATTTGCCAGCACGTTGTCTGCAAATGTGAAAAATCATAATTATCAAGCATCAGTACACAAGTTTAATTCTGCTCGAGAAAGAGCGCTCTCTGCTAATCATATTCCCGAGTCGGTTCACGAAACGCTTGTTGATGTTGTTAATGAACATTTACCTTTACTGCATCGTTATATGGAATTACGCAAAAAGATCTTAAATGTTAGTGAATTGCACATGTATGATTTATATACTCCAATAACTGGAGAAGCGAGTTTGAAATATACCTATGATGAAGCGAAGAAAGAGACGCTAAAAGGACTTGCTCCACTTGGTTCTGAATATAAAAATGTATTAGAAAAAGCTTTTAACCATCGTTGGATTGATGTTATTGAAAATAAAGGGAAGCGTAGTGGAGCATATTCCTCAGGAGATTACGATACTAATCCATATATCTTATTGAACTGGCATGATTCCCTTAATCATTTATATACATTAGTACATGAACTTGGTCATAGTGCGCATAGTTACTTTACGCGAGATAATCAACCGTTTGTTTATGGTGATTATTCAATTTTCTTAGCAGAAATTGCTTCTACAACAAACGAAAATATTCTAACTGATTATTTACTGAAAACAACTGAAGATCCAAAAGCACGTGCTTATGTATTAAATCACTACCTTGACGGATTTAAAGGAACGGTCTTCCGCCAAACGCAATTCGCAGAATTTGAACATTTCATGCATGAAGAAGCAGCTAAAGGAATACCTTTGACTGCAGATTATTTGAGCAAAAATTATGCAGAAATTAATAGTAAATATTATGGGAAGGCTGTAGAAAAAGACACTGAGATTCAGTATGAATGGGCTCGGATTCCTCATTTCTATTATAATTATTATGTTTATCAATATTCTACAGGCTTTTGTGCTGCCACTGCTTTAGCAGATAATATTTTGAATGGAAAAGACGATGCTCTGGAAAAATATTTAAATTATCTGAAAGCTGGAAGTAGCGACTTTCCAATTGAGGTAATGAAAAAAGCTGGGGTTGATATGACAAATAAAGACTATATTGTGAAAGCAATGAAAGTTTTTGAAGCAAGATTGAATGAATTTGAAGATACACTAAAAGATTTAAATCTCTAATTAGATAAAAAAGCCCTCTAAGTTTATTTAGAGGGCTTTTCATTGGTAGTTAAACGGTCTGGAATTTATATTTATTTTTTATCTCTGATATTTCAGGAGGGATAGGATTATTTGAACATAACCCATGTAATAACTGTTTAGAGAGAATAGAATCAACACGGTATCCATATTTTTCACCAGTTCCAGTAAATAAAACACAAGCAGGTGTATCTTGTACAGACATTTCTTGAGCTAATTTCTGGTCTTTAGTAAAAGCCGTTTTAACTAAATCAGAATTGAAATCTTCTTCAAACATTTCAATATCCAATTTAGCTGCTTGTGCACTTTTTAAGACTAGTGATTTAGAAAAAGTATTGTTATTTTCAATAATGTTTTTCTGAAGCGTCATTAAAAATTTTCTGGCTTTCTTTTTGCCTTGCATAGAAGCAGCGGCAAAAGCTAAACTAGCATTGAAAGAGTCAGTGTACATCTTATTACGATCTTCAATAGAGGTTAGTCCATTTTTTTCACTTATTAATTGTTTTTTTACTGAATTAAAATTTAAAAGGGGAATAAAACTAATTTTTACTTTTTCTTCTCTTTCTTTAGAAAAAGCTTCCACCGTTTCTTCTGCATCAAAACTATTTGTCCCTAAAGGATTTATAAATAAAAACAATTCTATAACGTTATTTAATACCATTTTATACTCACCTTACAATAATTTATTTTGTTAGTTTCTCGTCTGAAGTGCTTAATGTCTAATTAGTAATATATAAATTTAGAATAACTTGTGTGATTTATCTTTACAATTACTAGATTAACAAAGACGAGAAAATATTAATAATCATCTGCATAGATTTTGTCATAAAGTTTATTGGTATGTGACAAAATCGTCACAATTAGAACAAGACATTTAATCATCAGCGGTTTTTGAATGCAGCGCGTTATAAGCTCGAATAATTTTATTAAGTGTTTTTCGCTTGGGGATAGAAAAATCATTCATCAAATTATCAATAAGCTGTTCTCCTTCTTCTGCACTCAAGCTTTCAACTTCTAATTCGTAATCTATCTTGTCAGCGTAGTAATTTTTGTCTAGAACAATAATACTATTCCTGTTTATTTGTTCGACACGTTCAGTTTTTAACTGCGCAAAAATTTTAAGAGGGGTTCTAGGGTCAAGATCATATGATTTTAAGACATCAGCGATCATACCCGAAGCAAAATAGACAGTGCTCTTTTTAATAGAGTAAGCTTCAGCTAAACTAATTGTTATATTTGTTTCCAATAAATGCTTTTTGTGAGGAGATTTTAAAGTAATCTCGGCAGTGTCTTCTTTTATTCTAATCCTTAAGGCCAGTTTTTTGCTTTTTAAGTCAAAATTTACAGTATCAAAGTAAATATTTTCTTGTGAGAAGACATCTTTGGTTTTTAAATGTAATCCTTCAAATAAACTGTTATATTCATTTTCGGTCAATAAATTTTTAAATTCAATTTCAATATTTTGCTTCATATGTAATCCTCATTCCGGGGTCTATATTACGGTTTTATCCATAAATATGTTACAATAGATCAGAGAAGAATGAAAGAAGGAAATGAAAAGAAGGTAATATAAATGGATAGAGACTGGGAATTATTTTTACTTCCGTATACTCAAACAGTGAATGAATTGAAAGTTAAACTTAAAGGAATTAGAACTTCTTATCAATTAAGCAAACAGCACGGACCGATCGAATTTGTAACTGGGCGTGTCAAACCAGTTAATAGTATTTTATTAAAATCTAGAACTAGAAATGTTTCATTGGAAAAGTTAGAAACAGAGATGGAAGATTTAGCGGGCATTCGAATTATGTGTCCGTTTGTAGAAGATATCTATGATGTTGTAACACTATTAAAAAATCGTCATGACTTTAAAGTGGTTCAAGAAAAAGATTATGTGACAAATAAAAAAAATAGTGGATACCGATCATATCATTTGATTTGTGAATACCCTGTTCAACTGATTGATGAAGTGAAATATGTTTTAGTTGAGATACAAATTAGAACTTTAGCAATGAACTTCTGGGCTTCAATTGAGCATTCTTTAAATTATAAGTATCAAGGGGAATTTCCACACGAAATTAACTTAAGGCTTCAAAAAGCTGCTGAATCAGCTTTCCAGTTAGATGAAGAAATGTCGACTATAAGAGAGGAAATAAAAGAAGCACAAAGTAATTTTAGATTTAAAGATGGTAAATCACCTTTTAATAGAAACGAATGGAAGGAATAGTATAGTGAGAGTAGCAATTGTGTCTAACTCAACGGGAGAATCAAATAAAGTATATAAAAAATTACGTGCAATGCTTAAAGAGAATGGATTTATTATCGATCAGAAAAATCCTGCGATTGTCATTTCTGTTGGGGGAGATGGTACACTCTTATCTGCATTTCATCGTTATGCTCATATTTTGAATCAAGTGCGCTTTATAGGGGTTCACACCGGACACTTAGGATTTTATACAGACTGGCGTGAGTACAATATTGGGGAATTGATTGAGAGTCTAAAAAAAGACAATGGAGAATTCGTTCAGTATCCACTATTAGATGTTGAAATTTATTTCAAAAACAAAACAGCTCCTGCACATTTTCTTGCCCTGAATGAATCTACAATTAAAAGAGTCGACGGTACTCTAGTGTGTGATGTTTATATTAGAGACGAACAGTTTGAGCGCTTTCGTGGTGATGGCCTGTGTATCTCTACTCCCACGGGATCTACAGGATATAATAAATCAATTGGTGGAGCAGTTTTACATCCGCGGTTGGAAGCTCTTCAGTTAACGGAAATGGCTTCATTAAATAATCGTGTGTTTCGTACTTTAAGTTCTCCAATGGTTATAGCTCCTGATGAATGGATCAAAATAATACCTATTGAAACAACTGATTTTGTTTTTACCATTGATCAAGTAGTGACCACTGAATCAGAAGTTTCTGAACTTAGGTTTAAAATTGCAGATGAGCGAATTCGATTTGCACGTTATCAGCATACTCATTTCTGGAATAGAGTAGAAGATGCATTTTTGGGAGCGAGAAAAAGAAATGATCATTGAATGGAAATATGAAGAGACTGAACCAAGAATGCTAAAAACTTTTTTAAAAGAAAAGAAAATATCAAAAAAAATGCTCGCAAAAGTTAAATTTAGAGGTGGGCAACTGGAAGTGAATGGCGAAGAGGTAAGGGTAAGACATACGCTTAATATTGGTGATACTATTCGAATGTCAATACCGATAGAACCGGCTAATCCTTATTTGAAGCCATCTGAAAAGCCATTAGATATTTTATTTGAAGATGAACATTATCTTATTGTAAATAAACCTGCTGGAGTAGCGTCTGTTCCTTCTTCAACCCATCGAGAAGACACAATGGCTAATAGAATCAGAGGCTATGTTGAGCGAAATTATTATACGCATAAAACTGTGCATGTGGTTACAAGACTGGATAGAGAAACATCTGGAGCAATGATTTTTGCCAAAAATGCCCTTGCGCATTCGATGATCGATCAAAAGATGAGAAAGCAAGAAGTAGAAAAGCTTTATCAGGCGATTATTTCTGACGTATTAATTGAAAATCATGACTTTATTGAAGCGCCTATAGGACGTACAGCAGATTCAATTATTACACGAGAAGTAAGAGCAGACGGAAAGCCTTCACTAACAGAGTATTGGGTTGAGGAAAGATATAGTCATGCTACATTAGTAAAAGTAAAGCTGCACACTGGTAGAACACATCAAATCAGAGTCCATTTTTCTCATATTGATTGTCCGCTATTAGGTGATAATTTGTATGGAGAGGAAAGCGACTATTTTTTTAGGCAAGCTCTTCATTGCAGTGAATTATCATTTCAGCATCCGTTTACTGAGCAATTCTTAAAAATATATGCACCACTTCCTAATGATTTAAAAGAATTGATCGAAGTACTGCGAGGGAAATAAATGGTTAGAAAGAAAAAATTAACTAAAAAACAAAAGCAGCAACGATTACAAATTGTCCTTACAACACTACTTTTAGGTGTTGCTTTTTTAATGGGCTTGTTTTTCGGAGATAATCCGTATGATGTAAAGTACTTTTCAAAAAGAGCTCAAGAAATAACGGATGATGTGACTTCTGTTTTTTCTGAATTGAATCATCGTATAGCGGGTGAAGAAAAGAGTGCTGAAGGGACCATTCGATTTTTTGATGTGGGGCAAGGTTCGGCTACTTTAATGCAGGCCAGTGATGGAACAAATATCTTGATTGATACTGGTAGATATGATGATCCTGATAAAAGAATTATTAAATATCTTGATCAATATATAGGTACTGGAGGAACGATCGATTTATTGATTTTTACCCACAATGATGCAGACCACATTGGTAATGGTGATTTAGTTCTGGATTATTATAACGTAAAAGAAGTTTGGATGAACGGAGTTGACCATACTACAGTGATTTATGAAGATTTATTGGATGCTATCGAAGATTCAGGTGCTCTATACTATGAACCTAAAGCGCAAGAAGAAAAAACTGTAGGGCCGTTTAAAATCGAGGTATTCAGCCCGTTCAAAAAAGCTGTAACAGAAGATCAGAATGAAGAATCTATTGTAACAAAAATAACTTTAAATGGTATACGAACTATGGTAACTGGCGATGTTTCTTCTAAAGTTGAAACTCGGTTAATGGAACAATACTTTGATCTAGTAGCAGATATACTTCTAGTCGGACACCATGGTTCTAAGGATAGTACCAGTAATGAATGGCTTAATGCAGTAAACCCACAAATTGCAATTGTGCAAGCAGGAGCAAATAATTCTTATGGTCATCCGCATAAAGAAACTTTGGCTCGGTTAGAGAAACAGGGAGTTCCTTTATATAATACAATAAAAAATGGAACAATCTCTATACAAGTGAATGAGTCGGATAAGATGGATATAGAATTAGAAAAAAGTAAGTAAATAACTTAATACTGCAAGAAATTCTGAATATATAATCAGATAAGGTGGTTCCTATGATAGTAGTTTTTGAATCTTTGGAGAATAATAAAGCTAAATTAGTCCCGGATGATAAAAGTGATGAAATCATTTTGACAAAAGATAAATTACCTGACGATTGTAAAGTTGGGGATGTTTTAGAAATAGAGCCTACTGTTATTGATGGTGATAACAAACTTTTCATAAAAGTATTACGAGCAGAGACTCAAAAAAGATTGCAGAATAATAAAAAAAGAAGGGAAAAACTTTTGAAAAGAAAGCATTAAGTAATTAGTGAACAGTGTATGGTTAAAGACGAAGCGTGCTTCGCCTTTAAATTCTTTTTGTCATTCGATGATGTGGAATTCCAGCATCCATAAACCCGTCTCCTTCCATGGAAAATCCAGATTTTTCATAGAAAGGAATTGCTTGATCTTGAGAATCTAATATCATGATCTCTGCATTTTGAGTTCGTATATACCGTTCTAATTCCGCCATTAATTTCTTGCCAGCCCCTGTCTTTCGTGCACTACTAACAACGGCAACTCTTTGGATCTTAAATAAATGAGGCGCTTTTTCATAGATCCTTGCTGTAGCTGAAGGAACTGAGTTTATATAACCTACAAGGTGCAGCGTTTGATCTTCCAGTTCATCAATTTCTAGCGATGGATCTACCTTTTGTTCTTTTACGAAGACTTCTTTTCTTATATGTATAGCGTCTTTGTATACTTTATTTGATA
This sequence comes from Marinilactibacillus psychrotolerans, assembly GCF_900101525.1. Taxonomy (GTDB): domain Bacteria; phylum Bacillota; class Bacilli; order Lactobacillales; family Carnobacteriaceae_A; genus Marinilactibacillus; species Marinilactibacillus psychrotolerans. The sequence continues at coordinate 156,759 of NZ_FMZD01000001.1, read as the reverse complement.
TATCATCGGCCCACTTGAATTCCATAAAAAAACTCCTCAAAATATAGATTTTTATAATTTTATCATTAAATTTGTATTTGCGTCAATTAATAGTGATAACTGCCTCTTTTATTTAAGTAGTAGCTGTCATATAATAGGTTGTAGTCATTAAACGGTAGAGGAGAAATGTAAGTGATAAATTGGCAAAACTCAAAAATAATGTTCTGGACTGTGTGGTTTCTAGCAGTCGCATTGTTGATATTCATTCTTCAACAAATAGATTTTATTTTAAACCCTCTATTAGCTATCTTAACTTCATTATTTATGCCCTTATTAATGGCCGGATTTTTGTTTTATTTATTAAATCCAATTGTTAAATTACTTGAAAAAATAAAAGTTAAAAGAATATACGGAGTATCTCTAGTAATGGTATTGCTTGTAGGAGTAGTTGTCCTCACAGTATTAAGAGGTATCCCAATGTTAGTAGAGCAAACTAGTTTACTTATTTCAGGTATTCCTCAGTTTATCAATGAACTGGATTTCTATTTCCGGAAACTTTCAGAAGAACCTTGGATGGAGCAAGTCGATTTTGATACGATTCTTTTAAATATAGACTCGTGGTTACGAAATCTGGGAACAGGATTTCTAGATGGTATGGTAACGAGTGTAGGTGGTGTAATCCAAAGCTTGACGCAATTTTTATTTTTATTCATCACAGTTCCTGTTATTTTGTTTTATATGCTATACGACGGACATAGATTCCCGAGTTATATTGAAAAAATCAGTCCAGAAAAGTTTAAAAAGAACGCTAAAGAACTTGCCCTTCAAATAAATGACACAATTTCCAGCTATATTAGTGGTAAGGGGATGGCTTCATTACTTGTTGGTATCATTCTTTTTGTCATGTATACTATAGCAGGTTTCCCGTCTGCGTTTTTACTCTCTGTGTTTGCAGCAATTACAAATTTCATTCCCTATATTGGTCCTTTCTTAGGAGCAGCGCCAGCCATTATAGTAGGACTAATTGATTCTCCAGCAAAAGCAGTTTTGGCAGCGATTTTTGTATTGATTGTTCAACAGTTAGATGGGAATTTGTTTACACCTTTTTTGGTAGGAAAATCTCTTTCGATTCATCCTCTTACAGTAATTTTGATTCTTTTAGCTTCAGCAGATATAGCAGGGTTACTTGGGATGTTGATTGGAGTGCCAGTATTTGCAATTATTAAGACGATTGTAGTCTATGTTATAAAAATAAAAAAAGAAAAGAAGATCACCTTGTCTTAGCTGAGTAACTATTCAGCGAACAATAAAATGATCAAGTTAATAAGAAATTATTATAGATAAAGGAAGTTATTATGATAAACGAAACAAAAGAAAATAAGGAATTAAAAAAAGAAGTAGAGTCTAGAAGGACGTTTGCCATTATCTCTCATCCTGATGCTGGGAAAACAACTATAACGGAACAATTACTTTTATTCGGTGGAGCAATTAGACAAGCTGGTACCGTAAAAGCAAAAAAATCAGGCAAATTTGCAAAGTCAGATTGGATGGAAATCGAGAAGCAACGTGGTATCTCTGTGACGAGTTCTGTAATGCAGTTTGATTATGATGAGAAAAGAATTAATATACTTGATACACCAGGACATGAAGATTTTTCTGAAGACACTTATCGTACTTTGATGGCTGTAGATGCTGCTGTTATGGTTGTAGATAGTGCTAAAGGGATTGAAGAGCAAACAAAAAAATTATTTAAGGTTTGTCGTATGCGCGGCATACCAATCTTCACATTCATGAATAAGTTAGATCGAGATGGAAGAGAACCATTAGAATTAGTAGAAGAGCTAGAAGAAGTGCTAGAAATTGATGCATACCCAATGAATTGGCCAATAGGATCAGGGAAAAACTTTCTAGGCTTATATGACTTATATCATAATCGTATTGAAATGTTTCGCCCGGATGAATCAAATCAGGGAGAACGTTTCATACCTTTAAATAATGAAGGGGCAATTGAAGGCGAACATAAACTTAAACGAGAAAGTTTATATGATCAAGTTTTAGAAGAAGCGATGTTACTAAGAGAAGCGGGAAATGACTTTTCTGAGAAAGCCATACTAGATGGAAAACTGACGCCTGTATTCTTTGGTTCTGCTCTGACAAATTTTGGTGTTCAGACCTTTTTAGAGACGTTTTTACAATTTGCCCCGGCACCGACTGAGCATATCGATGTAGATGGAAAAGAAGTCTCACCTACTAAAGAAGAATTTTCTGGGTTTATCTTCAAAATTCAAGCTAATATGGATCCTAAGCACCGGGACCGTATTGCCTTTGTAAGAATATGTTCCGGAGATTTTGAAAGAGGAATTGATGTTACTTTAGCCAGGACCAACAAAAAAATGAAGTTGTCAAATTCAACTCAGTTTATGGCCGAAAATAGAGAATCAGTTAAAGGTGCTGTAGCAGGAGATATTATTGGATTATATGATACTGGGAATTTCCAAATTGGTGATACGATCTATGAAGGAAAACAAGCGATAAAATTTGAAAGCCTGCCACAATTTACACCAGAGTTATTTATTAAAGTTGAACCTAAAAATGTCATGAAACAAAAGTCATTCCATAAAGGAATCAATCAACTAGTTCAAGAAGGCGCTATTCAATTATATAAAACATACCATACTGAAACATATATTATTGGCGCTGTTGGTCAGTTGCAATTTGAAGTTTTTCAGCACCGTATGTTAAATGAATATAATTCAGAAGTAGTCATGACTTCTATTGGTAGTCGAATTGCTCGTTGGATAGATCCAGAACAATTGGATGAAAACATGGGGTCGAGTCGTAATATGTTGGTTAGAGACCGATTTGGTCGCCCATTATTCTTGTTTGAAAATCAATTTGCAGAACGTTGGTTTAGCGATAAATACCCAGAAGTTCAACTTACTTCTCTTTTATAAATTGAAAATTAAAAGTATTTATTTTTAAAAAAAAAGCATGATCTACTACCGAGCCTATAGTCGGCTGATAGTAGTCATGCTTTTTTCATTTTTTTATTATGAGTCTTGTGAAGAAGGGTTATTATGGTTAGTTCCTTCAGTATCTTCTATATCAGAATGAGATTCTTCTGAATTTGAAATCTTTTCGATAACGATCATATCATCATCATTTACTGTTGCAAGAATATTGCTTGCTTGAGGATGATTCAAGTAATATTCGGCAACTTTATCTTCAATTTGTTCTTCGATGACTCTGCGAAGTGGACGAGCGCCCATCTTAGGATCGTATCCTAAATCTACCAGTTTTTCTTTAGCTTTATTATCTACAGTCACCGTTATATTGTGTTGTTTCAGTGCAGCATTAATTTCTTCTAACATTAATGAAACGATTTCCATTAGATGTTCTTTTGATAAAGAATGGAATTCCACAATGCCATCTAATCGATTCAAGAATTCCGGTTTAAAGAATTCACCAAGATTATTGAGAAGTGAATGCTGTTTTCCGCTTAATTGTGCTCCAAAACCAACGCTTGATTCGACGTTTGTAGTTCCAGCATTACTTGTCATAATGATAATGGTTTCTTTAAAATTAACCGTACGGCCTTGTGCATCAGTTAATCTTCCATCATCTAGAATCTGTAAGAACATGTGCAGGACATCCGGATGCGCTTTTTCGACTTCATCGACGAGAATCAGGCTGTATGGATTACGGCGAATTTTTTCAGTTAATTGCCCAGCTTCATCGTAACCTACGTAGCCAGGAGGAGAACCGATAAGTTTAGAAGTGCTGTGTTTTTCCATATATTCACTCATATCCAAACGTACATAAGAATTTTTACTGCCAAATAATTCGAGTGCTAAAGTTTTAGCTAACTCTGTTTTACCCACGCCTGTTGGTCCTACGAAAAGGAAAGAACCAATTGGTCGATTTTTTTGTCTTAATCCAATACGATTTCTACGAATCGCTTTAGCTACTTTTTCGACAGCATCATCTTGTCCTATTACATGATTGCGTAGAGATTGATCTAAGTCACGTAATTGTTCTTGTTCTTTTTCTTTTAATTCACCAACCGGAATACCCGTTTTTTGTTCAATAATATGAACCATATCTTTTTCTGTGATCTCAGGTAGCTCGGAATCCGGTGTTTGTTGATCCAACATTTCTTTATGCTTAGTTACCTGATCACGATAAAATGCTGCTTTTTCATAATCTTCTTGTTGTAATGAAGATTGTTTTTGTTTTTCGGCTTCTTCTATTTTTTTTGTTATTGCTGCGGGGTCTACTGTACGAATCGTCAAGTTTTTCTTAGATCCAGCCTCATCAAGTAAATCAATTGCTTTATCAGGTAAAAAACGATCTTGGATATACCGATGAGATAATTCCACAGCACTTTGTATTGCTTTATCAGTATAGTGTACGTGATGATAATTCTCGTACTGATTTTGAATACCTTTTAATATTGTGATTGTTTCATCCGGAGTTGGTTCATTGACTCTGACTGGCTGCAAACGTCTTTCTAATGCAGGATCTTTTTCAATTTTTCTATATTCATTTAAAGTTGTGGCTCCAACCATTTGCAACTCACCGCGAGCAAGGGCAGGTTTTAAAATGTTTCCTGCGTCCATGCTGCTACCCTCAGCAGTTCCAGCGCCTACTAACTCGTGAACTTCATCAATAAAGAGAATGATAGAATCATTTTCACGTAATTCTTTTATTAATTGCTGCATCCGTTCTTCAAATTGTCCTCTGATACCAGTTCCTTGAACAAGCGAAGCAACATCTAAGCGGATAACTTCTTTATTCAATAATTTCTGCGGAACTTCATCATTTACAATCTTAAGGGCCAAACCTTCTACAATAGCGGTTTTACCTACCCCTGCTTCTCCGGTTAAAACAGGGTTATTTTTTGTACGACGATTTAGTATTTCGATAACTCTTTCTATTTCTTTATCTCGGCCAATGACAGGATCAATTTTACCATCTTTAGCCATTTGGGTTAGGTCTACGCCGTATTCTCCCAGCAATCCTCCTCTTCCTGAAGCATTATTGCGAGGGGGTTGCTGACCATTTCCTCTGAATGCTTGGTTAGGTGGAGTCTGTTGGTTAGGATTCTGAGTGTTGCCTTGAGAGATTGCTCTAAAAAGATCATCAAAGTTTCCAAAACCAAATGGATCTTGTGCGTTTCCTTGATTCATTCTACCTTGCTCCTCCTGCTGTCTGATTTCTCTATAACATTTCTGGCATAAATCGATTTCTCTACTTCTTCCATTTATATTTGTGGTTAGATGAATAGTTGCATTGCGTTGCATACATCTTTGGCATATCATGCTGCTGCACAACCTTTCTTTTGAGTCTGCTATTTACTTTCATTATACTAGTGTATTTGCAAAAGGTCAGGTAGAAAGCATTTATTTTAAGAGTTATTTGCAAATAAAATAGCTATACGGATCGTTTTTGACCAAATCTGACCTATTGCTAATTATCATTATACTCTGACCTATTTTGACTTTCAAGTGATAAATACCTCGAAATAGTAAAAAATAGTTGTAGGGTAATCAGAAAAATGGTAATCTGTATAGGAAGAAAGGTGAATAATGACTTATTATGCCGTTTTTATAGTTTATCTAACTATTAGGCGATCGTTCTATTCACTATTTTCAAAAACTATTATATTTGTAAAGGGGAAACTAACAATGGAAAAACGTAACTATAATGTAACAGCAGAAACAGGTATTCATGCACGTCCAGCAACATTACTTGTGCAAACTGCAAGCAAATACAATTCAGATATTACTTTAGAGTACAAAGGTAAATCTGTTAACTTGAAATCAATCATGGGTGTTATGTCACTTGGTGTTGGTCAAGGTGCAGACGTTACAATTTCTGCTGAAGGTGCAGACGAAAAAGAAGCAATTGAAGGAATCGAACAAACAATTAAAAATGAGGGAATGGCTGAATAATGGCATCACAAGTATCTGGTATTGCTGCAAGTGATGGTATTGCTCAAGCTAAGGCTTATTTACTAGTAGAACCTGATTTATCATTTGACAAAAAAACGATTTCAGATATTGATTCTGAAGTGAATCGTTTACAGGCTGCTATCGATACTGCTAAGGAAGAGCTTGCTAACATTCGCTCCATCGCAGCAAAGTCACTTGGAGAAGAAGAAGCACAAGTGTTCGATGCACATGCAATGGTGCTTTCTGATCCTGATTTGATTGGTCAAACAAATACAGTAATTAAGAATGATAAGGTAAATGCTGAAGCTGCTTTTCAACAAACATCTGATAATTTTATTACGATGTTTGAAGCAATGGAAGATAATCCTTATATGCAAGAAAGAGCAGCAGATATACGAGACGTACGTAAACGTGTCATGTCTCATCTGCTAAATGTAAAACTTCCCACTCCTGCTACAATTGATGAAGAAGTGATCATTATTGCAGAAGATTTGACACCAAGTGATACGGCTCAGTTAAATAAACAATATGTAAAGGCTTTTGTGACTAACGTTGGTGGACGTACTTCTCACTCTGCTATCATGGCTCGTTCATTAGAAATTCCTGCAATCGTAGGAACGAATAATATTACAGAAATGGTTGCAGAAGGAGACTTTTTGGTAGTAGATGGTATGGAAGGTGATGTGTTCATTAATCCTTCAGAGTCTACTATTGAAACATACAACAAAAAGGCAAATGAATTTGCAGAGCTAAAACTTGAATGGGACCGCTTGAAAGATGAGAAAAGTGTTACTAAAGATGGAAAACACGTTGAATTAGCTGCTAATATCGGAACTCCTAAAGATTTAACTGGGGTAATTGATAATGGTGGAGAAGCAATCGGTTTGTATCGTACAGAATTCTTATACATGGATTCTAAGGAATTACCTACTGAAGATGAGCAATATACTGCTTATAAAGCAGTTTTAGAAGGTATGGATGGTAAACCTGTTGTGGTTCGTACGATGGATATTGGCGGGGACAAGGAACTTCCTTATTTAGAGTTGCCCAAAGAGATGAATCCATTTTTAGGATATCGTGCAATTCGAGTCAGTTTGGATCAAGATGAGATTTTCCGCACTCAGATTCGCGCGTTATTACGTGCTTCGGTGCATGGAACTTTAAGAATCATGTTTCCAATGATTGCAACACTTCCAGAATTTAGAGATGCCAAAGCTATTTTAGAAGAAGAAAAAGCTAATTTAGCTAAAGCTGATATAAAAGTCGCAGATGATATTCAAGTTGGTATCATGATTGAAATTCCGGCTGCAGCTGTATTGGCGGATCAATTTGCTAAAGAAGTTGACTTCTTTAGTATTGGAACAAATGATTTGATACAATACACTATGGCAGCAGATCGTATGAACGAACGCGTTTCTTACTTGTATCAACCTTATAATCCTTCCATATTACGTTTGGTTAAAAACGTAATAGATGCAGCGCATAAAGAAGGTAAATGGGCAGGTATGTGCGGAGAAATGGCAGGAGATCAAATTGCTGTTCCATTACTAGTTGGATTAGGTTTAGATGAGTTCTCTATGAGTGCTACAAGCATTCTTAAAACGCGTAGTCTACTAACGCACTTAGATACTGCTGAAATGAAAAAATTAAGTGAACAAGCGCTTAATGAATGTACAACAGCAGAAGAAGTCGTTAAATTAGTAGAACAATACACTTCTAAATAATTATTTACACTTTAAGAGGGTTAGCTCTCTTAAAGTGTTTTTTTTATAAAAATAATAAATCTGCTTTATACATAAATTATCGAAGTGATATAATAAGAAAATAAAGTAAAAGAGGAGAGTTAAAATAAATGAAAAAAATCGGATTTATTGGAACTGGCGTCATGGGTGCTTCGATTGTTAAACATCTATTGTCTGCGGGATATGAAGTTCATGTTTATAATAGAACGAAAAGTAAAACAGACGAATTAGTAGAGCTTGGAGCTATATGGAAAGATACGCCAAGAGATATTGCTCAAGCAAGCGAACTGATTTTTACAATGGTTGGATTTCCGGAAGATGTCGAAGAGGTTTATTATAGCGAAAACGGAATTTTTAATGGCGTTCAATCTGGTTCAATTTTGATTGATCTTACAACGAGTCAGCCATCATTAGCTGAAAAAATTTATGAAACAGCTAAAGAAAAAGGGACATTTTCTCTGGATGCTCCAGTATCAGGTGGAGATTTAGGAGCGAGAAACGGAACTCTAACAACAATGGTTGGTGGAGATGAAGAAGCATTTGAAACAATGAAACCTATATTTATGACCTTTTCAGGGACACTGGAATTACAAGGCCCTGCTGGTAGTGGGCAACATACAAAGATGGCGAATCAGATCATGATTGCTGGAACAATGACAGGTTTGACTGAATTGTTAGTTTATGCAAAAGCAGCAGGATTGAATTTGGAGAAAGTTCTTAAAACTGTTGGTGGCGGGAGTGCAGCGAATTGGTCTCTACAAAATTATGGCCCAAGAATCTTGAAAGAAGATTACTCAGCAGGATTTTTTGTGAAACATTTTATTAAAGATTTAGGAATTGCATTAAATGAAGCGGAAAAACTTGGCGTGAATTTACCGTCAACTCTAAATGCCAAGAAGTTATATGACCAGTTGGAAGATGCCGGTAATGGTGATGATGGTACTCAAGCCTTAATTAAACTTTGGTGGGAAAAGTAGAAAGTTGATAATATAAAAGCCAATCGACATTACAGTCGATTGGCTTTTATAGTTAAATTTCTGGCGCATTTTCTTTCATGTAAGTAGTCAAGCGTTCCATAGCTTCTTTAATTTCGCTCATACTAGATGCGTAGCTTAATCTTACATAACCTTCACCAGCTTTTCCAAAAGCTACACCAGGTATGAATCCGATTTTTGCTTTTTGAGCTAAGTCATAACAGAAACTAAAGCTATTCTGAATGTATCCATCTGGAATCCTAGCAAAAATATAAAAAGCGCCATTAGGTTTGGCAATTTTGAATCCTAGATCACTCATGACCTCATATATCAAGTCCCGACGTTTCCTGTATTCCAGACGCATTGGGACAGCGTCATCCATCCCATTTTTTAAAGCTTCAATACCAGCGTACTGTGTAATGCTTGAAGCACTAGTTACTAGATTCTGGTGTACTTTTTTTATTTGATCTGTAATATCTTTAGGAGCTAAAGTAAACCCTAAGCGCCATCCAGTCATGGCGTGAGATTTAGATAATCCATTGATAACAATTGTTTGATCAAAAAGGTATTCTCCTAGTGAAATATGAGAACCTTCGTAAACAAGTTCACTATAGATTTCATCACTTATCGCAAATACATTTGGATACTTCTTAATCGTATTTGCAATTGCCTGGACTTCCTCGCGGTTCCAAGTTACTCCAGTTGGGTTAGTAGGATAATTTAAAATGATTGCTTTCACTTTATCACCATGTTCTTCCATTGCTGATTCAATCATTTTAGGAGATAAAATAAAATCATTTTTTGTTGTATCTATGAAAACAGCCTTACCGTGTCCTAATGTAACCAAAGGTTCATACAAGGAAAAGAAAGGGGAAGGAATTAATACTTTGTCTCCGGGATTCAAAATCCCTAATAAAGAGGAAGCGAGTGCTTCTGTTGCCCCAACGGTAGATAAAATTTCTGTTTCAGGATCGTAAGAAACGTTATATTTCACTTTAACGAAATTTGCCATTGCCTTACGTAAGCGAATATCCCCGGCCATACCTGTATAAAAGGAAAAGTTATTATTAATAGCTTCAATACCAGCTTCTTTAACATGTTGAGGTGTAGGGAAATCAGGTTGGCCCAACGTTAAGCGAATCATGTTGTCAATACCAGCAACTTTTTCGTCAAATTGACGAATGAGAGAAACTTCGATTTCTTGAGTTTGTGCATTAAACAATTTATGTAATTCAGTCATATTCATATTAAGTCCTCCTAATCATATTAGGAACCATTTTATCATATTATGAAAATAAAAATAGTATTTGCTGTATTTTTTTTCATTAAAGTATCCAAGTATAAAAAGAACTAGCCCTCTTACTGTAATTTTTCTTGAAATCTGGTAAAATAAGAAAGTGAAAGTTAGCAGAGAAGCAGGAAGGGGAATACCAGATGAAACCATCCCAACTTATACCAATTATAAGAAGATTAGATGCGATGAGAGAAGATGAAAGTGATGAGATTCAAGTCAGAAGATTTGAAAAGGACGGTAACGAACAATGTATTGTTCGTTACGACAAGTCTTCCCGCATGTACGAATTAGAAGATCGTACAAGTGGACAAACTTATGAATTTGATAACATTGACTATGTCGCTGTGGAGATCTTAGAACTTGTTCAACCAGCTAGTTCGACTGAAGACTAATGTCACTCACATAGGAAGTGCTTATTAGTACTTCCTATTTTTATGATTTTTTATAATGAATGCATTTTTATGATTGAGCTTCTCTAAAAAATGATCTACTATATAAATCTATTGATCTGAAAATTGATTAGGTCAATAGAATAAAGAAAAGGAAGAAGAGGATGCTAAATAGCTTCAAACCAACATGGATGGTTAATTCCATATATCAAATTACTCCTGAGCAATTAAAGCGTAAAAACATAAAAACTGTCTTGACGGATCTAGACAACACATTGATAGCTTGGAATAACCCTGAGGCAACTGAAGAAACCTTAGAATGGATAGAACGGATGAAAGCAAGTGGAATTAATGTTGTTATTATTTCGAATAATAAAGCTAAAAGAGTCAGTAAGGTGGCAACGATTTTAGAACTTGAATTTATCCCTAATGCCATGAAACCGTTCCAAAAAGGATTTAAGCAAGCACAAGAAAAGTTCAATTTATCAAAGGATGAATTATTGATGGTTGGAGATCAGATTATAACGGATATTAAAGGGGCAAATCATGCGGGGATTAGAAGTGTTCTCGTTAAGCCTATATTGGACTCTGACGCTTGGAATACTCGCTTTAATCGAATGATTGAACTAAAGATAATGAACTATCTGATTAAAAAAAATCCTGATATGAAATGGAGGGATTCATTGCATGAACCAGTTGAAACATGATCCAGAAATGATTTGTATAGGATGCGGAGCAACTTTACAGTCTGATGATGAGACTAAAGCCGGCTTTTTACCTGCATCTCTTCTGAAAAATGCAAATGCAAATGAAGACTTATATTGTAAGAGATGTTTCCGCTTAAGACATTATAATGAAGTGCAAGATGTAGAGTTGACGGATGATGACTTTCTAAATATGTTACATGAGATTAGTGATAAGCAAGCTTTAATCATCAATATAGTGGATATATTTGATTTTAATGGCAGCTTTATTTCTGGAATTCAACGATTCGCAGGAAAGAATCCAGTTATTTTAGTCGGCAATAAAATAGATCTATTACCTAAATCACTTAAAGAAGGCAAGATGAGACAATGGGTAACTGAGCGCGCACATGAAGCGGGTCTGCATCCTAAAGAAGTTTTACTTACTAGCGCTATGGATACTGAGTCAGTGGAAGCTTTGATGAAGAAGATTGAGATAGAAAGAAAAGGTCAAGATGTATATGTAGTAGGAACTACTAATGTTGGGAAATCAACATTAATCAACCAAATTATAAAACTTGCGACAGATACAGAAGATGTTATTACTACCTCATACTTTCCTGGAACAACGCTAGGAAAGATAGAGATTCCTCTTGACGATGAACGAGTACTAGTAGATACTCCTGGTATCATTCAGTCTTCTCAGATTGCACATTATCTGACTCCGAAAGAATTGAAACAAGTAACTCCAAGAAAAGAAATTAAACCAAAAGTATATCAGCTGAATCAAGAGCAGACACTTTTTCTTGGTGGACTAGCTCGTTTTGACTATCTGAAGGGAGCAGGGAAGCAGTCATTTGTCTGCTATCTTTCTAATGAATTAAATATTCATCGTACAAAGTTAGAAAAAGCTGATCAGCTCTATGCTACACAAAAAGGAGAACTACTTACTCCTCCTTACAAAGATAATTTGGAATCATTACCTGAACTTAAGCGGTTTGAGTTTACAGTCAAAGAACCTTCAGATTTGGTATTTTCTGGACTGGGCTGGATTTCGATAGAAAGCGCCGGGACCGTAGTTGCGGGTTGGGCCCCCAAAGGTGTAGACATTGTATTAAGAAAATCTTTGATATAATAAGTTTTTAAAAATATGAATATAAAGGAAGCAATAGAATGCAATTGACAGGAAAACAGAAAAGGTATTTAAGAGCACAAGTAAACGATATGTCTCCCTTGTTTCAAATTGGAAAAAATGGATTGACTTCTGAAATGGTTATGGAGTTTGAGGAGGCACTGGAAAAACGAGAGTTAATGAAAGTACAGTTGCTTCAAAATACAGATGTAAAACCCGAAGACGCAAAAAAAATCATCGAAGATAATTCGGATATAAACGTAGTGCAGACGATAGGTAAAGTAATTGTTCTTTTTAAACCTTCCACAAAAGAAAAGTATCAACTATATTCAACAAAATTACCTCGTTCAAATAACTAAAAAGATAGTAATAAGTAGAATAAGAAACAAATCGATTAAGGTAGGCGAAAAAAGTTGGTAAAGAAAACGTCCACAATAATTGAACCGGAAATCAGAATAGAAAATATTCATGTAGAAGAAAGAAGAAAAATAGGTATTTTGGGGGGCACTTTCAATCCTCCACATTTAGGGCATCTGATCATTGCAGATCAAGTGCGTGATCAACTTGGATTAGAAAAAATCATTTTTCTTCCTTCTGCTAATCCCCCACATGCTAAAGGGAAAACCACTATAGATGCAAAACATCGTGTTAGAATGGTTGAAAAAGCAATAGAATTAGAACCGCAGTTTGAATTAGATTTTACAGAAATTAATCGTGGCGGGAAGAGCTTTACGTTTGATACGATCAAATCTTTAACTGAGCAGAATCCTGATATTGAATATTATTTTATTATTGGAGCTGATATGGTTGAAGATTTACCTTCTTGGTATAAAATTGATGAATTAGTTAATTTAGTGCAAATCGTAGCGGTCAATCGTCCTCAATACTCAGTAGAAACAGCTTTTCCGCTGATTTTTATCGATGTACCCAATATTGAAATTAGTTCAAGTACGATTAGACAAAAGATATCAGACCAATGTTCAGTTAAATTTTTACTTCCTGATAAAGTACTTGAGTATATAGAAGCAGAAGGGTTGTACCATGATGGAGTCTGAAAACATAATTTATTCAAAAAAATATATTAATTGCTCTAGAGAAGAGCTGTTAGAAGCTGTTAGCCAAGTAATGAGTCCAAAACGATTTACTCATGTAAAAGGAGTAGAAAAAGCTGCACTTGAACTGGCAAGACAATACAGAGTGGATTATGAGAAAGTAAGTATTGCTGCTTTATTACATGATTATGCAAAAGAACAGCTAGATGAAGAAATGCGAGATATTATTATTAGTGAAAATATGGATCTAGAGTTACTTCAATATGGTAATAATATTTGGCATGGACCTGTTGGCGCTATTCTAATAAGGAACAGGTTTAATGTTACGGATAGTGAAATTCTGGATGCTATTCGTCATCATACAGTTGGAGCTCCGCAAATGGGGTTGATTGAGCAAATTATTTATGTAGCAGATTATATTGAACCAAATCGAATCTTCGAGGGGGTAGAAGAAGCAAGAGCACTATCAAAAAGCAGCCTAAAAGAAGCGATTGCTTTTTCAACACTTAAAACGTTAAAATATTTACTTGAGAAAAATGTTAAAATCTATCCACGTGCAATTGAAACATATAACGCTTGGGTAGTTCAGAAATAGGAGGATGTTTATGACAAAAACAGCAGAACAAATTTTGGAATTAGTAGTAAAAGCAGCTGACGATAAGCAGGCAGAGGAAATTATAGCTTTAGATATGAAAGGTGTCTCTTTATTAGCAGATTATTTTGTAGTGACTCACGGAAATAATGAAAGACAAATAGATGCAATAACAAACGCTATAAAAGACTCTGTTGAAAAAAATGATGTAGAAATCAGAAAAATAGAAGGTAAAGAAGGCGGGAAATGGATTCTGATTGATCTAGGAGAAGTTATCGTTCACTTATTCAATGAGGAAGAAAGAGAGTTTTATCAATTAGAACGTCTATGGACAGATGCAGACTATGTAGATGTATCTGAATGGATCGAACAGTGAAATATAATTGGTTTGCAAAAGTTTACGATGAACTAATGGATGATTCTCTATATCCTAAATGGGCAGAGTATACTAGTCAGTACCTAAATAAAGATCAGCATATTCTCGAACTAGGATGTGGTACAGGGATACTAGCCTTGGAATTAACTAAAGCTGGGTTTGATATAACTGCTCTGGATCTTTCTTCAGACATGTTGAGCCTTGCTTATGATCGTCAGTTAGAATCGGGAATAAAATTTCCACTAGTTGAAATGGATATGCGAAACTTATCTGAGCTGGAAAGTTTTGATGGTATTATTTGCTATAGTGATGCCCTATGCTATATTGAAACAGAGGAAGAAAAAGGTAGAATATTTTCTGAAGTTTATAAGAAATTAAATCAAGATGGTGTATTTTTATTTGATGTACATTCTACTTATCAGATAAAAGAATTTGACCAGTTTTCTTATCACGATGAAGTTGATGGGATTGTTTTTCTATGGGATAGTTACCCAGGAAATAAGGACGATTCTATTGAACATCAATTAACATTTTTTGTAGAAAAAGAAAATGGACAATATGAAAGATTTGAAGAAATCCACAAAGAATGGACACATTCACTTGATATGTATACGGAATTATTAAAAAAAGCTGGCTTTAAAACAATAGAAATTACTGCTGACTTTGGTCAAAAAGTGAATAATAAAAGCAAACGCTGGTTTTTTGCTGCTAAAAAGTGAGGAAATTAGTATGGAAGCGTGCGGAATAATAGCTGAATACAATCCTTTTCATAATGGTCACTTATATCAGCTCCAAGAAGCCAAAAAAAGAACGGGTGCGGAAGTGATCATCGTTGTAATGAGCGGTAATTTTCTACAACGTGGAGAACCTGCGATAGTTGATAAATGGAAAAGAGCCCAACTGGCACTAGCGGGTGGAGCTGATTTGATAGTAGAATTGCCAGTATCATATAGCGTACAGCCAGCAGATTTATTTGCTAAAGGAGCCATAGAAATTTTAGCGGGTCTTGGTTGTGCCTCTTTAAGTTTCGGAGCTGAATCTGGCAACGGAGAGACCTTTAAAAAAGCTGCAAAACTGCTGATTGAATACTCAGAAGACATTGATTACCAGTTTAAAAAACAAAATGAAAAAGGGAAACCATATGCCGTAAGAATGGAACAAGCTATCGCTGCTGTTATTCCTTCTTTTCCAATTAATTTATCAAAGCCAAATAATCAGCTAGGTCTAGCTTATGCAAAGGAAAATTATTTTCATGGTGATATATTTCATTTTGAAGTAATCGGAAGAAAACAAGCAGATTATCATGACGTAAACTTGCCAAATAACACTACAATTGCAAGCGCCACAGCAATAAGAAAACAATTGCTTAATCCCTTAAATGTTCAAAAATCTTCTCGATTTATGCCTGCAAAAAGTTTGGAATTACTAGATCAAAGCCAGTTGATTAATTGGAATAATTATTGGCATTTACTGAAATATCAGATTATTTCTTCTTCATTGGATGAGTTACAGAAAATCTATCAAATGGAGGAAGGGCTTGAAAATCGCTTGAAAAAAGCTGCTCAAAGTGCTGATTCATTTGAAAGGTTTATACAGACTGTAAAGAACAAAAGAATGACACGGACTCGTTTACAACGTTTATGTATATATGTACTATTGCAGATTAAGCAGAGCGATTTAACCGCTTTAAATCAGATACCTACTTCACGCATATTAGGTTTTAGTCCATTAGGACAACAATATTTGAATAAAGTAAAAAAGACTTCTAGTATCAACTTATTGACAAAGATCAATAAAAGAACAAAAGATGATTGGTCCTTAGATATCAAAGCTGGAGAAGTCTATCAATTAGCTTTAGATAATAATAAATTAAAACAAGATTTCAATCGAAAGCCTTTAAATATTATTGACATTACAACTGGGGACTAGTATAATTATTTTTGTTGCCTTAAAGTCAAAAGGGACTTTATTTTTAATATCACAATTTTTTGAGTGATTATTGGCTGCTCAATTTAAAGAAGTTGTTTGATATAGATAAAACCATTTATAATAAGGCTAAGAGGTGATAATATATGAAAATCAAATGGGCTTTGAACGAATTAAAGAAACTTAACGGAGATCCTCTTCCGGTATCTGGTCAAGTAGATTTAACTAAGTCATTAAAGGATAGAAATACTTCTATTATTGATGCAGAACCGTTACAAATGGATGGGATTTTGGTTGTTGAAAACACAGATGAATTTTTAGTTGATTTAAACTTAACAATTAGTTTGATTCTTCCGTCTGCGCGTTCTCTTGAGCCAGTAAAAGTTGATTTACGTATTCCATTTTCTGAGACATATCTTGCTGCTGGAACAGTAGTTGATGCTGAAAAGTACGGAAATGATGAAATCGTTGTTGAACTCGAATCAGATACGTTAGATTTGCAGAAACCACTTGAAGATGCTGTTTTAGCAGCAATCCCTACTCAAGTTTTTACGGATAAAGAACGTGAAAATGGGGATATGCCTCGTGGAAGCGACTGGAAAGTCGTATCAGAAGATGCATATGGTACTGGAGTGAGAGAACGTTTGTCAGAAGAAGAAGATCCTAGATTTGCAGCATTAAAAGGATTTTTTTCTGAAGAAAATGAATAAAATTATACAAGGATTATATCCTAAACAAGTTTTAGATAATCATTATCTAAGAACCCTTTAAGGAGGTGTGTTGGAACATGGCAGTACCTAAAAGAAGAACATCTACAGCTAGAAAAGCTAAACGTCGTACTCACATCAAATTGGATCTTCCAAATATGAGTGATTGTCCTAAATGTGGAGAAGTAAAACGTAACCACCACGTATGCCCATCTTGTGGCTTTTACGCTGGGAAAGACGTATCAAAATAAAAGAAATTATACTAAAAAACCTCTATTTTTAAAAATAGAGGTTTTTTAGTATAATAGGTTAATAGTTTTATTTATAATACCTATGCCGTAAAATTTAACCGCTAGTATTTATGAAATACTTACTTAGATGAAAGAAGGTGAGTACTTGGAGAATGTGCATATTGATCTATATTTTATTATATTCTATTTTTGTCCGTATCTGTTACTAATACCTAGCTGGTTAGTCAATAAAGTATTTAGAAAATATAAAATCAAAATTAGAGGGGTAGATTTTATAGTCCCTGTTTTAATATTTTCTATTCATATCTTCAGTGTACTGATTGTGGGGATAAGTTTTATTCCATATTTCACTTTTGTTATTTCGATTATTGGATTAATATTGGCTACACTTTTTGCTTTCAAGTATAAAAAATTAACTATTTTGAAAGTTTTGAGAGTCTGGTGGAGATATGTTTTTATCTGTGCATTATTATTGTATATTTCTTTAGGTATTTTATTACTTGTATAAGGTATACTATTCACTCTGCTGATTCATCATTAAACTAATCAATAGCCTTCATCCATTTTTGGATGAAGGCTATTTGTATGGGAACATACATACTGATAGGTTGAAAATAACAAACCTAATTTTTCTTTTTTTAAGTCTTAGAGAATGAAAGGGGAACGTAAGTTATTTTTATTCTCGATAAGTTATATATTTTACATATTTTTTGAGTATTTTTCTAATATTGGGTGGTAGAAAGTGGGGCATTGTGGTAGACTATGCCATATATGTGGGGAGAGGGGGCAGTGAAATGTTGTTGGGAGAATACAGACATAATATAGATTCTAAAGGTCGGTTGATTGTGCCCGCTAAATTTCGAGAGGATTTAGGCCAATATTTCATTGTCACTCGAGGACTAGACGGATGTTTATTCGGGTATCCTCAAAAAGAATGGGAAGTTTTGGAACAAAAATTAAAGCAACTCCCCTTAGCAAAAAAGGAATCAAGAGCTTTTACAAGATTTTTCTACTCAGCAGCTACTGAATGTACATTGGATAAGCAAGGTAGAATAAATATTCCTCAGACTTTGCGTGACCACGCCAAATTAGAAAAAGCTTGTTATGTTGTTGGTGTTTCTGAACGGTTCGAAATATGGAGCGAAGAAAGATGGGATGCCTTTTCAAAAGAAGCTGAAGGCTCTTTTGAAGATATGGCAGAAGAAATGGTTGATTTTGGATTTTAATTAAACCTATAGGAAATTTAAAGAAATGATGTATAGATAGGAGGCTAAAGCTTGGAATTTAACCATGAGACAGTTTTGCTGAGAGAAGCAACAGAGGGATTGAATATAAAACCAGACGGCATATACGTAGACTGTACATTAGGTGGAGCAGGGCATGCGGCTCTTATACTTGAACAATTAAGTGATGAAGGTCACTTATATGCTTTTGATCAAGACAGTACAGCAATTGAACATGCGAAAATATTATTGAAAGATCAAGTAACTAAAAAGAAAATAACATTTATTCAATCCAATTTTAGATATTTAAAAGAATCATTAAATGAATTAAGTGTTTCTAAAGTAGATGGTATTTTGTACGACTTAGGCGTTTCTTCACCACAACTAGATAATGCGGAGAGAGGTTTTAGTTACCATCAAGATGCTGTGTTAGACATGCGGATGAATAGAGATCAAGAATTGAGTGCGCATGATGTGGTCAACAAATGGGAATATTCAGATTTAGTTAGAATTTTTTTCCGATACGGTGAAGAGAAGTTTTCTAAACAGATCGCTAGAAAAATAGAAGCACATAGAGAAACGCAACCGATTAATACAACTCAAGAACTTGTGAATATTATTAAAGAAGCAATTCCTGCTCCTGCTAGGCGTAAAGGAGGACATCCAGCGAAGAGAGTCTTTCAAGCGATCAGAATTGCTGTTAACGATGAATTAACATCAGTTGAGGAATCACTGGAACAAGCTGTTGGATTGCTAACATTAGAGGGGCGTATCAGTGTTATAACGTTCCATTCATTAGAAGATAGAATAGTAAAACAGATCTTTAGAGAATATTCTAAATTACCAGATGTTCCAAGAGGATTACCAGTTATGCCTGACTTCAAAAAGCCGGCGTTAAAACTAGTAAACAGAAAACCAATATTACCCAGCGAAGAAGAGTTAGAGCATAATAATAGATCAAGAAGTGCAAAATTACGCATCGCTGAAAAACAAACTTAAATATAAAAAATGAAAATAGAAAGGAAAATTATTATGGCTATGAATGACAACTTAGCTCGTGAGATTAATATGCAAGCTGTTCCAAGTCCTAGGCAGCATCCTGAAACACAACCAGGGAACGTACATATTAAGAAAACTGTTAAAAGAGGCATTACTCGTTTAGAAGTTTGGTTGATTAGTTTTTTTGGATGCGTAGTGTTCGGATTATTAGTTGCAAACATTACTATGGCGATGCAGTTGTCTACAACTAACCGTACGACTCAGGACTTGGACCAACAAGCGACAGACATTCAAGTTGTAAATGAAAATTTGGAACAGAACATCCAAGAACTATCTCGTTATGACAGAGTCTATAAAATTGCAAAAGATAATGGTTTGAAAATGAATGAAGAACAGATTAGGAATGTATCCCCATGAAAAAGATCACTAAAAAAATAAGAGCTACGAATCCATTTCGTAACCGTAAAATTATTGCTGTCTTTCTCTATTTAGCATGTTTTATAATATTTGGATTTGTAGCTCTTCGTTTTTCATGGATTATGGTCAAGGGAGAAATTAACGGAGAAGACCTTATACAAAATATAGATAATCTCTATTCAAGAAAGACTGTTATTCAAGCTAATAGAGGAACGATCTATGACAAAAATGGTAACCCAATAGCGATGGATGCCAGTTCTTATAAAATGGTTGCAGTACTGACTGATAAATGGTCTAGCCCTACACGTCCTCAACATGTACAAAAGCCGGAAAAAGTAGCGAAGGTTTTGGCGAAGTATATCTCTATGAGCGAAGAAGAGATACTAAAAAGATTAACTCAAGAGAGTGACCAAGTTGAGTTTAGTTCAGCTGGAAATAATTTATCTTACGATATCGTCAGTCAAATTCAAGAAGAGCTTGATAAGCAAGAACTGACAGGTATTAATTTTGAAGATAAAAAAACAAGGCTATATCCTAATGGGACTTTTGCATCACATACGATTGGACTTGCTCAAAGGCAAAGTGACGATGAAGATGACATGGCTTATCAGCAGCTTAAAGGAATCATGGGTTTAGAACAGGCTTATGATGATATTCTTAAAGGAACAAATGGCACAAGTGAATATAAAAAAGATAGATATGGCTATGTTATTCCTGGACAAGAGGAACAGAAGAAAGAAGCTGTTGATGGTAGTGATATTTATTTAACATTAGATCGTAGACTTCAAGTTTTATTAGAAAACGTAATGGATAAAGTTGAAAAAGAACATTCTCCTCAAAAAATGACAGCAACTTTAATGAAAGCAAAAACGGGTGAAATTCTTGCAACTGCACAACGACCTTCTTTTAACGGAACGACTAAAGAAGGGATCGATCAGTCTTGGCAGAATTTGTTAGTCGAATATGCCTTCGAACCTGGATCAACTATGAAAGTCATGACCTTAGCAGCGTCTATTCAGGAAGGAACCTTCCACCCTAATAATTATTTTATGTCTGGGAAAATTTCTGTAGCAGGCGGGACTGTCCATGATTTTAATCCGAATGGATGGGGTCCAATTTCTTATCTTGAAGGACTAGCCCGTTCAAGTAATGTTGCTTTTGTTCATCAAGTGGAGGAAATGGGATTTGATACTTGGAAAAAATATTTGGATAACTATGGTTTTGGCGAAGCGGTCGGAATGAATTTGCCCAATGAGTATAGTGGTAGTAATAAATATGAATGGCCATTAGAAAAAGTAAATACAGCATTTGGTCAAGGACTTAGCGTAACGCCAGCTCAAATGATGCGTGCATTTTCTGCTATTGCTAATAAAGGTGAGATGGTTAAACCTTACCTTGTGGATCACATATCAAATAAAGAGACAAATGAAATGACACAATTTGAACCAGAATATACCAAGAGTCTAATTTCAAAAGAGACTGCAGAAAAGACGCTTAATTATTTAACTGAGACAGTAAACAATGAACATGGAACGGCAAAAGGGTACAAAATCGATGGGTATGAAATTGCTGCCAAAACGGGAACTGCTCAATTGTATAATCCAGACACAAAACAGTATTATAGTGGAGGTAGTAATTACATTTATTCAGTTGTAGGTATGGCTCCGGTAGATGACCCGGATGTGATATTGTATGTGACGGTACAGCAACCTGATTTTAATGGAGTGGGTCATGGTAGTGAAGTCGTACAGAAAATATTTAATCCGGTAATGAAAAGAGCTTTGGAGTATATGAGTGCAGGAGATGAAGAAAGTACAGATACTATTCAAAGCGAAACAATGCCTAATTTGATTGACAGTAGTGCTCTAGAAGCAGTTGCACAAATGCAGAATAAAAACTTAAATAGTGCTGTTATTGGAGCGGGAGACAAAATCGTACAACAATTTCCATTAGAGGGTTCAACACTATATGATGAACAGAAGACAATATTATTAACTAATGGAGCGATGACATTGCCTGATATGAATGGGTGGTCTAGAAGTGATGTAATGAAAGTTGCTGAAATGACTGGAGTTGAATTTGAATTTGAGGGCGAAGGATATGTTTCAAAACAGGAATTTGCTCCTAATTCGTTCATAGAGCCTGGTAAAAAAGTTAAGATATCTTTGTCTCCTATATCAGATGAAGAAGAATAAAGATAAACGGTTTAAAGGGGATAGAATAAAAAATGTTAGATTTATTAAGAATGGTTGCACCGGTATTAGTTAGTTTTATTATTACAATAGTCTCTATGCCGTTTGTTATCCAGTATTTCAGCAAGAAGCAATTAGGACAAGTAACTAGAGAAGAAGGTCCAACATGGCATGAAAGTAAATCGGGTACACCGACTATGGGGGGCGTTTCATTTATATTTGCTTCCACCATTACAGTGTTTATTTTAAGTTACTTCCTTAATGTCTTTACAACGGGAATACTATTACTAACGTTCATCTTGATACTCTATGGATTGATTGGATTTTTAGATGACTACATTAAAGTAATCATGAAACGAAACCTTGGTTTAACTAGTCTTCAAAAACTTATTGGTCAAATCATTGGTGGAATAGTATTTTTTGTAGGGCTTATGTTATTAAATTTTCCAACAGTTTTAACTGTTCCAGCTTTAGGTTCAATTAACTTGGGATGGGGATATGGATTGTTCTTGCTATTTTGGCTCGTGGGCTTCTCAAATGCTACAAATTTAACCGATGGAATTGATGGATTAATGGCTAGTACTGGGATGATTGCCTATCTTGCATATGCAATCATTGCCAGTATTCAAGCTCAGTGGGATGTCATGGTTTTTTCTTTATCGGTATTTGGGGGATTACTTGGGTTCTTTTTGTTTAACAAAAAACCGGCAAAAGTTTTTATGGGAGATGTTGGATCCTTAGCACTCGGAGCAGGGTTAGCAGGAATATCAATCCTGTTGAATGTAGAATGGACATTGATTTTTATTGGGATTATTTTTGTCTGTGAAACAGCAAGCGTAATGTTGCAGGTAGGCTCCTTTAAGCTTAGAGGAAAAAGAATTTTCAAAATGAGTCCTATTCATCACCACTTTGAAATGGTTGGATGGAGTGAATGGAAAATCGTAGGAATTTTTTCAATGATAGGATTTCTTATGGCTTTAGTCGTACTACTTATTTTGGTATAATGAGCTGGAAAAAGCTGGATGTAGAGGAATCTACTTCCAGTTTTTAAACTATTCATTATAAATTCGTGCATCAATTCTAAAAAAGAGGGATAAATATGAAAGAATTAGATAAGTATGAGAATAAAAAAATCCTGGTACTAGGATTAGCTTTGAGCGGTGTAAGTGCTGCTAAGTTGTTACATAAGTTGAAAGCTTTAGTAACGGTCAATGATTATAAAAATCTTGATGAAAATCCAGAAGCTAGAGAACTTATTAACGAAGGTCTAAGAGTGATTACTGGAGGGCATCCTATAGAGTTGATGGACGAAGATTTTGAATTAGTCGTCAAAAACCCTGGTATTCCGTATTCAAATCCAATTATAAAAAAAGCTATTGAAAAAAGAATTCCTATTATTACAGAAGTTGAACTGGCATATGAAGTTATTGAAAGTGAAATGATTGGTATAACTGGTACGAATGGCAAAACAACAACAACAACAATGATTACAGAAATATTGAATACTAATCGTTTAGCTGGAACAGCCTATGCTGCTGGGAACATTGGTACGCCAGCAAGTAAGGTTGCAATGAAAGCAACAGAGCTCGACACAACGGTTCTAGAATTATCCAGTTTTCAGCTTCTAGGTACCATTAATCTTAAACCTGCTATATCCGTAATTACTAATTTGTATTCTGCACATTTAGATTATCATGGGACTAGGGAAGAATACGTAAGAGCGAAAATGAAAATTACAGAAAATCAGACAGAAAATGATTATTTGATATATAATGCTGATCAAAGCGAATTATCAGAACTGGTAAATCAGTATAGCCAAGCTAGATTAGTACCTTTTTCACGCAAGAAGAAGTTAGAACAAGGGGTATATGTCGAAAACGGAAAAATATATTTCAATGAAGAAGCGGTTCTTAAAGTGAAAGACATTCTTCTGCCAGGGAAACATAATTTGGAGAATGCACTGGCGGCTATAGCCGTAGCAAAACTGATGAATAAATCTAACGAATCTATTAAGACTGCTTTAACACAATTTAAAGGTGTCAAACACCGTACACAATTTGTATGTTCATTCGAGAAGCGTGAATTTTACAATGATTCAAAAGCAACAAATTCGTTAGCTACAATTAATGCTCTAGAAGGATTTGAAAAGCCAATTATCTTATTAGCAGGTGGATTAGATCGCGGTATATCATTTGATGAACTAATACCAGCAATGAAAAGAAATGTTAAAGCAGTGCTCGCTTTTGGAGAAACAGCTGATAAGATTATTCAAACAGCTAATAAAGCTGGTATAGATAAAACAATTAAGGTTGTAAACGTGGAACAAGCTGTTCCAGAAGCTTATAGATTAAGTGAGCCTAATGATGTCATTTTACTTTCACCAGCCTGTGCAAGTTGGGATCAGTATCCGAGTTTCGAAATTAGAGGAAATGCATATATGGAAAGTATTGCTCGATTTATCCAATCAAAACAAGAGGAGGAATAAAACACCGGTTGTGTGTTTAACTAGATATGAAAGTATTGCTGACAGGCGGCGGAACAGGTGGACATATTTATCCAGCTTTAGCGCTGAAAAAAAGAATCGAAGAGCGTTATCCTTCTTCTGAATTTTTATATATTGGAACTGAAAGAGGATTGGAAAGTAAAATCGTTCCTGAAAATGGTGTTCCATTCAAAATGATTAAGGTTGAAGGTTTCAAAAGAAAATTAAATCTCTCAGGTATTTTATATAATTTGAATACTATAAGATTATTTCTTTCAAGTATTAATCAATCAAAAAAAATTATTAAAGAATATGCTCCAGATATTGTTATCGGAACTGGTGGATATGTTTGTGCACCTGTTTGTTATGCTGCTGCCAAAGCAAAGATACCAACGATTATACACGAACAAAACAGTGTAGCTGGTGTTACGAATAAATTCTTAGCACGTTTTGTCGATAAAATTGCTATTTGCTTTGAAGAAGCGGCAAGCCAATTCAAAGGTAATGAATCGAAGGTAGTGTATACAGGGAATCCTAGGGCACAAGAAGTAGCTAATATCAAAAAGACACCTATATTAGAACAGTTTGAGTTAGATCCTAATAAAGAAACAGTCTTGATTTTTGGAGGTAGCAGAGGCGCACAGCAAATCAATCAAACATTTATTGATAGTTTTGAGAAGTTATCTGAACAACCTTATCAAGTTCTTTATGTAACTGGAGAAGTACACCATAAAACCATCTTAAATCAGTTGGAGAAAAATTATGGAGAATCTGTTCATAAAGAATCAATTCGGATTGTTCCTTATATACAAGAAATGCCTAAAGTGTTTGCGGCAGTTTCAATAGTTGTCGGTCGAAGCGGAGCGACAACTTTGGCAGAGCTTACTTCATTAGGGCTACCAAGCATTCTGATACCTAGTCCTAATGTGACAGAAGATCACCAGACAAAAAATGCTTTAAGTTTAGTTCATCACGGAGCCGCATTGATGATACGCGAATCCGAACTTTCAGTAGAGCATTTTGTAGAAGAAATTAATACGTTAATGAAAGATGAAGAGAAGAGAAAAGAAATGGCAAATAATTCTAAAAAATTAGGCAAACAAAAAGCTTCTGATGAATTGATCGAAGTGATTAATCAAATTATTTAGAAAATAGGGAAGGAGGGAGAGAAATGGGTAAAAACCATCCTACGGTAACTAATATAGAAGAGGGTTATACGAAAAAAAATAATGACTCTCCTTCCGGAAAGAAAAAGCAAAATCGAATAATTAAATTTAAATGGACTATACTGGTATTGTTTTATTTGACTATGATGATTTCTGCTATTTATTTTATAAGTCCTTATAGTGAAATTAGAGAAATCTCTGTTTCAGGATCCAATGAGGTATTTGATCAAGAAGTTATTGATAGTAGCGGTGTTCGATCAGGTGAATCTGTGTGGGAAACGTATTTTGATAGAAAGACGATTTTTCAGAATGTTAAAAATGAATTACCGCAAGTTAAAAGTATTCAGCTTTACATTGAAGGATTGAATAATTTTCGCTTTGATATTACAGAATTTAAAACTGTTGCTTATCTAAAGGATGGTAAAAAATATTATCATGTTTTAGAAAATGGTAAACTTATTGAGAACAGTAATACTATAACAGGTAGTGAATTGCCAACATTTATTAGTTTTTCAGATGATAAAGTGCTCAAGCAAATGTTAGATCAGTATAATAAATTAGATAAAAATGTTAAAACTATGATCTCTGAAATGGAATGGATAAAAAATGATCGTAATCCTTTGCTTGTAAAAGCATATATGAATAATGGAAATGAAATATTAGCTTCTATTCCCAGTTTCTCTCAAAGGTTGCAACGTTATCCACAACTAGTTAGAGCTGTAAATGGAGAAAACGGATTGTTTGACTTGGAAGCAGGTGCTTACTTTTTACCTTTTTCAACAGAAGATGATCAGAAATTTGATAAAGAAAATGGTGTTCAGTTAGACGAGAATTCTAATGAATAAGAGTACTCATTAGGTTTTATACCAAACATACAGTCGATTGTTACACAAAAGTTATATTTTGTATTGAGAAATCAATAAACTAACTTCTATAACGATAGTAATGTATGGTAAAATAAGTATTAACATAAAGTTAATATATATATAAAGTATGGAGTGTTCTTTCATACAAACAACGAATAAATAATCAAAACATTCTAGGGTTAGACCTAAATTTATTAAAGTAATACCTAGTGTAGACTGGAGGTTTCAATCAATAATGGAGAACGGTGTATATGCGAGTCTAGATATTGGAACCACTTCGATTAAAGTTATAGTTGCTGAAGTATTAAACGGGCAGATGAACGTGATTGGAGTCGGTAGTGAAAGATCCAAAGGATTAAATAAAGGCATGATTGTTGATATTGAAGCAACAAGCAATGCGATAACTTTGGCAGTTAAACAAGCTGAAGAAAAATCAGGCGTCAAAATTGAAGAACTTATTGTTGGAATACCGGCACAAGGTGCACAGATCATTCCTTGTAATGGATATATACAAGTTGAACAAGCTCATGAAGAGATTGGTGATCAAGATGTCGAAAAAGTTATTCAAGAAACATGTATGAATTCAATTCCGGCTGACCAAGAAGTCATCTCAGTAATGATTGAAGAATTTTTAGTAGATGGATTTGATGAAATAAAAGATCCTAGGGGAATGGTTGGAGAAAGATTAGAGGTCTATGGTACAGTGTTAGCAGTTCCGAAATCTATTGTCCATAACATTAAAAAGTGTATTCAACTTTCAGGTTTTACTATTAAAGATCTAATTATTCAACCTCAAGCGATGGCGCAATTAGTTTTGTCTGAAGATGAAAGACAATTTGGAACTGTTCAAATTGATATTGGTGGCGGACAAACTACCGCATCAGCTATTCATGATCATCAGTTGAAATTTGTCCATGTTGAACAGCAAGGTGGAGAATTTGTAACAAAAGATATCTCAATGGTTTTAAATACATCCATTCAAAATGCAGAAAGTCTAAAAAGAGATGTTGGTTATGCTTTCTCAAGTCATGTAGCTGATGATCAGTTCGTTCACGTTGATGTAGTAGGTCAGAATGATTCTATCAAAGTTAAAGAATCTTACATCTCAGAAATCATAGAAGCTAGGCTTGAACAGATTTTTGAAGTTTTAAAAAATAAATTAGATCAAATAGATGCATTGTCTTTACCAGGGAAAATCAAGCTCACTGGTGGGGCTGCAGCAATACCTGGGATTAGAGAACTTGCTGAAGATATATTTGAAGTACAAGTTGATGTGTACATACCCGATTTTATGGGGGTAAGATACCCATCTTTCACTAATGCGATCTCACTGGTCTATTATGAAGGGCAATTAGATGGGATTCAAAAGCTGATTAATCAAATAAGCTTATCAAATATAAGAAATAATCCAAAAGAGCTATCTCATAGCTCAGTTAAACCAGTAATTTCTCAAAGTACCAAGAAAGATGAATTCTATGAGAATTCAACAGAAAATAAAAAAGGACCATCTTTTACAGATAAACTTAAAAGCTTTTTTTCGACATTTTTTGATTAAATATCGTACACAGGAGGAAAAAGAATGGAATTAGAATTCGATTCAATCGCATCTCAAGGGGCAGTATTAAAAGTAATTGGTGTCGGAGGTGCTGGAGGAAACGCGGTCAATAGAATGATTCAAGACGGCGTACAAGGCGTGGAATTTATAGTAGCCAATACAGATGTTCAAGCTTTAGATATGATGAGTGCAGAAACTAAAATCCAATTAGGTCCCAAATTAACTAGAGGACTTGGAGCGGGAGCAAACCCGGAAGTAGGAAGAAAATCTGCAGAAGAAAGTGAAGAAGCTATCGCTGAGTCATTACAAGGTGCTGATATGGTTTTCGTTACTGCAGGAATGGGAGGCGGTACTGGAACGGGAGCCGCTGGAATCGTTGCACGCATTGCTAAGGAACAAGGAGCCTTAACAGTTGGAGTAATTACTCGTCCATTTACATTTGAAGGACCTAAAAAAGGTCGCTTTGCTGCTGAAGGTATCGCATCTATGAGAGAGCATGTTGATACATTAGTAACTATCTCGAATAATCGATTACTTGAAATAGTTGATAAAAAAACTCCAATGATGGAAGCATTCAGAGAAGCAGATAATGTTTTACGTCAAGGTGTTCAAGGGATTTCTGATCTGATCACTAATCCCGGGTATGTTAACTTGGATTTTGCAGATGTGAAAACGGTTATGGAAAATCAAGGTTCTGCTCTAATGGGTATTGGTACTGCTACGGGTGAAAATAGAACCGCCGAAGCAACTAAAAAAGCCATTTCGTCTCCACTGCTTGAAGTTTCTGTTGCCGGGGCTGAATCTGTCTTATTGAACATTACAGGAGGAGCAGATTTAACTTTATTCGAAGCCCAAGATGCTTCTGATATTGTATCCGCTGCTGCGACTAGTGAAGTCAATATTATTTTTGGTACATCAATTAATGAAGATTTGGGTGATGAAGTTGTTGTTACTGTCATTGCGACTGGTATTGATGGAGAAAAAACAGAAAATAAAAAATCTTCTGTAAATAAAGCAGGTAAAACATCATCGAATTCGGTTAAAAAAACTGAGAATGATCCATTTGGAAACTGGGATATTCGTAAAGAGCCAAATCTAAGAGATCGTCACAATGAAGATTTAGATCAATTAACCGAAACGAGTCAAGATAATAAAGAAAAAGACTTGTTCTCCCGAGAAAATGTAACGGACCGAACAAGCTCTGATGATGAAGTTGACACACCACCATTTTTTAGAAAAAGGAAAAAGAGATAAGTATCAAGCCTCTTTGAAAGGAGACTTATAAAATGGGAATGAAAGATCGCTTAAATAATTTTTTCTTTCTAGAAGACGATTCTGAAGAATTGGACAATCCTTTTGAAAAGACGACTAGTACGAATATCAAAGAAAAAACTGCTGAACCTGTAAAAAAAGAAAAAACAAGTAATTCTAAAGATCAATCTATGCGTAAAGCTAGTTCAAATCAAAATATTGTAGCGATAAATCAACAACAGGCAATAAAAAAACCGCGTATTAATGTTTTAGAACCACGTACGTATTCAGAGGTTCAAGGAGTAGCAGATATTTTATTGAACAATCAGTCTGTTATTTTGAACTTTAGAAGAATGGAAAAAGACCAAGCGAAAAAAGTCATTGATTTTTTGATGGGAACTACTTATGCTATTAAGGGTGACATTGAAAGAATTGGTGAAGAAATATTTGTTTGCACACCTCAGTCTGTTGAACTTGATGGAGCAGAGTTGCAAGCTTTGAAGAAACAGGATTTTTAATCGGAACGGAGATATACAACCATGCTGCTTCAATTTATAAGTTATTTATATTCTTTTCTTATCAATCTTATTGATATTTATCGACTTTTATTAGTTGTATATTTTTTGATGTCCTGGCTTCCTGGAGCTTATCAATCGGGTGTTGGACGATTACTGACTAGAATATGCGAACCATATGTAGGTTTCTTTCGTCGTTTCGTACCACCTATTGGAATGATCAGTTTAGCGGGATTAGTTGCATTGTTTGCTCTTTCATTTATTAAAATGGGGATAGCGCCAGTGTTTAATATTTTAGTAAATCTATTAAGTCAGTTGGGCTTATTGTGAGGTAAATTATGGATAATGTATACCAGCATTTTAGAAAAGATGAGCAGTTATTTATCGATTCTGTCGTTGACTGGGTTCGTCAAGTAGAAGAACAGTATACCCCTTATTTATCTCCATTTTTAGATCCAAGACAGCAATTTATAGTAGAATCTATCGCTGGCCAAAATAGCGAAATTACGTTGCATAGTTTTGGAGGGTATGAAGATGCTGAGAGGAAAAAGATTTTCTTAGCACCTTCGTATTTTGAACCGGAACAAAACGAGTATGCTATTACTATTTGTGAAATTAATTATCCAGTTAAATTTGCTACATTATCTCATGGCAATATTTTAGGCTCTCTGACAGGGTCAGGTATTAACCGTGGCAATCTAGGTGATATTATTACCGATGGAGAAAATTGGCAAGTATTTGTAGATAAACCGATGATGCCTTTTTTGCTATCCCAAATCGATAGTATCGGGAAAATTAAAGTACATTTGGAAGAAAAAATGTATACGGACATTATATTGCCTAAAGATAAATGGGAAAACAGAAGTATCATTGTATCCTCTTTAAGAATTGATGTAGTGTTAGCTAGTGCTTTTAATTTGTCACGCCAAAAATCTAAAGAACTTATCGCTTCTAATAAGGTTAAAGTTAATTGGAATGAAACGAGTAGACCTGATACAACATTAGGAATTTTTGATGTTATTTCGATTAGAGGATTTGGAAGGTTAAAGTTAAAATCTATCGAAGGTAAGACCCGTAAAGAAAAAATTCGTCTTGAACTAGATGTACTGGATAGAAACCAATAAGCTCTTGTATTAAAAAATAATATTGATTATACTAATAAACAAATCATATTATAATTAGAACTTCAAAAAAATTACGGAGGTATTCGACAATGGCATTAACTCCAATGGACATACATAACAAAGAATTTTCTGTTAAAATGAGAGGCTATGATCAAGATCAAGTCAATGACTATCTCGATCAAATCATTAAAGATTATGAATTGTTATTGAAGCAAAAAAAAGAGACTGAAAAAAAATTAGAGTTCGCTGAAGAAAAATTGGCAAGCTATGATCAAATGCAAGATTCTCTTAACAAATCAATTATCGTAGCTCAAGATGCTGCTGATCGTCTAAAAGAAAATGCTGAAAGAGAAGCAGAGATGATTTCAAAAGAAGCAGAGAATAAAGCTTCTAACGTGCGTCAAGATGCTGAGAATCATGCGGATCAATTGCTTAAAGAAGCAGTAGGAAAAGCAAGGAAAATCGAAGAAGAAACGGAAGCTCTGCGTAAACAGAGCCGTATTTTTCGCCAGCGTTTGCAACTTATGATCGAATCACAATTGGAACTCGTGAAAAAAGAAGAATGGGACGATCTTTTACAACCCCCCGCATCTGAAAAACCGGTAACGAATACAATTAATGAAGTGAAGTCAGAACTTGAGCAGAAAGATGAAGTGGCCGAAGTACCAGCTGATTCTGATCCTGTGGATGATAATTCTGAAGGATATGAAGAAGGTATGACACCAGCTGTTGAATTACCTAACGTTTAAAAAGTTAATATATGTGATAACTGAAACATGATGAGACAAAATACTTTTCAGAGAGCTGGCGAAGGTGTGAAGCTGGCAAGTTCTTTTTGTTCCATAATCATTCAGTCACTTTTTTAGTGAACTTAAGTAACTAAAAACGTTACTCTGCGTTAAAGAGAAGAGAAAAACAACGTATATTGCTAATGATTGTTTCTGTTAAACAATACTGTAATTTACTGCGTTTTTAAAGTAAGGTGGTACCACGAAGATTTCGTCCTTTTGAGGATGAAGTCTTTTTTATTACAAAAAAAGAGTAAAGAGGGTAAAAAAATGGAAGTAAAAGATACTTTGAATTTGTTAAAAACTAAGTTTCCGATGCGTGCCGGCTTGCCTAACAAAGAGCCAGATCGTCAAGTAGAATGGACAGAAAATAACCTATATGAAAGAAGACAAGAGCTGAATAAAGGTAAAAAGTCCTTTGTATTACATGATGGACCTCCATTTGCAAATGGAAATATTCATATGGGACATGCCTTAAATAAGGTATCTAAGGATATCATTGTTCGTTATAAATCTATGTCTGGATTTCGTTCACCTTATGTACCGGGATGGGACACACATGGATTGCCTATTGAGCAAGCTTTGACAAACTCTGGGGTAGATCGAAAATCTATGACAGTAGCCGAATATAGAAAGCTTTGTGAGGCCTATGCTTGGGAACAAGTCAATACTCAGCGTGAAGACTTTAAACGATTAGGCGTTGCAGGGGAGTGGGATAATCCGTACGTCACTTTAACTAAAGACTATGAAGCAGAACAAATTAAAGTCTTCGGAAAAATGGCGGAAAAAGGATTTATTTATAGAGGATTAAAACCTATTTATTGGTCTCCTTCAAGTGAATCTTCTTTAGCTGAAGCAGAAATTGAATATCAAGATGTTAAGTCTCCTAATATCTATGTAGCATTTAAAGTTAACGATGGGAAAAAAGTTTTAGATGAGGATACTTCATTGATCATTTGGACAACTACACCTTGGACGTTACCTTCTAATTTAGCAGTAGCAGTCAATACAGATTTTGATTATGCAGTCGTAAACGCGGATGGTCGCAAATTTGTTGTGGCATCAAAAATGGCAGAAGAAGTAGCTGAAACATTAGGTTGGGAAGATGTAGAACTAATCAAGGAAGTAAAAGGATCAGATTTAGAACATGTAACGACTAAACATCCTTTTTATGATAGAGATTCTTTAGTCATCTTAGGAGATCATGTAACACTGGAAAGTGGTACAGGATTGGTTCATACAGCACCAGGACATGGTGAGGAAGACTTCATAGCTGCCCAGCAGTATGGATTGAAAGTGTTGTCTCCTGTTGATGAGAAAGGTTGTTTTACAAGTGAAGCGCCAGGACTAGAAGGTGTCTATTATGATGATGCGAATAAAATCATTACAGACTGGTTGAAAGAAAATGATGCTTTACTTAAATTGAGTTTCTTCACGCACAGTTATCCTCATGACTGGAGAACTAAAAAGCCAGTAATTTATCGTGCAACACCGCAATGGTTTGCTTCAATCAAAGATTTCAGAGAGGACATCTTAAAAGCTATTCAAGAAGTTGATTGGTTACAACCTTGGGGCATGCAAAGGATCTATAATATGGTAAGAGATAGAGGAGATTGGGTTATTTCTCGTCAGCGTGCTTGGGGTGTTCCACTTCCAATTTTCTATGCTGAAAATGGAGACGCAATTATTACACCAGAAACTATTGAGCATGTATCTAATCTCTTTGCTGAATTTGGTTCTAACGTCTGGTTCGAGCGTGAAGCAAAAGACTTATTACCTGAAGGATTTGAATCTCCTTCTAGCCCGAATGGTCGATTTACAAAGGAAACAGACATTATGGATGTGTGGTTTGATTCTGGTTCTTCTCATCAAGCAGTCCTTAAAGCTAGAGAAAACCTGACATTTCCAGCTGATATGTATCTGGAAGGCTCAGACCAGTACCGTGGTTGGTTTAACTCAAGTCTTACTACAAGCGTAGCAATTAATGATACGACTCCTTATAAGTCTGTTCTGTCTCAAGGTATGGTTCTAGACGGAGATGGCCGTAAGATGAGTAAATCTCTTGGAAATACTATTTTACCCAATAAGGTAATCAAACAGATGGGTGCTGATATCGTTCGTCTCTGGGTTTCTAGTGTAGATGCTCAAGCAGATGTTCGTGTCAGTATGGATATCTTAAAGCAAGTTTCAGAAGTTTACCGTAAAATTAGAAATACAATCCGTTTTTTAATTCAAAATACAGAAGATTTTTCTCCTGTTGAACATACAGTACCGTATGAAGAGTTAAGAACAGTTGACCAATATATGATGAATCGTTTGAATCGAACGGTTGAAAATGTTTTGACTGCTTATGATAATTATGATTTTTCAGATATTTATAAAGAAATCAACCAATTTTGTACTGTAGATATGTCTAACTTCTATGTAAACTTTTCTAAAGATGTATTGTATATAGATGCGCCAGATGCCCATTCACGTCGCGCAATGCAGACGGTGTTTTATCAAGTAACTGTGAAGTTAACTAAACTGTTAACTCCAATTATTCCTCATACGACGGAAGAAATCTGGACTTATCTAGACGAAGAAACAGACTATGTACAATTAGCAGAAATGCCAGAAGTAGAACAATATGAAAATGCTGAAGAACTAGTCGAAAAATGGGATAAATTTATGCGCCTAAGAGACCATATTCTAAAAGCTAATGAAGTTGCTCGTGAAAATAAAGTAATCGGTAAAGATTTTGAAGCTGATACAACACTATATGCAACTGAAGAAGTAAAATTATTGCTTGATTCACTGAATACTGACTTACGTCAAATTCTAATCGCATCCAACTTTACTGTAAAAGATCTTTCAGAAAAACCTGAAGGAGATACAACGATTCTTGATTTTGATCATGTATCGATTAAAGTTGAACATATGGAAGGTGAGGTATGTGAAAGATGCCGAATTACTTCGAAAGAGTTGATTGAAGTTGAAGGTGTAGGAAAATTATGTACTAGATGCCATCATATTTGCAAAGAGCACTATCCAGAACTATTTGAATAGCAACCATAAAAAGAGATGACATGTGTAGTGACCCTATATATTAGACCAAAAATCTAATGTATAGGCGTTTGCTCATAATGATCAGCTCTTTTTTGCTAATTATATAGGGGAAAGATTAACAAATAATAAGGGTACACAACGAAACTTATAGTTAATTAGTTATTACAGAAATTTAAGAAAGCCCTTGCAAAAAATATCCAAATTTTGTATACTTTTAAGTGTAATAGATGTGCTGTATAGTTAACTGATGGTAAAGTGCACTTAATAATGGTCTGTTGCAAGTATTACTTAGGAGGAAAATGCAGGATGGCAAGAGGAAATGTAAAATGGTTTAATGCAGAAAAAGGATTTGGGTTTATTGAAGTAGAGGGTAGCGAAGATGTATTTGTTCACTTTAGTGCAATCAATAGCGAAGGTTATAAATCTTTGGATGATGGCCAAGAGGTTGAATTCGATATCGTTGATGGAGACAGAGGCCCACAAGCTTCCAATGTCACTAAAGTCTAATACTGAAAATTACGATAATCAAAAAAGCTCTTTATGGTCTAATCGTGTTGACCATAAAGAGCTTTTTCTTAGTTTGAAATATATTTAATTAAGCTTTTTTAGCAATTAAGCTATAAAGAAATACAAGAATTATTGCACCAATAATTGCAGGGATAAGAGTGATTCCTCCAATAGTAGGACCAAATTCAGGAATTAAATATCCCCCTAAAGCTGAACCAATTAGTCCTAAAATAATATTACCTATAATTCCACCTGGAACATCTTTCCCGATTATTAGTTGACCTATCCAGCCTACAACTCCACCAATGATCAACATTAAAATAAATCCTAACATAAAAAATCTCTCCTTCTTCTTTGCTTCAATTTGTTTCTATAGACAACTATATACTATTGTCATATTTTGTTCAAACATTACGTCTTATAAAAAAAGTAGCTGAGACAAAAGTCTTCATTGTTTAAAAATTTGAAGTGTCGAATAAACAAAAACACCGTTAAATCAAGGGTTTAATTTTGATTTGACGATGTTTTACTTTCTAGTTCGTTTGCTGTTAGCCTCTATCTTTATTGTTACGCATGCCGATTTCTCTAAAAATAGCTACTTTGCTTGAGTATAAAAACCTGACTGAGATGAGCTGAATGGTGTGAGGAACTGCTCTTATCTGTTAACTGAGTGGAGATTACTTATTGAGTTGATTGATATGCTGCTCTTATCTGTTAACTGAGTGGAGATTATTTATTGAGTTGATTGATATCCTGCTCTTATCCGGTAACTGAGTGGAGATTATTTATTGAGTTGATTGATATGCTGCTCTTAACTGTTAACTGAGTGGAGATTACTTATTGAGTTGATTGATATGCTGCTCTTATCTGTTAACTGAGTGGTGATCTCTTAGTGAGTTGCTGAATAAGGTGCTCTTATCTGGTAACTGAGTGATATTCTCTTATTGAGTTAAGTGTTGAACTACTCTTATGTAGTAAAGTTCATCTAACTGTGTAAAAATAAAGGCCACATGCAGATTAATTCAGAGCCAAAACAAACAGATACAAAAATAATCTGATAATAGTCTGAACTTTGCCTAATTAAAGAAGCACTCGTATTCAAGCTGAAAACTAAATCGAACAATGGAATAGTTATTATGAAAGAGAAATTGATCAAGCAAACGAACAAGAAGCATTTAAGAAAAAGAAGAAACCCTGAGAGAATTGTAAATAAAATTCTCTCAGGGTTTCTCTATACTTAAAGTCTTTCAGAGACTTTTGTCCCAGTCTTTTTAGGCTACTTATCATTTATTCGAAGTAATTGATCTTTCAGGCGATCTTCCATTCTAACCAGTTGGCGTTCTGCTTCTTGTCGTTTTGTACGACCTTCTTCTTGTATAGATAGGGTCTCTTCTAAAGTTTCAACTAAATCTGTTTGTGTTTTCTCTAAAGTTTCAATATCAATAATGCCTCGTTCGTTTTCGCGGGCAGTTTCGATAGAAGATTGTTTCAACATTTCAGAATTTTTTGTCAATAAATCATTTGTTGTCTCTGAGACTTGCCTTTGAGCAGTTACGGCTTCTTTTTGACGTAATAAAGTTAGCGCAACAACAATTTGATTCTTCCATAAAGGAATAGCAGTATTGACAGAAGTTTGGATTTTTTCAGATAAGGCTTGATTTGTGTTTTGAATGAGTCGAATTTGTGGAGCCTGCTGAATGGTCATCTGTCTAGCTACTTTTAGGTCATATACTCGCTTTTCCAGTCGATTCTGGAATTGGTTAAGATCATTAACACGTTGAACATCCATTTGATTAGTACTACTTTCAGCTGTCTTCATCGCTTCTGGAATAATTTGGTTTTGAAGTTCTTCGAGTTTAACTTCGCCAGCAGCAATATAAATATTGAGTGCTTCAAAATATTCAAAG
This sequence comes from Marinilactibacillus psychrotolerans, assembly GCF_900101525.1. Classification (GTDB taxonomy): domain Bacteria; phylum Bacillota; class Bacilli; order Lactobacillales; family Carnobacteriaceae_A; genus Marinilactibacillus; species Marinilactibacillus psychrotolerans. The sequence continues at coordinate 119,668 of NZ_FMZD01000001.1, read as the reverse complement.
TTTTTTTCATATAGTGATTCAAGCATATCGTTATCTTTGAGCAAAAGATCTTTTTCTTTATCAAGTTTAACGGCAATTTTATCTATTTGAGCACCGATCTTCTGATACTTAGCAGTAGTTTCGTATATAGAACGATTGATTTTCTTAAACATTTTTTTGAAAATATTTGAATTATCCGCTCTTAAATCATCAGGATTACTGTCTTTCAATTTGAACATTAAGTCATTCAATGTTTCGCCGATATGTCCCGTCTCTTGGTTCTGGACATGATTTAAAACTGAATGAGAGAAATCACCTAGTTTTTGTTGCGCACCTGAACCATAATTTAAAACCGCATCAATATCTGTAACAGCAATTTGTTTAGCTAAAAGTCGTGCTTGTTTCTGACGTTCTTCTGGTAAAGTATCAATTAATTTTCTGGTATCCTCTTTTTCTTCTTCATTCATCTGATTGTTAGTATTCACATGAGGAGCAGGAGGATTTTTTATTGTGTCACCAAAAGGGTTTGCTAATAAATCATCCAGTTCACTTGATTTTTTATCTTTTACTTTGGTTATATTCTGATTATGATCATTTTCAGGCATATTCATTTACTTCCTTTCGAGAAAATTTACGATTTCGTTTAAATCATCGTATAAATTATACTTCATCATTTTGAATCGATTCTTGATTAAGACCATTATCCTTGTCTAGAGATCTTTTTGCAAGTTCAACCTCTACTTCCATATCTTCGATGTCATCTGATTTGAATTCAACATAATCACCAGCTATTTGTTGACACATTTCATCAAGTGTCTGTGAAGATCTATCTAACATATCATAGGTTGCTTTACTTTTAGCTTCATGATTGTCAATTTCAACATACTTTTCAGAAAGATCAGCAAGAGAAGGCAAATGAACGTATAAAAACTGATCAACTTCATGCAATCGGTTTGGTTCCTTAATAATTTCTCTGAATAAAGACTTTGTTAAATGAACCGTATTGTTACGGTTTTCAATCGCTTTTAATTTACCAGTTGCTTGTAAGTTTGTTTCGATTTTCTTGATTTGTGCTTTTGCATTCTGCATAGTTTGACGGAAGTATTGAATATCTTCTTTACCTAATCCTTTTGATTCATAGAAGGCCTCTTTTTCTGCGGATAATTTGGGTAATTTGGTTTTTTCATCATGATTATTGTGTTTTCTTCCTCGCATATAAAGCAATAAAACCCCTACTGTTGCACTAAATAATGCTGCTGGTATAATAGGGAAATCAACAGCCACGAGCGTAATAAAAATAAATAGGATGGTAATACAGGTTAAAAGATAAATAAGTGTATCTGCTAAACGATTTTTATTCATATTGGCTCCTCCAAAAAGTTCGTTTTGATTTGTATATTTATTTTATCATAAATATTGAAAAGAGTGACATAGGACCTAAGGATGATATTCCTTAATTTACATAGAGGCTTATAGAATAATCTTAGAGGTTGATATTCGTTAATGAAAAATAAAGTAATCTATTGTATGATATCTATAGTATATAGGGGAGTTGATAAGATGGAATTTGAAGAAAAGACAATTAAAAGCGAACTTATTTATGATGGAAAAGTAACAAAATATATTGTTGAAGATGTATTACTTCCAAATGGAAAACAGTCTAAAAGAGAGATTGTTAGGCACGATGGTGCTGCTGCTGTCATAGCTTTTACTGATGATCAAAAGCTGCTGCTAGTAAAACAGTATCGTAAAGCAATTGAAAAGATTAGTATCGAAATTCCTGCTGGACTTAAAGATGCTGAAGATGAAAATGGTTTAAAAACAGCAAAAAGAGAACTGGAAGAAGAAACAGGATTTCAAGCACAAGATTGGTCTTTTATCACATCTTTTTATAGCACTCCAGGTTTTACAGATGAGTTTTTAGAAATCTATGAAGCACGACAACTAATAAAGGTAGATAACCCATTACCAAAAGATGAAGACGAAACAATAGAAGTATTAGCATTAACTTTTGAAGAAGCTTGGCATGCTTATGAAGAAGGGCATTTGAGAGATTCTAAGAGTGTATTTGCATTATTTTACTGGAAAATGAAGAAAATCCAAGGATTTAATTAAAAGGGTATGAGCTTATGCAATCTAGGAAAGAACTAAAAAAACAGAAGCAAATAGAATCGAAAGAAAAAAATCGCCTTCAAAAGCAATTGAAAAAAGAGAATCGAAAGAAAGAACGACAATTATCTAAAGAAGGTAGAACTTCAAAAAAAAGAATAAATGAGATGGAGCGTTATAGACGAGTTGAAAAAAGATTAACGCAAGCGATCATTATAGTTACATTGCTATTGGTTATTGTATTAATTTATACAATTTATGGACCATAGACATAAAAGGAGTTTGGGCTGTTGAAAATAGGGATTATTGCTGCCATGGAGCAAGAAGTAAATATTTTAGTAGAAAAATTAAAAGATAAGACAGTGAGTACGAGTGCAAATCAGACCTTCTATAATGGAATTATAAATCATACAGAAGTTGTTTTAGTTCAATCGGGAATTGGAAAAGTAAATGCTACAATTGCGACAGCGTTATTAATTGAAAAGTATAAGGCTGATGTGGTTATCAACACAGGATCAGCTGGTGGTATTGGGAAGGATCTACAAATTGGAGATTTAGTAGTTTCTACTGAACTAACATATAATGACGCAGATGCTAGAGTATTCGGATATGATTTTGGTCAAATACCGCAGATGCCTAGCAGATATAAAGCGGACAATGAGTTAATTAGTAAAGTTTCACGAGCCGCAAAAAAAGTGGGGTGGCCGATTCACAAGGGGTTGATTGTTACTGGAGATTCATTTATAGCTGATTCAGATAAAATCAATTACATCATAGAAAAGTTTCCTGAAACACTTGTTACGGAAATGGAGGGTGCTGCTGTAGCGCAAACTTGTTACCAGTTTAACGTTCCGGTCGTTGTTATACGAGCATTGTCTGATACTTCTGATGAAAAAGCGTCTGTTTCTTTTGAAGAATTTATTGTACAAGCGGGGGAAAGATCTGCTGAGATGGTGTTGAATTTATTAGAAGACTTATAGTTGTTAAAGAGGGCTGAATAAGCCTTCTTTTTTTTTGGCATAAAAGATTGTGAATGATTGATTATACATTAGAAATTCAGTATACTTAATCTATGATAGTGATAATCATTCTCATTTAGAGCGTTTTTACATTATTAAACTATTCTCTATATAGTGAAGGATGATGGAAATGGAAAAAATCGGTTTCTTTTCTCTTTTAGTGTGTAGTATTCTGATTTCTTTATTAGTAGGGGCAGAAGATATAACGTTTATCGAGCTTTTTTCACCTAATGAGTTACAGAAAATTATTTTGTTTTCTTTAAGGATTCCACGGACACTTAGTTTACTACTTGCAGGCGCTACACTTGCCGTATCTGGTGTTCTGATGCAGCAGCTAACACAAAACAAATTTGTATCTCCAACTACTGCAGGAACAATGGATAGTGCTCGTTTAGGAATTATTTTATCTATGATTTTATTTAATCAAAGTAGTCTTTTACATAAAACGCTATTTGCCTTTATATTTTCTATTGCTGGAACGCTTATTTTTGTTTCATTTTTAAACTCAGTGAAACTGAAAAGCTCAATTATGATCCCATTAGTTGGGCTAATGTACGGTAATGTTGTAGGCGCTATCGGAACTTTTTTAGCCTATCAGCATGACCTTATACAGAATGCTACAGCATGGCTTCAGGGAAATTTTTCATTAATTAGTTCGAATAATTATCAATTAATTTTTTTAGTGTTCCCGCTTATGATCATTATCTATTTATTTTCACATTACTTCTCTGTAATGAATTTAGGTAAAGATCAAGTGACAAGTTTAGGAGTCCCCTTTTTAATTCTTGAAATACTTGTCATTATTATTATATCTATTGCAACCTCAGCAGTTATACTTACAGCGGGAAATGTTCCATTTATTGGCGTAATTATTCCTAACCTAATATCTATGAAACAAGGAGATCATTTTAAAAAAGTGCTTTTTCCAACAGCTTATTTTGGAGGATTATTTCTTGTTGTGTGTGATATCTTTGCTCGAGTGATTATTGCACCTTATGAAGTACCAGTTAGTTTGATTGTTGGAATTATTGGAACGGGATTATTCTTGTTCTTATTACTAAAAGGAGAGCAATTATGAAAAAGAATTACAAATCTCCTATACGTATTATTATATTATTTTTCCTTGTAATATTTAGCGTAGGCGTTTATCTTCTGGTTCAATCTAATAATAATTGGGGATATATACTTCCATTAAGAGGAAAAAAGATTATCGCTTTTATTATCATTAGTATTTGCTCCACTATTGGAACTATGACATTCCAGACGATGACTGAAAATAAAATTCTAACACCTAGTATTATTGGTCTTGATTCGCTTTATGTATTTTTTCAGACAGTAATTATGGCTTTATTAGGGAACGGACATGCCCTAATAAGAGATAAATATTTCAATTTTTTTCTGTCAACTTTTTTAATGGTAGGTGCCAGTTGTTTACTATACTGGATATTTTTTAAAAAATTTCCTGGGAGACTTTATCTCTTGTTGATGACTGGGTTAATCATGGGTACTTTTTTTAGAAGCTTTTCTTCTTTTTTACAAGTTTTAATGGATCCGAATGAGTTTGATCAATTACAGAGTCGATTATTTGCCAGTTTTAATAATATAGATACGAGTCTACTCTTTGTTACTATAATAACTAGTTTGCCAGTTATCGTACTTTTGTTTAAATTGTCTAGTGTACTTGACGTATTACATCTTGGTAGAGTAAATGCTTTGCAGTTAGGTGTCAATGTTGATTTGCTTACTTTTATTTTATTTCTATTGATTAGCATATTGACTGCTGTTTCTACTGCACTTGTAGGTCCTGTGACGTTTCTAGGGTTTTTAGGAGCCAACTTATCCTATAGGATATTTGATACATTTCAGCATAAAACATTATTTATAGGAGGAAGTCTATTTACTATAGTCTTTGTTATATCAGGACAGATTGTTATCGAACATATTTTTAAATTTCAAACAACTCTTAGTGTGGTTTTAGAGTTTGTGGGAGGCCTATATTTTTTAATCATCTTATTAAAAGAGAGGAAACAATAGGAATGATGGAAATAAAACAATTATCAAAAAAATACGGACAGAAAAAAGTTGTACAAGATATAACAGTACCTATTCGTAAAGGAGAAATGACTGCTTGTATCGGTCCTAACGGAGCAGGGAAAAGTACTTTGCTGGAAATGGTCAGCAAACTGATTCCCAGTGACACTGGTGAAATTTATATTGATGGAGGTGAGATTAGAACTTGGAAACAGAATGAATTAGCCAAGAGACTTTCCGTACTTAAACAATCTAATATAATGTCGATGCGTTTAACGATTAAAGAATTGGTTTCCTTCGGTCGTTTTCCTTATACAAAAGGCAGATTAAATCAACATTGCTATAACGTCATAGAAAAATCATTAAATTATATGGGGCTTAATGAATTATCTAATCAATACATAAACACATTATCAGGCGGACAGCTTCAGCGAGCTATGATTGCGATGGTATTAGCTCAAGATACTGATTATATTCTATTAGACGAACCTCTTAACAATTTAGATATGAAATATAGTGTACAAATGATGAAAACGATGCGTGGCATGGTAGATGATTTAGGAAAAACGGTTATTACGGTTATTCATGACATTAATTTTGCAGCTGCATATGCAGACAATATTATCGCTATGAAAGAAGGAAAACTATTTGGTTCAGGTACAGTAGATGAAATGGTGACTAAAGAAATAATTGAAGAATTATTTGAAATCAATATAGATATTATTGAAAAAGAAAGTAAAAAATTTGTTTTATACTATTGAAATAACAAAAAGGAGAATAAAAATGAATAAAAAATTAGTTGGACTATTATTTAGTATTGTATTGGTTATGGCAGGCTGCGCACAGAAAACAGAAAGTGATGCATCAAGTGTTGAAGAAATTGAAAACAAAAATATAACAGTGACAGATGCTAATGGAGAAAGTTTAGATGTACCTTTAGATCCAGAAAAGGTAGTCGTATTTGACATGGGGATATTAGATACTCTTTCTGAACTAAATTTAGAAGATTCAGTTGTGGGAACAGTGACAGAGAATTTACCAGAATATTTATCTCAATTTGAAAATTCTGGAGCTCAGTCAGTAGGTAATTTAAAAGAACCTGATTTAGAAGCAGTATATGATTTGGATCCTGATTTAATTATTATTTCAGGCAGACAGTTAGATTATGAGGACAAGTTAAATGAAATAGCACCTACTTTGTATTTGGGATTAGACTTAGAAAACTATTGGTCTTCATTTGAAAGTAATATGAAAACTATCGGGAAAATTTTTGTGTCAGAATCAGAGATGGATAGTCAGATAAGCACAATAAAAAGCAACATGACAAACCTTAAAGAAAAGGCTGAATCTTCAAATTATTCTTCATTAATTACAATATTAAATGAAGGCAGCCTTTCAGCTTTTGGTAAAAACTCCAGATACGGAATGATCTATGATGAATTTGGTTTTACTCCGATTGATACTAATATTGAGGCATCTATTCATGGACAATCTATATCATTTGAATATGTTTTATCAAAAGATCCTGACCTGTTATTTGTTGTAGATAGAACACGGGCAGTAGGTGGGGATGATTCAGATAGTGATCTGAGCAAAAACCCCGTTATTCAGAAAACAACAGCTTACCAAAAAGATCATATTATATATTTGAATCCCGAATTATGGTATCTTTCTGGTGGTGGTTTACAGTCTATGAAATTGATGATTCAAGAAATCTATGATCAAGTAGGCTTGTAAGTACATTAGTATCAAGGGATACTGTTATTTTAATAAAACTGATATAATAATCTAATAAAACTGTTTATATTAAAGGGATAAGAAATATTGGAGGAACAATTGTGCGTAGAACTTATAAAAAAGAAGATTTTGAAATATTTCAATTAAAACAGTTAGAAGAGCGAATGGAAGCTATTCGAGAACGTATTCAACCAATATTTCAAGAATTTGGGGATACTTATTCGAGAATAGTCGAAGAAAAAACTGGATATAAAACCCATTTTCATATAGCTCAGCATAGGAGAAGAACCACAAATCCTCCAGAATCTACTTGGAGCGCAATTGGAGGGGATTCTAGAGGCTATAAAAAATATCCTCATATTCAAATGGGGATTAATGAAGAGCATATCTTTGTTTTCGTTTCCATAATTGATCAACCGTTGTTGGAGAAAGACATGGGTAAAAGTCTTCTTGAAAACAAAGAAAATTGGATAAAGCTGAAGGACAACTTTGTGATTTCTGGAGATCATACAAAGTCTAATGTAGAGCCTCTTACTGAAGAAAGTGGAACAAGGATTATAGAAAGAATGATTACTGTGAAAAAAGGAGAAATTTTGATTGGGAGGATTATTCCCAATAATAGTCCTTTACTTGATGATCAGTCAACACAGCAAGCTTTTTTATTTGAAACAATTAGCCAGTTAATTCCTCTTTACAAACAGCTATTAGATCTGTATGAGCAGCATAATTTGATAGATAAATAAAAAATTAGGAGATTAAAAGTGATTATTGAAACAAAAAGATTAAGTCTAAGAACTTTCCAAGAAAAAGACTTTGCTGATACTTTTGCAATCTATAAAGATAACGAAACTTGCCGCTATTTGCTTCATGATCCATGGACTTCTGAAACGGCTGAGGATTTGTTCAATGTGAAAATCAGTAATAGTCAATTAAAGCGAGATCAAATGCTGAACTTAGCAGTTGTTTTCCAAAATAAAATTATTGGAGACTTATACGTCTGGTATACAGATATGCGAGAAACTGTTGAACTTGGGTACAGTTTTAATCGTGCGGTTTCAGGAAATGGTTTTGCGACTGAAGCATTACAAAAGTTGATCCATGTATTATTTGAAGAGTTAGATATTCACAGAATACAGGTGAACATCGACTCAAGAAATCAGGCATCAAAAAAACTATGTGAAAGATTAGGAATGAGAATAGAAGGAAATTTTATAGAGGATTACTGGAATAAAGGTGAATGGACCAACAGTTTGATTTTTGGTATGTTATATTCTGATTTTTTGAATTCAATAGAACCACCTAAAAGAAGAACTTAATTAATTATTCTTTTAGGCGGGTCAGCCTATTGCATATCCTTAGACAATTTCTGAAAGATTAGATATGATGAAAGTATAATATTCTTTAATCTTATCTTTGGAATATTTTTAAGCGATAAGAGCAAAGAAAATAGAATATGGAAGGTGAAAATATGAAAGAATTATTTGCATTTCCTACAGATGAAATTATGAAATCAGACGAGGTGTATTTATCCATTTCGTTGAACGCTCAAGCTAATGCGTTTGAAACAGAAGCGAACCAGATTCAGTTTCAAAACCTATTAAAAGAAGCAAAAGAAAAAATCTGTGATGTGTATGATGAAAAAACATGTGACACTTTCTTAGAACAAATTAAGGATTTGCGAAATGATTCAGATTTCTGGAGAAGAGCATCTGAGAGCATTGTGTTTTATGTTACTCAGACAAAGGCATTCTTTTACAGACTAAGTGCGCCAGTTAAGAATGAAGTAGTATTATCTGAGCAAGCGTATGTATTACCATTGATTCCAAATTTCCAATACGTGAGTTATTACCATATGTTAGGGCTTAATCATGATAAGTTCACCTTATATAATGGACGTGGAGCTCAACTTCAAGAAATCCCTTTGCCTGAAGATGCTCCGACAGATTTAGAAAAGGCTTTAGGCAAAGAGCTGACAGGTGGAGAATTAAATACAGCTGATTATAATGGATCTGTTGGGCAAGGTATGTTTCATGGACATAATGAAAAAAGTAATGAAGTTCAAATTGACCAGAACAATTATTTCCGAGCTGTAGATAAATATGTTTATGAAAATTATTCAAAACCAACAGAATTGCCACTAGTATTATTTGCACTTCCTGAGAATATATCTGATTTTGAAAAAATATCTAAGAATCCTCATCTAGATGAGACAAAAGTTGAAGGGTCAACAGCTCAATTGTCAAGTGCACAGATCCAAGATAAAGCTAGTGAAGTAGTGACTGAGATCATAGATCGACGTTATAAAGCATTAGTAGAAAAATTCAATGAAACTACTCCGGAGTTTCGATTAGAAGCACAATATAATGATTTAGCAATGGCGAGTATCCAAGGTAAAATTGATACACTATTGATTGAAGATCACTATCAAGTGCATGGAGTAATCGACGAAAATGGACAATATAAAGAAGGCGCAGAAATTAATGCCTATGTCAATCAGTTAGTTCAAAATGTTCTTAAAACTAACGGAAAAGTATATATTCTTGATAAAGCCAGAATGCCTTCTGATACAGGTATAGCAGCAACTCTAAGATTTTAAGTCAAACTATTATGAGTGAAAATTCTTTTACAAAAACTCAAAGAAGCATCTAGATTGATGTTTCTTTGAGTTTTTAGTTTGCTTTAATTATTGACTTTATATTTGATACAAGGTACAATAGTCTTTGTGTAAAATAATGCAGCAAGAAATGGTATCCGCGTCAACAGTTTCTTAAAGTAAGTAAATGAGTAACCTGCGGCTGCAATGGCGAAAGTTCATAGAAACTGCACGTAATACTGAATTTCTATTCCGTTATTTTACTCCAAAAAAATATTGGAGGAATACAACTATGGCACGTTTCACAGGATCTTCTTGGAAAAAATCTCGTCGTTTAGGCATTTCACTTTCAGGAACAGGTAAAGAACTAGCACGTCGTCCTTATGCTCCAGGGCAACACGGACCAACTAGCCGTACTAAATTATCAGAATATGGTATGCAACTTAAGGAAAAACAAAAATTACGTTATATGTATGGAGTAAATGAACGTCAATTCTTCAATTTATTCATAAAAGCTGGTAAAATTCGTGAAGGCAAACACGGTGTTAACTTCATGATCTTACTTGAACAACGTTTAGACAATGTAGTATACCGTCTAGGTTTAGCAACTACTCGTCGTCAAGCACGTCAATTAGTAAATCATGGTCATATTACTGTTAATGGAAAACGCGTTGACATCCCTTCATACAGCGTAAAAGTTGGAGAAGTTGTTGGTGTACGTGAAAAATCTAAAGACATTAAAATCATTAAAGAATCTGTTGAGTCATTATACGGCCGTCCTGACTTCATCACTTTTGATGAAGAAAAATTAGAAGGCTCACTTACACGTTTACCATTACGTGAAGAAATGCCAGCGGACATTGATGAATCATTCATCGTTGAATACTATAACCGTTAATTTTAACTGGTTCAGAAAAGCTTGCACATATGCTGCAGGCTTTTTTTTATAAAAAGAATCATTATTAATGAATTTAACAAGGATTTATATGATAAACTGATCAATAGAAATACAAAGACTAAAAACCTAAAGAGAATGTGTTAGGAGAAAATAGATGAAGAATATAGAAAAAGCAGTGAAATTTTTGCAGAATACATATAACAGTAGTGACTATTTTAAACAAAATCCAAATGCTAAAGAATATAGATATCAACATACCTTAAGAGTTTCAAAAATCGCTATGGATTTGTCCGAAAAAGAAGATTTAGACAAAGATATTGCAGTAATTGGTGCATTGTTACACGATATTAGCTATACAATAGAGTTTGAGAACAAAGAAGACTGGGAAAATCATGGACGTAATTCAGCAAAAATGATTCAACCATTTTTAATGCAGCTGGATTTAACCAAAAAGCAGAGAGTAGAAATTTTACTAGGTGTTGCAAATCATGTGGATGGAAATAGCGATTTTGAAGGAGATTTAACCAGTAATTCTTTGACAATAATTGACAGTGACAACTTAGATCGCTTTGATACCTTCAGAACATTTGAAAGTCTTTCTTATGACCGTTTTTATGATAAAAAAATTGAAGATCAACTTAAGTATTTAAAGCATAGAGTGGATAGGATAACAACGTTAATGAAAGCAGAAAAAGAATTTGCTACAAAAACAGCTAAAAGTATGTGGAGAGAAAGACTTTTAAAGCAAAAAGAGGTCTATGAAGACTTATCTAGACAATTAAAAGAAGGGGCTAATTTCTTGGAAATAGTAGGAAATTAATTATTTCAACCATGTACGTCATTCTATAAATAAAAAGGAGTAAGTTTTATGAAACTTGATTTTGGCATAAAAGGACTTATTATAAAGGAAGAAAAGATCCTTGCTGTTCATAAGTCTAATAGTCAGAATAGTTTGCTAGAATTACCAGGGGGGTAGAATGGAGTTTGGAGAAACAATTGAAGAGACACTTATAAGAGAAATCAAAAAAGAAACCGATTTGTATATTGAACCATTCAATCTAATTGATACATGGAATTATCTGAATAATGAAAATAATCATCAAATTGCGGGAATTATTTATAGTTGTAAGATCAAAAACTTTCAAGACATAAGCTTATCGGATGAGCATGATTACTATGAATGGTTATCGCAGGAGGATCTACATAAAATGAACAAATGGTTTTATGCAAAAATTAAGAATTGGAATAAACTAATTTTGCAAGGATAAACATAAAAACCTACTAAATACTAAAAATTCTGGTATTCAGTAGGTTTTGTTTTATTTTTTATAGGTGTTTTAATAAAACATGTGCAAATTCTTCTATTATTTCTTTATCCTCTTCTGTAAAGCGGTTTTTTATTGGCGCATCTATATCTAAAACTCCGATTTGAATACCGTCTTTTGTAATAGGAACGACGATTTCAGATTCGCTTGCTGCATCACATGCAATATGTCCAGGAAATTCATGTACATTTTTGACTAGATAAGTCTTTTGTTCTTTAAAAGCAGTTCCGCATACTCCGGCTCCATTTTTGATTCTAACGCAGGCTACTTTTCCTTGGAAAGGTCCTAGGACTAATTCATTTTCTGATTCTTCCCATAGATAAAATCCTGCCCAATTAATATCGGGCAATTCTTCAAACAATAATGCAGATGCGTTACTTAAATTAGCAATTTTATTTGTTTCGCCTTCTAATAAAGCATCTAACTGTTTATTCAGCATATGTTTAGGTTTGACTGTGTTCATTTTATCACCTTTTCATTTGTTATAAATTTAAAAAATAAAAGTAGCTTTGTAAAAAAAATAAATAGGTTGCTTACACCTATTTTAGAGAATTTGCTTGTAAGTATAACATAATTCCTTAATATTTGATATACTGTTAAGAAGAGAAAAGCGGGCAGGGAATTTATGTATATAAAGCCTAGTCGGAGGGAAAGTTCATGACGTTAAAAATTGTCGGTATCATATTAATATTGTTGATCGTCATCATTTACATAGCAATGTATATAATCAGAAGAAACCATTATAAATCTATAGATGAGTTGGATTCGAAAAAATCAATAGTAATGGACTATTTTCCAGCAGATAAAATACAGTCTATCAATGATAAAAGCATGGCTGGACAATCAAGAGAAACAGCTGAAGAATTAAAAAAACAATGGGATCAGATCGAAACAAAGCAATTTCCGACAATTGAAAGTTTGTTATTTGAAGCTGAGCAAGCCACTGATCGTTATCGTTTTAAAAAGGCACGTTATCATGAAGAACAAGCAGAAAGTAAGATTAGTGAAATTAAAAATGATTTAAACAACTTAAATACAGCATTAGATGAATTAATGCAACGTGAAGAAGCAAACCTTAAAAAAATAGAATCTATTAAAAAAAGGTACCATATGATTCGTAAAGATCTCTTGGCTAAGAGTTTTTCATTTGGGAAAGCAGTTGATGCATTGGAAGATAAATTGGGTACAATGGAAACGGACTTTTCAACATTTTCTCATTTAACAGCTGCTGGAGATCATGAAGAGGCAAACTTATTATTAAAGCAACTTGAAAAAACGATTGCTTCAATGGAAAAATATATGACTGATATTCCTAAGATTCTAAAAAAAATGGATAATGAGATACTTGAACAGATCGAAGAGCTAGAAAGTGGCTATCGATCTTTACTAGAAGAAGGATATAGGTTCCCGGATGATTCAATAAAAGAAGAAATAGCTCAGGCATACGTGAAATTAGAAAGTGTTAATAGTTTCTTGGGCTCACTTGAAGTTGAAAAAGCAGAGGAAATGATTAAAGAACTCGAAGACAAAATAGAGCAGGTCTATGATAATTTAGAAGTTGAAATAAGAGCAAAAACAGAAGTCAAGGAATTAGTTATACAGATACGGAAAATATTCCATTATCTTAAAGAACAGAACCGTAAATTATTTATAGAAATAGATAGACTTTCTCAGAGTTATCTTTTATACAGAGATGAAATGAATGAAGCAACTCAAACACAAGAGATAATAGCAGAACAAGAAAAGCAGTATATGAAAATCAATGAAGAGTTAGCTGAAGAGAATATGCCTTTTTCTGAGGCAAGTCAGTTGCTGAACGCAATCTTTGATCATCTACAAGAAATGAACGAAAAAACAAATATAACTAGCCAGCATTTGAGTGATTATAGGAAAAGTGAAATAGAAATAAAACAAGATTTGGAAGAGATGGAAATCGCTATGCGTGAAATGAAAAGATATGTTGAAAGTAGACATCTTCCAGGTTTGCCTTCTGAATATCTTGAATTTTTCTTTTATACTACTGATCATATAGAACAGTTAAGTCAGAGTTTAGCTAAACCTAAACTTGATATGACAGAAGTTTTCACATTACATGAGTTGTGTGAAGAAGATGTTGAGCAGTTAGCACATGATACAGATGAATTAGTAGATCAAGCAATGCTTAGCGAGCTTGTTAGCCAGCGCTTATACCGTTATAAGAGTGAGCACAGCGAAGTGATAGAAACAATTAAATATAGTCGTAGTTTATTTTCAGAGGATTTTGATTATCAAACTTCTTTACAAATGGTTCGAGATAAACTGGAATCAATTGAACCGGGAGCATTTGAAGAAGTTCAAAAACAATATAGAAAAGAAAAAAACTTTTCTTGAGTTTAAAAGTGTAATAAAAGAGCTAGACTGTGATTTGAATTCACATTCTAGCTCTTTTATCGAGTTGAAGCTTCTCGCTAATTTGCTATAATAAGGTTCAATTGGCATTATGCTACGTAAAAAAGATTGAGAGAATAGAAAGAGTGCATATATGATTTATCTAGATAATAGCGCAACAACTAAAATTGACTCATCTGTTTTAGAGACTTTTAATAGAGTAAATAAGTTGTATTTTGGTAATCCGTCAAGTTTGCATGAGCTTGGAGAGACCACAACTGGATTATTAACACAATCAAGAAGACTAATTGCAGAAACAGTGGGTGTCCAATCTGAAGAAATTTTCTTTACTAGTGGTGGTACCGAAGGAGATAACTGGGTTGTGAAAGGCACTGCATTAGAAAAGATACATTTTGGTAAGCATTTGATAACCTCAGAAATAGAGCATCCAGCAGTATTAGAATCAATAAAACAGCTAGAAAATCTAGGATGGGAAGTAACTTATCTTCCGGTTGACTCACGAGGGATTATCTCTGTTGAGAATTTGAAAAGAGCTTTAAGAGAAGATACTGTTCTGGTTTCTGTGATGGCTGTCAATAATGAAACGGGAAGCATCCAACCTGTTGAAAAGATCGGAGAGATCTTGAAGGATTACCCTTCTATTCATTTTCATGTAGATGCAGTTCAAGCGGTCGGTAAAATTGATTTAAAACTAGGAGAACAAAGCCGAATAGATATGGCTGTTTTTTCAGGACATAAATTTCATGGTCCTAAAGGCACAGGATTTGTGTATGTGAAAAAGGGACGAAAGCTTGCTCCGTTACTAAGTGGTGGTGGACAAGAAGCAGGTCGTCGAAGTGGAACAGAAAATGTTCCAGGAATCGTAGCGATGGCCAAAGCATTAAAAATAACTTCTGAAAAACAAATTAAAACACAATCAAAACTGACTATAGAATTGGAAAAGTATTTAGATAAAAAAAAGAATATTGAAATATTTTCCCCAAAACATCGTGCACCACATATACTCTGTTTTGGTATTAAAGGAATTAAAGGAGAAGTGCTAGTACATGCACTTGAAAAAAAAGGCGTCTTTGTTTCGACAACAAGCGCATGCTCAAGTAAAAAAAAGACTGAATCAAGTACACTTTTAGCTATGGGTATACCAAAAATTACTGCTGAAACAGCAATTAGAGTTAGTTTATCTGAAGAGAATACTCAGGAAGAACTTGAAAAATTTATAAAAATATTTGATGAAATTTATCATTCCTTTAAGGTAATTCTATAGAATAGAGGGTAATATATGATCACAGAAGTAATGGTAAGATATGGAGAATTATCTACAAAAGGCAAAAATAAAAAACAGTTTATTAAGCAGCTAGATAAAAACGTTAAAAGCGCACTTGATCAATATAATAAGTTGAAGATTAAATCTCATAGAGATCGTATGCATATTGAGTTAAATGGTGAAAATGCAGACGTCATTATAAGTAAATTAAAAGTCTTGTTCGGTATACAAACGATATCACCAGTAATAAAGGTAGAAAAATCGATTGAAAAGGCTAAAGAAGCAGCATTGTTTTTAGTTCAATCTAATTACAATATAGGTCAAACATTTAAGATAAACACAAAAAGAGCAGATCATGAGTGGGATTTTAATACAAATGAAGTAAACCAAATTTTAGGTGAATATATAATAGAATCGATCTCAGAAATCAAAGTTAAAATGAAAAAACCAGATATTAGTGTACGTGTAGAAGTGAGGCTTGATGGAATATTTTTGTCCATCGATTCAATTAAAGGAGCTGGGGGATTGCCCACGGGAACAAGTGGGAAGGGCATGTTAATGTTATCTGGCGGTATTGATTCCCCTGTTGCTGGCTATTACGCTATGAAAAGAGGCATACAAGTAGAGGCTGTCCATTTTCATAGTCCTCCTTATACTAGTCCGCAAGCCTTACAAAAGGCAAAAGATTTAACGGAAAAATTGGTCAAATTCTCTGGTCCACTTCCTTTTATAGAGGTTCCTTTTACTGAAATTCAAGAAACTATTAAAAACTTCGTTCCGCAAGGTTATATTATGACGATTACCAGAAGAATGATGTTAAGGATTACGGATAAAATACGAGAACAACGATCTGGATTAGCTATTATTAACGGAGAATCACTTGGACAAGTAGCCTCTCAGACACTGGAGAGCATGTTTGTAATAAATGAAGTGACGCATACTCCAATTTTAAGACCGCTTATTTCTATGGATAAAATGGATATTATTGAAGTTGCTCAAGCGATAGATACCTTTGAACTAGCAATTTTACCCTATGAAGACTGCTGTACAATTTTTACGCCACCGAAGCCTAGAACGAAACCAAAGTTAAAACATGTACTGGAAATTGAAGAAAAAATGGATATCCATGGTTTAATTGAAAGAGCCATTCAGGGTATTAATATTGAAGTGATTTCAACAGATGATAATCAGGAGTCTAAACAAAAGCAAATTTTTGAAGATCTATTGTAGTTTTTATTGTACAATTTCTTATCTTAACGTTAGAATGAAGGTATTAACTGAAAGAGAGAGGTTGTTAACATGGATGTAATGATGAAAGGTAAGCCACTTACGACAAATTCAACTGTACCGGTCAAGGGTGAACAAGCGCCTGATTTTTCTTTAAATGATTTAAATGAAAAGGCAATTAGTTTGTCAGATTATAAGGGTGAAGTGGTATTGATTAGCACTTTTCCTGACATCAATACGAGTACATGTTCAAGACAGACAGCTAAATTTAACGAAATGGCTCGTACTTTAGATAGTACTCGAATATTATCTATTTCAACAAATACTAAAGAAGAACAGAAAGACTGGTGTTCAGCTAAAGAAATCGATATGGATTTGTTACATGACAGTGATCGCTCATTTTCTAAAGCCTATGGTCTTTATGTTGAAGAAATGGATAAAACTGCTCGTGCAGTATTTGTTTTAAACAGAGAAGGACAAATTGTTTACCGAGAAGTCGTTAAAGAAATGTCCCAAGATCCTAACTATGAAGAAGCAATCGCAGCTGCTAGACATGAAGAAGCAGAAATGACATAAAAGAAAGACTTTCTTTTAAAAGGGTAGTCTGATAGAATATAAATAAATATTTAGCTGAGAACAAGAGGAGTATCTTTCTAATTTTATTTAAGAGAATGGGTGTATGGTGGAAATCCCTAATGAGTTGGATTGAGAAGTAGCTTGTGAGCTAACAGAGTGAATAATATCAGTAGCTTTGTTTGAGGTAACGGGTCATTACCCCCGTTTATGAAGTGGTTTGAAGAATTATTTTCTTCAATCAATTTAGGTGGTACCGCGAATGATTAAGCATTCGTCCTATTGTTATAATAGGACGGATGCTTTTTGCTTTGTCCGTTCGAAGCAAAGCGAGCTACGGACAAAGTACTAGGCGTAACGAAGAGGAGCGTAGTATCAACTCAAAAGTCCTTTCGAAGCAAAGCGAGTTGACGGAGTCGTTCGAACGAATGGAACTATGATTGGTGGGTTACGAATCCGTTATGCCTTTGAGCACAGCGAAACAGGCTTACTGATAGCGCCCTAGACTTAGCAAAGCGGATGTTCATCATTAAACAATCTATAAAAGCCAAAAAAAGAAATGGAGTGATTTTTATGACAGAAGAAATAGAAATGTCAAAAAAATATCAGCCGACAGAAGTTGAAGCAGGTCGATATGAAAAATGGCTGGATCAAGATTTATTCAAGCCAAGTGAAGATAAAAGAGCAGAACCTTATTCTATTGTTATTCCACCACCCAATGTAACAGGAAAACTACATCTTGGACATGCTTGGGATACAACTTTACAAGATATTATTATCCGACAAAAAAGAATGCAAGGATATGATGCACTTTGGTTACCGGGTATGGACCATGCCGGAATTGCTACCCAAGCAAAAGTAGAAGAAAAGCTCTCTCAAGAAGGTATTTCTCGGTACGATTTAGGAAGAGAAAAATTTCTGGAAAAAGTTTGGGACTGGAAAGAAGAGTATGCTGGAAACATTAGAGAACAATGGGCAAAAGTAGGTATTTCTGTAGATTATAGCCGTGAACGTTTTACTTTGGATGAAGGGTTAAACAAGGCAGTAAATAAAGTGTTTGTAGACCTTTACAATAAAGGCTTAATTTATCGTGGTGAGTATATTATTAATTGGGATCCCAAAGCTCAAACAGCCCTGTCAGATATTGAGGTAGATCACAAAGATGTGAATGGTGCATTTTATCATATGAAATATCCATTAACGGATGGATCTGGTGCATTAGAAATTGCCACTACACGTCCTGAAACAATGTTAGGGGATACAGCAGTAGCTGTCCATCCAGATGATGATCGCTACAAGCATTTAGTCGGTAAGACATTGACACTTCCTTTAGTAGGTAGAGAGTTGCCAATCATTGCCGATGATTATGTAGAAATGGAATTTGGTACAGGAGTCGTTAAAATTACCCCAGCGCATGATCCAAATGACTTTGAAGTGGGAAATCGCCATGATTTAGAACGAATTAATGTGATGAACAATGATGGATCAATGAATGACCTTGCGGGGGATTATGCAGGATTAGATCGCTTTGAAGCTAGAAAACGGATCATTAGCGACTTAAAAGAGCAAGGATATCTAATCAAGGTAGAGGAAATGGTTCATAGCGTTGGGCATTCTGAACGCACAGGAGTTGTAGTTGAACCAAGGCTCTCTACTCAATGGTTTGTAAAAATGGAGCCATTAGCAGAGCAAGCTATTAATAATCAGAAAACAGAGAACAAAGTTAACTTTGTTCCTGAACGATTTGAAAAAACTTTTAATAATTGGATGAATAACGTTCATGACTGGGTAATCTCAAGACAGTTATGGTGGGGGCACCGTATTCCCGCCTGGTATAATAAACAAACTAGAGAAGTGTATGTTGGTGAACACGAGCCCGAAGATATTGAAAATTGGTCCCAAGATGAGGATGTTCTAGATACATGGTTCAGCTCGGCTTTATGGCCTTTTTCAACAATGGGTTGGCCAGATATTGAAGCGGAAGACTTTAAGCGTTATTTTCCAACTAGTACTTTAGTTACAGGCTATGATATTATTTTCTTCTGGGTAAGTCGTATGATTTTTCAAAGTCTGGAATTTACAAATGAGCGACCTTTTAAAAACGTATTGATCCATGGTCTGATTCGTGATGAACAAGGAAGAAAAATGAGTAAATCTCTTGGTAATGGGATAGATCCTATGGAAGTTATCGATCAATACGGAACAGATGCTTTACGCTGGTTCTTGTCTAATGGATCAGCTCCTGGACAGGATGTAAGATTCAGCTATGAAAAAATGGATGCGGCTTGGAACTTCATCAACAAGATCTGGAATGCAAGTCGTTATGTAATAATGAATTTAGATCATTTCACAACCGAAGACATTGATCTTAATGGTAAAAAGTCTATTGCAGATAAATGGATCTTAGCTCGATTGAATGAGACGATTACACAAGTTACAGAATTATTTGAGAAATTCGAGTTTGGTGAAGCAGGTCGTGTTCTTTACAAATTTATTTGGGATGATTATTGTGACTGGTATATTGAGATGAGCAAAGAAATTTTATTTAATGGTTCAGAGGATGAAAAAAAATCAACTAGAAGTATCTTGATTTATGTCCTTGATCAAACTCTTCGCTTACTGCATCCAATCATGCCCTTTGTTACAGAAGAAATTTGGGAAAATATGCCACATGTTGGAGAGTCACTAGTTACTGCTGAATATCCTACTCCTGAGAGCGCGTTTAATGACCAGGAAGCAATTGATAATATGAATATGCTGATAGACTTGATTCGATCAGTTAGAACAATTAGGGCAGAAGTTAATCGTCCATTATCTAAAAAAATCGATATCTTAGTAAAAGCAAAGTCTGAGCAAGAAAAAGAATTCCTTATAAATAATCGTAGTTTCATTGAACGCTTTTGTAATCCGGAGAATTTGACCATTGATACAGAGGTTATAGTACCGGATGAAGTCAAGACTTCTGTAATAACAGGAGCGGAAATATTCTTGCCATTAGCTGGATTAGTTGATTTTGACGAAGAAATCAAACGACTAGAAAAAGAATTAGACAAATGGACTCAGGAAATTAAACGTGTTGAAGGGAAATTGGCAAATCAGAAATTTGTTCAAAACGCTCCAGAAAAGGTCGTTGAAGAAGAACGAAATAAAGCGCAGGAATATCATCAAAGATATTCATCTGTTTCGGACCAGTTAAACAAATTAAAAATGTTAAAAGGAGAATAATATGCCTAAGATTAAAGCAGTCTTGTTCGATATGGACGGATTGATGTTTGATACTGAATCGATGTATTACCGCGCTAACCAAGCAACAGCAGACTCTATAGGAATGCCTTTTGATTATCCTTTTTATGAAAGATATATCGGAGCAAGTGATAAGGATTTTTTCGCAGCTATCCGTTCAGAGCAAACGGATAAACATCTTGCTAATCGTTTTATTGAACAAAGTAAAATAGATATAGAAAAAGCTTTATTGGAAAAAGCTTTACCAAAAAAATTGGGTTTAGAAAAATTATTAGAGTATTTAAAAAGCCAGAATATAGAGATGATTGTAGCGTCTAGCACGGAAAGAAATATGGTAGAAAAACTAGTAAATAATGCGGGACTATCAAAATATTTTACTGAGATAGTAGGGGGCGATGAGGTTAA
This sequence comes from Marinilactibacillus psychrotolerans, assembly GCF_900101525.1. GTDB lineage: Bacteria > Bacillota > Bacilli > Lactobacillales > Carnobacteriaceae_A > Marinilactibacillus > Marinilactibacillus psychrotolerans. The sequence continues at coordinate 98,877 of NZ_FMZD01000001.1, read as the reverse complement.
GGATTCTAAACCAGATCCTGCAATATTTTTAAAAGCATTAAGTAAAACTACAGCAACTCCTTCTGAGGCTTTAGTGTTAGAAGACTCGTTAAACGGTGTCAGAGCAGCGCATGCTGCTGGAATACCAGTCATTATGATTCCCGATTTAATCAGTCCGAATGAAGAAGCTAAAGAGAAAGCAACAGATATATTACCGGACTTAACCAAAGTTATTGAGTACATTGAAAACTAATTTAATTATTTTGAAACTTATTTTGTAAGTTTAATAAGTAAGAAGGGGGCGATAATTGCTCCCTTCTTTTATTTTAAAAGGGGGAAAGACAATATGAAGGTTACTACACAGAAATTTAGTGATGTGCCAGAACAATCAAGACCCAGAGAACGTTTAACTGAATATGGGGCTAAAGCATTAGCAAATCATGAGTTACTGGCAATTTTATTAAGAACAGGTACTAGAGAAATGAACGTCCTCCAATTAAGTATGGAAGTCTTATCAGAGTTTGATAATTTATTTATGCTAAGACATGTAACAGTAGAAGAATTGGTAAGTATTGAAGGGATCGGGAATGCAAAAGCAATTGAAATGATAGCAGCAATTGAGTTTGGAAATCGAGTAGCGAGGGCTTCACAGATTAAAGAAGGAACAGTAACATCCAGTTCATTTGTTGGTGCTTTACTTCAAGATGAGCTTGGTGGATTGCAGCAAGAACATGTTATGGCACTTCATTTAAACACTAAAAATGAGATTATTAAAAAAGAAATTGTATTTAAAGGAAGTTTGAATAGCTCAATCGCACATCCAAGAGAAATATATAGAGGCGCTGTAAAATATGCTGCAGCTCGAATCATCATTGCACATAACCATCCTTCAGGAAATCCTGAACCTTCAGAGGCAGATCTATCTTTTACCAAAAGGATGATAAAAGCGGGAGAAATGATCGGTATAGATCTACTGGATCATATTATAATAGGTGAAAATAGTTATGTAAGCTTGAAAGAGCAAGGTATTATTTAACTAATAAAAGAGTCAAAATCAATTAGTAAAAAAAGAATTCATTATTGGGATAAAGCATTAGAGAAAAGTTTATAAATTTCAAAAATAAGTTTAAATTTTTTTGAAAAGATTCAAGCAAATGCTTGCTTTATTTAAATGTCCATGCTATACTTTACTTAGCATTTTGTTAGGGAAAGAAAAAAGTAATGTGTAAGAACATTCCGATTCGTTACCTATAGCAATAATGTGAAATAGAATGTGCTTACGGCACGAGGAGGAAAAAGTAATATGGAAAATGGTACAGTAAAATGGTTTAACGCAGAAAAAGGTTTTGGATTTATCGAACGTGAAGGCGCAGACGATGTATTCGTACATTTCTCAGCTATCAACGAAGAAGGATTCAAATCATTAGAAGAAGGACAAGCTGTAACTTTTGATATTGAAGAAGGCGCACGCGGACCTCAAGCTGCTAACGTAGAAAAAGCTTAATTTAACTTAAAAATTTTCAACCGAGAGAGCGGTATTCGTTCTCTCGGTTTTTTAATGCTTATAAATATTAAAATATTAAATTGTTATACATATTTTATAGATTAGTCAATATATCCTGTGTTAGAATAAAGCAACAAATTATTTATCTTCTATCAGTTTAATGTCAAACATATAAAAAAAGAATTAAAGTCGTAAACTAATAGTGAAAATCAATTGATAAAAAGGTACAATGAAGCAATGAATCTTTGCAATTTAAAATAACTAACTGTTAAACAAAGATCTTAATGTTTTATTTTGAGAGGGGAACGAACAAGTGCGTTGGTTTAACAATAAAGGAATCGGAATCGATTTAGGTACAGCAAATACAAATGTGTATGTAGAAGGAAAAGGAATAGCATTAGGAGAACCATCTGTAGTTGCGAAAGATAATACTACTGGTGAAGTCGTTGCAGTTGGATTGGATGCCCAAAAAATGATTGGACGTACTCCAGGAAGTATTGTTGCGATTCGTCCTATGAAAGATGGTGTCATAGCTGATTATGATACTACGATTGCTATGATGGAATACTTTATCAGTAAAGGAATTGGCAAAAGAGCTTCAAAACCAAGTGTTGTGGTATGTGTGCCAGGCGGAGGTACAGAAGTTGAAAAGAGAGCGATTATTGATGCAACTAAAATGGCTGGTGCTAAAGAAGCATTTCTGATCGAAGAACCTTTTGCTGCAGCAATTGGTGCGGGTCTGCCAGTAAATGACCCGACAGGTAGCATGGTAGTAGATATCGGCGGAGGTACTACTGATGTAGCGACTATCTCTTTAGGAGGGATTGTCAGCAGTCGTACAATTAAAATGGCTGGAGATCAAATGGATATTTCAATTATTCATTATATCAGAAACAAATATAACTTATTAATTGGTGAGAGAACGGCTGAATCTGTAAAAATGGAATTAGGTTGTGCTTCAATAGAAGCAGCTCAGGAATTAGGATCAACAGATATCCGAGGTCGGGATCTGCTAACAGGTCTACCAAAAACAATAGAAATTTCAGCAGTTGATATAGCTGAAGCCATTCAAGAAGTTGTGGATAGCATCGTTATTGCTGTAAAAGGGACATTAGAAGATACATCACCTGAAATTTCAGCAGATGTTATCGATAGAGGAATTGTTCTTACAGGTGGAGGCGCTATGCTTAAACACTTGAGTGAAGTCATTGCTGAGCAGACTGAAGTACCTGTATTTGTAGCAAATGATCCATTGAACTGTGTAGCAATTGGTACTGGAGAAGCTTTGAATCATTTGGATCTATACCGTAAACAAAGTAGATAATCAATAAATTCCATAAGAAAAAGAGGCGGGGAGGTTATCTTTCCCGCTTATTTATGGATAATAGATAGTATAATGGTAAGTAAGCTTTAGTATTCGATTAGAATTACCTACGTTTTTGCTTTAAATTATGGTAAAATAACCAGAGCTATAATATTTGAGGTGTGACTATTGAATCAATTTTTTACAAATAAAAAAATGATCGTCCTTTTAGTAAGTGTAATTCTATTTGTTTCTTTGCTGTCTTTATCACTTACCCAGTCGGGGTCAGTGACATTTATTCAGCAGTTTACAAATGATATCACAGCTGTAACAGGTCGAGTTTTTTCTAAACCTGTTAATGCAGTAAGCGACATATTTGGGTCAATTAACAAACTACAAGACACTTTTGAAGAAAATCAAAGATTAAAAAAAGAAATAGATAGTATTTATGAAACCCAAGCTGAAGTAGCCGTTTTACGAGATGAAAATGAAAGAATGCAAGAAGAGTTAGAATTGAAAAGTTCACTGAAAGATTTTCAAACTATTTCCGGTACAGTTATATCAAGAAACCCAGATTCATGGGTCGATCAAGTGATTATTGATAGAGGTGAACAAGATGGACTGGAAAAAGGGATGTCTGTTATGTCAAGTAATGGTTTGATTGGCAGAATTAGTGAAACTGATCCTACCAGCTCTAAAGTTGTTTTATTGACTAATCTTGAAGGTTCTTCTAATCAAGTTTCTGCAGAGATTTTATCTAAAGAAGTGATTAATGGCTTGATTACTGGTTACGATACCGATACAAATAGATTGATTATGACACAAATTACATCGACAGCTGAAATTTCAGAAGGGGAACAAGTCATTACTTCTGGATTGGGTGGCTCAATTCCTAGATCGCTAGTGATCGGTACAGTAGACGAAGTTAGTATGGATGATCATGGGCTTGCACAACAAGTCTATCTGAAACCGGCAACTGATTTTGAACATATTCGTTATGTAACAGTAATTGATCGTTCAGCTGAAAGCGGGGAAGAGTGATGAGTCAATGGAAAAAAATTGTTTATCCGCTCCTCATGCTCTTAATTGCTCTGTTATTAGACGGCATACTCGTGGCACAATTAAAGGGGTTATTTATTACCAACATCGGGATGATTGTTCCGCACTTAACACTATTAGTGTTATTGATACTAACTTTTTATTTAAGTTTTCGACATATTATAATTCTTGCTTTACTGATGGGATTTATATATGACAGCTATTACACTGGATACTTAGGCATTTTTATGGCTATTTTTACAATTGTTGTATATGTTTTACTGCAATTCAAAAATTTCTTTCAACCTAATTTGATTATCTATTTTCTCTTAAGTATTATAGTCATAACGATATCAGAATTTTTTGTTTTCGGTGTATATCGCGCGATCAACATTACGGCAATATCCACTCAAGAATTTTTGCTTGAAAGACTAGGAGCTACGCTCTTATTTAATGGAATCGCGATTCTGCTAATCGGCTATCCTATTGACAAAATTATTCAGGGCGTTATTCAAAAAGATGAGATAAGATTTAAGAAATAAACGATCTGCTCATTAATTGGTTACACATTATAATCATAATCATATTCCAGTCTTTAATAAAGAGGTGAAAAACTTGCAAAAGGTTGTAACATTAAAAGGAACAAAAGATGGATTTCAGTTATTGGTAGATCAAGCGGCTGCTTTTCAAACAGTATTAGATGAGATGTCTAAGCTTATTGAACCACTGAAGAAAGAAGCAGCAGCGGATAAACCTCTAGAATTGACTATAAAAACTGGTAATAAATTATTTACAGACAGAGAAAAAAGCGAAACAATCGCTTTAATTGAAGATAAGTCTAACCTTAAAGTGAAAAATATTGAATCAGAGGTTGTAACAATAGATAGGGCACTGAAATGGCATAATGAAGTTAGCACAAAGTTGCAGGTTAGTACAGTACGCAGTGGACAAATGATTAAAGTTGAAGGAGATCTGGTACTTGTGGGGAGCGTTCACCCTGGGGGGACAGTTAAAGCGACAGGAAGTATCTTTATTCTTGGAGATTTAAGAGGGACCGCACATGCTGGTGCAGAAGGAAAAGAAGAATCAGTAGTCGTAGCTAATTTCTCCTATAATGCCCAAGTTAGAATAGTAGATCATGTTCATGTAATTGAACAAGCAGATATTGTGGCAAGCGGGAGCGCTTCTAAAGTCGAAGTTGTTTATCTAGATGATTTACATATTTTGAGAGTATCACCGCTAAGCGATATCAAAAATTTGAGACCGGAATTAGGATATGTTACAGGAGGATTAATTAATGGGTAAAGCCATCGTCATAACTTCAGGGAAAGGCGGAGTAGGGAAAACTACCTCAACCGCTAATCTTGGAACAGCATTAGCTTTGCAAGGGAAAAAAATCTGTTTAGTTGATATGGATATCGGCTTAAGAAATTTAGATGTTATATTAGGCCTAGAAAACAGAATTATTTATGACATTGTAGACGTTATAGAAGGTCGTGCAAAATTGCACCAAGCCATCATCAAAGATAAACGATTTAATGACCAGCTATTTTTACTACCAGCTGCTCAAAATGCTGATAAAAATGTTATTAATGAAGAACAAATGATTGAACTGGTCGCTGAATTGAACAAAGACTATGATTATGTTTTGATAGATTGTCCAGCTGGTATTGAACAAGGGTTTAAAAATTCAATTGCAGCAGCAGATGATGCAATTCTGATTACTACTCCTGAGATATCAGCTATTAGGGATGCTGATAGAATTATAGGATTAGTTGAACAAACTAAAATTGGATCTCCAAAATTGGTTATCAATAGAATTAGAAAACAGATGATGCAAAAAGGTGAAGTTATGGATATCGATGAAATTACCAGACATTTATCTGTAGAATTACTAGGAATTGTTTTTGAAGATGACGAAGTGGTTCGTTCATCTAATAAAGGAAACCCAGTCGCATTAGATCCGGACAATATTTCATCACAAGGATATAGAAATATTGCAAGAAGAATTCTTGGAGAAACTGTACCATTAATGACTTTGAAAGAAGAAAAAAAATCTTTCTGGCAAAAGTTATTCAATAAATAATGATTGACGTTCTATATCTGGTCTGTTAAGATATTAATGTTGTATTTGTGAGGCACCACAGCTACAACCGCTCGTTTTTGAGTTTTAAAGCACTGAATAGGTCACTCATGGCGGCGAGTCTAAGTGCAATAGAAAGCATAAAAAATGCTTTACTAAATAAGGAGGTGCAACAAACATGTATGCAATCATCAAAACTGGTGGTAAACAAATTAAAGTAGAAGAAGGCAAAGCAATCTACGTTGAAAAATTAATCGGAGAAGCTGGAGACTCTATTACTTTTGAAGAAGTATTGTTTGTTGGAGGAGACAACGCAGTTGTTGGAACTCCAACAGTTGAGGGAGCTTCAGTAGAAGCTACAATCGAGAAACAAGGACGTGCTAAAAAAGTAGTTACGTTTAAGTATCGTCGTAGAAAAGACTCTCATTCTAAACAAGGACATCGCCAACCATACACTAAAGTTTTGATCAATTCGATCAAAACTAAATAAGTGGAAGAAGGATTTAGATGATTCAAGCGCAGTTTTATCGTTTGAAGAATAACAAAATCATTTCTATTGAGATTTCAGGTCATGCAGAATCTGGACCATATGGCCAAGATATTGTATGTGCTGCGGTTTCAGCGCTTAGTATCGGGACAATAAATAGTATAATAGAATTAGCAGGGCTGTCTCCTTCAATTGTTATCGATGAAGAAGCGGGAGGGTATCTCTCTATGAAGCTTCCGGATAGTCAGTCAGAAGACCAAGCTAACACTGCTCAGATTTTATTGGAAAGCTTATTGTTGTCACTTAAAAGTGTACAGGAAGAGTCCCCAGATTATATTAAAATTAAACAAATAAACTCATAATAATGGAGGTGCATTCTAATGTTGAAAATGAATCTACAGTTATTCGCACATAAAAAAGGTGGCGGATCTACTACTAACGGACGTGACTCACAGTCTAAGCGTTTAGGCGCTAAACGTGGTGATGGTCAGGTTGTTTCAGGTGGATCAATCTTATACCGTCAACGCGGTACTAAAATTTATCCTGGAGAAAACGTTGGAAAAGGCGGAGATGACACTTTATTTGCAAAAATTGATGGTGTTGTTCGTTTCGAACGTAAAGGCAAGAATAAAAAACAAGTCTCTGTATACCCAGTAGCTAACTAAAAATGATGAGATAAAGACTTTTTCATTGGAAACTAGATACAAGATAATCAGATATTATTTTAAGAATCAAGCGGATTTTTATAAAAGCCGTCTTGGTTCTTTTTTTATATTTCTGTATTCTTAAATTCCTTGAGAAAACCTTAAGAATCAGTTAGAATAAGTATGTTAAAGAGATTAATATTTCAGCTTATAAACGATGCGTTTTTCGGAAACTGACAGATTGTGTAAAAACGAATTTTCTCGATTCCAATACACAATCAGTCAATTATAAGAATATACGTAGAGTGATGTAGAAAGGTGGGCAAAAGGTGTCGACAGATAAAATTGAAACTGTCTACCATACTCTTGATCAATCTTCTCAGGTTTTAAAAGAAGAATTAAATATTTCCTACTTGGAAGCATTGATTGAAACAGGAGAAAATTTATTAGATGACAAGACTGTTCGAGTACTGGAGGGGAAACCTTCAAAAGAAAGTCAAATTCAACTGAACAGTATCTATGAACAGCTTGCCCTTTCTGAAATATCTCCTAGCGAAGTAAGGCAAGGGATTCAGCTTTCTATATTAAAAGGAATGCGAGAAGACTATGTACAACCAAACCATCAGATGACACCTGACTCAATTGGATCGCTTATGGCTTATATAGTTGAGACCATTGCGCCACCTAAAACGACAACCTATCATTTATTAGATTTGTCTGTAGGAACAGGGAATCTGCTTTATACAATTTATTATTTTTTGAAAAAAGATAATAGGTTAATTCAATTATCGGGTATCGATAATGATGATTTACTATTATCATTAGCGGCTATTAGTGCTGCATTACAGAATTTAACCATTAATTTAACTCATCAAGATGCCTTAAGCAATTTATTGATTGATCCGGCAGATAGCGTTGTATCTGATTTGCCTATAGGTTATTACCCGATTGATGAACAAGCTAAAGATTATGAAACATCATTTAATTCTGGGCATTCTTATACTCATTATTTAATGATTGAACAAGGTATGAGATATCTTAAAGATGGCGGTTTTGGCTTTTATCTGGTACCGGCTAATCTTTTTGAAACAGAAGAAGCTAAGTCATTATTAGACTATATTCAAAAAGTCGGATATTTCCAAGGAATGATTACTCTTCCTAAAGAAATATTTAAGACAGAGCAGTCTAGAAAGTCAATTTTGATTTTACAAAAAAAGGGTCAAAATACGGTCCAAGCCAAAGAAGTATTATTAGCTACCACACCAGATTTCAAAAATATTGCAGCAATGCAAGAATTTCTAAAAGAAATTAATCAATGGAAAAAAACTCAGTTTAATGAATCATTTTAAAAATAAAGAGGAGAGAAATGAATGACTAAAACAATTGCAATAAATGCTGGAAGCTCTAGTTTAAAGTGGAAATTATTTGAAATGCCTGAAGAAAAAGTATTGGCTTCTGGTATTGTAGAACGTATTGGATTGAACGATTCGATTTTCACAATTAAATATGGTGAAGGTAAAAAATATGAAGATATATTAGATATTAATGACCATGAATTAGCTGTGGAGATGCTTTTAAAACAACTAACTGAACTAAATATCATTGAAAGTTTTGATGAAATTACCGGAGTTGGCCATCGTGTAGTTGCTGGTGGAGAGATTTTCGATGATTCAGCACTAGTCAATGATGAAGTTATTAACCAAATTGAAGAGTTATCTGAGTTTGCACCTTTACACAACCCTGCAAATGCAACAGGGATAAAAGCATTCCGTAAAATTTTGCCAGACATCACAAGCGTAGCTGTTTTTGATACTTCTTTCCACCAAACAATGCCTAAAGTGAATTATATGTACAGCATCCCTAAAGAATATTATACGAAGCATAATGCACGTAAATATGGTGCTCACGGTACTAGTCATAAATATGTAGCGGAAAGAGCTGCTGATATGATCGGAAAACCAATTGAAGATTTGAAAATCATTACTTGTCACTTAGGAAATGGAGCTTCAGTTACTGCTGTTGAAGGTGGAAAATCCATTGATACTTCAATGGGATTTACACCATTGGCTGGAGTAACAATGGGCACTCGTTCAGGAGATATTGACGCTTCTTTACTTCCGTTCTTGATGGAAAAAGAAGGTATAAAAAATATCAATGATATGATTTATATTTTAAATAATAAATCAGGTTTGAAAGGTCTTTCAGGAATCTCTAGTGACATGCGTGATTTAGAAGACGCTGAAGCTACTAATGAAGATGCTGCATTAGCACTGCGTATCTTTGAAGACCGTGTAAGAAAATATATTGGTTCATATGCTGCTACTATGAATGGTGTAGATGCAATAGTCTTCACAGCTGGAATCGGCGAAAATGGTGTGGAAACTCGTGAAAACATTATAAATGGTTTAACATTTTTGGGAGCTGAACTTGATCCTGAAAAGAATAATGTACGTGGAAAAGAACGTTTTATATCTAAAGAAAATTCAAAAGTGAAAGTATTACTAGTTCCGACTGATGAAGAAGTTATGATTGCTCGTGACGTAGAAAAACTTAAATAACACTCTAAATAAAAAAGCATTCTCCAAGATCTTGGAGAATGCTTTTTTTGCTTTATTTAATTGTTTCATTTTTTAAATCTGTTCTAACGACCATGACATCACAACGTGCATGACGGATAACGTATTCAGAAACTGACCCAACAAAAATTCGTTCAACTGCATTTAAACCAGTAGCTCCTAACATAATCAAATCAATATTTTCAGATTCAGGTATTTGTTTTGCAACAATGACCTTAGGAGACCCAAATTCTAATATAATTTTTACTTCTGATAATCCTTCATTTTTTGTATACTCTTTGTATTCTTTTAGAGTATTTTCGGCTTCTTGTCGTGCATTGTCAGCAATGGAGGCGTCAAATGTAGAAAATGACTGGTAAGCACGGGTATCAATGACATGGGCTAGTATAAGTGCTGCATTGTTACGTTTTGCTACTTCCACGGCTTTTCGAAATGCTTTTTCTGCCTCTTTGGAACCATCTATAGCAACTAATATTCTTCTATATTCTTGTAACATGGTTTACCACTCCTTTAAAATGTTTTCTTACTATTATTATACTAGAAATAATTTAAGAATATATACTAATAAGAAATAAAGATAAATTAAAAGTAGAAAACCACTCTACAAAAGTAGAGTGGTTTGAAAATCTAAGTATAAGAAATCCGATGGTGCCGGTTGATTGTCGTATTTGGTTGAACCCGCACAATAAGCAGGTGGGCTTCACCAGGAAAATGTCTGACGTCCAAGTGATAAGGCATGTCATAAATTTTCCTTTTAGAATCCCTATTCAAAAATAAAAATGTTCGGTCAACACATGTAGTCGACACCGCGTACACCTCAGAAATCTTATCTTTATAGTAGCATGAGCAATGAAATTTGTCAATGAACATAATTTATTATATAAGACTATTTGAGCGTATATATTAACAGGAAGCGTTTATTTATTTGAAATTCAAGTGTTAAACTTCTTATATTGTTTTGCTAATGCTTCTTCAAACTTACTAGAAGGATTGGGGAGATAATAAGTCTCGGACTTTAACGAATCTGGTAAATACTGTTGACTGACCCATGATCCAGGGAAACTATGGGGATATTTATATGAAACGCCCCGATCTAGATTTTTTGCACCTTTATAATGAGAATCTTTAAGGTGATTAGGTACTTGGCCGCTTTTGCCATTACGAACATCTGATAGGGCTTTATCTACAGCTACGATAGCAGAGTTTGATTTTTGAGAAAGAGATAGTTCAATAACTGCATTTGCTAGCGGAATACGTGCTTCGGGCAAACCAAGCTTTTCAGCGGCTTGTACAGCTGTTACAGCTCTAGCGGAACCAGCAGGGTTAGCTAGTCCAATATCTTCGTAAGCTACTACCATTAAGCGTCTACAGACAATCTGCAATTCGCCGGCTTCAAGTAATCGGGCCAGATAATGAAGCGCCCCGTGCACATCACTTCCGCGGATAGATTTTTGAAAAGCAGATATTACATCATAATGTGCATCCCCATCTTTATCGTGTGTCAGTACTTTACGCTGTAAACATTCTTCAACTATAGGAAGGGTAATATGAATCACTTTATCTGCGTCAGGCTTGGTTGATTCAGCAGCTAACTCCAATGCATTTAAAGCACTTCTCAGATCGCCATTTGTTCCTCTCGATAAATGGAGCAAAGCTTGCTCTTCCACTTGTAAGTTTAAGTGTCCTAATCCTTTCTCTGTATCGTCAATTGCCCGAAGTAGTGCTGATTGTATTTGAAATTCTGTTAATGGAAATAATTCAAATATTTGAGAACGACTTCTGATTGCAGGATGAATTGATATATAGGGATTTTCAGTAGTTGCCCCGATCATGATGATTCGACCATTTTCAAGATGTGGCAAAAGAAAATCTTGTTTTGGTTTATCTAAACGATGTACTTCATCTAATAGTAAAATAACTGTTCCACTCATTTTAGCTTCTTCAGCTACAATTTGTAAGTCCTTTTTTGTATCTGTCGCAGCATTAAGCATTCGAAAAGCATATTTAGTTGAACCGGCAATTGCGCTGGCAATGCTTGTTTTTCCGATCCCTGGGGGTCCGTAAAGAATCATTGAAGATAATCTTTTAGCTTCGACCATTCGCCAGATAATCTTTTCTTCACCGACAAGATGTTCCTGACCAACAAGTGTATCAATAGAAGTTGGGCGCATTCGATACGCAAGAGGTTGACTCAAATTTAGGACTCCTTTCTAGTAATCTTACTACTAGTATAACATGGTATTAATCGAATCTCTATTTTTGAACGTAAGTTTGCATGTTGTTATAAAGAGGTTCCGTAATCTTATACTGTCTCAATGAGAGACTTTGTGATAATATGTAAGTTGAATCAGCTCCAAGAAAGCATAGATGAGGTTTGAATAATGATGAATATTAAAGATATAATCAAAGTGAATAAACTTGAAAAATCAGTTTTAGAAGGTACCTTCGGAATTGAAAAAGAGGGTATACGTGTAGACGACAATCAAAAACTTGCTCTAACGGATCATCCAGAACTACTAGGGGACCGTTCTTACCATCCGTATATTCAAACAGATTTCAGTGAAGCTCAATTAGAATTGGTTACTCCCCCCGAGCATTCCTTAAAAGAAACATTTAAATGGTTAAATGCATTGAATGATGTTATGCAGCGGTCAGTCAAATCGGATGAGTATATCTGGCCTTTTAGCATGCCTGCTTGTCTTCCGGAAACAGAACAAATTCCAATTGTAAGAGTACGCGATCAGAAGGAAGTAGCGTATAGAGAAAAACTTGCCGAAAAATACGGAAAGAAAAAGCAACTAATCAGTGGAATACATTATAATTTTTCTTTTTCAGAGCAGTTTGTCAAAAAGGTATTTGATCATCAGACAGAATATGATTCAATTAAAGAAGTGAAAAATGAACTGCATTTAAAATTAGCAAGAAACTTTTTGAGATATCAATGGATATTGACTTATTTATATGGTGCTGCGCCATTTGCACATCACTCTTTTTTTGAACAAGATAAAGAAGAGACACCTTTAACAAAACCAGTTAGAAGTGTCCGGAATAGTTCGATGGGATATCATAATTCCACTGATGTCATTGTTAGATATGATGAAGTTGCACATTACGTAACGGATATTGAACAATTAGTAGCTGAAGGTATTTTAAGTGAAGAGCGAGAGTTTTATGGTGCTGCACGCTTGAGAGGAAACGCTAAAAAAATAGATCAGTTAAATCATACAGGAATCGAATATGTTGAATTTCGTCTTTTCGATTTAAATCCTTACAGTAAACTTGGAATTACAAATGAACAAGCACGCTTCATTCATCTGTTTTCTATCTTAATGATTTGGATAGAAGATTCTAAAGCAAAAGAAGCAATCAAAGAAGGAACAGAAAGAAACGAACAAACAGCTTCAGAAGATCCATTTGCTAAACCAGCTTATTATCAAGAAGGAATGAAACTTTTAAAAGAGATGCGGGCAATAGCCAATGAATTAAAAGTTGACTCTGAATACTTTGAGGTTATTAACCAGGCTGTGGAGGCCTTAGAGGATCCTTCTCAAACACTAGCAGGCCGATTAACCCAACAGATTGATTCAATCGATCAGTATTTAAAAGTAGGACGAAAACTTGGTACTCAATATAAGCAAGAAGCAAACGAAAAACCGTATCTACTGAATGGATTTGAAGGAATGGAGATGTCTTCGCAGTTACTCTTGTTTGATGCTCTTCAAAAAGGAATAACAGTAGAAGTGTTGGATGAAAGTGATCAATTCTTGAAATTGCAGTATAAAAATCATGAAGAATATGTAAAAAATGCTAACATGACCGCCAAAGATACCTATATTTCTCACTGGATCATGGAGAATAAGACAGTAACGAAAAAAATATTAAAGAGTAAAGGTTTTAATGTTCCAGATGGAGAAGAGTTTCAATCATTGGAAGCAGCAAAAGCAGCGTATTATAAGTTTAAGAATCGTTCAGTCGTAGTAAAACCGAAATCAACAAACTATGGATTAGGTATTTCGATATTTAAGAATTCTCCTCAAGAAGAAGATTTTAAAGAAGCACTGGAAATTGCTTTTAAAGAAGATACAGCCATATTAGTTGAAGAATTTGCAACAGGAACTGAATATCGATTTTTTATATTGGATGGAAAAGTGAAAGCCGTACTGCGTAGAGTTCCGGCGAATGTAAAAGGGAACGGCAGTCAGACGGTCAGAGAACTGATTGAACAAAAAAATATGGATCCGCTTAGAGGAACAAACCATAGAGCGCCTCTTGAAAAAATACAGTTCGGCAACGTTGAAGCATTGACTTTGAAAGAACAAGGATATACATTCGACAGTGTACCTGAATCAGGAGAAATCGTTTACCTTAGAGAGAATTCAAACATTTCAACTGGTGGAGACTCAATAGATTATACGGATAAAATGCACTCAAGTTATAAAGAACTTGCATCAAGAATGGCAGTGCCACTGGGAGTGAAAGTTACAGGAATCGATCTGATTATTCCTGATTACACTAAACCAAGTACTCCGGAGGATCCAGGTTATACTGTAATTGAAGCAAATTTCAATCCTGCCATGCACATGCATGCTTTTGTTACCGAAGGAAAAGGGAGAAGATTAACCAGAGACATTTTAGAAATGCTATTTCCAGAATTGTATTAAATCGAAGCCAGGAAGAATATAGAAAGAATGTGGAGAGATGGAAAGTACAATATATTTAGATTATGCAGCTACAAGTCCCATGTACCCAGAAGTAATAGAAGTTATGAGCGAAGCAATGCAGACTACTTTTGGAAATGCTTCAAGTATCCATCAATTTGGAAGAAAAAGCAGAGGATACTTGGATGAAGCAAGAGCTGTTTTTGCAAGGAGTATTCACGCAAACTCAAATGAAATCATCATTACCAGTGGTGGTTCTGAAAGTGATAATACAGCCATTTTAAAAACAGCAGAAAAATATAAGTCTATAGGAAAACATATTATTACAACGAATATCGAGCATGAAGCGGTATTAAAACCTATGAAATACCTTGAATCAAAGGGTTTTGATGTGACTTACTTGCCAGCAGATAAAGATGGATTTGTTAGCGCAGAACAAGTAAAAGCAGCTTTAAGAAATGATACGATCTTAGTATCCATTATGTCTGGAAATAATGAAGTAGGATCTATTATGCCCATAGCAGAAATTGGTTCTATATTAAAAAACAGCAATCCCGCAGTTGTTTTTCATACTGATGCTGTACAATCTTATGGATCTCAAGATATTGATGTTGACGAAATGAATATTGATCTTTTATCAGTATCAGCTCATAAAATAGGTGGACCTAAAGGGATCGGTTTTTTATATTGCAGAGAAAATATTAAATTACCTAGCCTAATACTAGGCGGAGAACAAGAAACAAAAAGACGAGCTGGAACAGAAAATATCCCCGCAATTATCGGCTTTCAAAAAGCTGTTGAATTGATGATGAAAGATAAAAAACAGCGTAATGTCTATTATCGTAAACTTAAAGAAAAACTTATTAACAACCTTAAGCAAGCAGGAGTAGACTTAGAAATTAATGGATCTTATGACTCATCACTGCCGCATATAGTGAGTATATATTTGAAGGGAATCGATGCAGAAAGATTGTTGATTCATTTAGACTTGGTAGGAATTGCAGTTTCCACAGGTTCAGCTTGTACAGCTGGTAACGTGGATCCAAGTCATGTATTGAGTGCAATGTTTGGAGTAGAGCATTCAGCTATAAGCGAAACAGTTCGGATTAGTTTAGGGCTGGGTACAACTGAAAAAGACATCGATAAAGTTGTTATTGAACTTTCAAAAATAATTAAACGGTTAAAGTAATTGACTTATATTGAAATGAAACCAAAAAAGGAGGAATTTTATTATGGCTACAAAGCCGATGGATGGATTGTTAGGGAGTAAAGATAAATATAAAGTAAGTTCAGAAGCAAAAAGATACACATTAAAGGATCATGGATTTTCAGAAAATAAAAATGGTGCTTTTATTTATGAAAGAACGCTAAGTAGGCTTGTCACTGACAAAGCGGCTCCAAAGTTAAAAATTACAATTTCCAAGGATTTAACTGAATTAAAAATCGTAACAGTCTCTAATAATGGATTAAAAAAAATTGATATCTATAAAGATGTAAATTACGAACAAGCTAGGACAATGGTAGAAGGAATATTTAATACTTTTTTAGAAGAAAATGTTTTAGAAAGAGCATAATAAGACTATAATGGGATCAAGTTGTATTAAAAGACCTTAATACAGCTTGATTTCTTTCTTTAAGTAAGTATAATGGAACAGACTGAAACTTACGAACCTTCAATTCGTGTATAGTTCAGAATCTAAACTGAAATGATGGTGATTTTATGACAGACAACTCGAAAACTAGAGTCGTTGTCGGAATGAGCGGAGGAGTGGACTCTTCAGTGACAGCCTTGATTTTAAAAGAACAAGGGTATGATGTGATTGGAGTGTTCATGAAAAATTGGGATGATACGGATGAATTTGGTGTTTGTACTGCAACGGAAGATTATAAAGATGTTGCATTAGTGGCAAATAAAATTGGGATTCCATACTATTCTATCAATTTTGAAAAAGAGTATTGGGATAAAGTATTTACCTATTTCTTAGATGAATATAAAAAAGGAAGAACGCCAAATCCTGATGTAATGTGTAACAAAGAAATTAAATTTAAAGCTTTTCTAGACTATGCAATGGAACTAGGAGCAGAATATGTAGCAACAGGCCATTACGCTCGTGTAACTAGAGATGAAAATGGTGTTACGCATATGCTCAGAGGAATCGATAATAATAAAGACCAAACTTATTTCTTGAACCAGTTATCTCAAGAGCAACTATCAAAAGTTATGTTTCCTCTTGGAGAAATGGACAAAAAAGAAGTACGTAGAATCGCTGAAGAAGCAGATCTTGCAACAGCAAAGAAAAAAGATTCGACAGGAATTTGTTTTATCGGAGAAAAAGACTTTAAAACATTCTTGATGAATTATCTGCCTGCTCAACCAGGTAAAATGTTGACTTTAGATGGTGAAGTAATGGGGCAGCATGATGGGCTTATGTATTACACGATCGGTCAAAGAAAAGGCTTGGGGATCGGTGGTAATGGTACATCTAATGAACCGTGGTTCGTAATTGGGAAAGATCTTGCTAAAAATGAATTATATGTAGGTCAAGGATATGAAAATCCTGTATTATATGCAACTCATTTAGATGCGAGTGATTTTTCATTTACAAATCATTCAGAAAAACCAACTAATTTTCACTGTACAGCCAAATTCAGATATAGACAAACGGATGTAGGCGTTACCGTTCAATTAGATAAAGAAAATAATACAGCACAAATTGAATTCGATGAACCAGCTCGTGCAATCACTCCAGGGCAAGCAATTGTATTGTATGATGGAGATGAATGTATAGGCGGCGGAACGATTGATGCTGCTTACAGCAAAGAAAAAGAACTACAATACGTTTAATCATAGGTAGAGAAAGAGACGAATGGTCGTTCATTTGTCTCTTTTTTACATGGGTATTATAAATTTATTTTAAATATAAAGACTAGAAAAACCACGTAGACTTCGTTAAAATAGACAGAGCGAAAGGATGGCGGAAAAATATGGAAAACGAAACACTTCAATTAGAAGAAAACCAAGAGAAGTATATAGTTGGAGAAGTGTCAGCGATCTATTTTTCTAATCCTTCTAATTTCTATAAAGTCATGCTGGTTGATTTGTCAGAAACAAATACTACTTACGATGGAACGCAAATTGTGATTACAGGGAATTTTGGACAGGTAACAGAAGGTGAAACTTATCAATTTTATGGTAAATTAACGGATCATCCTAAATATGGTTTACAGTTTCTAGCAGATCGTTATGCAAAAAAACAGCCTTCCAGCGGACAGGCTGTAGTTTCTTATTTATCCAGCAGCCGATTCAAAGGTATAGGTAAGAAAACAGCTGAGAGCATTGTCAATACTCTAGGTGAAGGTGTATTAGATTTGATACTTGATGATCCAAATCATTTAGATAAAGTACCTGGATTAAATCAGACAAGGAAACAAATGATAATGGATGTTCTCGAAAAAGAACAAGGAATGCAGCGAGTCATTCTAGCCTTGAACAAGTTCGGATTGGGTAATCAGTTAGCCTATAAAGTTTATCAGAAATTTGAAGGCAAGACATTATCGATCATTCAAGAAAATCCTTATCAATTAATTAAAGAAATTGAAGGAATAGGGTTTAACCGTGCGGATACCATAGCTGACGAGATTGGTATAAAAGCAGATGCACCAGAAAGGTTACAAGCAAGTATTCTTTATTCCATTCATGAACTTACTATCAGCGAAGGGGATACTTTTGCTTTAAGCAAACCCTTGCTAACCAGAAGTATACAAATTTTGGAAGAAAGTAGACCTTTCATTATTAATCCGGATTCAGTAGCGGATAATGTGATTGAATTAGTTCGACAGCAAGAGATTATCCAAGATGAAGATCGTTTTTATATTCCCTCACTGTTTGCTTCTGAATGGGGCGTATCTACAGCAATCGAACGATTACTTAGTTATTCAGATAAAATTGAAATCTCTTCAAAGCAAGTCGAAAAAAAACTGAGTCATTTAGAAAAAGCGATGGGAATCGAATATGGAGATTCTCAAAGATCAGCGATTGAAAAAGCACTGCATTCTCCAGTTTTTTTACTGACAGGTGGACCGGGTACAGGGAAAACGACAGTGTTGAAAGGTATTGTTAACTTATTTGCTGAATTAAATGATCTTTCATTAGATCCTGCAGAATATAAAGACGAAGCCTTCCCCATTCTTTTAGCAGCGCCAACGGGTAGAGCGGCTAAAAGAATGAAAGAAACAACGGGCCTACCTGCTTCTACGATTCATAGATTATTAGGGTTAACAGCAATGGATGATGAAGAAAGTCTTGATGATTCAGATCGAAACTTAAAAGGGAAACTTCTGGTAATTGACGAAATGTCAATGGTCGATACTTGGCTTGCCTATCAATTGTTCAAATCTATTCCAAATGATATGCAAGTAATTATGGTTGGAGATAAAGATCAGCTTCCTTCTGTTGGACCCGGACAAGTCTTGAGAGATTTTCTGGAAAGTGAAGTTATTCCAAAAAGTGAACTAAAGGATATTTACCGTCAAGGAAATGATTCTTCGATTATACCGTTAGCACATAAAATAAAAGAAAATCAGTTGCCTGATGATTTTAAAGATAAGAAAAAAGACCGTAGCTTTTTCCCATGTACAACGTCGAAAGTTTTAGATGTAATCACTCAAGTCGTGACTAAAGCAATTTCTAGAGGATATACTGCACAAGAAGTTCAAGTATTGGCTCCCATGTATAAAGGGCCGGCAGGAATCAATGTATTGAATAAGCATTTGCAGAACTTGTTTAATCCTAATGAACATAATGAAAAAAAAGAAGTTAACTTTATAGATAATGTCTATAGAATTGGTGATAAGGTTCTTCAACTCGTCAATGACCCTGAAAGAAATGTTTTTAATGGGGATATGGGAATCATTACGGGTATTATTCCTTCTAAAGAATCTGAAACGAAAACGGATAACCTGATTATTGATTTTGAAGGGAATGAGGTAACCTATTTACGCAATGAATGGAATAAATTAACGCTAGCCTATTGCTGCTCAATCCACAAGGCTCAAGGTAGCGAATATGATATGGTCATTTTGCCTATGGTTAATGGATATAGAAGAATGCTGAAAAAAGATTTACTTTATACAGCTGTTACTCGAGCGAGTCATTTTTTAATACTCTGTGGTGAAGAAAATGCATACAGAAAAAGCTTACAGTCAACAAGTATGTTAAGAAAAACAACGCTTAAAGAAAGATTGCTAGCTGAACAAAAATCTGATAGTAAATTAACGGCTTTCACAGAAAAAGTAAACGAGGAAACGCCAAATCAACTAGAAGGATATAAAACAAAAAAAGAGAAAACTAATATTTTGACTCCGCTTATGGTTGAAAAAAATGTAGTAGATCCTTTAGTAGGGATGGCAGATTTATCACCTTACACTGTATAAATTATAATAAATGACCACTTTTAGATAAAAGTGTTCATTTATGGTTCTTATCCTATATTAATTCAACAGGTTCTTTTGGTTATTTTTAGTCTGGAACTTCTATCTATTCTCAAGGCGTAAAGAGTTTTTTAATTCATAAATAAATAGTAATAGACCATAATTATTAAATGAAAAAGTGTCTATTATGTGGTTAAGGATGATAATTTACTCATGAAGGCGCAATCATGGTTGTTGAAAGGCTAAGCGTAATGATAGAATGACTCGAACAAAGGTTACTGAAGGAGGAAATGAATGTTTAAATTAGCGAAGCGGTTTACGTTAGATGCAGTAGATTACGTTTATATTGTTATTGGGTGTCTAATCACAGCAGTAGCGTTCCAAGTATTCTTGCTGCCAAATGATATTGTTTCAGGTGGAGTATCTGGGCTGTCAATTATAGCCAATAATCTCTATAATCTTGATCCAGCAATTTTTCAATATTCGGTAAACATTCCGTTATTAATTCTATGTTTTGTATTATTAGGAAAAGCTGCAGGGTACAAAACGATTTTAGGTAGTTTATTACTACCCTTTTATTTAATGTTTTTAGGTGATCTAGATCCCTTAACGCATGATCCCTTTTTAGCGGCAGTTTTTGGTGGTGTCTTTACTGGACTAGGATTGGGAATTGTATTTAGAGCTAAAGCCACAACTGGTGGAACAAGTGTAATTGTTCAGTTATTATATCAATTTGCCCATTTACAACTTGGTATTAGTACTGTAATAGTAGATGGATTTGTTATCTTCTTAGCTTTGGTGGTATTCAATCCTGAAACTGTAATGTATTCACTGATTTCACTATTTTTGATTTCTCGAACAATCGACTTAGTTCAATTAGGATTTAATCGAAATAAGAATATATTTATCATCTCGGATAGTCCTCAAGAAATCAAACGTGAAGTACTCCACACCCTTGAAAGAGGTGTGACAAACTTGGGAGTACGTGGCGGATATGGAAATACTGAGAAAGATATGTTAATGGTTGTTATACAAGAAAGAGAATTTACCTTACTAAAAGAAACAGTGCTGGAAGTTGACCCAGATGCCTTTGTAGTTGCAATGAGTGCGAGCGAAGTATTAGGGCGTGGCTTCTCTTTACACAAACAGTTTAGTACCGAAGATTCTAATTTCTAAATTGAGATAATAACGATTGCTAAAAGAATATTGGGTTGACTATATTTTTAAACTAAGCTATACTCATTTTATTCGAACTTTAGGATATATGATGAAATCAGCTATTTTAGAGAGGTCCTTTTAAAGGTGAAAGGGGATCAATAGTGCACATCATTCGCTCCCTAATTTTATTTGTATGAGAAATCATACCGTTTCTTGGCGTTAACAAGATTTAAGAGGTAATGACAGACTGAATAGTGTCATTGCAAACAAGGTGGTACCGCGTAAAGTCGTCCTTGTGAGCAATGGAATTATTCAGTTTTTTTGTTGAAAAAAATAGATAAATGATACAAGAAAGGAAATATTTTATGAAGCAATTAAACAGTTCCGAACTTAGACAATTATATCTTGACTTTTTTGCGGAGAAAAATCACAAAATTGAAAAAAGTGCTTCACTAGTCCCAATAGATGATCCTTCGTTGCTTTGGGTCAATTCAGGTGTAGCAACAATGAAAAAATATTTTGATGGATCAGTGAAACCGAGCAATCCAAGGTTAGCTAGTTCTCAAAAAAGTATTAGAACAAATGATATTGAAAATGTGGGTAAGACTGCTAGACATCATACCTTATTTGAAATGCTTGGAAATTTTTCTATTGGAGATTATTTCAAAGAAGAAGCCATTATGTGGGCTTGGGAATTTTTAACTGATGAAAAATGGATAGCAATGGATCCGGACAAGTTATATGTAACAGTGTATCCAGAAGACAAAGAAGCATATAAAATCTGGCATGAAAAAGTTGGATTAAATGAAGATCACATTGTAGAAGAAGAGGGGAATTTCTGGGATATTGGAGAAGGCCCATGCGGTCCTAATTCAGAAATCTTTTATGATCGTGGACCTGCTTTCAATGACTTATCTGAGAATGATCCTGAAAACTATCCAGGAGGAGAAAATGAAAGATGGCTTGAGATTTGGAATTTAGTATTTTCTCAATTTAATCATAAGCCCGACGATACTTATGATCCATTACCTAATAAAAACATTGATACGGGAATGGGACTTGAACGTATGCTTTCAGTCATTCAAAATGTACCAACGAATTTTGAAACTGATTTATTTATGCCGATTATTAATAAAGTTGAAGAAATCTCTGGAAATACCTATGTTAAAGGTTCTGACAAACAAACGAGTTTTAAAGTAATAGCAGATCATGTTCGTGCTATATCATTTGCGATCGGAGATGGAGCGTTACCATCAAATGAAGGTCGCGGTTACGTGTTGCGTCGCTTGTTACGTCGTGCAATCATGCATGGTCGTAAATTAGGAATTGAAAAACCATTTTTAGCTAAACTTGTTCCAGTTGTTGGAGAAATAATGCGAGAACATTACCCTGAAATTTTGGAAAAAACGCCTTTTATAACTAAAGTGATTCTAAACGAAGAAGAACGATTCCATGAAACACTGGCAGAAGGTCTTGGTCGGTTAAATGAAATAACAGAACAAATGAAAAAAGCAGACGAAACGGTTCTCAATGGAGAAGCTGCTTTTCAATTATATGATACTTTTGGATTCCCAGTCGAATTGACTGAAGAAGTTGCAGAGGAACGAAATCTTACAGTTGATCTAGAAGGTTTTGAAAATGAAATGAGAAAACAAAGAGAACGTGCTAGATCAGCTCGTAACGAAGAAGGTTCAATGTCTGTACAAAGCGATTTATTGACAAAACTTAATAAAAATAGCGAATTTATTGGATACGGAAATATGACAACTGAAGGAACACTAGAAGCAATTATAGCTGATGATGAATTCAAAGGTTCAATTGAAAAAGGAAAAAACGTTCGATTAGTATTTGATGTAACGCCATTCTATGCTGAAAAAGGCGGGCAAATTGGAGACACAGGTACTGTAAAAAATCACGCAGGTGAGGTTGTAGCGACAGTAAAAAATGTTAAATCTGCACCGGCAGGACAACCTTTGCATGAAGTAGAAGTACTTGCTTCACTGAAAAAAGGTGATGTTTATATCCTTGAAGTTGATCATCGACGTCGCAACTTGATTGAGAGAAATCATACAGCTACCCACTTACTTCATCAAGCATTAAAAGATGTCTTAGGCAGTCATGCTAATCAAGCCGGTTCACTAGTTGCACCAGATCAGTTAAGATTTGATTTTACGCATTTTGGACAAGTAACTGATAATGAACTGAAACAAATGGAAACAATTGTGAATCAGAAAATTTTTGATTCACTTCCTGTCACTACTGTAGTTACTTCAATCGAAGAAGCAAAAAAACTGGGCGCAATGGCTTTGTTTGGTGAAAAATATGGAGATGAAGTCCGTGTTGTAATGATTGGACAATATTCTAAAGAATTTTGTGGAGGTACCCATGTTTCAAACACATCTGATATAGGGTTATTCAAGATTATCTCTGAATCAGGAATTGGTGCTGGAACTAGAAGAATTATTGCTAAGACAAGCGAAGGTTATTACAAATGGATGGAAAATCAATTATCTGTTTTACAGCATATTAGTGATCAACTAAAAGCTCAGACTGTTGAAGAACTTCCTAATAAATTAGAACAACTACAACAAGATTTTAAAGAGCTAAAACAAGAGAATGAATCGCTTAGCTCTAAATTAGCAAATACTCAAGCAGATGATATATTTACTAAAATAGATAACTCAGAAGGTATCACTTATATTGCACAAGAAGTTCAAGTGAAAGATATGAATCAATTGAGACAATTAGCTGATAAATGGAAGCAAGAAAATTACTCAGATATTCTTGTTTTAGGTTTGAAAAATCAAGATAAAGTAAATTTGATTGCATCAATGAGTAGTCATGCAATTGAGAAGGGCTTTAAAGCTGGAGATTTAATTAAGTCAATTGCCCCATTAGTTGGTGGCGGTGGCGGTGGACGTCCAGATATGGCACAGGCAGGAGGAAAGAATCCAGAAGGACTGTCTAAAGCATTGGAATCTGTCAGCAATTGGATCAAAGTAAATAGTTGAAATTGAGAACTATTTATTTCGCCTTATAAGAATCCTTGCTTTCTAAGTAGAGTAAAAGTTTAGAAAGCAAGAATCTAGTAAATGATTGCAAATTATTTGAATAAACCGATTTATTCGTCATTGTACTTTCGGTTATTTTCTTGTAAAATAACATCACATAAGCTTTTTCTCTAAAATCAATCATCAGTCAAACTATGCTTATGAAGTACGGAGGGGAAATTATGACTTCAAATGACCATACAGTACGTTTTAGTGTGAATAATAACGATGAATACAATGTGAAAGACACATTGAAAATTGTTTATAAAGCACTTGAAGAAAAAGGATACAACCCTATCAATCAAATCGTAGGTTATTTACTGTCTGGAGATCCGGCTTATATCCCTAGACATAACGATGCCAGAAATCTGATCAAAAGACATGAGAGAGATGAAATTTTGGAAGAATTGATGACGAAGTATCTAGAAAGTGATAACTAAGTAAATGCGAATAATGGGATTAGATGTAGGATCTAGAACTGTAGGTGTAGCAGTCAGCGATCCTTTTGGATGGACGGCTCAAGGTATAGAAATTATTAAAATCAATGAAGAAAAAGAAGATTTTGGAATTGTAAGAATGTCGGAACTCGTAAAAGCCTACGAAATAGAAAAATTTATTGTAGGATTGCCTAAGAATATGGATAGTTCTATAGGTCCAAGAGCAGAAGCATCATATAGGTATGGCAAACTGTTAGAAGAGACCTATCATCTTCCAGTAGAATATCAAGATGAGCGATTGACCACCATTCAAGCTAACCGAATGCTGATAGAAGAAGGAAATACCTCAAGAAAAAAAAGGAAGCTAGTCATTGATAAGTTAGCTGCGGTAATGATTTTACAAGGCTATTTAGATCGACAATCAAATAATAATTAGGAGACGATATTATGTCACACGAACATGAACACGATCATGATCATATCACAATAATTGATGAAGAAGGAAATGAAGAATTATACGAAATTCTTTTTACGTTTGATTCAGATGATTTTGAAAAATCATACGTCCTTGTATATCCTGCGGGAACAAGTGAAGGTGAAGAAGTAGAATTATCTGCATTTTCATACACAGAGAATGATGGTGGGTTAGAAGGAACATTAAGTGCAATCGATTCTGACGAAGAATGGGAAATGATTGAAGAAGTTTTAAATACTTTTATCGAAGAAGAAGAAGAGTAAATTTATTTCTGTGTAAAATAGTCATTTGAAATGCTAACTGAGGTTTCTAATGACTATTTTGTTTTGCAGTCATAAAAATTGGTTTGAAAGAAGAAAAAGGGAAATGATTATTTATAAAAGAATGTTATAGAAGACAGTCAAAATTTTATCTTTAATATTCAAGGTTGATTGTGTATAATGAAAAGGATATAAACACTTTTAAAAAGGAATGGATTAAATATGCCTGACCAGGAATCAAAGCATACTGTGCGTAAAATAGTACTAAGTATTGTAGCTATTTTGATCACCTTAATTATTATTCTAGGGTTTTCAGGCTATCACTACTATACCTCGTCTCTAAAACCTTTAGACCCGGACAGTACAGAAGAAATATCAGTAGAAATACCTATAGGATCTTCTCGTACGGATATTGCTCGTATTTTAGAAGAAAAAGGAATTATTAACAGCGCGTTCGTTTTTAACTATCACTTAAGATTCAATGGTGAACAAGGGTTTCAGGCGGGACACTATAAGTTTTCTCCTTCATTATCATCAGATGAGATTGTTGAGAGTCTAAAAAAGGGCGGGTCTCCGATAACTGAAGAATCTACTGGAAGCATAACGGTTCCAGAAGGGTATACAATAGAACAAATTGCTGGTGTAATCAGTGAGAATACTGATTACTCTGAAGATGAGTTTTTTGACCTAGTACAAAGTGAAGAGTTTCTTCAGAAAAAACGTGATGAGTTTCCCAAGCTTTTGAATAGTGCTTATGATGCTAGAGAAGACACTTTATATAAATTAGAAGGGTATCTTTATCCCGCAACGTATGACTTTTATGAGGAAACTACTTTAGAAGAGCTTGTAACACAAATGCTTTCTAGAATGGATCAAGTTATGCAAAAATTCTATACAGATATTGATTCTCAAGAGACATCTGTTCACCGTATTTTAACAATTGCTTCTTTTATTGAAAGAGAAGGCATTACTCCTGAAGATAGAAAGCTAATATCTGGTGTGTTTTACAATAGGTTAGCGATAAATATGCCGCTTCAAACAGATGTTAGTGTGACCTATGCATTGGGCGAACATCAAGAGCGCATCACGTATGATGACCTTGAAACAGATTCTCCTTATAATCTTTACCAACATACAGGTATTGGACCTGGTCCTGTAAATAGTCCTGCTGAGGCATCGATTGATGCAAGTATGTATCCGACTAAAACAGATTATATGTATTTTATAGCGGATCTATCAACCAAAGAAGTATATTTCTCCGAAACCTACCAGCAACATCTTGAATTACGAGACGAATTAAATTAAAGAGCATTGAGTCCTTCGACTCAGTGCTTTTATTAAGAACAAAACGATCTGATAAATGGATCATAAGCGTTCAACTGAAAGGAAAATTGAGATGAAAAGTACAAAACCCATAGTAATAGGCGTTACTGGAGGTTCTGGTAGTGGAAAGACAAGTGTCAGTCAAGCGATCTATAATCATTTCCCTGGTAGATCTATTATGATGTTGGAACAAGATTCTTATTATAAGAATCAGGACCATTTAAACTTTGAAGAGAGATTGAACACGAATTACGATCACCCATTCGCTTTTGATACAGACTTATTGATTCAGCATTTGTTTAAGCTGCTCAATTATGAAACAATTGAAAAACCTGTATATGATTATACAAAACATACTCGAAGCAATGAAGTCATTGTGCAAGAACCTAAAGAAGTGATTATTTTAGAAGGTATACTTATCTTAGAAGATCCAAGACTCCGAGAATTGATGGACATTAAAGTCTATGTCGATACAGATGATGATATCAGGATAATTCGTCGAATCAAAAGAGACATTGAAGAACGGGCGCGTACTTTGGATCACGTAATTGAACAGTACCTCGGTGTGGTTAAACCAATGCATACACAATTTATTGAACCTACCAAAAAGTATGCAGATATCATTATTCCAGAAGGTGGAAGGAATCAAGTAGCAATAGACTTGATGACAACCAAAATTGATACGATCTTTAAAAACCGTTCTCTATGATGAAAATTCTATGCTTAAAATATCCTAACAAAACGCTTTACAAGATGTTAAGTTCGTGGTATCTTGTTTCCATTGAGATTATAAACTCAGAGTTTGAATCAAAAACTATAAATAAGGTAAAAAGATACTAGTTCTTTTGTTTGAACATTAATTATAATATATGAGGTGAAGCATTTGATGACAGAAAAAGTATATCCAATGACTTTAGAAGGTAAAGAAAAATTGGAGAACGAATTAAACGAATTAAAATCAGTGAAAAGAAAAGAAGTTGTAGAACGAATCAAAATCGCACGTGGATTTGGAGATTTATCTGAAAACTCTGAATATGAATCTGCAAAAGACGAGCAAGCATTTATTGAAGGGCGCATCAGCACCGTAGAAAATATGCTGCAAAATGCTGAGATTATTGATAACTCTAAAGCTAAAACAGATGAAGTTTCTCTTGGACGTTCAGTTACTTTTAAAGAACTTCCAGATGGTATTGATGAAGAATATACAATCGTAGGAAAAGCTGAAGCGGATCCTTTCTCTGGTAAAATTTCAAATGAATCTCCAATTGCTCAGGCACTTTTAGGAAAGAAAGTCGGAGAAATTGTTTCTATTGAAACGCCAGGTGGATCAATGGAAGTTGAAATTACAAAAGTATTTTGAAATAAACAAGAATCTGATCAAAAGATAGTTTAGGCTATCTTTTGATTTTTTTTTTACCTATTTCAAAAATCATACTTTAGGCTGATTTTCGCTTTCAAGTAATGCTATTATCTGATATATTCGCTATACTATAATTACTATAGAATAGCTAGGAGCATGTAAAATGAATCGTCCAATTTTTAAGATAATTATGGGTTTGCTTGGAATTTGGTTACTTTATGATCTTGTAACAGATCCACTGATTCTCATTTTATTAATAGGGAGTATCCTATTAATGTTTTTTTCTGACAGAATTTTTAAATCTCATGAAAAGCAAGGCAATCTTTTTTGGCTAGGGCTTATATTATTCTTCCTTTCTATTCTGTTTACTAGTGCAGTATGGGTCATTTTGATTGTATTATTGATTTTCAAAGTTGGAGAAGATCACCGAATGTTTAAGACTGTCAAAGATCCTCTTACCAAAAAGCAGACTAAATGGCGAGAAAAGGAATATGTAGCTGTACAGTTTAAAGAGCATGAAGAAGAAACTGTGCAAATGTCTAGAAAAAAATGGTTTGGCGATGATTCGATTGGCTATGATATTTATGAATGGGACGATATAAATTTTACTAAAATAATGGGTGATACAGTTATTGATTTAGGTAACACCATTTTACCTAAACAGGAAAATATCGTCTTGATAAGAAAAGGAATTGGTGAAACTAAAATACTCATACCTGATGAAGTTGGGGTTTCATTAGATATATCTTTATTACTTGGTAAAGTCAAAGTGGGCCATGATGAACTGGACTTGAAAAATGAAACACTAAAATGGCAATCTCCTTCCTATCATTTGAGTTCAAGAAAAATCAAGGTCGTGCTGAACGTATTAGTGGGCGAAGTAGAGGTGGTATTTTTATGAGAAAAAATGCCACTGAATTTTCTAAATACTTTTTCTTGTTTTTCTTATTGATCTTTGTATTTACTTTATTCATCTGCTTTACCTTTACAGATGAAAATTGGTTTTATATGATGTTTGAATATAAATTCTCAGGATTTCCACTAATATTTTACTTAGTTTTCTTTTCTGTTTTTTTAACAATTATCATGCTTGCTTATATGAAATCATTTGAAAGAAAGAAATTGAAGAAAGTAGAAGAAGGTCTTAAAATGATGTCAAAAGGACATTATTCTGCTTCTATATTTTTAGATATGTACTCATTAGATACCCCATTACAAGTGAATAAAGAAATAGACCGCCAGTTCATTAATCTTCACGAGAAATTAATGCGTATGGCAGAGGAAGCAATCAGTGCTAGCCAACGTTCTACTCAGATGAGTAATGAAACAAAAATTGAAATTCTCGAGCAAGAACGACACAGAATTGCTAGAGAGTTACATGACTCTGTAAGTCAGCAGTTATTTGCAGCCTCTATGATGCTGAGTGCCGTCAATCAGCAATCGGATGAATTGGATGAAAAGTTTAAAACACAGTTGGATTTAATTGAAAAAATCATTAACGATTCACAAACGGAAATGCGGGCACTTCTTCTGCACTTAAGACCTGTTAAGTTGGACGGCAAAACATTAAAGCAAGGAATTGAACAATTATTAAAAGAACTTTGTACAAAAATCAGTACGGATATTCGGTTTGAAATTGAAAATGTAAGATTGCCAGATGGGATAGAAGACCACTTATTTAGAATCGTTCAGGAATTACTCTCCAATGTATTGAGACATGCAAAAGCAGAAGAACTGGAAGTATATCTTAAAAAAGTTCATGAAACAGTTCAACTCAGAATGATAGATGATGGTGTAGGTTTTGATATGAATTCTAAAAAATCAGGAAGCTATGGCCTTGAGAATATACGTGAAAGAATCAATGGAATTGGCGGAAATGTAAAAATTATTTCGTTTCCCAATAAAGGGACGAGTATTGAAATTAGCATACCAATTATAGCAGGAGGAAAAAAATGATTCGACTATTGCTAGTAGATGATCATCAAATGGTTCGATTAGGATTATCTTCTTATTTTTCTATACAAGAAGACATTACTGTCATTGGAGAAGCAGAAGATGGTCAACAAGGGTTTGAAATTGCATTAAAAGAAAAACCAGATATTATATTAATGGATCTAGTCATGGAAGTAATGGATGGTATTGAGTCAACCCAGAAAATTTTAAAAGAATGGCCGGAAGCAAAAATAATCATTTTAACTAGTTTTATTGATGATGAAAAAGTCTTCCCAGCCATGGAAGCAGGTGCTTCAGGTTATCTTTTGAAAACCTCTTCAGCAAGTGAAATTGCGGAAGCTATCCGTTCTACATATAATGGAGATCCATATTTTGAAACAGAAGTTACAGAAAAAATTCTGGATCGGGAAAGTACTAAGCAAAAGACTATTTTGCACGATGATTTGACGAACCGCGAAAAAGAAGTGTTGCAACTGATTTCCCAAGGATATTCTAATCAGGAAATTGCAGATTCACTTTTTATCACTTTAAAAACAGTAAAAACACATGTATCTAACATTTTATCTAAACTACAAGTTGAAGATCGCACTCAAGCCGCTATATATGCATTTAGACATGATTTAGTAGAATAATAGGGAATTAAAAAAAGAAAACGCTAAAGCAAAAATAATCTGCTTTAGCGTTTTTATTTAGGTTATTTCGTTAAAATAACTGGTAAGATAATTGGCTTACGTTCTGTTTCAGCAAATAGGAATTGTTTGATATCCTCAATTAAGTCATTTCGCATTTTATACTCATTCACTTGTTTATACTCAAATGAACGAGTGATACTTTCAAATGCCACTTTTTGAGCACCATGAATCAATTGTTCTGACTCACGCATATAAATGAATCCTCTAGAAATGATATCAGGACCAGCCAAAATTGAGCGCTTATCCGTATCAATTGTAGCAACTACGACAACCAAACCATTATCGGAAAGTAATTTACGATCTTTTAGAACGACGCTTCCAATATCTCCAATACCACTACCATCAATATAGACATCTTGTGCAGTAAATTCACCAGCACGTCTAGCAGAATCTTCAGTAAATGCTACAATTTCACCATTATCTAAAATGAAACAGTTTTCTTCTGGCACACCGGTTTTCATAGCCAAATTAGCGTGGATTCTCTGCATGCGATGTTCACCATGAATTGGAACAAAAAATTTAGGTTTCATTAATCGAAGCATTAATTTTTGTTCTTCTTGTCCACCATGACCAGAGGTATGGATATTATTGACTTTTCCGTGAATGACATTTGCGCCTGCTTCTAATAACTGGTTAATTACCCGGTTAACGCTGACGGTGTTTCCAGGAATCGGTGAGCTTGAGAACACCACTGAATCTCCTGGTTGGATTGAGATTTGTCGATGGGTACCGTTTGCGACACGACTCAAGGCTGCCATCGGTTCCCCTTGAGAGCCGGTACACAATATCAGAACTTCATTATCTTTGTATTTTTTCAGTTCATTAGGATGGATAAAGGTTCCTTCTTCAGCCACAATATAACCAAGTTCCTGGCCAGTTTCTAGTGAGGTAACCATACTGCGTCCAAAAACAGCAATCTTACGTCCTGTAGCATTCGCTGCTTTAACGACTTGCTGTACTCTGGAAATATTAGAAGCGAAAGTAGCGAATATAATTCTACCATCAATTTTCTTCAATAAGTTTTGGATGGAGTCCCCAACAACTTGTTCTGATTTTGTGAAGTTAGGAACTTCAGCATTGGTACTATCAGATAGCAGAGCTAGTACACCTTCTTCACCAATCTTTGCCATCTTATGCAGATTTGCAGGTTCACCTACAGGAGTAAAGTCAAACTTGAAATCTCCAGTCTGAACGATATTTCCGTTAGGTGTTTTAACAACAATTCCGTATGACTCAGGTACACTGTGGGTAGTACGGAAGAAAGAAACAGATGTCTTTCTAAATTTCACAACTGTATCTTCGTTGATTTCGTTTAATTCAGCCGAACGGAGTAATTGATGTTCATTCAGTTTATTTCGGATAAGAGCTAAGGCAAGCTTACCGGCATAAACAGGAATATTTAATTGTTTTAGTAAATAAGGAATTCCGCCAACGTGATCTTCGTGACCATGCGTAATGAAAAGCCCTTGGATCTTATCTTTATTTTCAAGAATGTAAGAATAATCAGGAATAACATAGTCGATTCCTAACAAATCATCTTCAGGAAATTTGATTCCTGCATCGATTAAAATGATCTCGTCTTGAAATTGTACTCCGTACGTATTTTTTCCGATCTCATTCAGCCCACCTAATGCAAAGATGGCTGCTTCGTTATTTTTAATATTCGGTTTCATTATAAATCTCCTTTTAAAATTGTTTTCATTCAGATTTTATGATGTTGGAGTTTGCATAAAAAAAGCAAACCTCTATATAAAAAACATATTCAGGTTGTATTTTATATATTATGAAAAAAGCCACTATAGATGTAAAGTCAATCATGACATGGCTCAAACTTGATTTTCATTTTTTATATCCGTCCGATAAGTTGGCATAACTTTACCAACAGCTATATTGATTCTACCATACTAACTCAAATAAGTATAGAAGAAGCAAATCACACAAAAAGAACATTCATGAATAGAACTTGAATATAACGAGTATCAATATACTGTAATTCTATAATATTAAGCTAAGATAAATTGTGTGGAATGGATTACACACGGTATACTGAATTCGTGTATAATAATTATGTATAAATTAAATGAGGAGATCCGTATGAATAAAAAAATGATTTACTTTGATATTGATGGAACATTGTTAACAGATGAAAAAACTATTTTAAGCAGCACTAGAGAAGCTATTGATCGCTTGCAGAAAAATGGTCATGAAGTAGCGATTGCAACAGGTAGAAACGCTGTTATGGCAAAAGAACTGATTGATGAGTTGAATTTGCCCAATTATATAGTCTGTAATGGAGCGGCTGGGTTTTTTCACCATGAGATGGTTTATTCAAACCCTTTGGATAAAGAATCGATTAATCGGTTAATTCAAGTAGCTGATGCAAATGGTCATCAACTGATTTATGAAACTGCAAAAGATTTAAAAAGGCGAAGTCACAAGATTAACCACGCGGTTGAATCGGGAATGAAACATGTTGGATTTGACGTACCGGATCATGAGACTGATTTTTATAAATATAATGATTTAACACAATTACTGATATTTTATACTGAAGAAGAGAGACATTTGTATGAAGATGGTCAATTTCCTGAGTTTAGGTTTGTTAGATGGTATGAAAAAGGGATGGATGTTCTGCCGGCTAATGGTTCGAAGTTCGAAACAATCTTTAAGTTATCAACGGATAAAGGATTTAAAAAAGAAGATATCATCGCTTTCGGAGATGGCATGAATGATTATGAAATGATCGGAAATGTAGGAGTTGGAGTTGCCATGGGAAATGCTGAATCTATCGTTAAAGATGTTGCAGGCATAGTTACAGACACCAATAATAACGATGGAATATACAAAGCATTGAAGAAACTATCTTTGATTTAGTACAGAATTGGTAATGTATTAAAAAATTTCTGAAATAAAAGGCTAAGATTCCCTCTGAATTACGAGTGCTTTATAGACAAGCTTTAAAAATCTAGGATGAAATTATCTTGGAAAAATAAAAAGAACAGTAAATTTTTACTGATAAAAACAATTAATATCGCAGTTAGAGAAGTGAACTTTTAAGATAGGTTGATATCAAAAACAGTTAAAGTGATTTTCAATTTATATTTGAAAGAAGTTATAATAAGTAATTTCAATTTATATAGCATGTTTAGTGTTTTTGAATCAAAAGTTGAAACAAGTTAAAACATTATTTATAATTAAATAGTAAGTAATCTGCCGAATTAAATTTATTGATAAATGGTATTTAATTATTGTGATTAAGAAATGGAGATGATTATGGATATAAACAATGATAGGGTTATTTTACCTTACCAACATGTTTCTCAGAAAGTCCTATTGGGGTTTTTGCTAGGGTTTTCATTTTTATTTATTGCCGTTTCATTTTATTTTAATTCATTTGAAGAAATAATAAATGGTCAATTCAAAATTTTAACTTCGCCATCTAATTTAACAACTGATTATTTTGCATTAACCACTGTAGGGGCCACATTTTTTAATTCAGGTATATTAATGATTCATTCTCTTGTATTGATGAAAATGACAAAAGCTAGAATAAATGGTCCTTTGATTGCAGCTTTCTTTACTGTTGCAGCCTTCTCTTTTTTTGGAAAAAATTTGTATAACTCTATGCCGATCGTTTTAGGTGCATTTTCTTATGCTTGGATCACGAAAGTATCAGCTAAAAAATCACTTTTAGCAGCATTATTTGGTACTGCCTTGGGACCTTTAGTAAATGAGATTACGTTCAATATTGGTCTGCCAATTCTCCCTGGAATTCTACTGGGCAATAGTGTAGGTTTTGTATCAGGCTTTATTCTTCCGCCATTAGCGCACCATTTTGTAGGTTTTACAAAAGGCTTTAGTCTCTATAATATCGGATTTTCCAGCGGAGTAGTTGGTACGATAGTCACATCAATCTTAAGAGCGACTGGGGTAGTGATAGAGCCGGTTTCTCTCCTTTCCAGCGGGTATAATCTACCGTTATCTATTTTATTCTTCTTTGTATTCGCTTCATTACTGGTATTTGGGCTATATCAAAATGGATGGTCTTTCAAAGGTTATGGTTCAATTACTAAACATTCAGGTCAGCTTTCGACTGATTTTCTGGAAAAGACAGGTTTCAGCCTAACCTTAATTAATATGGGATTACTAGGATTAGTAGCGACTACATTTGTACTAGTACTAGGAGGAGAATTGAACGGGCCAACAATTGGAGGTATATTAACAGTTGTTGGTTTTGGAGCGTTTGGTAAGCATTTAAAAAATGTATTGCCTATACTATTGGGTGTTATATTGATTGGATATCTCAATTCGTATGATATGAGTGCAACTTCTGTGATTATTGCTGGTTTATTTGGGACAACAGTAGCACCAATTGCTGGAAGGTATGGATTTTTCATGGGGATGGTAGCAGGTGGATTGCATTTGACGGTTGTGAGCAATACAAGTTATCTTCATGGAGGAATCAATTTATATAATAACGGCTTTGCCGGGGGATTTGTAGCTGCTTTAATGATTCCGCTTCTCGAAGCTGTACACTATCATAGAGAACAGAGACGTGAATTAAGAGAACCAGTGGATCCGGCCGAAGAAATAGAATTAGAAAAAGAAAAAAGCTGAGAGTGCCATTTTGAACTGTAAGAGATTGATCTCTTTTACAGTTCAAAATGACAATATCTCAGCTTTTTAGTTATTATGCCCCAAGAATGTCTATGCCGTCTGGCAATGCTAGAGGATTTTCTGGGTCTATACGATCATAAAACATTACACCATTTAAATGATCAATTTCATGTTGAACGACTATAGCGGGATAGCCACGCAATCGTTCTTTGTGTTTACTGCCGGTCGTATCATAGTATTCAACAGTGATTCTTTTGTGACGCGGGACTATACCAGGTACTTCACGATCAACAGATAAACAACCCTCTCCGTCAGGAAGACACGTCTGCTGAACAGAGTGACTGATGATTTTAGGATTAATCAATACAGTACTATATTCAGGGATATCTGATTCTTCATCGCTAGAAGGAACGTGGACTGCAATCAAGCGGCTAGAAACGTTCACTTGAGGAGCGGCGATACCAACGCCTCCACGTAACTCGTATTTTTCTGCGATATCTGGATCTTGACTATTTTTTAAAAACTGTAACATATCTTCTGCTAGCTGTACTAGTTCTTCAGTTAACGGAAATTCAATATCTTTTGCTATTTTTCTTAACGTAGGATGTCCTTCGCGTATAACGTCATCCATAGTAATCAAAGCAAACACTCCTTAATTAAGTAATCTGATGAGTATAATCTATCCTAGTTATTTTAGCAGTTTTCAAGCGATATTGCACGTGACAATTGCTTTATTTCAACGTAAAGGTTGGTTCATAAAAAATAAATAAAAATAGGATAAATTTATTTTAATGATATAGTGAACTCAATCACATAGTTATATTTTCAAAAATTCAGAAAAACACAGTAACCAAAAGCAACAATATTATATAACAGTTTAATAGTCTGTATTACTATTGATTTTAATATATAACAATAAAACTAATTTTTTAATTGAAACACTTGTCTAGTTCGCTTGATCACAAAGTGTGTGATCCCCTTGATGTATCAACGTTTATAAGCTTTATGTTATATGATATTGCTTGCAAAGTTAGCGTATGCGTGGTAAATTTAAGAAGGAATCGAGAAAATTGATACAGTAATTCAAAACTGTTTCAAATAAAACAAAACTTTTAATTATAAGAGAGGAATGGGTAGTCTATGGCAAAGCAACCAGTTGATTACGAAGCACTACTAGGTTCAATCGAAGCTTCGTTTCCGATGGTTCAGATTCTTGATAAAGACGGAAAAGTCGTAAATAAAGACATTATGCCTGATTTATCAGATGAAGAGTTAGTAGAATTAATGGAAAGAATGGTGTGGTCACGTGTGTTACATGATCGCTCTATGGCATTAGCTCGTCAAGGACGTTTAGGTTTTTATGCGCCTACAATGGGACAAGAGGCTTCTCAATTAGCAAGTCACTTCGCGTTCAAAAAAACAGATTGGTTATACCCAGGTTACCGTGATGTACCTCAGTTAATCCAACATGGTTTGCCTGTATCACAAGCTTTCTTGTGGTCACGTGGACATGTAGAAGGAAATAATTATCCAGAAGATTTGAATGCAATTCCACCTCAAATTATTATTGGTGCGCAATACATTCAAGCAATGGGTAACGCAGTAGGACAAAAATTAGCCGGAAAAGAAGATCAAGTAACCTTCACATATACTGGTGATGGTGGTTCTTCACAAGGTGATGTTTATGAAGGTATGAACTTTGCTGGACGCTACAAAGCGCCTATCGTTTTCTATATTCAAAATAATGGTTATGCAATCTCAACACCGCGAGAAAAACAATCAGCAGCTAAAGCATTAGCTCAAAAAGCTGCCGCAGCTGGTATTCCTGGTATTCAAGTTGATGGTATGGATCCATTGGCAGTTTATGCCGTATCCAAACAAGCTCGTGATTGGGCAGTAGCTGGAAATGGTCCAGTTCTAATTGAAACAATTACTTCTCGTTTCGGACCTCACTCTACTTCTGGAGATGATCCAACACGTTATCGTGAACAAGAATCATTTGATTATTGGGAGCAACGTGATCCATTAATTCGTTTCCGTAATTTCTTAACAGAAAAAGGACTTTGGTCTACAGAACGTGAAGAAGAATTAATTGCGCAAACCAAAGAAGAAATCAAACAAGCTGCTAAAGAAGCAGACCAAGCACCAAAAATGAAAATCTCTAATTTCTTAGAAAGTATGTATGACGCACCAGGTCAAAACATAAAAGAACAAATTGAGAAATACCAAGCAAAGGAGAGTAAATAAGCATGGCGAATCTAACAATGATTCAAGCAATCACTGAAGCTTTAGATCAAGAATTAGCTCGTGATGAAAAAGTCTTGATATTCGGAGAAGATGTTGGTAAAAACGGAGGAGTTTTCCGTGCAACTCAAGGTCTTTATGATAAACATGGTGAAGATAGAGTTAATGATACTCCACTTGCTGAATCAGGTATCGGTGGTATGGCATTCGGATTAGCTGTACAAGGATTTCGTCCAGTTGCTGAAATTCAATTCTTCGGATTTGTATTTGAAGTAATGGACTCAATCGTTGGACAAATTTCCCGTACTCGCTATCGTATGGGTGGAAAACTGAACATGCCAGTAGTTGTTCGTTCTCCATTCGGGGGCGGAGTGCACACTCCTGAAATGCATGCTGATTCTCTTGAGGGATTAATGGCTCAAGCTCCTGGGCTGAAAGTCGTTATCCCATCTAACCCTTATGATGCAAAAGGCCTATTAACTTCAGCTATTCGTGATAACGACCCTGTTGTTTTCCTAGAGCACATGAAACTGTATCGTTCATTCCGTGATGAAGTACCTGAAGAACAATACACTGTTCCAATCGGTAAAGCTGCAATAGCTAAAAAAGGAACTGATGTAACAGTTGTAGCATATGGTTATATGGTACGTGAAGCATTAAAAGCTGCAGAAAACTTAGAAAAAGACGGCGTCTCTGTAGAAGTGATTGACTTACGCACCGTTTCACCAATTGACTATGAAACAGTTGTAGCATCTGTTGAAAAAACTGGCCGTATGGTTATGGTTCAAGAAGCTCAACGTCAAGCCGGTGTAGGGAACACTGTAATTTCTGAAGTTTCGCAACGTTCAGTTCTTTCTCTTGAAGCACCAATTGGATTTGTATCTGCTCCAGATACGATTTATCCATTTGGTCAAGCTGAAAATACTTGGTTACCAAGCGCGGATGATATTACTGAAGCTATCAACAAAGCGGTTAATTTTTAATTAAATAAATTCAATCGTCAAACTAAAATAAATTAATAATCATTCAACAAAGGAGAAAAACTAGTTCAGTATTTAATTAATCTGTATTGGTTTTTCTTCCTATTGTTGTATAGGTAACAATAACTTTAAACTTTAAATGATTAATAATCATTAATTAAGAAGGGAAGAGCGCAAACATGGCTTTTACATTTAAACTCCCTGACGTAGGGGAAGGAATGGCAGAAGGTGAAATCGTTAGCTGGTTAGTCTCTGAAGGAGACACAGTAGAAGAAGGCGATTCAATAGCTGAAATCCAAAATGATAAATCAGTAGAAGAATTAGCGGCACCTGTTGATGGAACAATCAAGAAATTTTTAGTTGAACCAGGAACAGTCGCAGCTGTAGGAGATCCAATCGTAGAAATCGATGCTGAAGGACATGAATCCGAAGAAAGTGATTCAGAAGCTCCAGCTTCTACAGAACAAAAACCTGAAGCAAAAAGTTCTTCAACTGGAACATTCACATTTAAACTCCCTGATGTAGGGGAAGGAATGGCAGAAGGAGAAATCGTCAGCTGGTTGGTTTCTGAAGGAGACACAGTAGAAGAAGGCGATTCAATAGCTGAAATCCAAAATGATAAATCAGTAGAAGAATTAGCAGCACCTGTTGATGGAACAATCCAAAAATTCTTAGTTGAACCAGGAACAGTCGCAGCTGTAGGAGATCCAATTGTAGAAATCGCTGCAGAAGGAAACGTATCTGAAGAAACTCAAGAAGCTTCATCAGATGCAGCTGCAGGAACTAAGAAAAATGATCCAGCTGGTTCTGAAGGTGCAACTTCAGGAGAAGTCGTCAAAACTTCAAATCCTGATAAACGTGTACTTGCTATGCCTTCAGTTCGTCAATATGCTCGTGAAAAAGATGTTGATATTAGTGCTGTAGAAGCTACAGGTAAAGGTGGACGTACCACTCGTGAAGATATCGATAACTTTGTATCTGGCGGTGGGGCTGCAGCATCTGAAAAAACTTCATCAACTAAAGAAGAATCTACACAATCAAGTGCAAAAGCACCTGTATCTTCTGGAACATCTAAAACAGTTTCAGCTGATGCTAAACCGTTTAAATCTGGTCGTTCAGATGAGGAAACACGTGAAAAAATGACGACAACTCGTAAAGCAATTGCTAAAGCAATGGTTAACAGCACGTTAACAATTCCTTCTGTAGCGTTGTTTGATGAAGTTGATTTTACAAAAGTTATTGAACACCGTACTAAATTCAAAGCAATTGCTGCTGAAAGAGGAACTAAATTAACTTTCTTACCTTATGTAGTTAAAGCTCTGATTTCAGTTATGAAAAAATACCCAGCACTTAATGCATCAATTGATGATACTACTGATGAAGTTGTTTACAAAAACTACTTTAATATTGGTATTGCTGCAGATACTGAACAAGGATTATATGTTCCTGTTGTTCAAGATGCAAATACTAAATCAGTATTCGATATTGCTGACGAAATCAATGATTTAGCAGCTAAAGCTCATGACGGGAAACTTAAAGGAAGCGATATGGCTGACGGATCAATCTCAATTTCTAATATCGGTTCAGTGAATGGTCAATTCTTTACACCAATCATTAACCATCCAGAAGTGGCTATTTTAGGAGTTGGACGTTCATTCAAGAAACCAATCGTTAACGCTGAAGGTGAAATCGTTGCAGCTCCAATGCTTCCATTGTCACTTGTATTTGACCACCGTATTATTGATGGTGCTACAGGACAAGCAGCAATGAACGAATTGAAAAAATTATTGGCAGACCCAGATTTATTATTAATGGAAGGCTAAGGTGAAGTGTAAATGGTTGTAGGAGATTTCGCAATTGAATTAGACACAGTTGTAATCGGCTCTGGACCTGGTGGCTATGTTGCTGCTATCCGTGCCGCACAAATGGGACAAAAAGTTGCCATTGTTGAGAGAGAATTAATTGGTGGAACATGTTTGAATGTTGGATGTATTCCTTCTAAAGCA
Source organism: Marinilactibacillus psychrotolerans (assembly GCF_900101525.1). GTDB lineage: Bacteria > Bacillota > Bacilli > Lactobacillales > Carnobacteriaceae_A > Marinilactibacillus > Marinilactibacillus psychrotolerans. Next base: position 58,620 of record NZ_FMZD01000001.1, on the reverse strand, counting down.
TTGATTTCTGCTGGACACAAATATCAAGAATCATTAGATTCAAAAGCATTTGGTATCACAACTGAAAATGTAACGCTTGACTTTGCAAAAACTCAAGAATGGAAACAAACGCAAGTTGTAGACCGCTTAACTGGCGGAATTGAAATGTTGCTTAAAAAGAATAAAGTTGAAATTCTTAGAGGAGAAGCTTTCTTTAATGATGAGCATACTTTACGTGTTATGGGAGAAGATAGTGCACAAACTTATTCTTTCAACAATGCTATCATTGCAACTGGTAGCCGTCCTGTTGAAATTCCTGGATTCAAATTCAGCGAACGTGTACTAGATTCAACTGGTGCATTAGCATTAACGGAAGTACCTAAGAAAATGGTCATCGTTGGTGGAGGCTATATTGGATCTGAATTAGCTGGAGTTTATGCTAACTTGGGTGCTGAAATTACAATTCTTGAAGGACTTCCAGCAATTCTTAACGGATTTGATAAAGATATGGTTAAGTTAGTTGAGAAGAACTTTAAGAAACATGGCGTGAACATTGTAACAAAAGCTATGGCTAAAGAAGCTGTAACGACTGACAATGGTGTAACAGTAAAATATGAAGTTAACGGAAAAGAAGAATCTATTGATGTTGATTATGTATTGGTAACCGTAGGTCGTCGTCCAAATACTGATGAACTTGGATTAGAACAAGTTGGAGTGAATGTTTCTGATCGTGGTTTAATTGAAGTTGACAACCAAGGACGTACAAATATCAAGAGCGTCTTTGCTATTGGAGATGTTGTTCCTGGAGCAGCACTAGCACATAAAGCTAGTTATGAAGCTAAAATTGCCGCTGAAGCAATATCTGGGAAAAAAGTTGCAGTGGATTACCGTGCACTTCCAGCTGTTGCATTCACTGATCCAGAGATCGCTTCTGTCGGATTAACTGAATCTGAAGCTAAAGATAAAGGAATGCAGGTTAAAGCATCTAAATTCCCTCTTGCTGGAAATGGTCGTGCATTATCACTTGATGCAGCAGAAGGCTTTGTTCGTCTAATTACTACTAAGGAAGATAATGTAATTGTTGGAGCTCAAGTCGCTGGAATCAACGCATCAGATGTAATTGCTGAGCTTGGATTAGCAGTTGAAAGTGGTATGAATGCTGAAGATATCGCCTTAACCATTCATGGTCACCCATCATTAGGTGAAACTGTAATGGATGCCGCTGAAGCAGCTTTAGGCATGCCTATTCATATGTAATTAAGTCTTAATGTTCAATCGAGTGATGGATATATTCCTCACTCGATTTTTCTTTATACATATTGAAGCAATGACATATACTTTGAAACCTATTTCGATATCTTATACAATGAAAAGGACAATAATAAAAGGGGATAATAATATGTCTGAAATACTAAAACGCGACAAGTTAATTAAACAGTGGATTAAAGATGCTGCTGAATCAATTGAATCTGCAAAAGAAGATAGTTTAAAAGTTGAAGAAAAATCTGCACGAAATGATTTAGTAACAAATATGGATAAAAAAATTGAAGAAGAATTGTCGTGTAAAATTAGAGCAGAATTTCCTGAAGACCGCATTTGTGGAGAAGAAGGTTATGGAGATGATTTGAAGGATTTAAAAGGAACGGTTTGGTTTGTTGATCCCATTGACGGTACACTTAATTTTGTTTTGCAACAAGAAAATTTTGCTGTGATGATAGGCGTTTATGAAGAAGGGATTGGAGTTCAAGGATACATTTATGATGTAGTGAAAGATAATTTGTATTCTGCAATTAAGGGCCAAGGAATTTTTTGTAATGACCAACAAATGGAAGCACCAAAAAATAAGTCACTTTCAGAAGGTTTGATTGCCACTAATAGTCAGTTAATGACACAAGACAAGTATAGTGATTATAGAAAAATAGCTGATCAATCAATGGGAGTCAGAATGTTAGGTTCGGCTGGCTTAGAAGTTATTGAATTACTTAAAGGTAATGTGATTGCTTACATGGCTTCTAAATTAAGTCCTTGGGATATCGCGGCTGGAAAGGTAATGGTAGAAGAAGTAGGATTTAAAGTATCACAATTTGACGGTTCGTCAATTGATTTATTAAATAAAAATAAAACAATTTTTTCTACAGGAAAAGCCTTCGACGAAATTGTGACGGTTAATTCAAAATAGTTTGAAAAAAGATTGTGTTTTTCTGAAAATTACTGTTATAATAAGAAGTGGAACAAACAGGTCCAATGACTTAAGCATTTATTCTTGCGTCGAAGTCACACCAAGAATAGGTGTTTTTTTGTGTGAAAAATCTATAATTATAATAATGAATGAACTATAAAAAAGATTCTTTGCATTCCAAGAGTTGGATGATTCAAAACTGTAGTATAAATAGAGAAGTTATCACCGTAGTAATTAAGGAGTGAACGATTAAATGAAAATTAGAAATGATATTCGTAATATTGCAATTATTGCCCACGTTGACCATGGTAAAACCACACTGGTTGATGAATTAATGAAACAGTCAGATACACTGGAAGCGCACAACAAGTTTAGTGAACGAGTAATGGATTCAAATGATCTTGAAAAAGAACGTGGAATCACAATTCTTGCTAAGAATACGGCTGTTAAATACCAAGATACTCAAATCAACATCTTGGATACACCTGGTCACGCCGATTTCGGTGGTGAAGTTGAGCGTATCATGAAAATGGTTGATGGTGTAATTTTGGTTGTTGATGCATATGAAGGTACGATGCCACAAACGCGTTTCGTATTGAAAAAAGCATTAGAACAAAAATTACGTCCAATCGTTGTTGTAAACAAAATCGATAAACCTTCTGCTCGTCCTAAAGAAGTTTTGGATGAAGTATTAGACTTATTGATTGAATTAGATGCAGATGAAGAACAGTTAGAGTTCCCGGTAATCTACGCTTCAGCATTGCATGGGACAAGTAGTTATTCTGACAACCCAGATGATCAAGAAAATACGATGAACCCAGTCTTGGAAACAATTATTTCTGAAATTCCTGCACCTGTGGATAACAGTAACGAGCCATTACAATTCCAAGTTTCTCTATTAGATTATAATGACTATGTTGGACGTATCGGTATTGGTCGTGTATTCCGCGGTACAATCAAAGTTGGAGACAACGTAACATTAAGTAAATTAGACGGATCAACTAAAAACTTCCGTGTAACAAAACTATTTGGTTTCTTCGGTTTAGGTCGTGTCGAAATTCAGTCTGCTAAAGCAGGTGACTTGATTGCAGTATCTGGTTTTGAAGATATCTTTGTTGGAGAAACCGTTACACCTGTTGACCATGTAGATCCATTACCAATTTTACGTATCGATGAGCCTACATTACAAATGACTTTCTTAGTTAACAATTCTCCTTTTGCAGGTCGCGAAGGTAAATGGGTTACTTCTAGTAAGTTAAACGAAAGATTGAATATGGAATTACAGACAGACGTTTCTCTAAGAATCGATCCGACTGACTCTCCAGATGCATGGATCGTCTCAGGTCGTGGTGAGTTACACTTGTCTATCCTGATTGAAAACTTACGTCGTGAAGGATACGAGTTACAAGTATCTCGTCCGGAAGTAATCATCAAAGAAATCAACGGTAAAAAACACGAGCCGTTTGAGCGCGTTCAAATTGATACCCCAGAAGAATATATGGGGTCAATTATTGAAAACCTTGGACAACGTAAGGCTGAAATGCAAGATATGGTCCACACTGGAAATGGTCAAGTACGCTTGATTTTCTCTGCCCCTGCACGTGGTCTAATCGGATTTACAACGGAGTTCCTTTCTATGACTCGTGGATACGGTATCTTAAACCATACATTCGAAGAATATTTACCGATGGTTGCCGGTGGAGCTGGAGAGCGCCGTCAAGGAGCTCTAGTATCTATGGAAAATGGTTCTGCTACAACATATGGTATCATGAACTTAGAAGACCGTGGTGTAATCTTTGTTGAACCAACAACTGAAGTATATGCTGGAATGATTGTTGGACAACATAACCGTGATAATGACCTTTCTGTTAACGTAGTTAGAGAAAAACAAAAAACAAATATCCGTTCTGCGAATAAAGATCAGACAAACGTTATCAAACGTCCTCGTATCTTAACGCTTGAAGAATCACTAGAATTCCTAGCTGAGGATGAGTATTGCGAAGTTACTCCTGAGTCAATTCGATTACGTAAGAAAATTTTAGATAAAAACTTACGTGAAAAAGCTGGTAAAAAATCTAAATAAATTTTAAATACAGAAATAGCAGATAGAAGGATTATCCCTTTAAATCTGCTATTTTTATATGTTTTTTAATTATTCCAAATTGCAATTTACTATTGAGACCGGTTGTCTAAACATGTTTTTGTGATATAATACAATTATTCTACATAATAGAGGGGGCTAATCGGTGAGTCATATAGAAAACATACTTGCAAAAGATATTTTGCTCGAAGATGCTAATAAAATATCGCAACTGATTGAAAGCCAAAAACACCTCTGTATTACATGCCCTGCTTTTGAAGAAGTAGTTGATACACAAATGTTTGGTTTTTCAAAGAAAATTGAATTTGCGATTAAAATGAAAATGATTAAAGAAGAAGAAGGTCATCTTATGTTAAGTGAATTGGAAAAACACCTCAATGATCTTTTGAGCGATGCTTTCGATGAAAGAATTTAAAGATAAGATTGTATCTGTTGGAAATCCTCTCATTTTGAGTGGATTTTTTTGTTATAATAAGTGAAATGATATGATTTGAGGAGAGAGTTAAAATGTTAAAATCTGAAAATGAAAGAACCGGAATAGTAGTCTGGGTTTATACAACTAAATATATAAATAAATTAAAAAGATATGGATTGGTCCACTATATTTCAAAAAAAATGAATTATGCAATTCTTTATGTAGATAAAAAAGATAAAGATTCAGTACAGTCTAGTCTGGCTAAACAGCATTTTGTTCGTAAAGTTGAAGAATGTTACCAATGTGATCTTCCCAAAACTTATGATGGAGTATTAGATGAGGTTAAAGTCTTGGCTAAACAAAGAAAAAAAGAAGAAGAGAGTAAAGAAATCTCAATATTCAACCAACTTTCTTCTGACTGGAACTGAGGTAATTTATGCGTGTGATATCAGGAGAATATGGTGGTAGACCATTAAAAGCTGTTCCAGGAAATAAAACAAGACCCACTACAGATAAAATTAAAGAAGCAGTTTTTCATATACTGGGTCCTTACTTTGATGGGGGAAGTGTATTAGATTTATATTCGGGAAGTGGATCGCTTGGAATTGAAGCAGTTTCTAGAGGAATGGATGAAGCTGTCTTAGTAGACATGAATTATAAAGCAATTAAAGTTATAAATGAGAATATTGAGATAACAAAAGAACCAGAAAAATTCATAGTTTTGAAAAAAAAAGATCATCAAGCTATAGTAGAATTAAAGGAACAAAATAAGACATTTAACCTTGTATTACTGGATCCACCCTATGCTACACAAGAAATTACTTCGATTATTGAAAATCTGAATAAACAGTCATTACTCCGTTCAAACGCAATGATTATGTGTGAAACCGACAAATTAGTTGAATTACCAAGCCGTTTATCTGATGTCGAAATGATCAAGGAGAAACTCTATGGTACAACTAAAATTACAGTGTATCAAAAAGGAGGAATTCAGTGAAAAGGAAAGCAGTATATGCCGGAAGTTTTGATCCTTTTACTTTTGGGCATCTAAATATCACCTTGCGAGCATCCGAGCTATTCGATGAAGTTATTATTGTAGTAAGCGATAATATATCAAAAAAATCCTTGTTTAGTATGGGGCATAAAGTTGATATGATTACTCAAGTTATAAACAATACTGAAAAGAAAAATATTAAAGTTATCAAACATAACGGAGGATTAACGGTTAATTTGGCAAAGAAACTGAACGCAAATGCAATGATACGTGGCATCCGTTCAGTAAAGGATATGGAATATGAAATGGATATTGCAGCAATGAATAAAATTCAAGCTCCAGATGTTGAGACAATTTTCTTGATGGCAGATGAAAAGTATCGATTTATTAGCTCATCTCTAATAAAAGAAGTTGTTAAATTTGAAGGAGATGTCAAAGAATTAGTTCCTGCGGATATACTTTATGAAATGAAAAAGATTTATGAAAAATAGAAAGTAGGTAAAACGATTGAAAAAAATCTCATTTTGGATCAAAGGTCTACTACTAATCATAGTGCTCTATTTTATATTTTTGAGACCGATCCCTTATTATATTGAGCGTCCTGGTAGTGCAGAAGATTTGGATCCAATGATTGAGGTGGATGGTAATTATGCTCAAGAACCTGGGAAGTTTATGATGACAACTGTTGAAATCCTTCAAGCAACGCCTTTTACTTATTTGTTCCAATTTCTTCCATATAATGATATTGTATCTGAGGCAGAATTATTCGGGGACATAGATGATTATGAAGAATATAATACTTTGCAGCGCTATTATATGGAAAGTTCAGTTCATTCAGCGGTGGTAGCAGCTTTTGATGCAGCGGGATTACCGTATAATTTGGATTACAAAGGTGTATACGTGATGAGTGTTACAGATAATTCGAATTTTGCTGGAGTTTTACAAATGGGAGATACAATTACTGAAGTAGACAATTTAAAATTTAAGAATACGGAAGAGTTTATTGATTATATTAAAGATCTAGAAGTTGGACAGACCGTTTCAATTAAATATGAACGTAATGGTACTGAATATAAATCTGAAGGAGACTTAATTAAACTGGAAGAAACGGGTGAAACGGGAATAGGAATTTCACTTGTGGACCAGTCTACGGTAGAAACAGATCCGGAAGTGGTCATTCATTCAGGAGAAATAGGAGGACCTTCGGCTGGATTAATGTATTCACTACAAGTATATTCTATGATTACAAATACAAATTTAAGAGCCGGTCATGTAATTGCAGGTACTGGAACAATTTCCGAAGATGGAACGGTTGGGCCAATAGGTGGAATAGATAAAAAAGTTATAGCTGCAGATAAAGAAGGTGCTACAATCTTTTTTGCTCCAGATGATGAAATTGATCCTGATTTAAAAGGTGAATATCCGGATTATAAATCTAATTATGAAATTGCAGTTGAAGCAGCAGAAGATATTGACACAAAAATGAAAATCGTTCCAATTAAATCCTTTAATGATGCAATAGAATATCTGGAACAATTAAGTCCTGTTAGCTCTCGATTTGAGCCAGAACAGAGCCAAGTTAATTTAGCAGCATAAAACAATTAAATTGTAGCCAGCAAAAGAATATCTATTCTTTTGCTGGCTTTTTTATGAGAATAATCAGGATTTCAAATAATAAACAGTATATATAGTATTGGAAGAAATAAATAAGAGGAGGGAGGATATGGCAGAAGTTATAGGATGGATAAAAGAACACCTGTTATTAACCGTTTATTTTGGAGTTTCAACCGTATTGATCTTAATAGTGGTATTGTACCTACTGTTAGAATTACCTAATAAAGGGAATTCTAATGAGGATACAATCGAACAATTGATTTCAGAAAATGAAAAAGTAATGGATACAGATATAGTAAATGAAGATGAACAAAAAGTGTTAGAAAAAAATGAAGGTAAAATAGTGATTGAATTAAAAGGGGCGATTGTTCATCCTGGAATATACGAAGTTAAGTCAGGAGATCGCGTCAGTGATGCTATCACTCAAGCAGGCGGGTTTTTGGAAAACGCCGATGATCGAACAATTAATCAAGCGTTATTAGTAACAGATCAGATGATGATTTATATACCTGAAAAAGGAGAAGAAGTTATAGAGGAAAGTTACACTGATGTTCCAACGACGGAAGAGAATAAGCGTAAGATTAATATCAACCAAGCAGAACAGGCGGAATTAATTGAACTACATGGAATTGGACAAGCTAAAGCACAAGCGATTATAGATTATAGAGAAGAGAATGGAGTATTTAAATCATTAGAAGATATAAAAAATGTATCAGGTATTGGAGATATAATATTTGAAAATATTAAAGATAGTATTATGGTAGATTGAATGAGGAGCAATTGATTCGTTAGTAACACTCTTGTATACTATAAACACAATTATCTAAAGAAATAATTTGAATTTTGAAAGGAAATAATAAAATGACAGATAGAATTCCTTGGGATCAATATTTTATGTCACAGAGTATGTTACTTGCCATGAGAAGTACTTGTACTAGACTATCAGTTGGAGCTATGATTGTTAGAGAAAAGCGGGTAATATCTGGTGGTTATAATGGGTCAGTAAGCGGAGATGTACATTGCAGTGATCATGGCTGTTATTTGATTGATGGCCATTGTGTACGAACAGTGCATGCAGAGATGAATGCATTGCTTCAATGTGCAAAGTTTGGAGTGAAAACTGAAGGAGCAGATATTTATGTGACTCACTTTCCATGTCTCCAGTGTACAAAGACTATTATCCAGGCAGGTATACGAAAAATATATTATTTAAAAAACTACCATAATCATTCTTATGCTATAAAACTTTTAGAACAAGCTAATATTAATGTAGAACAAGTGGCTGTTCCTGAAGATTTATTTCAAAATATAGGAGAGTATTATAAATCTGATCTAATTTCTGATACGTTAGATAGTTAAATTAAAATTTGAAAGGGTACTTTTTATTTCCGGTCCTCTTTTCTTTAGCAGTCGTTATAGCTGTGTTAGAAAAATTCTCCCCATTAACTATTTTGATAATGATTTTCATTTTTTTTAGAATACTAGCTACTAAAAACAAAAAAATCATCAAGGTATCTTTACTGATGGGTATCCTACTATTGACAATGACGCTTATCAGGCCACATAAATCAGAGTCTATCCTGATGGAAAATCAGAAAACTTTTAATATTATTGTTAAATCAACAACAGTAGAGATTGATGGTCAAATTTTACGCTTTAAAGGATTATTAGTTAGTGAAAAAGATGATAAGGAAGAAGTAATTGTCTCTTATAAACTAGCTTCAGAAGAAGAAAAAAATGTCTTTGAAGAGAAGGGTGTGCCTTCTTTTTTGAAAATAGAAGGGAGATTGACAAGACCCAATGAGTCTGTTAATTTCCATCAATTTAGCTATAAAGATTATTTGTTAAAAGATGAGATATTCTATAAACTAACTGCTGAAAAATTAGAAAAGCAAAAAGCTTTTAAAGAACTTTCCATTAGTTATAAGACTGATAGGTTGAGATCAGTGCTTTTTAATCAAATTGATAAAGGAATAGGAGGAATGACAGGAACTTACCTAAAAGCCTTGTTATTTGCAGATAAAAGGGATCTATCTGACTTAAATTTAGAAAATTATCGAGCTTTAGGAATAATACACTTATTAAGTATTTCTGGGTTACATATTCAATTTCTGATTGTAATGGTTGAAAAAAGTTTGTTGAGAGTTGGACTCACGAAAGAGATAACTAACAGGATACTTTTTTTCACCTTGCCAGTCTATGGAATACTTGCAGGATTCAAGGTTAGTGTTTTTAGGGCTATTATCCAGTCAATGTTTTCTATAGGATCTAGATTATTTAAAAGAAAAACAGTTTCTTTAGATAATTGGTCTTTCACTCTCTTTATAGCTTTGTTAATTAATCCTTATCAAATTTATTCTGTTGGATTCCAACTTAGCTATCTTCTAAGCAGTGTTATGATCATATTGAGTAAGCAAAAGTGGATAAGAAATTTACCTCGATTTAAAATGGGAATATGCTTAAATATTCTGATTTCCCTAGTCAGTATACCAGTTTTAAGTTATCATTTTTATGAGTTTTCATGGGTAGTGGTTCTATTAAATATAATATTTATTCCTGTTTTTTCAATAGTTCTTTTGCCCTTATTGACTTCTATATTTATAATTGCAATATTGTTATATGGATTATTTAATATTAGAATTTCAGTGACATTCGCAGATACATTTATAATTTTACTTGAAAATTTAGTGGAAAAAATAAACTCTTTAGGTTCCTTTACGTTCGTTACTGGAAGACTTTCCGCTATTGGTATGAGTTTAGTGTGCTTTGGGATAGTGCTGGTATTTTTATATTTGGATATTCAAAGTAATCGGAAACCATTCAGTATGCTTTTAATTGGCATCGTTCTTGTATTTACAGGAATAATGTCTGAAAGACATTCCCCGATAGGAAAAGTCGTTATGTTGGATGTTGGACAAGGAGATGCATTCTTGATTAAAGAGCCATGGGGGAAAGGTAACTACCTTATTGATACTGGTGGACTCTCACAGTGGAAGGAAACAGAAGAGTGGGCAGAACCAGAGTCGCCTTATTCAATTGGAAAAGATGTAGTTGTTCCATCCATTAAAGCTTTAGGTGTTAAAAAATTAGATCAAATTATTCTTACACATGCGGATACAGATCACGTAGGGGCGTTAGAAGAAATCGTTAAAGAAATAAAAACTAAAGAGATTATTGCTACTCCAGAAACATTTCTTGATCCCTCACTAAAAACTTTATGGCCGTTATTTGTTAGTCAACATGTTGAATTATCCCCAATTCATTACTCTAAATCAAATAAAGCAGGCCCAAATTTGCATATTTTATATCCCTTTAGTTCACCTGGACCGGAATTGAAAGATAGCAAAAATAACCAGTCTTTAGTATTGTTTGGAAAGATTGGGAATAAGAAGTGGCTGTTTACAGGAGATCTAGAAGCTGCTGGAGAAGATATACTTTTAAAACACTATCCCAAATTAAACACAGACATATTAAAAGTAGGCCATCATGGTAGTAAAAGTTCTACACAGGATACTTTTCTTGAACAACTTGCCCCTTCAATTGGATGGATATCAAGTGGTGAAAATAATCTATATGGACATCCAAATCAAGAAGTAATCGAAAGGCTAAAAGAAAAAAATGTAAAAACTTATCGTACTGACCAGTCAGGTGCGGTATTATATCAGTATACTCCTATTCCTTTTACAAATAATATAGTGGAAGATATGATCAGTAAAAAAGAAAATAAATAAAGTTGAGTTTAGTTAGGAGTTCTGTATGAGTGAATTAGATAAACAACTTAAAAAGATAAAGCAAGGGAACCATTCCTTGATCTATTTAATCCAAGGAACCGAACAGTATCTAAGTGAAAAAGTAAAGATTGCTTTAATGGATTCTATTCTCGGAAATGATGTCACTGATTTAAATTTTGGTCAGTTTGATATGCGAGAAGTCACCATTGATGCTGCACTTCAAGAAGCAGAAACTTTCCCTTTTTTTGGCGATCAAAGACTTTTGTTTATTCAAAACCCTTATTTTTTGACAGGTAAAATATCATCCAGTGGACCTGATCATGACATTGATTACTTAGAGCAATATTTACTAAACCCTCCAGACTTTACAGTTTTAGTATTTTTGGCTCCGTATGAAAAATTAGACAAAAGAAAAAAGCTAACCAAGATCCTATTAAAACAAGCTGAAATTATAAATGTAGATCCAATAGGTGAAAAAGAAATAAAATCATTTGTTCAAACTGACTGTAAAAGTAAGCAATTCTCAATTGATAATCTGGCACTTGATGAATTACTGATTTTAACAGATCGTAATTTATCAAAGAGTATGAAAGAATTAGAGAAATTAATGATCTTTCATCAAGAAGATAGACATATTGAGTTGGCAACTGTTCGAGAATTGGTTCCTAAAACGCTTGAACAGAATATTTTTGAACTAAATGATTTAGTTTTGAATAAAAAAGTACAGCAGTCTGTTGAGCTATATCAAGACCTTTTAATACAGAAGGAAGATCCAATTAAGATAATTGCCTTAATGATAGGACAATTTCGACTGTTGCTGCAAGTGAAAATTTTAAAGAAAAAAGGCTACCAACAAGCAGATATTGCGAAAATTTTAAAAGTTCATCCTTTTAGAGTCAAGCTTGCACTGCAAAAAGAAAGAATGTTTGAACAAAAAACACTATCAAAAGCTCATCATGAATTAATTGATGCTGATTTTTTAATTAAATCTGGTCAGGCAAATCCAGAAATGCAAGTTGAACTTTTTATATTGAAATTTTCTGATCAAAATCCCGAATTACAAAAGAACTCTTAAAGTTTCGTAATTGTAATATTGCAAATAGTTTGGTAATGATGTACAATGGAGAATGTTGAAAATCAACTGAAAAGAGAAGGTAAAAATTCTAAAATAAGCAATTTAATTCTTGTTTGTAATGAGTTTACCGGATTGAAAGAAATTCTTATAAAGGAGTGTTTTCAAAATGCCAAACATGGTACAGGCTATTAAACGTCAACGTCAAGATGTTAAAAAGAATGCAAATAACGTTGGGCAAGTATCTGCTATGCGTAGCGCTAAGAAAAGATATTTAACTGCCGTTGAAAACGGACAAGACAACTCAGCTGAATTATATAAAGTAGCTGCTAAAGCTATTGACCAAGCAGCATCAAAAGGCTTGATCCACAAAAATAAAGCTGCTCGTGATAAATCACGTCTATCTAGTAAATTAGGATAGTAGGCTGTTAGAAGAAAGTTCTTCCTCTTTGACAAAAGTCAAAAGGAAGAGCTTTTTTTTATGCTTTTATGGTATGATTATATACGAATGTATGTTTAGTTTTTGAAAGGGGTACATCAATGTCTGAAAATAAATTTCAATTGAATTCAGTTTACCAACCTAGTGGGGATCAGCCTAATGCTATTAAAAACCTTGTAAAAGGAATTGAGGAAGGACAGAAAGAACAAGTCCTTTTAGGTGCTACAGGGACTGGAAAAACTTTTACTATGTCTAATGTTATTCAACAAGTGAATAAACCGACATTAGTGATTGCACATAACAAAACGCTAGCAGGTCAGTTGTATTCTGAATTTAAAGAATTTTTCCCTGAAAATGCTGTTGAATATTTTGTTAGTTATTATGATTACTATCAACCAGAGGCTTATGTTCCTTCGACAGATACCTTTATTGAAAAAGATGCTTCTATTAATGATGAAATTGATAAACTTCGACACTCTGCTACAAGCTCTTTGCTTGAGAGGCGAGATGTGATTGTCGTAGCTTCTGTTTCTTGTATTTATGGACTAGTTAACCCCGAAGACTATAGAGATCATGTGCTTTCTTTAAGAGCGGGGATGGAGATTAGCAGAGATGCAGTATTACGTAGATTAGTAGATATGCAATTTGAGCGAAACGATATTGATTTCCAAAGGGGAAGATTTAGAGCAAGAGGCGATATTGTTGAGATCTTTCTAGCATCAAGAGAAAGCGAAGCGATTCGCGTTGAATTTTTTGGAGATGAAATTGATCGAATTAGAGAAGTAGATGTTTTGACTGGAGAAGTGAAAGCTGATTTATCTCATGTAGCAGTTTTTCCTGCTACTCACTTTGTATCTAATGATGAACAAACAAGGTCAGCAATCGAATCAATTAAAACTGAACTAGATGGTCGGTTAAAAGAACTGAAAGAAGATAATAAATTACTTGAAGAACAAAGATTAGAACAACGGACAAACTATGATATTGAGATGCTTATGGAGATGGGCTACTGTTCAGGAATTGAGAATTATTCTAGACATATGGATGGTAGAAAACCTGGTGAAGCACCATATACGCTCTTGGATTTCTTTCCAAAAGACTCTCTATTTATTGTAGATGAGTCGCACATTACAATGCCTCAGATACGAGGTATGTATAATGGAGACCGTGCAAGAAAACAGCAACTGGTAGAACATGGTTTTAGACTGCCTAGTGCATTGGACAATAGACCTTTAAGATTAGAAGAATTTGAAGAGAGAGTGCCCCAAATCACTTATATCTCTGCAACACCAGCAGATTATGAAATGGAAAGAGCCTCACAAGTTGTGCAACAGATTATTAGACCTACAGGATTATTAGACCCGATTATCGAAGTTCGTCCTATTCAAGGACAGATTGATGATTTGATTGAGGAAGTCAATTTAAGAGTCGAAAGAAATGAACGAGTATTTATTACAACTTTAACCAAAAAAATGTCAGAAGATTTAACCGATTATCTGAAAGAGGTCGGAATAAAAGTTCAATATCTTCATAGTGATATCAAGACGTTGGAAAGAACACAAATTATCCGAGACCTTAGAGTTGGTAAATTTGATGTTTTAATTGGGATCAATTTACTTCGTGAAGGATTAGATGTGCCAGAAGTATCATTGGTTGCCATATTAGACGCCGATAAAGAAGGGTTTTTAAGAAGTACACGTTCTCTTATTCAAACGATGGGTCGTGCAGCACGTAATGAAAATGGGCGAGTGATCATGTATGCAGATAGACAGACAGATTCAATGAATAATGCTATTGAAGAAACTGAACGTAGACGTGAAATTCAAGAGGAATACAATAAAGTACATGGAATTACACCTATGACTATTAAGAAAGAAGTGAGAGATCTTATCCAGATCTCTACGGTGGTAGAAGATGGAGAAGAATTAACAGAAGCTACAGTGAAAAAACTATCTAGAGAAGAGCGAAGACAATTGATTGAAACAATGGAACTTGAAATGAAACAAGCAGCTAAAGAACTTGATTTTGAAAGAGCTGCCCAACTACGAGATGTTGTTATGGAAATTAAAACCAAATTTTCTAAATAAGATAATCTGTATTGACTTTTTGATAACAGAACTGTAAAGTATATTTAAAGTTAATAGATATCCTTTAACAAGTAGTCCAGTGAGGCTAATAAGGAGCAGAAATTTCTTAGAATGAAACTGATGTATAGGACTATATACAGTAGATTCTAGGAATTAAGTAGTGGGAAAGTGTGTTTTATTCCCCTAACCCTAATGAATATTTTAGGAAGCTCTCTTATTCTTACATGGATAAGAGGGCTTTTTTGTATACTTACAGGTCCTTTGATTCAGCTGGATAAATTAACTTTAGAATTAAAGACTAAAAGATTTTGGGGGAATATGTATGAAAAATAATGAGGAAATTGAAGTCATTAATGAAGTTGCAATAAAACGAGCTTTAACACGAATCGCTTATGAAATTATTGAGAAGAACAAAGGAATTCAAGATTTAGTATTAATTGGTATTAGAACAAGAGGGGTTTATCTTGCTCAGAGAATTGCAGAAAGAATTTCGCAACTGGAAGGAGAAAGAGTAGAAGCTACTGAATTAGATATTTCTAACTATAGAGACGACCAAGAAATCCATTTGCATACTTCAGGTTTTACGCCAACAATTGGAAGTGTGGTTGAAGGGAAAAAAGTAGTAATTATAGATGATGTACTTTATACGGGTAGAACGATTAGAGCCGCTTTAGATGCAGTGATAGACAACGGTAGACCTAAAAAAATTTATTTAGCTGTTCTGATCGATCGGGGGCATAGAGAGCTTCCAATTAGAGCTGATTTTGTAGGAAAAAATATACCAACTTCTAAAGAGGAATCAATTCAAGTTTCATTAGAAGAAGTTGACGGAAAAGATGTTGTAACGATCCTGAAACCAACTAAATAAAATGTGAACTTTAAATGCTGTCCAGAGAGACACAGAAGGTCACTAAGGGAATAACTTGTTATTATATGAGTCAGCCTAGTTAGATAGCTACTATTTAATTATGTGATTCACTCATACTAATTACAGTTGTTTTACATAATCCTTAGACCTGATGTCTCTCTGACATGAGGTCTTTTTATATCAATCATAATAGTATAAGGAGGATATTATCTTGAAAAATGTTGCTCAAAACTTAGTTAAACATTTTACTACGCTAAATGATTTAAGTAATGAAGAAATCTATCATTTGATCGAAAATGCATTGCAATACAAACATGGAGAAATTAATAATAATTTTCATGAACATTATGCAATCAATTGCTTTTTTGAAGATAGTACAAGAACTCATAAAAGTTTTGAAATGGCAGAAAGAAAATTAGGTATGCAAGTAATGGATTTTCAACCTTCAACAAGTAGCATCCGAAAAGGTGAAAGTTTATATGACACTATAATGACACTTCAATCCATTGGAGTGGATTTGATTGTGATTAGACATAGCCAAGAAGATTTTTATAAAAAGTTGATTAGCAGTCCGAATTTAACTAGCTCAATCATAAACGGAGGAGATGGAGCAGGTCAGCATCCCAGTCAGTCATTATTAGATTTAATGACTATATATGAAGAATTCGGTACATTTAAGAATCTGAAGGTTGCAGTTGCAGGAGATCTTTCACATTCTAGAGTAGCTAAAAGTAATGTGCAGATTTTAAATAGACTTGGTGCTGAAGTTTTCTATACAGGTCCAAAAGAATGGTTGGATCCATCATTTGGAATATATGGGGAGTATGCAAAAATCGATGAACTCGCAAGAAAAGTAGACGTTATGATGTTACTGAGAGTACAGCATGAAAGACATATTGAAAAAGATAAAATTTTTTCTAAAGAAGAATATCTTGAAAAATATGGATTGACTATCGAAAGAGAGAACACTATGAAAAAAAGTGCCATAATCATGCACCCTGCTCCCGTGAATCGAGGAGTAGAAATAGCTTCCCAACTAGTGGAAAGTAAACGGTCTAGAATTTTTACTCAAATGAAAAATGGTGTTTATGCGAGAATGGCAATAATTGATTCAGTTATAAATTAAATGCAGGAGGACAAAAATGAAACTTTTAATAAAAAATGCACGAATTATAGGAAATCATGATTTTCCCACAGATATTCTGATAGAAGATAGCACAATCAAAAAAATAGGCATGGATTTGAAAGTTTCAGCTGAAAAGATCTTAAATGCAAAAGGGAAATTGGTTACGCCAGGTCTGATCGATGTACATGTTCATTTAAGAGAACCTGGATTTGAATATAAAGAAACGATTTCAACCGGAACTGCAGCAGCTGCAAGAGGTGGATTTACTACCATTTGTGCGATGCCCAATGTCAATCCAGCTCCAGACAGTGTAAAAAAGATGCAGAATATACAAAGATTGATTTCAAAAAGCGCAAAGGTAAAAGTTAAACAGTATGCACCGATTACAGAACAGCTGACAAGTGACCGATTAACTGATCAAAGAGCTTTGGTTAATGCAGGAGCTTTTGCTTTCACTAATGACGGTGTAGGGGTGCAAACAGCAGCGACCATGTATTTAGCTATGAAAGAAGCTGCTAAGAATAAGGTTTCTATTATTGCACATACAGAAGATGACTCTTTACTGTTTGACGGTGGAGTGATGCATGAGGGCAAAAGAAATAAAGAACTTAACTTACCAGGTATGTCTCAATTGACAGAGTCTACCCAAATTGCAAGAGATGTTTTGCTGGCAGAAGCTACTGGTGTACATTATCATATCTGCCACGTTTCTGCTAAAGAAAGTGTGCGCGTAATCAGAGATGCGAAAAAAGCCGGAATTAATGTAACAGCAGAGGTTACACCACATCACCTATTAATGTCAGAAGAAGATATCCTTTCTGATAACAGCTTGTTTAAAATGAATCCTCCTTTAAGAAGCAAGGCAGATCAGGAAGCTTTACTGGAAGGGCTACTAGACGGAACAATCGATATGATTGCCACTGACCACGCACCACATAGTGATGAAGAAAAACAAGGATCAATGATTGGTTCACCTTTTGGAATAATCGGAAGCGAGACAGCTTTCTCTTTACTCTATACTAACCTAGTTAAAACTCGCAGAGTTACTTTAGAACAGTTAGTGGAATGGTTAACGAGCAAACCTGCTGAAATTTTCAATATGTATACTGGTAGGCTCGAAGTTGGAGCACCTGCTGATTTAGCGTGTTTTGATTTGCAAAACAAAAAAATAATTTCAAAAGAAATGTTGCACTCAAAATCTTCTAATACGCCATTTATCGGATGGAAAATTTATGGAGATATCTACTTTACAATAGTAGATGGTCAAGTCATTTATCAGGAGGAAAATTAAGTGCAGAAAAGACTATTGATTTTAGAAGATGGAAATGTGTTTAAAGGATATGGATTTGGGTCGGAAAAAGAAACAATCGGAGAAATCGTATTTAATACTGGTATGACTGGCTATCAAGAGTCAATTACAGACCAGTCATACAACGGTCAAATTTTGACGTTTACCTTTCCACTTATAGGAAATGCCGGGATAAATCGTGATGATTATGAATCAATTTTTCCGACAACTAAAGCTGTTATTGTAAAGGAATACGCTAGAGTTCCTTCTAACTGGCGCAGTCGAATGAATTTAGATGAGTTCTTAAAAGAAAAAAATATACCAGGTTTAACAGGTGTAGACACTAGAAGGCTCACTAAAGTTATTAGAGAACATGGCGCTATGAAAGCTATGCTGACAAATGATACGTATTCGATAGAAGAAAACCTTGAGAGACTCAGAAAAACAATACTTAGAAGGGATCATGTTGCACAAGTTTCGACAACAAGACCTTATGTCAGTCCACAGAATGGTCGTAAAGTAGTGGTGATTGACTTTGGGCTTAAACACAGCATATTACATGAATTGAATAAAAGGGACTGTCATGTGACGGTTCTTCCATATAATACAAAAGTGGAAACAATTCTGAATTTAAATCCGGATGGGGTTATGTTGACAAACGGACCAGGAGATCCCACTGATTTACCTCAAGTGCTAGAAATGATTAAAGATCTACAACGAAAAGTTCCTGTATTCGGTATTTGCTTAGGGCATCAGTTGATTGCGCTGGCGAATGGAGCTAAGACGTATAAAATGAATTTTGGACATAGAGGATTTAATCATCCTGTAAAAGAAATTGCTACTGGTAAAATTGCGTTTACCTCCCAGAATCACGGATATGCAGTAGCAGCCGATTCTATAGATACCGAGCAACTTAGAGTCACTCATATAGAAATCAATGATCATACGGTTGAGGGATTAAGACATCGTCATTATCCGGTTTTCAGTGTACAGTATCATCCAGATGCTGCACCAGGTCCCCATGATGCTGCTGATTTGTTTGACCAATTTACTGAATTAATGGAATCATGGAAAGTAGGGAACGATTATGCCTAAAAGAAAAGATATTAATAAAATCTTAGTAATAGGATCAGGTCCAATTATTATTGGACAAGCAGCAGAATTTGACTATGCGGGAACGCAAGCGTGTTTAGCACTTAAAGAAGAAGGCTATGAAGTTGTGCTAGTCAATTCTAACCCTGCAACGATTATGACGGATAGAGAAGTAGCAGATAAAGTTTATCTGGAACCCTTAACGTTGGAATTCGTTTCTAAAATTTTGAGGAAAGAAAATCCAGATGCCATCTTACCTACTTTAGGAGGTCAAATGGGCTTGAATATGGCGATAGAGTTGGATAACAGCGGTATATTAGAAGAGCTGAACATTGAATTACTAGGAACTAAGTTATCTGCAATCAATAAAGCAGAAGATAGGGATCTATTCAGATCTTTAATGCGCGAACTAAATGAGCCTGTGCCTGATAGTGAAATTGTTCATACTATTAATGAAGCTGTTTCATTCGCAAATGATATAGGGTATCCTCTTATCGTTCGTCCGGCGTTTACCATGGGCGGTACTGGCGGTGGGTTATGCGACAACGAAGCGGAATTAAGAGAAATTGTTGCAAATGGTTTGAAGCTTTCTCCAGTACACCAGTGTCTGATCGAAAGAAGTATCGCGGGTTATAAAGAAATAGAATACGAAGTGATGCGCGACCATAATGACAATGCAATGGTTGTATGTAATATGGAAAATTTTGATCCCGTCGGTATACATACCGGAGATTCAATCGTGTTAGCGCCTAGTCAGACCTTAACGGACAAAGAGTATCAAATGCTCAGAGATGCCTCGTTGAAAATCATTCGCGCCCTTGAGATCGAAGGAGGCTGTAACGTTCAACTTGCTTTAGATCCCCATAGTTTTAACTACTATATTATTGAAGTTAATCCTAGAGTCAGTCGTTCCTCTGCATTAGCGAGCAAAGCAACAGGTTATCCGATTGCGAAATTAGCTGCTAAAATAGCAGTCGGATTAACACTGGATGAAATGAAGAATCCGGTCACAGAAACAACCTATGCGCAGTTTGAACCCACTTTAGACTACGTTGTTGCAAAAATCCCCAGATGGCCGTTTGACAAGTTCGAAACAGGAGACAGAAAACTGACTACGCAAATGAAAGCAACAGGAGAAGTCATGGCTATTGGGCGAACGATTGAAGAGAGTCTTCTGAAAGCTGTGCGTTCACTCGAAATAGGAGTCGATCATATTGAATTGGAAGAATGTAAAGACGTTAGTGATGATGTACTAATTGATAAAATTGTTAAAGCAGAGGATGACAGACTGTTTTATCTAACTGAGGCCATACGAAGGAAATATCCAATTGAAGAACTGGCACAACTAACCAAGATAGATTTATTCTTTTTGGACAAATTATTGCATATAGTAGAAATTGAACAGACACTGCACGCATCACCTTTCGATGAAGACCAGTTACGCTATGCTAAACAATATGGGTTCTCGGATCAGACTATTGCGAAAATTTGGGCAACTGATGGGCAAAAAATTTCGCAGTATAGAGAAGAAAAAGAAATTACTCCTGTTTATAAAACTGTAGATACTTGTGCAGCAGAATTTGATTCCGCAACGCCATATTTTTACAGCACCTATGAAGAAGAACAAGAAAGTATGGTAACGGAAAAAGAATCTATTCTTGTCTTAGGATCAGGACCAATCAGAATTGGACAAGGGGTAGAATTTGATTATGCTACTGTTCATTCAGTTAAAGCAATTCAGCAACTAGGGTATGAAGCGATCATTATGAACAATAATCCTGAAACAGTCTCAACGGATTTCTCTATTTCAGATAAGTTGTATTTTGAACCGTTGGCTGTCGAAGACGTTATGAACGTCATCAAACTTGAAAACCCGCTCGGTGTTATCGTTCAGTTCGGCGGCCAGACGGCAATTAATTTAGCAGAACCTCTTGAAAAACTGGGTGTGAAGATTTTAGGGACGACAGTAGAGGATCTCGACAGAGCAGAAAATAGAAACCTTTTTGAGAAAGCTTTAAAAAAATTGTCAATCCCTCAACCTAAAGGCGATACAGCACGTACAGAGAAGGAAGCGTTAAACATCGCTGAAACAATCGGTTATCCGGTACTGGTAAGACCAAGCTATGTTTTAGGTGGACGAGGTATGCAGATTGTAGACAACGCTAAAGATTTAACAGTTTATATGAACAGTGCAGTTAAACTTTCATCAGATCATCCAGTATTGATTGACCGTTATCTTGTAGGTAAAGAAGTGGAAGTTGATGCAATTTGTGACGGTGAATCTGTCTTAATTCCAGGGATTATGGAACATATTGAACGTTCAGGAGTTCATTCTGGTGATTCGATGGCTGTCTATCCACCTCAAAATTTATCCGACGAATTAATTAATACAATTGTGGATTATACAAAAAAACTAAGTGTAGGCTTAAACTGTATTGGTCTCATGAATATTCAGTTCGTAATTCATGAAGAAGTGGTCTACGTTATTGAAGTCAATCCAAGGGCCAGCAGAACAGTACCTTTCTTAAGTAAAGTAACAAATATCCCGATGGCTCAGGTAGCTACAAAAATTATTCTTGGACAATCATTGAAAATGCAGGGATATGAAAGTGGACTTCACAAGATTCCAGAAACTGTCCATGTCAAAGCACCAGTATTCAGTTTTTCCAAACTTCATAAAGTAGATGCTACGCTCGGTCCAGAAATGAAATCAACTGGAGAAGTTATGGGGAGTGATCGTACGCTAGAAAAAGCTCTTTACAAAGCATTTGAAGCCAGCAATATGCATTTGCCAGATCATGGCAAAGTTCTGCTTACGCTGACAGATGAGGACAAAGCAGAAGGAATTGAACTAGCTAAACGATTCAATGAAATCGGCTATTCACTGATCGCAACATCGGGCACTGCAAAAGCTTTAAAAGAAGAAGATATAAACGTTCAGTCAACACTTGTAAAACATTCACTTAGTGAAGAAAAAAATATACTGGATCTTATACAGATGAATCAAGTTGATTTAGTTATCAATACCATGGGCAAAAATGTTGAAGCTATCAATGACGGTTTCTACATTCGGAAAGCTTCGATTGAAAAAGGGATTCCCTTGATGACATCATTAGACACGGTATCGGCAATTTTGAGTGTTCTAGAATCAAAATCATTTTCAACGATCACATTATAAAATCAAATAAAAACGGAGGAAACGAAATGAAACAATTATCAGTAAAGTTACCTGGTCTAAAAATGAAAAATCCAGTCATGCCAGCAAGCGGAACTTTTGGGTTTGGGGATATGTACCACGATTTATATGATTATAATAAATTGGGTGCGATTGTATTAAAATCGACTACTGAAAGAGCTAGAGTTGGAAATGAAGATCCTAAATTCTTTTCACTAAAAAACGGTGTACTCAATGCTGTTGGACTGAAAAATCCTGGAGTCGACAAAGTTCTTACTGATAAAATATCTAAGTTAACACACTATCAGACACCGATCATAGCAAGTGTTGCTGGAGAAACTGTAGAAGAGTTTGTTACAGTGACTAAGAAGTTGAATCAGTCTGATGTGATTTCAGCTTTGGAAATTAATGTTTCCTGTCCTAACGTCAAGGAAGGTGGTCTTACTTTCGGGACTGATCCTGAAACGGTCAAATTGATTACTGAAAAAGTTAAAAAAATAGCAAAAGTACCAATATATGTCAAACTAACTCCTAACGTTACAGATATTGTTTCAATTGCAAAAGCAGCTGAAGCTGGTGGTGCTGACGGAATCAGTCTTATTAATACGGTATTGAGTATGAATTTTGATGTTAAGACTAGAAAACCAGTTTTAGGAAATGTGACAGGTGGATTATCTGGAGAAAGTATTTTCCCGATAGCTGTACGTATGGTCTATCAAGTTTCTCAAGCGGTAGATTTACCAATCATCGGAATGGGAGGCATTCAGTCAACAGACGACGTTATTCAAATGTTTCTAGCTGGCGCATCGGCAGTCGCTATCGGTACTGCAACATATAAAAATCCGCTTGTCATGAATCAAATTATAGAAGAACTACCAGCTCGATTGGATGAATTGGGAATCGACTCAATTGAAAGTCTTATTGCAGAAGTGAAAGAGGCAAGAAAGAATGGATAAAAAACCGATTATTGCTTTAGATTTTTCTACATTAGAAGAAGTTAGTGCTTTTTTAAATTATTTTCCAAATAAAAAATTAAATTTAAAAGTTGGTATGGAATTATTTTATCAACAGGGACCACAGATTTTATATACATTAAAAAATGATGGACATGATGTATTCTTAGATATTAAATTGCATGATATTCCTACTACAGTTAAAAAAGCTATGGTAGGAATTGCCGGAATGGGTGTAGATATGGTTAATTTACATGCAGCTGGTGGTAGAAAAATGATGGAGTCAGCCAAAGATGGTCTAATTTCAGGTACTCAAAATGGTAGAAAAACACCCACGCTTATTGCTGTTACCCAACTGACTAGTACTACAGAAGAAATGATTAAACAGGAACAAAAAATAAATAGTTCAATTGAGGAAAGTGTATTGGACTATGCTATACTGGCAAGTGAATCTGGAATGGATGGGGTTGTGTGCTCAGCATTAGAAGCAGAAAGAATAAAGAAAAAGTTTAGTGCATCTTTTTTGCTTGTGACTCCGGGCATTAGATTGAATCAAGATGAGAATAATGATCAGAAAAGAATTGCTACACCAAATGAAGCTCGAAAACTAGGAGCTTCTCATATAGTTGTAGGTCGTACCATAACACAATCAAAAGATCCGGTTCATACGTATTTAGAAGTCTTAAAACAATGGAATGGAGAATGAAATGAGTCAATCAATTGAAATTTCTAGAGAATTATTGAATATAGGGGCAGTGTCTGTACAACCTAATGATCCATTCACTTGGACAAGCGGACTGAAAAGCCCCATTTATTGTGATAATCGCATTACAATGAGTTTTCCTGAAGTTAGAAGTAAAGTAATCAAAGCCTTTGTAAAACTTATAAAAGAATATTATCCTCAAGTACAAGTGATTGCTGGTACAGCTACTGCGGGTATCCCCCATGCAGCTTGGATTGCACAAGAAATGAATCTTCCCATGGTATATATTAGAAGTTCGACAAAGCAGCATGGTAAAGGGAAACAAATTGAAGGTATATTTGAACCTGGAGCAAAAATGGTTATTATTGAAGATTTGATATCCACTGGCAGCAGTGTCATCAATGCATTGCAAGAAGCAGAGAAAGAAGGTGCTCATGTATTAGGCGTTGCCGCAATATTCACTTACGAGTTGCCGATTAGTTATTATGCATTTAATGAATTACAAGTAGAGCTTAAGACCATTACGAACTATACGGATCTTATCGAAGTTGCTTTGCAAGCTGGAGTGATAAAAAATGAGGATATAAATCGCTTAAAACAGTGGAAAAATGATCCGAAAAGTTGGCAGTGATACTTGATTTTCATAGCGATATACTGTACTATTGTAAAGTGCTATTAGATAAAGTTTGCATTTATTGTGGACTTCTACTTGATAGACACAGACCATTACTTGGATAGACGTTTCACCAGCGTTGTCTCAGTAATTGGATTCAAAAAATGAGGAAGAGGTGTAGTAAAATGGCAGTAAGTAAAGAAGAAAAAACAAGAATTATGACTGAATATGCTCGTCATGAAGGAGATACAGGTTCTCCAGAAGTTCAAATCGCTGTTCTAACAGCTGATATAAATGAATTGAATGAACATGCACGAGTACACAAAAAAGATTTTCATTCTATGCGTGGACTAATGAAAAAAATTGGACACCGTCGTAACTTGTTAGCATATCTTCGTAATAAAGATATTACTCGTTACCGTGAATTAATCCAACGACTAGGTTTACGTCGTTAATAAAAGGCTATATAAACCGCTTAGTTATTATTTAGATGGAATGCGGGTCTGGTATAAAAGCCTGAATAAATCTAAATAACAAATCTGGATTTATATGCTGGATTTTATGTATAATAAAAAGCGGGATTCTTTTGAATCTCGCTTTCTTTGCTATGACCGTTCGAAGCAAAGCAAAATTACGGGCATAGTAGTAGGCGTAGTAACCGAACTTGGACCGTTCGAATCGAGTTGACGGAGTTGTTTCAACGCAGTAAGGTACAAATCCGTTATGCCTCTGACTAAAGGGAAGCAGGCTTATGGTACTAATTGTACTAGATGAAGCGTAGTAACTGATTAGATACAAAAGTAAATTGGCAGGAAGATTCAATTCTCTACTATGCAAATGTGATTTTTTACATAGCTTAAAAATGACATTTGTTTAGTAGATCGGACTTCCTGTGATAATCACACCTAAAGGAGAAAATGATGTCAGAGAAAAAAATATTTACAACGAAAATTGGCGGTAGAACATTAACGGCTGAAATCGGCCAAATGGCTAAACAGGCCAATGGAGCTGCTTTGCTAAGATATGAAGATACGGTGGTATTAACTGCTGCAGTAGCAAGCAGCCATGCCAGTGATCGTGACTTTTTCCCATTAATGGTTAGTTACGAAGAAAAAATGTACTCAGTAGGGAAAATCCCAGGAGGGTTCATTAAAAGAGAAGGAAGACCTTCAGAAAATGCAACATTAACGGCACGCCTGATTGATAGACCGCTCCGTCCAATGTTTGCTGAAGGATTTCGTAATGAAGTGCAGATCACGAATACAGTGATGTCTGTAGATCCTGATAATTCTCCGGAAATGACAGCAATGCTAGGCTCTTCTTTATCTTTGAGCATTTCAAATATCCCATTTAATGGGCCAATTGCCGGCGTTAATGTAGGTCGAGTAAATGGAGAATTGATTATCAATCCAACAGTAGAGCAAAATCTTGTTTCAGATATTCATCTAACTGTAGCAGGTACAAAACATGCAATCAATATGGTTGAAAGTGGAGCAGAACAAGTATCAGAAGAAGATATGCTTGAAGCTTTACTCTTCGGTCATGAAGCAATTAAAGAATTAGTAGCTTTTCAAGAAAAAATTGTTGAAGAAATTGGACACGATAAAATGGAAATTACGCTTTCAGTTCCTAATCAAGAGTTGAAAGAGGAAATTACAAGTGTATTCAATGATAAAATGAAAGCCGCTATCCAAATTTTCGACAAACAAGAACGCGCAGAAAAAACAGAAGCTGTAAAAGAAGAAGTTATCAACACTTATGCAGAAAAATTTGAAGATCATGAAGATAAAGAAAGCATAATGAAAGATGTCAAAGCAATCGCTTCTGATATGGAAAAAGATGAAGTACGTCGTTTGATTACTCAAGAAAACGTAAGACCTGATGGACGTAAAGTCGATGAGATCCGATCACTTGAGTCAGAAGTTTCAATATTGCCAAGAGTCCATGGTTCAGGTCTGTTTACTCGTGGACAGACACAAGCATTGTCAGTCGCTACATTAGCACCTTTAAATGAATATCAGATTATTGACGGTCTAGGTAGTGAAGATAGAAAACGATTCATTCACCACTATAACTTCCCTCAATTTTCAGTTGGAAGTACTGGTCCTGTAAGAGGTCCAGGTCGTCGCGAAATTGGACACGGGGCATTAGGTGAAAGAGCGTTAGCCCAAGTTATTCCAAGTGAGGAAGATTTCCCGTACACAATTCGTCTGGTAGCAGAAGTACTTGAATCTAATGGTTCTTCATCACAAGCGAGTATCTGTGCTGGAACATTAGCATTGATGGATGCCGGCGTACCGATTAAAGCCCCAGTTGGCGGTATTGCAATGGGATTAGTCATGGAGGGTGATGACTATACAGTTCTTACTGATATTCAAGGTCTAGAAGATCATTTGGGAGATATGGACTTTAAAGTTGCTGGTACAAGAGAAGGTATTACTGCTCTGCAAATGGATATTAAGATCGAAGGAATCACTAAAGAAATTTTAGAAGAAGCCTTAACTTCTGCAAAGAAAGCGCGCTTAGAAATTCTTGATAATCTGGAAGCCGCTATCTCTAATCCTCGCGCAGAATTAAGTGAGTATGCGCCTAAAATCGAATCAATCAGAATTAAGCCTGAACAAATTAAAGTTGTTATTGGTAAGGGTGGCGACACTATCAATGGCATTATTGCTGAAACAGGTGTGAAGATTGATATTGACGAAGAAGGAAATGTTTCAATTTACGGTCAAGATGCTAATGGAATCAAACGTGCAATCGAAATTAT
Source organism: Marinilactibacillus psychrotolerans (assembly GCF_900101525.1). Taxonomy (GTDB): domain Bacteria; phylum Bacillota; class Bacilli; order Lactobacillales; family Carnobacteriaceae_A; genus Marinilactibacillus; species Marinilactibacillus psychrotolerans. The sequence goes on along the minus strand of NZ_FMZD01000001.1, from coordinate 31,424 downwards.
TGAAGAATTGACTGAAGAAGTAGAAATTGGGAAAATTTACAATGGAACCGTCAAACGAATTGAAAAATTTGGAGCCTTTGTTGAAATTGTCAAAGGAAAAGACGGATTAGTACATGTATCTGAACTGTCAGATAAATATATCAAAAACGTAGAAGATGTTATTTCTGTCGGGGATATTTTGAAAGTTAAGGTTACAGAGGTTGATAAAATGGGCCGAGTTAACTTATCCAGAAAAGCTGTACTTGAAGCCGATAATTCAGAATCAGATAAAGAAACTAAATAATTAAGAAAGAGTAGCTCAGTCTTTGGGGCTACTCTTTTTTTGCAGATAAATTGACAGGTTATATATATCCATGATTTCCTCGAATCGAATAGTTTGTGGAAAGCAAAGTCGATGTTTCAAATGTATCAAGATAGGTAACAACAAGTGCTCCTACATCATTAATTGTTTCAATTTTGGCTTTTCGTCTTGTAGATTCTAATCCTTTATTTTCTTCAATCCAGTATTCTCCTCCAATCAATGCGGAATGATTCCGACAGATATCTAAAAATGGCTTACTATCATGAGTCATGATCCAATTATCATACAGTCTTTCGAATTCATTTAAAAAGTTTGAAACGAGAGAATTTGGGTCTACTATGCCTGCAACTGATTTCAATGAAGTGGCTTTATTTCTAATATCTATAGGGATATCGTTATCGTCCATGTTGGTGTTAATTCCAATACCAAGAATAATTCCTTCAAGTGTATCTCCTGAATATTCAGTTTCAGTCAATATACCTGCAATCTTTTTGCGTACAACTAGTATGTCATTCGGCCACTTAATCTCAGCATTTGTGTTTTGTAGGGCTAACGTCTTAACTATAGCTGCAGCAGTTAATTGAGTTAATAGTGCATAATTTAACTTAGTTTTTTCGGGTTTCAGTAAGAGACTCATAGAGATTGTACTTCCAGCAGGGGAAGACCAGGCTCTACCTAAACGTCCCTTAGCCTGACTTTGTTTGTGAGCTAGGACAAGTGAACCACTCTCTAAAGTGTTTAAATTATGCTTTAAATAATTATTAGTAGAAGGAATTGTCTGGAATAAGAATAATGGGTCTCCTAATGAGTGAGTATTTAACCCATACTTTATTGCGGGTATAGATAAAACAGGATAAAGCAATCTGATTTCTTGTCGTATTTGAATGACAGGCATTTTTTCGCTTATTAATTCTTTTATAAGTAAAAGTAATGTTTCTAGATCTGAAGAAGTAATGGAGATCAGATTTTGTATTGTTTCACTATGAGGATATATATTGTTTAAATAATCTAATAACATGATTTTTCTTTTGTCTAAATCCATCTGAGCATTCCTTTCTATAAAAAATCAGTTCTATCAATTAGTTAGTATACAGTTCTTAAGAATAAAAGTCGACTTTATACCAGTAGGAAATACCTGATTTCTATGCTATACTAAAATTAGTGTAGATTGAACGGACGTAATATGAATAAATGTCATAATGATAAATGTGAAATGAACTATACGTAAAATCAACTTTTAGAGGTGAGAAATTTGAGTAATATTAAGATTATTCCTTTTGGAGGAGTAAGAGAAAATGGAAAAAATTTATATGTAGTGGAATCTGGGGAAGACCTGTTTGTCCTAGATTGTGGATTAATGTATCCGGAAGATGATTTATATGGAATTGATGCTGTCATTCCAGATTTTAGTTATCTGCTTGAAAATAAAGACCGTATTGCGGGAGTCTTCTTATCTCATGGACATGAAGATGCTATAGGAGCTTTGCCATATTTCTTGAACACATTCAATGTACCAGTGTTCGGATCAGAATTGACGATTGCTTTGGCAAAACTTATAGTCAAAGAAACTAATCTTGGTACTGAATTCGATGATTATCATGTTATTGATGAACATACTGAGATAGATTTTCATGGGAATTTAGTGAAATTTTTTAGAACAACCCATACTATTCCTGATTCAATGGGGATATCTGTTAAAACAGAAGAAGGAAATATTGTTTATACAGGAAACTTTAAATTTGACCAAAGTGCAAACGACAATTACCATACTGACTTTTCTCAAATCTCAGAGATTGGCAAAGAAGGTGTACTTGCTCTATTAAGTGATTCAAACGAAGCAGAAAGTGTATTAGAAAATGTTTCTGAAAAGAAAGTTCAAGAAGAAGTATTGGATATTTTTCAAGATACAAATAGCCGTATTATTGTAGCAGCAGTAGCAAGTAATATCTTAAGAATTCAACAAATCCTAAATGCTGCTCAAGACTCAGGTAGAAAAGTATTTATAACTGGCCGTAACCTTGAAGCGATTATTGAAACAGCTATCAAACTTGATAAATTAAATCTACCCGATGAAAACCTGATTGTTTCTGTAGACAAAATTGATCAATATGATGATGAACAGATTTTAGTTCTCGAAACAGGAGCTTCTGGTGAACCGATCAAAACATTGAATCGTATGGCTACGGGAAGTCACGGGCAAGTAAATATTAAGTCTGGAGATTTAATATTTATTGCTACAAGTCCTTCTATTTCAATGGAAGTAACAGTTGCGGAAACGGAAAATTTAATTTATCGTGCAGGAGCAACTGTTAAACATATTTCTGATAATATGAAAGCATCCGGTCATGCTACACCAAATGATTTACAACTTATGATTAACTTGCTTAAACCAAAATATTTCATTCCGATTCAAGGAGAATATCGTATGTTAGCAGCTCATGCAGATCTTGCTAATGAAACTGGTATATCAAATACAAACATTTTTATTTTAAGTAATGGTGATGTTTTAAACTATGAAAAAGGTAAAATGAACCAAACGGGCCAAGTTTCTGCGGACAATACTTTGATCGATGGAATTGGAATTGGTGATATCGGAAATATTGTTCTTAGAGATCGTAGATTGTTGTCAGAAGATGGTATTTTTGTAGCTGTTGTAACAATTGACAGAAAAAAAAGAACGGTTGTTTCTGGACCACACATTGTGACAAGAGGATTTGTATTTGTTAAAGAGAGCCAAGATCTGATCAACGAATCTAATGATATTGTGAAACAGGTTGTCCGTAAAAACTTAGATCATAATGACTTTGACTGGGGATCTATCAAACAAGATATTCGAGAAGAGTTAGGGAATCATTTATTCAAAAAAACTCGTAGACGTCCAATCATTTTACCTGTTATAATGGAAGTGAACCAAAACCGTCGATTCAATTAAATATTGATTGAGTTGTTATTATTAAACTATATTGTACTAGGGGAGCCAATTCAATTGGCTGAGAGTAGACTATAAGTCTAGACCCTTTGAACCTGTACGTTCATACGTGCGTAGGGAGAGTACCTAAACTCGGTATATAAGTATATATATTATGCTTTTTTGCTGTGATTAACTCAATTTACTCCTCCTCTAGTATATATAGAAACTATAGGAGGAGTTTTTATGCAGAACGAAAAATTAAGAGTTTATTTAGAAGGGACACTATTTGCAGCTATAGCAATGATTTTGTCAATGATTCCAACAGGAATCGGATCATCATATAGTATATCTCTGGGAACAATTCCTTTAACATTCTTTGCTATTAGAAGAGGAATGTTGCCTGGACTATTTTCTGGATTTTTATGGGGAATCTTACATGTGGTAAGTGGAACAGCTTATATATTAAATGTATATCAATTTTTTATTGAATATACCATTGCATTTACCTCTATTGGATTTGCTGGATATTATAGCAAGAAAATTAGTCATAGTATAAAAAGCCATTCTATGCAAACTGCTAGAAAATATCTTATTATAACCACTTTTATCGGCTCATTAGCCCGTTGGTTTTGGCATTTTGTAGCGGGAGTATTTTTCTGGGGAGAATACGCAGTATGGGGACTTGATCCAATTACTTTCTCACTACTTTTCAATGGTGCGAGCATGCTCTCAACAGTTGCAGTTACAATAGTAGTACTAATTTTATTATTTAACCGAGCGCCATCAATGTTTATTCCGAAAACCAAGAATTAAAATTTCAAATCAAAAATAATAAACCAGTCTCTAAACACTAGAGACTGGTTTATTGTTTTTTGAATATTACACATAGTTATTATATTGAGATTATGGAGTATGAAAAGGATGAAAAATATAAGTGGACGAGGAAACCAGCTATAGTGTACACTAGATGTGAAACTCAATAATAATTGATTTTATAACATTTTGAGACGAAAGTAATAAGGAGATAGAGATGGAAATTATTAGAATCATTTTTTTGCTTTTTATTTTTATTAATTCAGGGTTAGCATTATTTACTGTATTTAGAGAAAGAGAACGAGATATTGCAGCTATATGGGCTTGGCTGCTGGTTATTACGATGCTACCAGGGTTTGGATTCATTATCTATTTATTTTTAGGACGAAAAATTTCAAAAGAAAATATTTTCGATATTCGTTCTCAGAAAAGAATCGGAATGAATCAACTTGTTGAAGCTCAAAAGCAATTGATTGAAACAGAAAATCTTGATTTACCGGAAACTAAACATTTGGATACTACACTAGAATTAGTCTCACTTTTCCTAGAGAGTAATGAATCAATTCTGACTAAGGGAAACCAAGTTGATATTATCATAGATGGAAAAGAAAAATTTGATAGACTAATTAAAGACATCCAAAAAGCGAAACATCACATACATGTCACCTACTATATTTTTAAAGCTGATGGGATTGGCACTCGACTGCTAAAGGCTTTAGAAGAACGGGCAGCAAAAGGTGTAGAAGTAAAAGTGCTCTATGATCCGATCGGAGCCAGAGTTGTTGGAGCGCATTTTTTTGACCATTTGAAATCACTAGGCGGACAAGCCGAACCGTTTTTGGGTGCAAAGCAACATATTCTGAATTTTAGACTTAACTACCGTAACCACAGGAAAATAGTCGTTATAGATGGAAAAATTGGGTATACCGGCGGCTTTAATGTTGGGGACGATTATTTAGGACTATATGAAAAGATGGGTTATTGGAGAGACACGCACCTTAGAATAAAAGGGAATGGGGTACTTCCTTTACAGACAAGATTTTTAATGGATTGGAATGCTTCTGTAAAAAATCAAATTGTACGTTATAAAGAAAGCTATTTTCCAGTTTCATCGTTTGTAGGAACAACTGATCTTCAAATTGTTTCTAGTGGACCGGATAATGAAGTCCATGCGATAAAAAAAGGGCTTCTGAAAATGATTAGCATGGCAAAACACTCCGTTTATATTCAGACTCCATACTTCATTCCTGATGAAGCAGTTATGGAAACATTAAAAATTGCAAGTTTATCTGGCATTGATGTCAAGCTGATGATCCCTAACAAACCAGATCATCCATTTATATATCGTGCAACTTTAAGTTATGTAGAGGAAATGGTGAACAATGGGGTTGAGGTTTATATTTATGACGCTGGCTTTCTTCATGCTAAAACAATTGTAATCGATGGAGAAATATTATCAGTTGGTACGGCAAATTTTGATATTAGAAGTTTTAAGTTGAATTTTGAAGTGAATACATTTATGTACGATCGAATACTAGCAAAACAACAGGTTGAAATTTTTAAGAAGGATATAGAGGTTTCTTATCAACTCACAGAAGATATCATAAAAAACTATTCAAAGTGGGAATTATTTAAACAACAGTTTAGTCGGTTATTCTCTCCTATATTATAAGATCAAAAAAACACCAATCCTGCAGAGAGATAAGCAGCATTGGTGTTTTTGAATTATTTAGAGTTAGGATTTAAGCGAATATGTCTAATTTGTTCACTGTTGATTAAATGAATTGTTTTATTATCCAGACTAGTTAAAATAAGCTGGCTAGAATAAGGAGAAAATGTGGCGATTCCTGTACATTCTGAAACAGTTGTTTGATTAAAAGTTGGATTCAACTGAATAGTAATTGAGTTTTTTTTACGGACTGCTTGTTTGATAAAGTGTCTCAATTGCATTACAGGCATTTGCTTTTGAAGAGAAAAAGGACTGCCTTTGATGTAATTCGAATAATTTTCTTTGAAATAAGACATAATTGTACTTTTTTCAATTGCCAATTTTTCCATACTTTCATCTCCCCGAACATTTGTTTAAACTTATTATACCGAACAAACATTCAGAATGTCAACACTAATTAAAAATTAAATAAATACTGTATCAATTTGGGTATTAATTAATCCCAAATAAATACGATAAGATAAAAAGACAACCAAGTTATTCTTTTTTTTCTTTACTAATTTTCATATTCAATTTTAATCTGATAATAAACCCTCATAATGCTAAGACTACTCCTGCATTTGTTAATTGCTCTATTTTTATTTTAAATATTTAAGTATGAAATAAAGGATCAATCTCTTCCTATTTTAATATTGTATCAGTATAATGATGATAGAATTCATAGAAAGGAGTTGAGATTATGGAGTATGAGATCATCACAGACTCTTGTTGCGATCTTCCTTTAGAGATAATAGAAGAGTATCAAATAGAAGTGTTTAATTTTATTATTTCTATAGAAAGCGAAGAGCTGGTTGATGATGTGGGAGTATCGTTTGATAAGGTTCATTTCTTTAAAAGGTTAAAAGAAGGAGCAACTGCTTCTACTTCTCAAATTAATGTGCATACTTATATTGAAAAGTTCAAGCAATATGTTGAGAAAAATAAGCCAGTCCTCTATTTGGCCTTTTCTTCTGGATTGAGTGGTTCCTATAATAATGCCCTCCAGGCAGTGGAAATACTGAAAGAAGAATATAAGGAAGTACAAATTACAATTGTGGATACTAAAGCAGCCTCATTGGGTCAAGGATTATTAGTTTATGAAGCTGCTAAGAGAAAGAGAGAGGGAATGTCTTTAAATGAGCTGGTAGAATGGATAGAAGAACATAAAAACTCTGTACATTCTTGGGTTACTGTTGATGATATTAAACATCTTCAACGTGGAGGCCGAATATCAGCTACAGCAGCAACGGTTGGTTCTATATTGAGTATCAAACCAATTATTGTTATGACAAGCGAAGGGAAACTGGTTCCCTACTCAAAAGTCAGAGGAAGAAAAAAATCATTACATTTTTTAGTAGATCAAACGCTAGCAGGAATCATAAAGCCAGAAAATCAAACGATTTTTATTGGGCATGTCGGTGTATTTGAAGATGCAGAATATGTAAAAAAGTTGCTTGAAAGTAAAGAGGTATTTAAACAAATTATTATTACCTCTTATGGTCCTACAATAGCTTCACATACTGGATTTGGCTCTTTGGCACTATTTAGTTTTGGAAATGAGAAGTAACTATCTATTTTAAGTATGCACTTATTTATTCGTACTCAACTTAATTATTGAAACAAATCTTTATAGTAGGAGAATACAGGTGTTGAGTAGCTTTAAATCAGTATTTTTTTGAAAATGATGTTAAGAAAATAAAGTAGATGCTGATATTGTCTGATTATAGATTCATAATGTAAATAAAGTAAAGTTGCAAGTGCTCACAACCTTTAGTTGTTCAACGTTTATCCTCATTTAAGTGGGAGGAGACGTAATTGACAACAAAAGAAAACGTATGGTAATATAGACCACGTGGTCGAAATAAATAATAATGCGGTTGGGCGTGAGCTTTCAAGGTAAATATCTTCTGGGGTGAGAAGATGCTTGTTAGTCACGTCCTTTTTGGCGGAAGGAGGCACGATATGAACCGTGAAGCAATAAATTATGTTAAAGAAGCTGAAGCACGCGCTTCTCAATTACGGAAAGATGCTGATGATGAAATCAAGCAGATCGAGTTAGAAACAGCTGAGACAATTGAATCTATTCAATCTAAACTTGAAGCTGAATTATCAGAATATGAATCCGAACAACAACAGATCTTTTCTGCTAAGTTAGATAAAGATCAAGCTGAAATGGATGAATCCGCTGATAGAGAAGCAGAGCGGTTCGAACAGGCTTATCAAGAAAACAAGCAAGCTCTAGCCAATCGAATAGCAGAGGAGGTAGTGCGTCGATATGGCAATCGCTAAAATGAAAAAATTGACTTTGATGGCTGAGCAACAGAACAAAGAAACTTTGTTGCGCTCGATTCAAGAGATGCAAAGCATTGAAGTCATTTCACTTTCTAATGTTTTAGAGGAAGATATATTAGAACAATTCGAAGTTGCTGATGTTTATAATGATACGTTGGACTATAAGTCAGAACTTCAAGATATTAAACATGCATTATCTTACGTAAAACAATATATTCCTGAACCTGGAATGATCGAAAAACTCAAAACTAAGAGAGAAGTACTCTCTTTAGAAGAGTTAGAAAATAATGTTAAAAATACTGATATTAAAGGTTTGATTAGTCAGGTACAGGATAAAGAAGAAGAACTTAATCACATTGAAGAACGTAAGAAAGCACTACAAGAAGAAGAATCATTCTTAAGAAAATGGCGTGAATTAAAATTCCATCCTTCTGAAGTCAATGGATTGAAACTTCTGAATGTCCATATAGGTACAGTAGACAATGAACACGCTCCTATGCTTATTGGAGGATTAGATGAATTATCTACTGCATACTACGAAGAAATTTTTAGTAGAAGTGATGAAATTGCCTACCTAATCATTCTTGCTAAAGAGCAGGAAGAGCAATTCAAGAAATTGACTACTGAGTTAAGTTTCAGAGAATTGAAGTACCCTTTCGAGCTTCTACCTGAAGATGCCTTATATTCAAATTTGAATAATCAGAAATCTCTTCATGAAAAAGAAGCCGCTTTGAAAAAAGAAATAAAAGGTTGGCGTTCAGTGTCAAGAGATTTACAATTGGCAGAAGAATACAACTATAATCTTGGTCAAAGAGAACTAGCGAAAGATTTAGTATTAAATAGCGAACATTTATTTATAGCTAGTGGTTGGATTGAAGAAGATAAACTTGATTCTTTAAAACATATAATTAATACCGACTTGGGTGAAGACGCTGTGGTTATTATGACGGACGATGTCAAGATGGAAGAATTCGATCAAGTTCCAATTGTCTTGCATAATAACAGCCTAATTAAGCCTTTTGAACTGATTACAGAGATGTTCAGTTTACCAAAATATAACGAAGTGGATCCTACACCACTGATGTTTCCATTTTTCTTAATTTTCTTTGGAATGATTGGAGCAGACTTGGGATATGGGTTACTATTGTGGCTTGGAACTTTTGTGGCTCTGAGATTTTTCAATGTTGAAGGGTCAACTCGTAGATTTATGAAGTTTCTTCATATTTTAGCCTACCCGACAATGGCATTTGGACTATTCTTTGGAAGTTTCTTTGGAATTTCTTTACCGTTCCATGTGCTCTCACTGCAGGATGACGTTATAGTCGTTATGGTTATATCCGTCATTATTGGTGTTATCCAATTAATTTTCGGATTGATCATGAATGGTATCATTAAAGGACGTCAGGGACAGAGAGCATCTAGTTATGTAGATGGTTATGCTTGGGCAATGATGCTTATAGGACTTGCAATATATGTTTTAGGATCAATCGTCTTCAGCATTCCTTTAGTTACTCAAATCGGTATTGGTCTAGCATTAATCAATGTAGCTGGAATTATAGTCGTTTCTACAATTTCAAGTAAAAATAAAGCACTAGGATTTGGTCTGGGACTTTATAATTTATATGGAGTTACTGGTTATGTCGGGGACATCGTTAGTTATACCCGTCTAATGGCTCTTGGTGTAGCAAGTGCGAACATTGCTATGGCATTTAACCTTATAGTAGGTTATTTACCACCGTTATTCAGATTTACAATTGGTGTGGTGCTAATTATTGCACTACAAGCAATGAACCTTGCATTGTCATTCTTGAGTGCTTATGTTCACTCATCCAGATTGCAGTACGTTGAGTTCTTCGGTAAGTTTTTTGAGGGTGGCGGGAAGCCGTTGACACCATTGAAAACACTTGAAAAACATATTTGGTTGAAACAAAAGAATTAATTAAAAAATGGAGGAATATTATAATGGAATTTTTACAAACACTTTTAGGGGATAACACAGGTCAAATTTTTGCTGGATTAGGAATTGCAATGGCTGTTATCTTTTCAGGAATCGGATCATCACGCGGGGTATCAATTGCAGGGGAAGCAGCAGCAGCATTAACTAAAGAACAACCAGAATCATTTGGTCGTGCATTGGTACTACAAATGCTTCCAGCGACACAAGGTCTTTATGGTTTCGTTATTGGATTCTTGATTTTCTTGCAAATCACTCCAGATTTAGCAGTTTCTGAAGGTTGGTACTTGTTTGTGGCTGGCCTACCAGTTGCATTCACTTGTCTTTCTTCTGGTGGTAACCAAGGACGCGTATCTTCTGCAGCTATGCAAATCTTGGCACAAAAACCTGAGCATACAACAAAAGGGATTATCTACTCAGCGATGGTTGAAACTTATGCTATTTTAGGTTTCGTTATTTCCTTAGTAATGATTATCTTATAATTCTATAATAAAATCACTTCTTAAATTCGGATATAGATCTTTTCAACAGGTCTATATTCTCCATGAAAAGAAGAACTACTAAGGAGGTTTAGCATGGCAGATTTAAAACTTTTGACAGAAAGAGTTGTTGAGAAAGAAAAAGCAGCTATTCGTCAACGTGTGGAAGAAGCTCAAAAAGATGCTGAAAATGAAATCCAAGCTGCACGTGTTAAAGAAGAACAAGACAAAATTGCTCGTAAACAAGCAATCGCTGAAACAGCTCAAAATAATTATACAATCCGTAAAAATACTTTAGAGATTCAAAGAAGGAATAATGTACTAGCAGCTAAGCAAGATATCCTCTCTAAAGTGATCAAGGATGTTAAAGAAGAAATGAACCACATCAGTGAAGCAGATTATAAACTCTTCTTAGCTGGAGTGTTGAATCAGTTTAAACATGAAAATAAAATAACGCTGGTTAGTGGAGAAAAAACTGTAAATCTTGTAGATCAAGCTTGGATCAATGAAACTACAGATCCTGAGCTAGTGGCTACATTGTCTAATGAGACTATAAGTGATGAAGCAGGAGTACTTGTTCAAAAAGATGGAATTGAATACAATTTCTTGTTCGATGCATTGATTGATGATGCTAAGTCAGAATTGATTCCAATCATAACAAAAGAATTATTTGATTAAGGAGGAGAAAATTTTGAAAGATACCGCTTATGGTTCAAGTAATGTACTCATTCGTGTGTATGAAAATAACCTCCTGAATCGGGGACAGTATGATCGCATGCTTGCAGCCAATTCTTTTGAAGATGCTGTAAATGTACTGCGTGAAACTCCGTATAGAAATGATGTTGATCGAATAAAAGAAGATAAGAACTATGACACTATGCTGATGAACGAACTACATCAGACTTTTGATGAATTATTCAACATAAGTCCGAACAAAGCTTTAATTGAGTTGTTCGGACTGCGTTATGCTTATCATAATCTTAAAGTTCTTTTTAAAGAAGAGTTTACGGATCAGGAACTAGATCACCTATTCATTCCTATTGGTCGATATGACATATCTGAATTGAGACAAGCAGTAAGAACAGGGGATTCTGATGTTTTACCTCAGCCTTATCTAGATAGCATCCACGAAGTACAAGAAGACTATGATCAATATCATAATGCTCAGGCAGTAGATATTATTTTAGATCGACGTTATTTCACTCATATGCGCATTCTTGCTGATGAAACGAATGAACCTGAAATTCCAGAAATGGTCGAGACTTTTATTGATTTTCAGAACCTGTCTACATTGACACGGGCAATGAGACAAAATAGAACACGTAATTTCTTATTAACAATTTTATCTAGCTCAGGATCTATACCTAAAGAAAAATTATTAGAGATTGCTACTAAAGATCTTAGTTCTGCTGCAAGTGCTCTAATGAATACGAAATATAGATCTATCATCGAAGCTTCAGTTGATTCTGAAACAAATGAAATTTCACCAGTGAAAATTGATTTTGAAACAGATAATGCTTATATGAAAATGATGAAGGATGCTAAATTGAAAGCTTTTGGGCCACTACCCATCGTAGCTTACATTTATGCAAAAGAGACAGAAGTAAAAAACCTGCGACTTATTCTTTCTGGTAAGGAAAACGGCGTTTCTGCCGATGGAATCAGAGAAAGGATGCGATTGAATTATGCCTAACAATATTGGTGTTGTTGGAGATAGAGAGTCAGTATTGGCCTTTAGAATGCTCGGCTTTGATGTGCATTTTGCTACAGAAGCAAAAGAGGCTAGACGAATCATTGACAAACTCGCAGAAAAAAATTATGGTGTTGTCTATTTGACTGAACAATTGGCAGAATTGATTCCAGAGACTATTAGAAGATATGATGCTAAAATGACACCTGCCGTCATTTTGATCCCGAATCATGCTGGTTCACGCGGCATTGGGAAGAAACGTGTCCAAGAAAATGTCGAAAAAGCTGTGGGTCAAAATATTTTATAGGAGGGTACGAATTTGAGTAACGGAACAATTGTTAGTGTTTCAGGACCTTTAGTTACTGCTAAAGGTATGGAGTCAGCTAATATACAAGATATTTGCCGAGTTGGCGAATTAGGGTTAATTGGAGAAATTATTGAGATGCGTGAAGATGTTGCATCTATTCAAGTATATGAAGAAACTTCAATGGTTGGACCTGGTGAAAAAGTTGAGACTACAGGAGAACCTTTATCTGTAGAATTAGCTCCAGGAATGATTGCACAAATGTTTGATGGAATCCAACGTCCATTAGACGAATTTATGGATAAAACCAATAGTAACTTTTTGGAACGTGGTATGGAAATTAAGCCACTTAATAGAGATAAAGAGTGGGACTTTACTGCAACTGTAGAAATTGGAGCAGAAGTTATAGGTGGAGATATCTTAGGAACTGTTCAAGAGACTAGTGTATTAGAACACAGAATCATGGTACCTAACGGTATTAGTGGAACAGTTAAATCTATCTCTAGCGGAACTTTTAAACTAACAGATACACTCTACGTTATTGACACACCTGAAGGTGAAAAAGGGTTTACAATGATCCAAAAATGGCCAGTTAGACGTAGTCGTCCAATCAGCCAGAAATTAAATCCGGTTGAACCATTAATTACTGGACAACGTGTTATCGACACATTATTTCCAGTTGCAAAAGGTGGCGCTGCTGCTGTACCAGGACCTTTCGGGGCTGGTAAAACAGTTGTGCAACACCAAATCGCAAAATGGGCTGATGTTGATTTAGTTGTCTATGTTGGTTGTGGTGAACGTGGGAATGAGATGACGGATGTTATCAATGAGTTTCCTGAATTGATTGATCCAAATACAGGTAAGTCAATCATGGAAAGAACCGTATTGATTGCAAATACTTCTAATATGCCGGTTGCGGCTCGTGAAGCATCAATTTATACCGGTATTACAATCGCTGAATATTTCCGTGATATGGGATACTCTGTTGCAATTATGGCTGATTCAACTTCTCGTTGGGCTGAAGCGTTGCGTGAAATGTCTGGTCGTCTAGAAGAGATGCCGGGGGATGAAGGTTATCCTGCGTATTTAGGTAGTCGTCTAGCTGAATACTATGAACGTGCGGGGAAAGTTATTTCTTTAGGTTCTGAAGGTCGTGAAGGTAGTATTACTGCTATTGGAGCGGTTTCACCTCCAGGTGGAGATACTTCTGAACCAGTTACACAAAATACATTGCGTGTAGCAAAAGTTTATTGGGGTCTTGATTCATCACTTGCTCAGAGACGTCACTTTCCTTCAATTAACTGGTTAAGCTCTTATTCACTTTACTCAAATGATATGAATGCTTTTGTAGGCAAAAAGCTGAATGTTGATTGGGCTGCAAAAGTTACTAGAGTTAAATCATTACTGCAAGATGAATCTGAACTTCAAGAGATTGTTCGTTTAGTTGGGGTAGAGTCTCTTTCAGAACGCGATAGATTAAAATTAATCATTGCCCGTATGATTCGTGAAGACTTCTTGCAACAAAATGCGTTTGATGATGTTGATACGTATACTTCTCGAGAAAAACAATTTGAAATGATTGAAACGATTCTTGATTTCCAAGACAAAGCACTTCGTGCTATGGACTTAGGTGCATATTATGATGAAATCAATGAAGGTACCGATGAAATTCGAGAAAAAATTGGACGTTCTAAATTTATTCCTGAAGAAGAACTTTCTCGTTTTGCTGATATTCGTAAGCAGACAGAAGAAACAATTCAACAAGTTATTGAAAAAGGTGGTGTAGAGTCAGATGCTTAAAGAGTATAAAACAGTTTCCGAAATAGTAGGACCTTTGATGACTGTTACTGGAGTTGAAGGGGTTAAATATGATGAACTTGTTGATATTGAACTTCAAGATGGTACAAGAAGACGTGGACAAGTACTTGAAATCGATGGAGATAATGCTGTTGTTCAGTTATTTGAAGGATCAACAGGAATTAACTTGAAAGATACAAAAGTACGTTTTCTTGGTAAGCCGTTATCATTAGATGTATCTGAAGATATGATCGGACGTACTTTTGACGGAATGGGTCGTGTGAATGATGGTGGGCCAGACTTGATCCCTGAAAAAAGTTTAGATATCAATGGTATTGCGATCAATCCTATTGCTCGTAACTATCCTGATGAATTTATCCAGACAGGAATTTCAACCATTGACCACTTAAACACATTAGTTCGTGGTCAAAAATTACCAGTATTTTCAGCATCTGGTTTACCACACAAAGAATTAGCAGCTCAAATTGCAAGACAAGCTAAAGTTACAAACGCTGATGATAAGTTTGCTGTTGTATTTGCTGCTATTGGTATTACATTTGAAGAAGCTGAATTCTTCATGGAAGATTTCAAGAAAACTGGTGCGATTGATCGTTCAGTATTGTTTGTCAACTTGGCAGATGATCCTGCAATCGAACGTATTGCCACACCTCGTATGGCGCTTACAGCAGCTGAATATCTAGCATTTGAGAAAGATATGCATGTATTAGTAATCATGACTGACATGACCAACTATGCTGAGGCACTTCGTGAAATCTCAGCAGCTAGGCGTGAAGTTCCAGGGCGTCGTGGATATCCTGGTTATCTTTACACAAACTTGGCAACCTTATATGAGCGTGCTGGTCGTCTGGAAGGATCTAAAGGGTCTGTTACACAGATTCCTATTCTTACAATGCCAGAAGAAGATATAACACATCCGATTCCCGATTTAACTGGATATATTACGGAAGGACAAATTATTCTTTCTCGTGATTTGTATAACCAAGGTTATCAACCACCAATCGATGTTTTACCTTCTCTTTCTCGTCTGAAAGATAAAGGAACTGGTGAAGGTAAGACGCGTGAAGACCACGCTGCTACAATGAACCAGATTTTCTCAGCGTATGCTCAAGGTAAAGAAGCGAAAGAATTATCTGCAGTACTTGGTGAAGCGGCCTTATCTAAAAGTGACCGTAAGTACGTTGAATTTACAAATAAATTTGAAAAAGAGTACGTAAACCAAGGAAACTACACGAATCGTTCGATTCAAGAAACGCTTGATTTAGGATGGGACTTATTGAAAGTCTTACCACGTACTGAACTAAAACGTATCAAAGATGATATGCTGGACAAATATTTACCAAAAGGAGAGTGAGGTAAATGGCTAAGTTAAATGTCAACCCCACTCGAATGGAACTATCTAACCTGAAAGATCGTCTTTCGTTAGCTTCCAGAGGGCATAAACTCCTCAAAGATAAGCAAGATGAACTGATGAGACGTTTCATTACGTTGATTCGTCAAAATAACGAATTGCGTATCGAAGTGGAAGATAAATTAGAAAAAGCAATGCAATCATTTGCAATGGCCAAATCACTTCTTCATGAAAACTTTATTGAAGAATTGATGGCTGTTCCTAGCCAAAGTGTTAATTTAAATATTGATCAGAAAAATATTATGAGTGTTCGTGTGCCGCAAATGCATTTTCAATATAATGAGAACGCAGATGATCTCGAAGACTTAAGTTATGGATATTTAAATTCAAATGGTGAATTAGATTTGACTTTTCAATACTTGATCGAAGTAATGCCAGATATGCTTCAATTAGCGGAAATTGAAAAAACATGTCAATTGATGGCAGATGAAATCGAAAAAACTAGACGTCGTGTAAATGCACTTGAATTCATGACGATTCCACAACTTGAAGAGACAATTTACTTTATTCAAATGAAATTAGATGAAGCGGAACGTGCTTCCATTACTCGTTTGATGAAAGTAAAAGATATGGGATAGTTTTTAAAGGAAGGTATCGATAATTATTATCGATACCTTTTTTATCATACATAGGTACTGATTCTATTTGTAACAATGTAATACGGGCGTGCTAAATATATCAATAATTTTAAGCATAGTTCTGTACTAATAAGGAGGGACTGAGATTGTCTAAAGAATTTTTTAATATAAAAGAAGGTGAGAAGACTGCTTTAGTTCTAGGCGGTGGTGGTGCTAGAGGCGCTTTTGAAGTTGGCGTATGGAAAGCTCTAGATGAGCTGGATTATAAACCGGATATAATTACAGGAACATCGGTGGGTGCATTAAATGGTGCATTAATGTTGCAAGGAAATGTTTTAGATGCAGAAAAAATGTGGCTTGATATTGAAGGATCTAAAATTCTAGATTATAAGTTTCCTTTGAGCATTAAAAGCTTTAAAGATTATCAGCGCACAATTAGTGGTTTTCTTATTAAAGCGATTAAGAAGCAAGGCTTCAGTTCAGAACCTTTGAGTAATTTGATCAATCAATATATTCATGACGAAGAGATTCTTCGACAGTCGCCCATTGAGTTTGGATTATCAGTGACAAATGGTAAAAAAAATAAAATTGAATTTTTTTATCTACAAGATATTCCTAGAAATAGCTTAAGTAAATTCTTACTTGCTAGTTCATCTCTTTACCCAGCTATGGAAAAAATCTATATTGAAGGAATCCCATATATGGATGGTGGGTATTTAAATCATATACCTTACGAAATGGTGTTAAAAAAAAATCCAGATAAGTTAATTATAGTAGATGTACAAGGTCCAGGCTTTCTAAGAACAAAACACCATATTGAAACTGTTCCAACTTTATGGATTAGAACAGAATGGTCTTTAGGAGATTACCTGTTTTTTCACAAAAAAAGAACATCTCTAAATATACAATTAGGATATCTGGAAACAATGAAGTCAGCGGAACGATTTCAAGGATATTGGTATACTTTTGGAAAAGATCTTATAAAAACTGAAAATTGTAAGTTTTATCTCGCATTAAATGAATTATTAACTTTAAATAATCCGAAGAATAAATTAGAATTATTTTTCGATGAAGACTATCAATTACTTTTAATCAAGGAACTTTCAGATAAATGGAATAAACAAGTAGATAAAAATACTCTACCTTTAGCAATGATGGAACTTGCGGGTAGAATTTTTCGTATATTACCTGAAAAAGTGTATACCGTTGAGAATTTTCAGTTAGCAATACTGAAAAGAGTTAAAAGATTACAGAAAGAGGAAACATTTAATTTATATGGAGATCTAGTACCTGAATTTCATTTGAGCGGAAAAGAATGGGCAGAAAAATTTAAAGAAAAAATCCCGTTTGTTTCTAATCGACATATGACACTTTTTATATTGGAAACGTTAGAACAATCAAATGACGAATTTCCAGATAAGTTATTTAAAACAATTATATTTATTAAACCATTTTCTTTTGCGTTAGCTTTATACATTTTATACTTAAAGAAAAAAATAAAAGAATAAATTTAAATAATTCCCCAAACGACTCGATTATGTGTTAAAATTGAGGATAAGGTTTCAACCGATAGAATTGTTTTGGGAAGGAAGTAATAATGACTGAGCGAGGATTACTGATTGTTTTATCTGGACCTTCCGGTGTGGGGAAAGGAACAGTTAGAAAAGCCATTTTTGATAATTATAATAATGATTTTGATTACTCTGTTTCTATGACTACTAGAAAACAAAGAGAAGGCGAAATTGATGGTGTAGACTATTATTTCCGCACAAAGGAACAATTTGAGTATTTGATTCAAAAAGATGGACTGCTTGAATATGCTGAATATGTTGGTAATTATTATGGGACTCCTTTAGAGTATGTTAATAAAACTCTAGATCAAGGACGAGATGTATTTTTAGAGATTGAAGTTCAAGGTGCATTAAAAGTTAGAGAAAAAATGCCTGAAGGAATTTTTGTTTTCTTATCTCCGCCTGATTTAGAAGAATTAAACTCTCGTATTGTCAATCGTGGAACAGATACTCAAGAAATGATTGAAAAACGTATGACAAAAGCCGTAGAAGAATTAAAGTTAATTCAATACTATGACTATGTAGTAGAAAATGATACGGTCAATAATGCAGCAAGGAAAATAAGAAATATCATTGAGAGTGAGCACTTGAAAGTTACGCGTAACTTGAAAGAATTTGCAGAAATTATAGAGGAGATGGAGTAATATGTTATTATACCCTTCGCAAGATAAATTATTAGATAAAATAGATTCAAAATATTCATTAGTCATTTTAGCAGCTAAGCGAGCTAAAGAAATGCAGGATGGTAAGAATGTAGAACTATTAGATGAGTATGTATCAACAAAAAATGTTGGAAAAGCACTAGAAGAAATAGAATCTGGCGATATTGTCTTAGATCCTGATAGTGTCCGTAAATAAATCAAGTCCAATTTAAAAAACCTCTGCAGGTAATTATTCGTTGCTTAAGTCTACACTCCTTTAGCAAAAGTAATTAGCAGAGGTTTTTTTATGAAATGAATCTTGTGAATCAGTTTTTTAAAAGACATAAAATATTGAGATAAAGACAGGAAAGGATTTTCTTGGTAAAATACAAGAAAGTAATGAATCGAGGGATAAACATGTTCAACGAAATGAAAATAGCTTTTTATGTTACAGGAGGAATTGCCTCTTATAAGTCGGTTAGTTTAATGAGAGAACTAATGAAATTGGGTGCCGAAGTTAGAGTTTCTATGACCCCTTCAGCAACGAAGTTCATTTCTCCACTTACTTTTCAGGTTCTGAGTAAACAAACTGTGCATGTCGACACATTCTCTGAAGATGATCCAAAATATGTACAACATATCCACCATGCCGATTGGGCTGAGTTATCTATAATTGCACCAGCAACTGCCAATACGATTGCGAAAATAGCAAATGGAACCGCAGATAATTTTGTGACTTCAGCACTTTTAGCAACAACAACCCCTATTTTCGTTGTTCCTGCTATGAATGAGCATATGTATGAACATCCTGCCACTCAAACAAATATAGAGATACTTAAAAAACGTGGAGTTTATATTATGGAACCCGCTACTGGTTTCTTAGCAGAAGGCTATAGTGGTAAAGGACGCTTTCCTGATAGTACAGTTATTCTTGATGAAATCGAAGGCTTTATAATCAATCAGAGTGATAATCTTCCTTTGCAGGGAAAAAAAATAATTGTTACTGCTGGAGGCACGAAAGAAAGAATTGATCCAGTCAGGTATATATCGAATGACTCATCGGGCAAAATGGGACATGCTATCGCAGAAGCAGCAATGAAAAAAGGAGCAGAAGTTACTCTTGTTACAGCTAGTGAGTTAGCTGTCCATAGTCAGATCAAGAAAGTTAAGGTAGAATCTGCTCAAGAAATGTATGAAGTAGTTGATGCAAATTTTGATAATATAAATGTATTAATTATGGCAGCAGCGGTTTCTGATTATACACCAGTGAAACAGGAAAATCAAAAAATGAAGAAAACAGAACAGTTATCGATTGAATTAAAGAAAACAAAAGATATTTTAAAAGAAATGGGCCAAAAGAAGACGCATCAATTATTAGTAGGGTTTGCAGCTGAAACTGAAAATATAGAAGAATATGCTTTGAAGAAATTAACAGAAAAAAATGTTGATTTTATTGTAGCAAATGATGTAAGCAAAAAAGATAGAGGCTTCCACTCTAATAAAAATGAAGTAGTTATTTATTCAAAACAAGATGATCCAGTTTTAATATCACTTTCTGATAAATCTAAGATTGCTGAACGTATCATTGAATTAGTAATTGAACAATTAGGCTGAAAGGAGGACATTCATGCCTCATATAGCGGAAGTAATTGTAGATGTTCCAGTACTGCAAACAAATAAACCATTTCACTATGAAATACCTAAAGAGTTTGAACATCGACTAGTATCAGGCATGCGCGTTGTAGTTCCTTTTGGAAATGGCTCTAGATTAGTGCAAGGCTTTGTTATAAATCGATTTGAAACGTCAGATTATAATGGCGAATTAAAGAAAATTGATCAACTAATGGATTTAATGCCTGTTTTAAATACAGAGTTGATTGATCTCGGAGGATTTATGGCTAAGGAGACGTTCAGCTTTCGAATTAGTTGTTACCAGACGATGCTGCCGGCAGTTTTAAGAGCGAAATACGAAAAGAAAATTTCTCTAATAGATGATCTAGAAGAAGAAACTTTATTTGAAGTGTTCAGGGGTAAACAGGAGTTGACGTGGGAAGAAGTTATTGATCGTGATCTCGTGAAGTTAATGTTAGAACTCAAAGCACAAGGAAAAGTCGAAGTGAACTACGAAGTAAAAGATAAGCGTACAAAAAAAACAATAAAAAAAGTTACTTCAAAACTTAGTTTTGAACAACTGGAAGAAATTAGAGAAGGATTAAGAGCGAATGCTAAACGTCAAATTGACTTGATCAATGTTTTACAGTCAATCGACTCTGGAGAATGGCTTGATGTTAAATGGTTGACTGAAGAATATGGTATTACTTTATCAACCCTCAAGGCCGCTGAAAATAAAGGATGGTGCCAGCTTAAAGATGTAGAAGTCTACCGTGACCCATTTAAAAATGTACAAATTGAGACAACGACTGCCTTAATGCTTAATCCAGATCAGCAAATAGCTTATAATAAAATTTCAAATAAAATGGCTGAAAATGTACATGAGGTATTTTTGTTAAAAGGCATTACGGGTAGTGGGAAAACAGAAGTTTATCTACAAACTATCTCTAAAGTACTTGATGAAAATCAGGGGGCATTGATGCTAGTACCGGAAATTGCTTTAACGCCTCAGATGGTTTATCGTTTTAAAAGTCGCTTTGGAGAAAAGGTGGCTGTTTTACACAGCGGATTATCTGAAGGGGAAAAGTATGATGAATGGAGAAAAATCAATAATGGAGAAGCTTCAGTTGTTGTAGGGGCAAGATCCAGTGTATTTGCTCCTCTTAAAAAAATTGGATTGATCATTATTGATGAAGAACATGAGACAAGCTATAAACAAGAAGAAAACCCAAGGTATCATGCTCGAGATATTGCGATATGGAGAGGCGCATATCACCATTGTCCAGTTATCTTAGGAAGTGCTACACCTTCATTAGAATCTAGTGCTCGTGCCAGTAAAGGCGTTTACACTTTACTGGAATTAAAAGAAAGAGCGAATAAAAAAGCTTTGCCTGAAGTTTCAGTTATTGATATGAGAGAAGAGGCAAAAAAAGGGAACCGCAGTAATTTTTCTTTAAGCCTGCAAGCTGCAATTAAAGAACGTCTCGAAAAAAAAGAACAGTCTGTCTTAATGTTAAATAGAAGAGGGTATTCTTCATTTGTCATGTGTAGGGATTGTGGGTTTGTGTTAGGGTGTCCAAATTGCGATATCTCTCAAACTTTGCATATGGATACAAAAACAATGAAATGTCATTACTGTGGCCATGAAGAAGGTATCCCAGCAATCTGTCCTAATTGTCAGAGTAAAAGTATACGGTATTTTGGAACAGGAACTCAAAAAGTGCAAGAAGAACTAAACGGATTGTTTCCAGAAGCAAGAATTATTCGTATGGATGTGGATACAACAAGACGTAAAGGAGCTCATGAGCGGCTTTTAAAAGATTTTGGAGATAAAAAAGCAGACATTTTGCTTGGAACGCAAATGATTGCTAAGGGATTAGATTTTCCAGACGTTACTTTAGTAGGAGTAATCAATGCAGATACTTCTTTAGGTTTGCCCGATTTCAGATCTGCGGAAAGAACCTTTCAGTTATTGACACAAGTTAGTGGCCGTGCAGGCCGTGCAGAAAAAATTGGAAAAGTCTATGTTCAATCCTTTAATCCGGAACATTATGCTATTCAATATGCAAAAAAACATGATTATGATTCTTTTTATAAAAGAGAAATGCATTTACGGCATTTAAGTGATTACAGTCCCTATTATTTTTTAGTTAGAATCTCTGTCAGTCATGAGAATGAGATGACTGCAGCTAAAAAAATTGGAGAGTTTATTCATTTCATAAGGCCAGTTTTAAGTGATAAAGCAATTATTTTAGGGCCAACACCAAAATCAATTGCTAGAACTCATAATCGATATCACTTTCAAGTCATCATAAAGTATAAAAAAGAAGAAGCTCTATCAAATCGACTACATGAATTATTAGCTAGAACCCAAAAGGATCAAGCTAAAGGATTGTTTATTTCGATTGATTCACAGCCAATGAACTTCATATAATTTGTTAAAGGAGAGATAACGTGTATAAAATAATATTTATGGGAACACCACATTTTTCAGTACCAATATTAGAAGCGTTAGCGGCACTTGAACAAGTAGCGATTGTTGCTGTAGTCACTCAACCAGACCGAAAAGTGGGGCGTAAAAAGATTGTAACCCCACCGCCAGTTAAACAAGCAGCTATAGAATTGGAATTGCCTCTATTTCAACCTGAAAAACTATCTGGTTCTGAAGAGATGAAAGAGCTCTTAGATTTAAAGCCAGATCTTATCGTCACTGCAGCATATGGTCAATATGTCCCAACAAAGCTCCTAAAAGCGCCTACTTTAAAAGCAATTAATGTTCATGCATCTTTACTTCCGAAATATCGTGGTGCGGCTCCGATCCATTCAGCAATTATCAATGGAGATAAAGAAACAGGAGTCACAATAATGTATATGGAAAAAGAGATGGATGCGGGTAATATCATCGCACAATGTTCTATACCAATCTTTAGACAAGATGACGTAGGTACAATGTTTGAAAAGCTTAGTATCTTAGGAAGAGATTGCCTGATTGAAACACTTCCTTCTATATTCGATCAATCGAATGACTCTATACCTCAAAATACAGAAGAAGTAACATACGCACCAATGATTGATTCTGAACAAGAAAAAATAAACTGGAGCAAGACAGCTTCACAGATCGATAATATGGTAAGAGGATTAAGACCTTTTCCAGGTGCGCATACAATTCTTGAAGGAAAACGATTTAAAGTATGGTCAGTTGAACCCCTTGAACAAAAAGCCACGGAAAATCCAGGAGTTATTGAAGAAATCAGAAAAGATGCAATTATTGTAGCCTGTGGAGGGAATACTTTATTAGCATTATATGAAATCCAGCCGTCAGGAAAACAAAGAATGAAAAGTTTGAATTATCTGACGGGCGCTGGTAGTCATTTAGAGAGAGGAATACGATTTGGAGAATAATTCTATTAGAAAAAGCAGCCGATATTTAGCTATGACGATATTAGAGAAAGTAAATTCAAAAGGTGCATTTAGTAATATTGTATTAAGTCAGACAATTGAAAAAGAAAATCTTTCAAAAGAAGAAAGTAACTTGTTGACAGAAATCGTATATGGGGTTATACAAAGAAAACGTACACTCGATTATATACTTGACCCTTATTTAAATAATAAAAAGAAGATCCAAAATTGGGTGTTACAGCTTTTACGTTTATCAGTATACCAATTGTATTATCTAGAAAGAGTGCCAGATCATGCAGTATTGAACGAAGCGGTGAATATTGCAAAAGTTAGAGGTCATAAAGGAATAGCAGGATTGACCAATGGAGTATTGAGAAATGTCCTGCGTAGTGAAAAACCCGACTATTCTAAAATAAAAGATCCGATTGTTAGGTTAGGAACGATGTATAGCCTCCCTGATTGGATCATTGACCAAAGTATAAAAAATATCGGTATAGAAGAGACAGAGAAATATGCACAGTCTTTATTGGAAAAATCTAAAGTTAGTTTAAGAGTTAATGCAAAGCAGATCACTGTTGAAAAGGCTATAGAACAGTTAATGGATGAAGGATATAGTGTAGAAAAAAGTAAAGTTTCTCCTTACGGTTTAATTAGTAAGAGTGGATTACCAGCTAGATCCAGCCTTTTTAAAACCGGAATGATTACTATCCAAGATGAAAGTTCAATGCTTGTAGCCCCAGCACTTAAAATTAATCCTGGAGACAAAATATTGGATGCTTGTGCTGCCCCCGGTGGCAAAACAACTCATATGGCTACTTATCTTGATCAGAGTCAGGGTGGGGAAGTTTTGGCTTTAGATCTACACGCACATAAAATTAAACTAATTGAACAGAATGCAAAAAGACAGCATGTGGAAGGCGTTGTAAAAACCCAAAATATTGATGCAAGAAAGATAAAAGAATTAGTGTCTGATGAAACATTCCATAAAATACTAGTAGACGCACCTTGTTCAGGTCTGGGTTTAATGAAGAGAAAACCTGAAATTCGTTACTCTAAAACGCCTGAAGATTTAATTTCGCTTAAAAAAATCCAATTAGATATTTTAGTGAACGTAGCATCACTTTTGAAAAAAGGTGGTCGCCTAGTTTATAGCACTTGTACGATTACTCATGAAGAAAATGAAGAAGTCATCCAAACTTTTTTAAGTAACCATCCTGAGTATACTACCGAACCTGTTTACCTGGAAAGTAATAATATCGATTTAGATGAAGATGATATGTTAAGACTTTATCCACATCAGTATGGTACTGATGGATTCTTTATCTGTTCTTTAACAAAAGCAAAATGAGACTTGTACATCATAAGAAAATAAGACATACTATTAGTTATAAGAGCCTGTCACTGCGACAGGTACATAGCAATTAAGAAATAAAAATATATTTAATTGTATATCAGGAGTGAGGAAAACTGAAAGCTACCATTAAATCTCATATTGGTAAAAGGGAGACAAATCAAGATTTCGTTGCTACTTTTACAAATTTGAGCAATCAAATTTTAGCTATTCTTTGTGATGGAATGGGCGGTCATAATGCAGGAGATATTGCAAGTGAAATGGCAGTGCTGCAGTTAGGCAACAGTTGGAAAAAGTCTGAATTTAATGAACAAGAAATCCATTCAGCAGAGCAGTGGCTTAGAGAACACATAAACAAAGAAAATAAAAGAATTTATGATGCAGCTACAGTTTTTCAGGATTTAAATGGAATGGGAACAACTTTAGTAGCAGCGGTAATTTTTGAGGATTCAACTCTGGTTGCTAATGTAGGAGATAGTCGAGCTTATGTTCTTGAAGCATCTACCTTAAACAAAGTAACTGAAGACCACTCATTTGCAAATGAATTAAAATTGAATGGTCAAATAACAGAAGAAGAAGCATTAATACATGAAAAAAGAAACACACTTACTCGATCTCTAGGAATAGGATCAAATGTAATTATTGATTTCTTTTATTTGTCTAATACTAGAATACAAAACTTGCTTTTATGTTCTGATGGGTTGACAAATGCAATCAATGAGACTGAAATTCAAACATTATTATCTCAAAGACTAACTGACTTGGATAAAGTTGAACTTTTAGTCAAAAATGCGCTTAGCCAAGGAGCGTCAGATAATATTACAGTCTGTTTAATTGAATATAATTCATCAGAAAGTATTGATATGGAAAGTACGATTGGGGAAGGTGGTTCTTCAGATGGAAACAGGTGAGAGAATCAACGGAAGATATAAAATCATAAGAAGTATTGGTTCAGGTGGAATGGCAAAAGTTTATTTAGCGCGCGATCTAATTTTAGAGCGTGATGTTGCCGTTAAATTAATGGCTTATAATTTCCATAATGATGAAAATAGTATCAGACGTTTTAAAAGAGAAGCACTTGCTACTACAGAACTCGTTCATCCAAATATTGTAAACATTTATGATGTCGGAGAAAATGAAAATCCTTATATTGTAATGGAGTATGTAGAAGGAACGGATCTGAAACAATATATTCACGATTATCATCCAATCCCATACAAAAAATCAATTGAGATTATGAAACAGATATTAGCAGCTGTTAGTTATGCTCATCAGCATCATATTATTCATAGGGATATCAAGCCTCAAAATATATTGATTGATGCTCATGATAATGTTAAGATTACAGACTTTGGAATTGCGGTCGCGCTTTCTCAAAACTCTATAACACAAACAAATTCTCTTTTGGGCTCTGTTCATTATTTATCTCCAGAACAAGCAAGAGGTAGTATGGCTACTAAACAATCTGATATTTATTCTCTAGGGATATTGCTTTACGAATTACTCACAGGAGACGTGCCATTTGATGGCGAGTCCGCGGTCTCAATTGCACTAAAGCATTTCCAACAGGAATTACCATCAATCAGAAATATTGATAGTCGAATGCCCCAACCACTTGAAAATGTGGTTTTAAAAGCAACGGCAAAAGAATCAAGTCAACGCTATCAAACAATAGATGAAATGAAAGAAGATCTGGAGACAGCTTTGTCACCTGAGCGAGCAGGAGAAGCAAAGTTTGTACCGATAGATACAACTAAAGAAGAAACGAGAGTAATCGAACCGATTGCAGTACCATTAGACTCGCATTCTACTAAAGATACTCCTAAAGAGTCCCAAGATATAGCGGATCAGGCTAAAGGCAAAAAGAATAAACCAAAAGAGAAAAAGAAAAAAAGGAAATGGTTATGGATATTTCTAGGGATATTTGTACTTATTCTTATTGGCAGTGGGATTTTCCTATTCAACAGACCAAAAGAAGTTGAGGTTCCAAATCTTGTAGGCCTAACTCAAGAAGAAGCTATAGAAGAATTGTCTAGCCGTAATCTTGTGCTAGGAGAAGTGAAAGAAGAAAATAATGAAGAAGTTGAGGAAGGTTTAGTTATTCGTTCAGACCCATCCTCAGGGTCTACCTTAAGAGAAGAAGCTTCTGTTAAACTTTTTATTAGTAGTGGGAGTGAACCTTTTAAAGTTGAAAATTATGAAAATGAAGTTTACGAAGATATTAGAGCGGAGTTAACTACACTTGGTTTTACAGTTGAGAGCGAAGAACAAAGTAGTGATACAATAGCAGTAGGGAATATAATAGCACAAGATGTTGACGCCGGGGAAGAAGTCGTTCCGAGTGAAACGATAATTACTTTTACAGTAAGCACGGGACAGGAAGGTTTTACCTTAAGAGATCTTAGTGGATATTCAGAAGCAGGAGTAACTGACTATGCAAATGATATTGGCTTATCCGTCTCTAGTACAAGTGAACCAAATGAAGAAGTTCCAGCTGGACAAGTAAGTAGGCAATCTCCAGAAGCAGGAACAACTGTGTACGATGGTAGTAGAATTTCAGTTGTCTTTTCAACAGGACCTGCAGAAGTCAAGGTAAGTTCATTTGATAAAGGAATCATTATTCCTTATGTAAAACCTGATGATTCTGAAGATCCTGATAGTGATGCAGACGAAGAGACACAAAAGCCGATACCAAATCAGATAAAGATATTCATTGGTGATGCAGAAAATGATTTAGACTCAGTTTATAAAGAATATGAAGTTACTGAAAATACTCCTGAAATTCTTACTTTCACTGTTGAAGAGGGTAATTCTGCAAGCTACAGAGTTGAAAGAGATGGAGAAGTAATCCTAGAAGAATCCGGGCTCACTGAATAAGGATAATGGTAAGAAAGGATGGGCGTAATTGCAAAAAGGTCAGATAACTAAAGCCCTTAGTGGATTTTACTATGTCACAGATAGATCGAATACGATCTATCAGACTAGAGCAAGAGGTGTTTTTCGAAAACAAAAGATTACGCCTCTAGTAGGAGATTATGTAGAATTTGAAAGTGGAAATCAAGATGAAGGCGTCATCCAAAAACTTTTAGAAAGAAAAAATGAACTCACTAGACCCCAAGTTGCCAATGTAGATATAGGCATCATTATTATGTCTGCAGCGGATCCCAAATTTTCTAACCAATTATTGGATAGGTTCTTAATAATGTTAGAGTCCAAGCATATTAAACCAATTATATTTATTACTAAGATGGACTTGTTAGATCATGATGAAACAATAAAAATCAAGAAATATCAAAAAGATTATAATAAGATTGGTTATCAAATGGTTCTAATAGAAAAAACTGATAAAGAAAAAAAGAAACAGTTGGAAATTCTATTTAATGAACAATTTAAAAATAACCTGATTGTCTTCATGGGACAGTCTGGTGCTGGTAAATCAACGTTATTGAATGTATTAAATCCTGAATTGGAACTGAAAACTGGAGAAACATCTCAATCGTTAGGTAGAGGTAAGCATACGACTCGTCATGTTGAACTGGTTCCTTTATTAGAGAGCCTTATTGCGGATACTCCTGGATTTAGTTTGCTAGCCTTTGATGAAATAGAGCAGGAATCACTGTCAGAATACTTCCCTGAGATGTGGAGATTAAGATCAGATTGTAAATTTAGTGGTTGTCTTCATTTGACCGAACCAGGTTGTGCTGTGAAAAAAGCAATATTAGAAGGTGAGATACCAGAATACAGATACGATAATTATCGGTTATTTTTAGAAGAAATAAAAAAGAGGAAACCAAAATATAGAAGAAAAGGAGAATCTTAATGAAAATAGCTCCGTCAATATTAAGTGCAGATTTTGCAATACTCAAAGAACAGGTATCACTAGTGGAACAAGGGGGGGCTGATTGGATCCATATAGATGTTATGGATGGTCACTTCGTTCCTAATTTAACATTCGGCTATAATGTCGTAGATGCAATAAGACCTCATACATCATTACCGCTTGATTGTCATCTTATGATTGAAAATCCTGAAAATTTTATCGAGAATTTTGCTAAAGCAGGAGCGGACTATATTTCTATTCATTTCGAAAGTACAAATCACATTCACGGGGCACTACAACTTATTCGTAAAAATGGAGTTAAAGCAGGAATTGTAATTAATCCTGGAACATCAATTGAGATGATAAAACCTGTCTTACACATGGTGGATTTAGTGCTCGTTATGACAGTCAATCCTGGTTTTGGCGGACAAAGTTTTCTAACCGAAACGGTTGCAAAAATTAGAGAGTTGCACCAATTAATTCAGAAACACCATTACGAATATATGATTGAAGTGGATGGTGGTATTGAACCTGAAACAGCAAAAATCTGTAAAGAAGCAGGAGCTGAAGTTTTTGTTGCTGGATCATATATTTATGGAGCAGAAAACCCTGTAGAACAGATTGCTAAATTGCAGCATGCGGTGAATTAAATGAGTAATGTTCATATTATGTTAGGTAGTCCGGATCATCGTCAACGTTCGATGCCTCCGATGAAAGAGCAAGATCACTACATCGGTGTGGATAGAGGAGCATTATTGCTAGCTCAAAATAATTATTCTATCGATCTATCATTGGGTGACTTTGATTCTATAACAGAAGATGAAAAAAAGATAATAGAAAAAGTTTCCAAGAAAATAATCAGTTTTGAGCCTGAAAAAGATGACACAGATGCAGAATTGAGTTTAGTATATGCTACAGAGATATTTGAGGCCGAGCAAATTATTTTATACGGATGGTCAGGAGGAAGGCTGGACCATCTATTGAGTATTATAATGATTGTTTTGCAACCAAGATTTGAAGGAATCATAGCAAAGTTATCATTTATTAACCAAACCAATACAGTGAGTTTTTATTTACCTGGAAGCTATACACTGTATAAAGAACAGGATAAAAAATACTGTTCTTTTATTGGACTGACTGCTTTAAGCAATTTAACATTAGACAATAGCTTCAAGTATACTTTAGATAAAGAAAGTTTTGAGTACCCTATCGCGTTGATCAGCAATGAATTTGTTATGGAAAAGGGAACAGCTTCGTTTGATAAAGGATTGATCGCTTTTATTCAGAGTAAAGATTAGCTAAAAAAGTCAGGATAAACGGATTTCCTACTTTTTTAAATTGCTGATGTAGAATTTATCTGAGCTAAACGAGAGTAAGAGAAGGAGTTTATATAATGAAAATTGCGATTACCAAATCTGCATTAGAGGAAGCAAAAAGCAAATACGGAAATTTCCAACCTTTTTCTGGTTATGTAGAAGAAGATAAAAAGTTTTTTTTACCACTGCCTAAATATTATATAGTAGTACTAGATAAATATAATCTAACTTTATCTCAGTTAGATATTAAGTTGGATGAAAAAACAGTAGAAGTGATTCCTTTAAAGAAAATTAGGAGCATAAAAGTAACGGGTCGAAGTATAAGAAGAGTCAGTATTATAACAAGAGACGAAACGATTAAATTTATTATTAAGCCAAATGTAATAGGTATTAAAGAATATCAAAAAAAATTGATTTCAAAATTTGAGTCTCTTTCAAAATGAATCTTTTGAGTTCACTTATTAAGTGAGCTCTTTTTGAACTATTTTTTAAAGGGGACAACACATTATTTAGAATTTTTAGAAAAGATAAGTTAATATTCAAAATCCCTCGCCATTAATTGGATGAGGGATTTTTTAATTAAATTTAAATAAAGATTTCAGCGATGCTGACGATTGCT
The DNA here is from genome assembly GCF_900101525.1 of Marinilactibacillus psychrotolerans. Taxonomy (GTDB): domain Bacteria; phylum Bacillota; class Bacilli; order Lactobacillales; family Carnobacteriaceae_A; genus Marinilactibacillus; species Marinilactibacillus psychrotolerans. The sequence goes on along the minus strand of NZ_FMZD01000001.1, from coordinate 840 downwards.
GAAATTCCACCTATAATTTCAATGATAAAAAGTGTAAAGTTATAAACATTTCTTTTCATACTATTTTCTGAGTTTACAAGATGCATTAATAAATTTATACAACCCGTGGCTAATCCGTATATACCAAATAAAAGTAAAATCAAGATTAGAGTTTGGTATATGTCACCATCAAAAAAGTTTGAAGCTGATATATAAAGAGCAACAAAAAACAATCCAATGGTAATATTATCAATATTAAAACTTTTCCCAGTAAAATTATTAATTTCAAGACCTCCTAATCCAACTACGCCTATCGATCCAGTAATAGCAGAAATTACAAACTTCAGGGTTTGGGAATCATAACTTACAATGTCTAGCAATAAAATTAAAGAAATTATAATAAAGGCGATAGCTAATCCAAAGCCTTCTTCAATTTTATTACTTGAACTTTTTTTGCTAGTCATATATACCTCCTATTTTATATTCCATTTAAGTATATCAAATAATTCCAAATTGCGTATTTGCATTATTTTTCGTGTGTGTCAAGTTGTTGTAGGAAATCTCTAGAATCACTTTTTCCTGTTATTGTTTTTCGCTGTTTACTGAGGGATATGGGCTCTTTGAGCCTTTCTCCCTCAGTAAACAGCCTTAAACTCTCTTTATTTTAGTGCTTTAGCCAACTGTCCCAGAGCGTGAGAAGACGCACAGTACTTTCCAATACCGCCTTCAATCACACCGATTGATTTTTTAGTTTTATATTTCTTTAGTAATGTACGGATTATCCCTTTGAATTCAGGGATAATTTCCTGTTTAAAAGCAGGAATCGTTTCAGTTAGCGCTTGTAAAAACAAACCATTCTTA